>JAWKNL010000018.1:0-129464 GCA_041391725.1 Bacteroidia bacterium
CCGGTTTCTCGCTTATTCCGTCGATTTTCAGGGACGAAGAATTTATTCGGTTTACTTTAAAGACCTTAAAACCGGCGAGGTTTTTCCTGAATTTATCCCCGAAACTACCGGAAATATCGTCTGGGCTCAGGATAGGAAAACCCTTTTTTACAGTAAGCAGGATGAGGTAACGCTGCGCGCTGACAAGATTTTCAAACACACCCTTGGTACAGATCCTGGGACTGATTCCCTCGTTTTTGAAGAAAAAAATGAGGCATACGCTGCGCATGTTGGCAAATCAAAATCCCGCGCGGTGATCTTTATCCATTCTTCCAGCACCCTTTCTGATGAAGTGCGTTTTATTCCCGCCGACCAGCCCGATAGTGAGTTTTCGGTAATTCTCCCCCGCGAAAAAGAGCACGAATACTCCGTTGACCATTATGGCGATGATTTTTATCTGCTGACCAACGACCAGGCAAAAAATTTCAGGCTGGTAAAGGCGCCTGTTATAGATTCGGGCAGGCACAACTGGGTAGAGGTTATTCCCCACCGCGAAGACGTGCTGCTGGAAGGGATTGAAATTTTCAGCGATTATCTGGTGCTGGATGAAAGAAAGGGCGGCCTCAATCAAATCAGGGTGATCCCATGGAAAGGCGGGGAATCATATTACATTGATTTTCCCGATCCGACTTATTCTGCCGGAGTGGACGTAAATCCGGATTTTAATACCCATATACTCCGCTTTTCCTATCAGTCGCTCACTACCCCTGCCTCTGTTTATGACTTTGACATGGTGGATCGCTCCCGGGTGTTGAAAAAACAGCAGGAAATACAGGGGGATTTCGATCCTGATAATTATGTTTCCGCCCGAATTCACGCCCGGGCAGAAGACGGTACAGATATTCCCGTATCTCTGGTTTGGCACAAATCCACGGCCAGGGATGGAAATGCGCCGCTTCTCCTCTATGGATATGGAGCCTACGGCTATAGCATGGATGCCTATTTCAGCCCGGCGCGGCTGAGTCTGCTCGACAGAGGGTTTATTTTTGCTATTGCACATATTCGCGGCGGCTCTGATCTGGGAAGACACTGGTATGAGGCGGGGAAAATGCTTCACAAAAAAAATACCTTTACGGATTTTATTGCCTGTGGCGAACATCTGGTCAGGGAAGGTTATACCCGAAAGGAAAGGTTGTTTTGTATGGGAGGAAGTGCAGGCGGGTTATTGATCGGCGCAGTTATCAATCTGAGGCCTGATTTGTTTTACGGAGCAGTGGCTTCTGTGCCCTTTGTCGATGTGATTACCACCATGCTTGATGACGAAATTCCCCTTACGACCGGAGAATACGACGAATGGGGCAACCCCAGTGAAAAATTGTATTACGATTATATGCTTTCTTATTCGCCCTACGACAATGTAGAAAGGAAGGCATACCCTCACTTACTCGTTATTACAGGGTTTCACGATTCGCAGGTTCAATACTGGGAACCTGCCAAGTGGGTTGCCAAACTCAGAGAATTCCGGACCAACGACCATCTCCTGCTGCTGCATACCAATATGGACGCCGGGCACGGAGGCGCGTCAGGTCGGTTTGAAGCCTATCGGGAGGTGGCATTAGAATATGCTTTTCTACTGAATCTGGTCTCCTGATCAGGCGACAGCACCGGATTTTTCTGAAACATTCGCCTCGGGTGCCGAAACAGAAAGGCCGGCCTCAGAAAGAATAAAATCTGCGGCCTTTTCTGCGATCATCAAAACGGGCGCATGGGTATTACCTCTGACCACTTTGGGCATAACCGAAGCGTCGGCGACGCGAAGTCCGTCAATACCAATGACCCTGAGATTGTCGTCAACGACCGCCATATCATCGCGCCCCATCTTGCAGGTTCCCACCGGGTGGTAAAGCGTCTGGGCATTGCGAATGATATGGGTGCGGATTTCTTCCTTGGTGCGCAGAGCACGTCCGGGCAAAAAATATCCGTCAAAATACGGTCGGAGTGCTGCTGTTTGTATCAGCGCACTGCCAACCTCAAAACCGGCTACGAGCGTATCGAGGTCTGCGGTGTCCGAAAAATATTTGTGATCAATCAGCGGCGCTTCCAGTGGGTTGGCTGAGATCAGACTGACTTCACCAACGGATTCTGGTTGCAGCAGGGTAGGGCCATAGCTGAATCCGTGGCCTTTGGGCGGCGTGTCGAATCCATGATTCATAAAAAATCCGGGGGCAAAGTGAAACTGTATGTCCGGCCCTGCAAGTCCGCTGCGGGTATGAATAAAAGCACCAGACTCAGCCACATTGCTGCTGAGCGGCCCTTCCCCCCAGATAAGGAAATTGAGCAGACTGGTCAGGCTTTCGGCGTTTTCGAGGGTATGGCGGTCTTTATTGTGGAAAACCATCGGGAAAATCAGGTGATCCTGAAGGTTTTTACCTACACCGGGAAGGTTGGTCACCGGTCGGATACCCAATCTGCGCAGTGCGTCTGCTTCCCCGATGCCGGAGAGCATAAGAATTTGCGGGGTATTGTACGCGCCGGCGGTGAGAATAATTTCTTTGGAGGCTTTTACCTGCTGAATATGCGTTGGAAGCTGATATTCTACTCCCACCGCCCGGTTATTTTCAATAATAATTTTCCTCACTGTGGCATGGGTGATGACCTTGAGGTTGGGGCGGGAAAGCGCAGGTCGCAGGAATGCATCCGCAGCGCTAAACCTTTTTCCGTCTTTCTGGTTGACCTGATAGTGGCCAAATCCCTCCTGCTGTTCTCCGTTGAAATCCGGATTAAATGCGTATCCCAGTTCTTTACCCGCTTCTACAAATGCGTAGGAAATAGGAAACCGTTCATTGAGATCTGTAACCCGAAAGGGGCCATTTACCCCGTGAAAAGCATTTTCCCCACGAGTCTGGTGCTCTGATTTTTTAAAATAAGGAAGCACATCGGCAAATCCCCATCCCCTGTTTCCTTCCTTTTCCCAGGAATCATAGTCATGCTTATTTCCCCGGATATAGATCATGGCGTTGACACTGCTGCACCCGCCAATCACCTTGCCTCTGGGAAGATAATAACTGCGGTTGGCCGAGCCGGGCTGGGGCGGGGTCGAATAGTTCCAGTCATTTTCGGTTCGAAATGTACGGGAAAATGCAGCGGGGATTTTGATCGCGCGACTTTTGTCTTTTCCTCCGGCTTCAATCATCAATACCTTCACGGAGGGATCTTCAGTCAGACGATAGGCGAGAACGCAACCGGCGGTTCCTCCGCCTACGATAATATAATCATACATAAGCAGTCCTTTAGGCGAATTACGAATATAATCAGAAAATTTTACCCGAAACAAATTATGCATGCATACTTTTATCATTTGTCAAACTGATTTTGAAAAATCGCCGGATATTTTGATACTTTGTAGGATATGAAACCTGTAAAGAAAAAGAAAAAAGTTTTGGGGCTGATTGCCGATGACCCCTGGCTTGAGCCTTATTCCGAAGAAATAGACAATCGGCTCGATCGCTTCAAAGTTGCCATGAAGGAGATTGCAGACGCCTCGGGCAGCCTTTCCGATTTTGCGCAGGCATACAAGCAAATGGGAATTCATTACGATCCCATGGCCCAGGGCTGGCGTTACAGAGAATGGGCACCTAAAGCCGAAGCGTTATTTCTGATCGGCGATTTTAATGGATGGAACAGGTCATCGCATCCGCTCAAAAAGGGTGAAAACGGGATATGGGAAATTTTCCTTCCTGACGATTCTGCTGAAGCCCGCCTGACCGTCGGCTCTAAAGTAAAAGTTCATGTTATAGGGGAAAACGGCACCTATGACCGCATTCCGGCCTATATTTTCCGTGCAGTACAGAGCGAAAATTCGATTGATTTTGCGGGTGAAATAGTGGATATCAATCAACCTTTTCACTGGACAGACGCTGCATTCAGCCCTTCTTCGATAGAAGCCCCTTTTATCTATGAAAGCCACACGGGTATGGCGCAGGAAAAGGAAGGATTAGGGACATACCGAGAGTTTGCCGATCATATTCTCCCCCGCATACAGAAGCTGGGATATAATGCCATTCAGATGATGGCCGTACAGGAACATCCCTACTACGGGTCATTTGGTTATCACGTCTCCAATTTTTTTGCTCCCTCTTCGCGGTTTGGTACAGCTCAGGACCTGAAATATATGGTCAACCGGGCGCATGAACTGGGCATTGCCGTGATCATGGATGTGGTTCATTCGCACGCAGTGAAAAACTTTGGTGAAGGGCTGAATGAGTTTGATGGCTCGAAAGATCAGTATTTTCATCCCGGAGGAAGGGGCGAGCATTCGGCATGGGATTCGAAACTCTTCAACTACGGAAAGTGGGAGGTGCGTCAGTTTCTGCTCTCCAATCTGGCGTATTGGTTGCAGGAGTTTCATTTTGACGGGTTTCGTTTTGACGGGGTAACTTCCATGTTGTATTTCCATCACGGAGATTATGTGACCTTTGATCATTATGATAAATATTTTCGTGAGGGAGTAGAGTGGGATGCCATTACCTATCTTCAGTTGGCCAATGAACTTATCCACACGGTAAAACCCGGCTCCATTACCATTGCTGAGGATATGAGCGGAATGCCCGGCGGTTGCCGGAAAATTACAGACGGAGGGATCGGATTTGACTATCGCCTGGGTATGGGCATTCCCGATTACTGGATTAAAATCCTCAAACACAAACGCGACGAAGAATGGAACATCCACGAAATGTGGCATGTACTGACCAACCGGAGGTTTAAGGAAAAAACCATTGCGTATGCCGAATCTCACGACCAGGCGCTGGTAGGAGACAAAACCCTGGCTTTCTGGCTGATGGATCAGGAAATGTACTGGCATATGATGGAAGGCGATGAAAACCCCGTCATCGACAGAGGAATCGCGCTCCATAAAATGTTGCGGTTATTTACCGCCAGCCTGGGCGGTGAGGGGTATCTCAATTTTATGGGCAATGAGTTTGGCCATCCCGAATGGATTGACTTTCCGCGTGAAGGCAACAACTGGAGCTACAAGTATGCCCGCCGCCAATGGTCACTGGTGGACAGGGCCGATCTGAAATACAAATTTCTGAATCAATTTGATCGGGGGATGATTTCTGTGTTAAAGGATAATTTTGTTCTTACCTCCCTGCCTGCCAACCCATTGAATATGGACGATGCCAATCAGGTAGTCGTTTTTGAACGAAATAACTTAGTCTTTCTGTTCAATTTCCATCCTTCCCGGTCTGTGCCTGATTATGAATTTACCGTTCCTGACAAAGGCCCGTACCGGATCATTCTGAACACTGATTCTAAAGCCTATGGCGGCCATGGAAGGATAGATGATGCGCTTGAATATCCTACCCGGAAGGATGAATATGGCAATTTCCGGATCAGGTTATATTCCACCAACCGCACAGCATTGGTATTAACCCGCAATTAAGTGCATTATGTCCGATATTGAATCCAGAAAACTTGCGGCCCGCGTGGTTTCCCATTGCAACAAAAATCAGATCAGGCTTGCCCTGGCTGAGTCCTGCACCGGTGGCCTGGTCGCTGCTGCAATTACTTCTGTTGCTGGTGCATCTGCTGTATTTGACCTGGGTTTTGTTACCTATAGCGACAGTTCGAAAAAGGATTTGCTGGGCGTTTTGCCGGTATCACTCGAAACCTTTGGGGCGGTGAGCGAACAGGTGGCAATGGAAATGGCCCGCGGGGTTATCGAAAGATCCGCTGCTACGATTGCCCTGGCAATCAGTGGGATCGCAGGCCCGGGGGGCGGCTCGGATGATAAGCCCGTAGGGCTGGTATATATCGCCTGGGCCGATCGCGGGGGGAAAGGCAAAGCCCGGAAATTTCAGTTTAAAGGATCACGGGATGAAATTCGCCAAAGTGCGGTTGTGGCTTCTTTATCTATGATTTTGATTGAAACAAATGGATTAAGCTAAATATTTGTAAAACTCCTATCAATTTGTATTTTTTAGGCTGAATTAAGGTAAATATATGTCTGTAGAAAACGCCGAATATCTTCATACTCAGTCCAACGGACAAGCCCACCTCTCGGGCCAGGACCCGCAGGCCCTTCTGGTGGAAGTTTCCTGGGAGGTTGCCAACCCTGTCGGTGGCATCAATGCGGTGATTCGCTCAAAGGTCCCCACCATGCTGGAAAAATGGGGCAGCCGTTATCTTCTGATCGGTCCCTATATCAATCAGAATGTCATGGCGGTGTTTGAGCCCATCGAGCCCGGGGATGATCCTTTTGGGCGCGCTGTTACCAAAATGCGGAGCATGGGGTTTCAGGTGCATTACGGACGATGGCTTACCAATGGGCGGCCACTCACAGTATTACTTCCTCCTTACAGCGTATATGACCGGCTGGCAGAGATTAAATACCTGCTATGGGAGCATCACGATATCAGCACGCCAGGCGATGATGATCTGATCAATGGCGTTGTAGCTTTTGGCTGGCTGGTGAAGGTATTTATGACGCGACTCTCTGAGCCCGATGTGAATACACAGCCAGTTGTAGCACAGGTGCACGAATGGATGGCCGCAACGTCTATCCCCGAAATCAGGAGAGACAAGCTGCCTATCAGCACCGTTTTTACTACCCATGCTACCATGCTGGGCCGGTATCTGGCTATGAATGACCCCGATTTTTACGATAATCTTCACACCTACGACTGGGGCAAAGAAGCCCGCCACTTTAATATCGAAACCCAGGTAAAATTTGAACGCGCTGCCGCTCATGGTGCGCATATTTTTACCACAGTAAGTGAGGTTACCGCCCGTGAATGTGAAGCGCTGATCGGGCGACGCCCCGAAGTGATTACCCCCAATGGCTGGCGACTGAGCAAATATGATATTTCTCACGAAATACAGAACGTACACCAGCGCAACAAAGACCTGATCCACGAGTTTGTCAGAGGCCATTTTTTTCAGAACCATTCCTTTGACCTCGACAAAACCATGTATTTTTTCACCTCCGGGCGATATGAATACAAAAACAAGGGCTATGACCTCACCCTCGAAGCGCTCGCCCGCCTCAACTGGCGACTCAAAGACGCAGGGGTGGATATTACCGTGGTCATGTTTTTTATCACCAAACGCGACTATACGTCCATCAACCCGAGGGTACTGGAATCCCGCGCTACGCTTGATAAAGTGCGCCAGACAGTTGAAGAAATTAAACAACAGCTCGGTGATCGGCTGTTTGACAACACCATCTCCAGCGATTATAACAAATTTCCCGACCTCAATGAGTTTGTCGATGATTACTGGAAAATCAACCTCCGCCGCAGTGTTCAAAACTGGCACAGCGACTCCCTTCCGCCCATTGTAACCCACAATCTGGTAGATGACTCCAAAGACGAGGTGCTCAATTTTATGCGCATGGCCAACCTGCTCAATTATAAAGAAGACAGGGTCAAAATGGTCTATCACCCCGACTTTGTTTCCAGTACAAGCCCCTTGTTTGGGATGGACTATCTGGACTTCGTAAAAGGTTGCCATCTCGGTATTTTCCCCAGTTTTTACGAACCCTGGGGATACACGCCCATGGAGTGTATGTCTTTTGGTGTACCTGCTATTACCAGTGATATGGCGGGGTTTGGCGATTATCTGCTCAAGACTTTTGATAATCCCGAGAAGGCAGGGGTTTATGTAGTCAACCGGGTCAACCGGAGCTTCGATGAAGCGGCCAACCAACTGGCCGACCAGTTGTTTGCCTTTGCCAAAATGTCACGCGCAAAACGCATCGCGCAGCGGTATAAGCTGGTAGAAGCTGCCGAACAGTTTGACTGGAAAAACCTCGCCCGGTATTACGAAGAAGCCTATCAGAAAGCACTGCAGATTCATTCATGAAATACAAAATCCTAACGCTTGGCTGGGAATTCCCCCCTCAGATCAACGGGGGACTGGGGGTCGCCTCGCTGGGCCTTACCCGGGCACTCAGCGAATACGCCGAAATCTCGGTGATTATTCCCCGGTCAGATCCCCGTACGCTGGCAGAAAACTTCCAACTGATCGGGGCAAATGAGGTAGATATAGAAAAACTGGCAGGAGAAACGCCCAAAATCCACAGGTCAATCCTTTCAAAAGTACACATCGATTATGTTGATGTGTCGCTTTCCGGCTATGAGCAGCCTACGTTGTATTATACCCGGAAACCCGCTTCCCGACCGGTCATGGTTGTAGAAAGGCCAGTGAAGGATAATATCATCGGTATGCCCCGGAAATTCAGGCTGGGCGCACTCTACGGTTCTGATCTGCTGACCCGCATCAGCGAGTTTACCGACATTGCTTCCCGCCTGTCGCGTAAATTGCAGTTTGATTTTATCCACGCCCACGACTGGATGACCTTTCTCGCCGGACTTGAAATCAAGGCTATATCGGGCAAGCCGCTGGTATTGCACGTTCATTCTCTCGAATACGACCGCAGCGGCCCGGAGAAAAAAGGATATGTGTTTGAACTGGAAAAACACGCGATGCAGGAAGCCGACCTCGTGATGGCTGTCAGTGATTATACGGCCGATGTAATTGAAAACCACTACGAAATCGATCCTGACAAAATATGGGTAGTGCCCAATGGTCTCGAAAAACTCAAAAGTTATCGCAAAACGCCGCCCTTCCCCGAAAAGCTGGTGGTTTTTGCCGGAAGACTTGTCGCACAGAAAGGTCCCGGCTATTTCCTCGAAATGGCGATGAAGGTACTTGAAAAATATACGAATGTGCGTTTTGCCATCGCCGGGCAGGGCGAAAAACTTCCCGAACTGGTGCAGACCGTTGCCGAAGCCAGGCTTGGCGACAAAATCCATTTTACCGGCTTTCTTTCGGGCAAAGACCTTCGCAAACTTCTGGCCATGGCAGATGTACTGGTGATGCCTTCTGTTTCTGAGCCGTTTGGACTTATCGCCACCGAAGCTGTACAAATGGGCGTTGCCTGCGTGATTTCCCATCAGTCGGGCGTATCGGAAGTGCTGAAACACGCACCCAAAGCCAACTACCACGATACAGACCAGATGGCGGCGTGGGTACTGTCTCTGCTTAATGACCCTTCCCTTTGGCGTAAAACCGTTGCCGCCACACAAAAAGATCTGGAAAGTATCAGTTGGGATATATCTGCCCGAAAAGCGATTGCCGGTTTTGAAAGATTATCGGCACAAAAAAAATAACTATCACTCATGCCATCTGTCTGTCTATATTTTCAGGTTCACCAACCCTACAGGCTCAGACCCTATTCGGTCTTCCATATCGGAAGCCACCATAAATACTGGAATAAAAGGCAGAATGAATCACTGCTTAAACGTATTTCAGATCATTGTTATCTTCCTGCCAATCAGACGATTCTCTCTGCAATAGAAAAACATAAAGGAAAATTCCGGGTGGCCTATTCGCTCAGCGGGTCTGTGCTGGAGCAGTTGGAAAACTTCCGGCCGGATGTGCTGGACTCTTTTCGACGGCTGGCCCAAACCGGATGCGTGGAGTTCCTGGCTGAAACTTATTATCATTCGCTGAGTTTTTTATTTGACCGGGAAGAGTTCTTTCGTCAGCTCACGCTCCATAAAAGTAAAATACAGGAACTTCTGGGGCAGTCTCCCTCCGTTTTCCGCAACACCGAACTCATTTACCAGAATCATCTGGGCTTTTATATTTCTCAGTTGGGCTACTCCGGAATTATTGCCGAAGGAACGCAGGCCGGGCTGCACGGGCGTTCGCCCCATTACCTCTATCATCCGCCCCACTACAACAAAATTAAACTGCTGCTTCGCAATTATGCCTTGTCCGATGACCTGGGCTTTCGCTTTGGTGACCGAAACTGGGCGCATTATCCGCTTCATACCGATGTATTTGCAGGCTGGCTGGCTTCACAACAGGGCGAAGTGATCTGTCTCGGACTCGATTATGAGACCTTTGGCGAGCATCATAAGGCAGATACCGGAATTCTGGGCTTCCTTGAGGCACTTCCGGAGGCAGTTTTGCAGACAGGAAATCTCGATTTTCTCACCCCCTCCGAGGTTTTTGCCAGATATGAAGCAAAAGGCAGCTTTGATGCCTCCCGGTTTCAGTCATGGGCAGGTACCGACAAAGACATATCTCCCTGGAAAGGCAATGAAATGCAGGAAGAAGCGCTGGAAAAAGTATATGGACTCCGCCAGCAGGTATTGGAAAAAAATACACCGGAGATTCTCCGGGAATGGTCATTGCTTCAGACGTCAGATCACTTTTATTACATGGCTACCCGTGAAGGTGCGGATGCCAACGTACATGCGCATTTTTCCCCATGGAAATCCCCTTTTGATGCCTATATTCATTACATGAATGTAATTACTGATTTTCAAATAAAATTGAATAAGGTTTGAGAATCCGGCAATATTTAACGAATTTGGATTGTGGATATGTTAATTGCTGAAAGCGGATCGACCAAAACGGAATGGCGGCTTTGCCGGGATGGAGAAATTGTGAATTCTTTCCGCAGCCGGGGATTTAACCCTAATGTAATGCCCGAAGAAGCCATAAAATCAGAGATTCAAGCATTACAACAAAACCATTTACCCGAAGAAAATATTTCCAGAATCTTTTTTTATGGTGCAGGAACCCGCGGTGAAGCGCAGAATGCCCTGATGAAAGGTATTTTTGAGACTATTTTTCCCTATGCTGATGTCACGATCGGGTATGATCTGCTTGCCGCAGTCAGAAGTACTGGCAGATCAGAAGGTATGGTATGTATCCTCGGCACCGGCTCCAGCGCGTGCCTTCACAGTCAGGGCGAAATTGATGAAATCCGGGGCGGACTGGGATACCTTTTCGGCGATGAAGGTTCGGGTGCCGACCTGGGCCGAAGCCTGATAAAAGCTATGCTCCAGGGCGATCTTCCCGATGCGGTGGGAAATTATGTTCTCGAAAAGGAAGGAATGAATCTTCACGATTTGAAAATGGCCATTACCCGTCACCCCAAACCCAATGTGCGAATGGCCGTGCTCGCTCCTTTTCTTCGTGAATTTTTGCACCTGGCTGAGGTTTTTGAATTGGTGACCGGGCGGTTTGAAGATTTTCTCTCCACCACTGTGTGCCGTTTTGACAACTCCGGGCAACTCCCCCTCGATGTAATCGGTTCGGTCGGTTATTACTTCGCCGGCCCTTTTACTCAGGCTTGTGAAAATAAAAAAATAACGGTAGGCAACTTTATTAAAGACCCTATCGAACATTTGGTAAACTATCATTTGAGGCAACAGTAACTGAAATCTGTCGTGCAAAACCGGAAGAAAAATCCTCAGTTGGTTTCTTATTGGGAACAGAAAGAAAATAAATACTATTTCTACTGTCCTGAAACTATTCTTGAAGTTTCTGTATATGCCGAAAATATCATTCGGTTTCGCTTTTTCCCTGAAGGAAGACCTGAGTCTGATTTCTCCTATGCCATTCATACCAAAGGCGATCTCCCTGCACCAGAATGTGCCCATAGCCTGACAGCCGTCGGTGATGTTTTTGTCCTGAAAACCGATGAGATTGAATGCCGGATCAGGAAAACCCTTCACACCTCTATCTACAATAAGAGCGGAAAACTGATCTCCGAAGACGAAAATGGCTTCCATTGGGATCCTCACCCTGACTATGGAGGCAATATTGTCTATTGCAGTAAAAAGATTCAGGAGCAGGAGAACTTTTTTGGCCTCGGCGACAAACCCAACCGGCTCAATATGCGGGGACTCCGGTTTGAAAACTGGGGCTCTGATACATACGGATATGAAAAAACGACTGATCCGCTGTATAAAAACATCCCGTTTTATTTTGGGCTGCACCACAATCTCGGTTATGGCATTTTTTTCGATAATTCTTTCCGCACCCGCTTTGACTTCGGCCACGACAGGGGAGATGTCTGCACTTTCTGGGCAAAAGGCGGGGAAATGAATTATTATTTTATATATGGTCCCGAACTCCTCCGGGTGGCAGAAAGTTATACCTACCTGACCGGCAAACCCGAACTGCCTCCGATGTGGGCACTGGGCTATCATCAGTCCAAATGGTCGTATTATCCCGAAGGTAAGGTAAAAGAACTGGCAAAAAAATTCAGGGAGAAGGAAATTCCCTGTGATGTAATCCATCTGGATATTGAATATATGGATGGATTTCGCTGCTTTACCTGGGATAAGGAAAGATTTCCCGACCCGAGGCGAATGGTGGCCGAACTGGAAGCCGATGGGTTTAAATCTGTCGTGATCCTCGATCCGGGAATTAAAATCGACAGAAACTACTTTGTGTATCAACAGGCGATTGAAAAGGGGTACTTCTGCCGCAGAGCGGATGGCCCGGTGATGAAAGGAACAGTTTGGCCCGGCGCGTGCCATTTTCCTGATTTTACCAACCCTGAAGTGCGGGACTGGTGGGCTTCACTGTTCAAGGATTTTATGAAATCGGGCATTCACGGTATCTGGAATGATATGAACGAGCCCGCGGATATGGAGCGCGGCACTTTCCCCGTGGACACAAGGCACGATTACGACGGCAACCGGTGCAGCCACCGGAAAGCGCACAATGTATATGGTATGCAAATGGCCCGGGCTTCTTATCACGGAGTCAAAAAGGCTATTTTCCCCAGAAGACCCTTCCTGATCAGCCGGTCGGGTTATTCGGGCCTGCAGCGTTATGCCGCAGTCTGGACCGGCGATAACCTCGCAACGTGGGAGCACCTGTGGATGGCCAATATCCAGTGTCAGCGCCTCAGCATATCCGGAATTTCGTTTTGTGGTTCGGATATCGGCGGATTTATCGGCGAGTGCAACGGCGAACTGTACACCCGCTGGATACAAATGGCCGTTTTCCATCCGTTTTTCCGCACCCATTCTTCCGGCGATCATGGCGATCAGGAGCCCTGGTCATTTGGTGAACCCTATACCTCCGCTGTGAGAAAAGCGATCCGGCTGCGTTATCAGTTGCTCCCGTATATTTATACCAGTTTCTGGCGGCATACCGTATCAGGCACGCCGGTGATTCGCCCCCTCAGTTTTCTCGACCAGACAGACCCGGAGACCTATTTCCGGATGGAAGAGTTTGCAGTAGGGGACAATATCCTCGTCTGCCCCATTGCTGAGCCCGATTCCGATGGAAGGAAAATGTATCTTCCCAAAGGTACCTGGTACAATTTCTGGACCGATGAGACCACAGAAGGCGGGGCAGAGTTTTTTGCAGATGCAACCCTCGATGAATTCCCTATATTCATCAGAGCCGGCGCGACTATTCCCCAAAGCCCCGTCATGCAATATGTGGGGCAGGAAAAAATCGAAGTGCTGGATTTGCATATTTATCATTGTAAAGGCCAGTACACCAGTGAGTTATATGAAGATGCCGGGGAGTATTATGACTACGAACTGGGCAACCATACCGTCCGCACCTTTACCCTTCGGGTTGAGGCACCTTCGGTCGTTCAGATTTTGCAGCGGAAAAAAGGTCGTTACAATTCTGAGTACGGAGAATTTCGCCTGATTTTTCACGGACTTCCCTTTTCTCCGGCAGGCATGATTGTGGATGGCGAAACCACTATGTTTACCATCGATCCTGATGCGATTGATGAACCATTTTCCGTAGTTGTTGACAAAGATTTTGAAGAAATGAATCTGATGCGCCTGGATGCTTTTGCGGAAAAGTGATAATTCTGACACAGATTGCGGTTCATCCGATATACTGGCCCCTTGAATTTTGCCTGATTTGTACCAAATGATCCACTGGTGCGAAATCTGCTGAGTTTACCTGTTATTATTGCGCCATAAACATTAACACAATATGAATAAGACTACTGCCATTCTGTTTTCAATTCTTTCCGTGCTGCTGCCATTTTCGCTGCGGGCACAGATTCTGTCGGTGGACCCCGTTTTTCCTACCCCCGATGATACGGTAACCATCGTCTATGACGCTACACAGGGTAACGCCGCCCTTACCGGTGTCTCTCCGGTCTATGCTCATGCCGGACTCATCACCAATGCTAGCACTACGCCCAATGACTGGAAATATGTACAGGGAAACTGGGGCACTGCCGATCCAAAGGTGCTGATGACCAGCCTGGGCAATAACAAACACCAGATCAAATACCATATCCGCACCTATTACGGCGTACCGGGTGGCGAAACGGTAAAAGAACTCGCTTTTGTATTCCGCAATGTAGATGGGTCAAAAGTCGGACGCGATACCGACGGTTCTGATATCTATTATCCCGTATTTACCAGCGGAGACCTTCATGTTGCCATTCTTACTCCCGCCTCGGCTGCATTTGCTACGGTCAACGATATCATCGAAATAAAAGCTGCCGCTTCCGATTCTTCTGCTCTTACTTTGTATGAAAACGGGGTGTCTGTAAATCAGGCTTCGGGTAAATCAATGGTTTATTCCTATACTCCCACTTCACAAGGCAATAAATGGCTGCGATTTGAAGCCGACAATGGTACCTCAGTCAAAAAAGACTCTGTCCTGATCGTCGTCTCCGGGCCTCAGCCCGTGGCCAGCCTTCCCGCAGGTGTAAAACCAGGCATCAACGAAATCAATGACGCTACAGTTATACTGGCTTTATATGCGCCCAATAAAGATTTTGTCTATGTACTCGGTGATTTTAACAACTGGACGCCCAATGCAGATTTTCAGATGAACCTCACGCCTGACAGTACCACCTACTGGCTGGAAATTTCAGGACTGGTTCCGGGGCAGGAATACGCTTTCCAATATCTGGTCAATGGCTCAATGAAAATTGCCGACCCCTACGCAGAAAAAATTCTCGATCCCTGGAATGACCAGTATATCGGGCCACAGACCTATCCCAATCTGAAACCCTATCCGCCATTCACAGAAGGTATTGTGTCTGTGCTTCAAACCGCTCAACCGGAATACAACTGGCAGACTACCTCCTGGAACAGACCCGATCCTACCGATCTTGTGATTTATGAATTGCTGGTCAGAGATTTTGTAGCTGCGCACGATTATAAAACGCTGATCGACACGCTGAGTTACCTTCAGAATCTGGGCGTAAATGCGATCCAGCTTATGCCGATTATGGAATTTGAGGGCAATAGCAGTTGGGGATATAACCCCAGTTTCTTTTTTGCCACAGACAAATATTATGGCCCGGGATCAGACCTTAAAGCCTTTATCGACACCTGCCACAACCGCGGGATTGTGGTCATTCTGGATATGGTACTCAACCATGCCTTCGGGCTAAACCCGCTGGTGCAGCTTTACTGGGATCCCGTCAACAATCGCCCCTCACCGGAAAACCCCTGGTTTAACCCCATCGCCAAACACCCTTTTAACGTGGGTTACGACTTTAACCACGAAAGCCCCCAGACCAAAGAATTTGCCGATCGGGTGCTCGCCTACTGGGTGGAAGAATACCATTTCGACGGATTTCGGATGGATTTGTCCAAAGGGTTTACTCAGGTGGATTATGGCAGCGATGTGAACGCCTGGTCAGCCTATGATGCTTCCCGGATCGCCCTGCTGAAGCGCATGTTTGACCAGCTTCGCACGGTGGACCCTGAGTCATATTTTATTCTGGAGCATTTCGCCAATAATACTGAAGAAAAAGAACTTTCCGATTATGGTATGATGTTGTGGGGAAATCTGAATTTCAATTACAACGAAGCTACCATGGGTTATGTAAGCCAGTCCAACTTCGAATGGATTTCTTACAAACAGCGAGGCTGGACCAACCCCTATGTAGTGGGTTATATGGAAAGTCATGATGAAGAAAGGCTGATGTTTAAAAACCTGAGTTTTGGCAATTCCAGTGGCAGCTATAGTGTAAAAAACCTGCCTACGGCACTTTCAAGAATGGAAGCTGCTGCGGCTTTCTTTTTTACTATTCCCGGTCCGAAAATGATCTGGCAGTTTGGCGAATTGGGCTACGACGTCAGCATAGATTTTAATGGCAGGGTAGGAGAGAAGCCGATAAAATGGGAATACTTCACCGGCCCTTATCGCCGCAGGCTTTACAATGTGTATAGTGCACTGATTTCCCTGAAAAAAGAGTATGACGTATTCCGGACAGATACCTATTCACTTGCCCTTTCAGGAGGATTCAAACGAATCAACCTCAACGACGCGCAGATGAATGTAACGGTGATTGGCAATTTTGATGTCACCTTTGCCTCTGGTAACCCCAACTTCCAGCACACAGGCTGGTGGTACAATTACCTGACGGGAGACAGCATCAACGTGTCCAATACACAGTCTTCCATCGGCCTGGAGCCGGGAGAATATGCAATATATACCGATGTGCGCCTGGTACAGCCAGACCTTACCCTTTCAGCAGGCCCTGAGGTTCCGCTATTTCCGGTCAATGTTTACCCCAATCCATTTTCAGACCAGTTGGAACTGGTATTTACAGTCGATAAACCGGCTTTCGTGGAGATAAGTCTGTATAATATCACCGGACAAAGGGTTGCCGGAACAACCGGCAGATGGTACGGAGCAGGCGAACAGGCCGAAACGCTTTCAGGAGATACGCTTGCGCCCGGGACATATTTCCTCCGCATCGGCGATGGGAAATCGAGCATCGTCAAAAAGATCGTGAAGCTGCCGTGAGGAGAATAAATGCCAAATGACAAATCGAAGATGCCATAAAGGTACAAGGAATGCCAAATTCCAAAGGTAAATCCTCACTTTGGTATTCCTTGTCTGGCATTTCTTGTTTGTAATTTCTAATAAAGAAAAAAGGCGACCCATTCGGGCCGCCTTTCGCTATCTAACACAAACTACTACTACTAATTTTTCTTGATGCTGTAGGTATAGTCAGCTTCGCTGATGATCAGATCAATGGTGTAATTGCCTGCTTCTTCAATGACAATGTTGGTTCCGTCATATTCCAAAGATCCGTTACCGTCATTGTCGCCCATATTGACTGCCCAGTCGTCATTGGCGCGGAATTTAATTTCTCCGGCAACGAGATCGAGGGTAATGGTCAGATGGCCGGTTACTGCATCAAAAATCATGTCCTGGTCAGAGTCCCAACCACCGGCAGTAGAAGAACCGATCAGTCCCCAGTTGGTCAGAACGTAGGTATGGGTCAGTGAATTCAGATCTACGTTGAGGCGGTACATTCCTGCATCCACAGCTTTGATATTATCACCTCCGGGGTCAAGGCTTCCGTCTGCACCCGAATCTCCCCAGTTGGTATCCCAGCTAGGGCCCTGTGTGTATTTAAACTCAACATTGGGATCAGTGAAATAAAGATAACCTTCGTACTTCCCGTTGCTTTTCCGGTCAAAGATGATCGTAGAAGTTTTGGCGGGATCCCATCCCTGGTAGCTGCCCGGAACCTGAAGCTGCGGATATACAACCGTGGCTTTATACGGGGTAATATTGACAGTTACTGTGGGAGAATATACCGGCGTTACATCAGGGCTGATCGTAGCTGTAACGCGAAGTTCCATTACAGAGGCTACTCCATCGGGGCGACCTTTGGCAAGCATGATCGAATTCAGTTTGCCTACGGTCAGGTTGTCAAGCGTAAGTCCGTTGACTACACCCAGGGTAACCAGTTCTGCAAAGTCATTTCCAGTAACGTCAATTTCCACAGAATAGGAAACGGCTGCCTCGAATCCGAAATCAGGTTCTGCCCAGGTAATTGCCGGAAGCAGGTCGTCAGCTTTGTCTTCGGTCAATACCCAACTGGCATCATCGACCGGGCTGGAGAGGGTAGGGGTTCCGGTGATTTGAAGCACGGGCCCCAGTTCTTTCTCCACACAGGATACAGCAATAAAAGCTGTCAGTATCAGGAAAAAATATTTTTTCATCATGACAATTTCTCTTTGGGTTAATGGTCAGCGATTAGAAATAACCAGTATTCTGGGTAAGGTTGGGGTTGGCAGTAATGTCTGATGCCGGAATCGGATATACATCAAAATAGTCGGCTACAGATTTTCCTTCCGGAATGCCGCCCTTCCACGGCCAGAGATAAGCACTGTTGCTGAATTTGCCAAAACGAACCAGGTCAGTTCTTCTGTGGCATTCCCACACCAGCTCGCGTGCGCGCTCGTCGAGGATAAAGTCAAGCGTAAGCTCAGTTGCCTGAATATTGCCCGAAGGCCCGGCATAAGCTCTGGCTCTGATTTCGTTGACCCGGTCGAGGGCATCGGAAGTGCTGCCTCCTGCACCGCCTCTGAGAATGGCTTCCGCATACATCAGATATACATCTGCAAGGCGGAACATCGGGAAGTCGGTGTCCACAAAAGTCGGGTCAGATCCCGGTGCTCCGGTGGAGGTTACGTTTTTAAACTTGGTGATGGCAAATCCCTGGGTAAACTGCGAAATGTCTTCAATTTCCTTTGACTGTCCATCCGTGAAAAACATCGCCCGGCGGTCAAAGCTGGTAAGTTCAACCGAGTAAGTATAGTCTGGCTTATCGAGGTACAGCTTAATCGTATAGGTACCTGAATTGGGAATAGCGATATTACCGCCATCTTTTTCGAGGATACCATCGGGGCCGTTGTCTCCGTAGTTGAGACCCCAGTCATCGTTGGCGCGGAATTTAACTTCTCCGCCAATCAGATCAATGGTAATTACCATAGCTCCTTCGGTAGCATCATAAGTCATATCCTGGTCAGAATCCCAGCCGTTGGGGGTCGAAGAACCAATCAGTCCCCAGCTTGTACTTGCAATTGTGTAGGTATTGGAAACCAGATCGACATTGATTTTGTAATACCCGGCATTGGCAACCGTGATATTTGCACCGCCTGCATCAAGTGTGCCGTCTGCCCCATTGTCGCCAAAGTCGGCACTCCAGTCAGGATTGGGGGTGAATTTAAATTCGGTATTTGCGTCAAGCCAGATATATCCCTCATAGGTGTCGTCGCTATTGGGTGAGGTCAGGGTAGCCGCTGTTGCCGGATCCCATCCCTGATAACCACCAGGTACGTAGATTTTGGGATAGTTGGCTGTATTACCATCATTGGCTGCATAAAGCACGCTTCCGGTACCTACAGCCGGGAATTTGTCAACGATTGCGCTGGTGGTGCGGATACCGCCCCATCCTCCGTCGATACCAAACTCGGAAGGACTCATGCTGCCTCCTACTGCTGCGTGCACCAGGAATGTCATTCCGCCCCATGTTTTACTTCTGGTTCCATCAAAACTGATAGGGAAAATAACTTCGTCAGACTGGTTGTTGTCAGCGAGGAAAAGATGTCCGTAGTCCGGCTCCAGAGAGTATCCGGCATCCATTACCCTGCGGCAGTAAGTTACACATTCGGTGTATTTGGCAGTACCGGTATAGACTTCTGCATTGAGGTAGAGTTTGGCCAGAAGGGTCCAGGCGGCAGCCTGGTCTGCGCGACCATATTCATTGCCTCGTGGTGCTACCATCTGTGATTCGATGGCCAGCAGTTCGCTTTCAATGAAGTTGTACAATTCGCCTTTCTGGATTTGCTCAGGGAAAAATGAACCCACAGCATCATCTTCTGTTACAAAAGGCACATTTCTGAAAAGATCAAGCGCATGCCAGTAGCTCAGGGCGCGGAGGAAACGCGCTTCTGTGCGGTATTCGGCTACATCGGCACGGGTAGATGCGTCCACATTGCGGCTGTCAAGTTTTTCATCGGTGGTTTCCCGGAGGAATTCATTTACCAGAGAAATCTGATAATAAATCCGGTTGTACATCGCAGTGATAAACTCGTTGCTGGCATTCCAGTCCTGCTGATGGAAGTCGTGGATGTTTCCGTCGTTCCATGCAATTACGGCTTCGTCAGTCGGCAGTTCCTGTGCTTTCCAGTACTGACGGATGTAAGTAGAAAAACCTTCGTCGATTCCACTGATGTCAGGCTGTCCGGATGGGCCTTCCTGACCACTGAGTGCATAACCTGCATAGAGCTTGGCAAGCACCTGACGGTAAGCCGCCGGGTTGTCATACACTACAGCCGAAGTAACTTCATCCGGATCGAGTGGAATGACATTCAGATCGTTGAAGCAGGAAGTCATAAAAACTGACATTCCCAGCATAATAATCGTCAGATATTTAATAGATAGTTTCATGTTTGATTTCCGTTTGAATTAAAAACCTGCATTCACACCGAGCATAATGGTTCTGGAACGGGGATAGATATTTCCGTCAATCCCGTTGAATACTTCGGGGTCAAGACCCTGATACTGCGTAAAAAGCAGCGGATTCTGAACCGTAGCCGAGAGTTTGATATACCCTTTTCCTCCAAAGAGATTGAGGAAATTGTAACCGAGGGTTACGTTGTCCACCCGGAGGAAAGAAGCGTCCTGAATAAAATGATCGCTGAAATACTGGGGTACGGTAAAGTCAATGGCCGTAATGTCAGCGTGCGCATTGTTCAGGATACCGGTGCTGTTGTACAGACGGTTGTAGAAAGCGTAGTCAGATAGAATGTTGTTATAGACATAGTTGCCGACATTCGCGCGTCCTGCAAAGGAGAAATAAAGGTTTTTGTAATTGAGCAGGGAGGTAAAACCAAAGAATGCGTTGGGCGCGGGGTTTTCATAGCGGTAACGGTCATCAAGGGTGATTACACCGTCGCCGTTTCTGTCCACGTACAAACCTTCTATGGGTACACCTGCTTCGTCATACACCTGTTCCCATACATAATAGGAGTTGGCCGGATAACCTACGCTGTGAATCTGGATCGTGTTACCTACACCGCCACCAATACCGCCTGTGAGTACTCCCGGATAATTGGGGTCTTCAGAGGCCGTGAGTCGGGTGATCTCGTTTTTGTTGGCAGTTACGTTAAAACCAATTTCCCAGGTGAAGTCTTTTTTATCGACCGCAACTGCATTCACAGAAAACTCTACCCCGTTGTTTTTCAAGTCACCTACGTTGGTAGTGATGAAGTTGGTCAGGTTGGTACCTGCCGGAACCGGGATGAAGTTGAGCAGATCAGTGGTTGTTCTTTGATAATATTCGATCGAACCGTAAATGCGGTTTTGGAAGAATCCGTAATCCAAAGCTACGTTGTAGGTAGTGGTTTCCTCCCACTTGATATTGGCATCATACCCATTGGGCCGGAGAGTGGTAATAAAATCGTTGCCAAACTGATACTGCGCATTGTTGAGGCTGCTCTGGTAACGGGCGAGGTAAGGATAGTAGTCTTCGCCAATATCCTGCTGTCCGGTAATACCATAACCGAGGCGGAGTTTCAGCCTTGAAAATTTGGCATCGCTGTTGTCCACCATTTTCCATGCAAAAGCTGCTGCAGGGAACATACCCCAGCGGTTTTCTTCCGAAAAGCGCGAAGTTCCGTCTCTTCTGAGGGTGAAGGTGAAGAGAAAACGATCCATCAGCGTGTAGTTCACACGGCCAAAAAGCGAAAGGAGGTAATATTCTTTCGGGAATGTATTGGCAGGCTGGAGGATTTTGGAACCGTCAGCACTGGTTGAAAAGTTGTAGCTGTCCTTAAAAAAGTGCTGCCACGAATAACCACCCATGACGTCGAGGTTGGAGGAACCCAGCTTTTTGGTATAGTTGAGGTAAAACTCCAGCAACTCGTTGTTTTTGTCCTGCCAGTACTCTTGTTTACGTCCTCCGTCCACAAAAGCAAAAGCTGCATTTGCCGGTACATCTACCGTACCTTCACCTCTTGAATGGTCAAAACCGAGGTTGAGGTTTGCTCTCAGGTCAGGAAGGAACCAGAATCGGTAATCAATGGTTGCATTGGCGATATATCTGGTCACATTGGAGCGGTCATCGCGCATTTCCAGCAGAGCTACCGGGTTGGCCGGTGCCAGTGTGTTGGGGTTGCCGTTGGGCTGAAGCCAGGTGAAAAAGCCACCGTAAGCGTTGTTGTCATCCCTTACCGGCTGTGTCGGGTCAAAAGAAACGGCAGATCCGATCGCACCCTGGTTGGCAAACTGGTCGCGGGAGAACATGGATTTCAGCCCGATATTGATCTGAAGCATGTTGTTGAGGAACTTCGGATTCAGGTTCAATGCAGCAGTGGTACGGCTGAAATGGTCGGTTTTCAGGATACCTTCTTTATCAGTATAACCCAGCGATACGCGGTAGGGAATGGAGCCGATACCACCTGAAAGGTTGACGTTGTGGTCGTGGAATGTTGCCGTCTGGAAGATCTCTGACTGCCAGTCGGTATTGGCAGTGCCCAGAAGTGCACGTGCGGGATGCCCGTCGGCATAACGGGTGTTGATCAGAGAGCGAAACTCATCCGCAGACAATACATCGATTGAGTTGATGCGGTTGGAGAATGCTACACTTCCGTTGTAGTTTACCCCGATTTTTTTGCCGAGGCTTCCTTTTTTTGTAGTGATGAGGATAACCCCGTTGGAGGCGCGCGAACCGTAAATGGCAGTTGCTGAGGCGTCTTTCAATACGGTAAATGTCTCAATATCATTGGGGTTAATGATGTTGAGCGGGTTTCTCGAACCTGAAATTCCGTCGTTGGCCACAGGTACACCGTCAATTACGATGAGCGGATCGTTGGTAGCACTAAGTGACGACCCACCGCGGATGCGGATGGTGGAGCCTCCCCCCGGATCGCCCCCGGTAGAAATCTGCACACCGGCAACTTTTCCTGCCAGCAACTCCTGCGGCGAGGTAATATTGCCTTTGTTGAAATAATCAGACTTGATCGGAACTACCGATCCGGTTGCATCGTCCTTTTTCACCGATCCATAACCGATAATGACGACCTCGTCGGTAGTCACTGCCTCAGAAACCAGACTGATGATAAGAATGTCGTCTCCTTCTGCAGAAACTTCCTGCGGTGTGTAGCCCAGATAAGAAATCCGGATGGTTTGGGCGCCTTCCGGTACGGTCAGGCGAAAACTGCCCTCCTGGTCTGTAAAAGCACCGCTTGTAGTGCCAACCACCAGGACGCTCGCCCCTGCCAGCGGTTCGCCGGTCTCAGAGTCCGTAACTTTTCCCGTAAGGCTTTTCTGCCCCAGGGCAAAGGACGGAATCACGACTAAGGCAAACACGAGTTGAATTACGTGGATTAGTTTAGTCATACGAAGTAGTAATTTAGTTGATAAGAGAATAGAGCTGAATTACTGTGTTTCACTAAAGATCTGAAATGCTTAATGTCATCCTTATAGAGAAGTTACCTGCTTACCAGCCGGTAACCCCAGGGTCCGAGGGTGTATGTTTCTCCGGGCGAAAACGTCGCCGCTTCACCGGAAAATACATCCGTATAGGTTCCGCCATAGTTTTCCCCCTCGCAGGTGAAGGTTTGTTCCTCACCGGAGAGATTGACCATAACCAGTACCTTGTGATTTTCTTTTTCTGTGTAGAAGGTAAAAACATGATCCGGGGCGCTGTTGCTGACAATGGTCATTTTTCCCCCGTATTCGCCATTCCACATCGCCGGATTCTCTTTGTTAAACTTGAGCAGGGTAGTGTAGAATGCGGCATCCGGGTGTTCTTTCCATTCAATATTGTCTTTTTCAAAAAAGTTCAGCCGCCGGTCCAGGCCGGTTTCCTGACCTGTATATAATAAAGGCATTCCCGGGAGCGAAAAAGCCAGTACGGCGAAGGCTTTGTAGCCGTCTCCCATACGCTCAAACTCGGTTCCGTTCCATGAGTTTTCATCGTGATTGGTGATAAACTGCATGCGATAGGCGTAGGGGGGGAAAGAGTCATTTTCCCAGGTATCATAATAGGCGGTAATGTCGGAGACTTTTTTCTCTCCTTTGGCAATTTCGTTCATCAGCCCGTGCAATTTCCATGCATAGGACATCTCGAATGCGCTGTGCTGTACAGGAATTTCTGCTTCTGCCAGCATAAAAACTTCCTTTACCTGATTGAGCTGGTTGCGGCAGTCATTCCAGAAATCCGCCGGAATCATATGCGCCACATCACACCGGTAACCATCAATATTACATTCAGTAATCCAGTATTTCATGGCATCAATCATTCCCTGGCGCATTTCCATATTGCTGTAATCCAGGTGAATGACATCTGCCCAGTCTGCTACCGGGGGTTTGAAGTTGCCGTTTTCATCTTTCATGTACCAGTCGGGGTGTTCGACTGTCCAGGCATTGTCCCAGGAAGTGTGGTTGGGCACCCAGTCGAGAATGAGGTACATTCCCGCTTCGTGAACCTGCTTTACGAGGTTTTTCAGATCCTCTGTTGTCCCAAATTCAGGATCAACTTTATAATAATCTTTTACCGAATAATTGCTGCCCAGCGTTCCTTTGCGGTTGACTTCTCCAATCTCATACAAAGGCATAAGCCAGAGAATATCTACGCCCAGCGCTTTGAGCCGTGGACTGTGAGAAGCAAATTCATTAATGGAACCGGAGGGTGAGTATTGCCGGAGATTAACTTCATAGATGGTCGCGTTGCGTGACCATTCGGGGAAAGTGGCATACACCCGTGTGTCCTTTTCAGGAGGCGTGGTTACCGGGGCATTTTTGCAGGAAAATAACCCCACCACAAGGAGGCACAGAAAATAACTGATTCGTTTCATGCGAGCGTGTTAGTAGTATCCCGTTAAAATTATTTCCGAAAATTAATCCCTCTTTCCAACACCATCGAACCAGCGGATAAATTGGAACTAAATTTATCACCGAAAACGTGCCATTGGATCAATTGGTACGCTGAACCGTTTCCCCAAAACAAGGATTATGCTTATGTTCACATGAATTTTATAAAAGAACATACTACTACCTGATCAATGGAAAAACCTCGTCTATCTTTCTGGCAAATCTGGAACATGAGTTTCGGCTTCATGGGAATTCAGATCGGTTTTGGTCTTCAGAATGCCAATGCCAGCCGTATCCTTCAGTCTTTTGGGGCAGATGTCGAACACTTGTCGTGGTTCTGGCTCGTTGCACCTGTTACCGGTATGGTCGTACAGCCCATTATCGGTCATTACAGCGACCATACCTGGAACCGCCTGGGCCGTAGAAAACCATATTTCCTCACCGGAGCAGTCCTTGCATCCCTGGCGCTCGTGTTGCTTCCCAACAGCGGGGCGCTTACAGCCTTTATCCCGGCGCTGTATGTGGGCGCAGGTATGCTTATGATGATGGATGCCTCTATCAATGTCGCGATGGAACCTTTCCGCGCCCTTGTTGCAGACATGCTTCCTTCTGACCAGCGTACACTGGGCTTTTCTGTTCAGACCTGCCTCATCGGCTTAGGTGCAGTAATCGGTTCCTGGCTGCCCAATATTCTGGGGGACTGGCTGCATCTTGGGCAAAACCGCGACAGCTTTGGCAACTATGGTTATCTTTTCCTTGCCTTTTATGTAGGCGCGGCATTTTTCCTCACTACCATACTCTGGACGATTTTTACCACAAAGGAATACCCCCCGGAAGAATACAAAAAGTATCACCCGGTAGAAAATAAGGAAGAAGAACGCCCCCGCCTGGGTGATATTTTCAAAGACTTCAAAAATATGCCCAAAACCATGCGGCAACTGGGGCTGGTACAGTTTTTTTCCTGGTTTGCCCTGTTTTCGATGTGGGTATTTATGACCTCAGCTCTCGCTACACATGTATATGGACTTGAACCCAACGACACCCAATCCGAAAAATTTCAGGAAGCAGGCCAGAATGTAGGGTATCTTTTCGGGATATATAACCTTGTTTCCACTTTTGTCGCATTACTCCTCCCTGCCATTGCCCTGAGACTGGGACGCACCCGCACCCACGCACTTGGCCTGACCGCCGGAGGACTTGGACTCATTTCCATATTTTTCTTTAAAGACCCGGATATGATGGTAATCAGTATGATCGGGATCGGCATTGCCTGGGCAAGTATCCTGGCTATGCCGTACGCGATTCTTGCAGGCTCCATACCCGGCGGTAAAATGGGAATCTATATGGGGATATTCAACTTCTTTATTACCGGCCCGCAGATTCTCAACGGCATCATCGGTGGTCCGATAGTGAAACATGTGTATAACAGCCGCCCGATTTTTGCGATTGTGATTGCAGGTGTGTTTTTACTAATGGGAGCTGTTGCTGTCCTTGCGGTTGATGATACGGATGAAAAGAGTGCTTAATGTGAATTTTCCATTCACAGGCAACCCTTTTCATTTTTTAGGTTGTGGAAAAACCATTAATTTTAACATCAACAATTCTGTCGGAATTTTATCTGACAGAGATGGTAAAATTTGAGCAGGATTACTTAAAAACAAGAGACTATGTACTGGAATTACCCTCATTTACACCGGAAAACCATAGGTTCAACTCCGGGCCGTTTGCTTACACTTTCCCGCAACGCAACTTTCCTGATCCTGGCCCTGGCTTTCATGCTCGGTGGGCCTGTCGGCTGTAAATCGAAGAAGAAAATCACGGAAACTGACAATCAGGAATCGACCACAGCCGCAGCCAATGCCCAGTTGGCCAAAGCCAAAGCGGCCCTTCAGGCTATCCTCGATGCCAGATACACCAGCCTGGCACAGGTGGAGGCCGATGAAAAGGTTCTGGCTGATATTAAAGCTATGGGAATTACTGATCCTGCCATCGTTGCCATGATCCGTCAGGCAGAGGACAAACTCGCCGCAGAAAAAGCCCGGCTGCTGGCACTTGAAAAAGAGAAAAAGGACAAGGAAGCGGCTTCTGCTTTTAATGCGCAACTTAATGGATATTTCAACGATATCGCCAGTGCCGGCAGTGTGAATATCGCTAATATGAAAATTGATCAGGCGCTTGAGATGTTTAGCTCCAAAGAAGTCCCTGTGCTGATCATCATTATGCAGGAAAACGGGCAAAATGACTATGACCGGCCCACTACAATCAGCAAATACCTCGATTACCTCAAAGACCAGAAAAAGAACCCCAATGATGTGGAAAATGTCGTATTTGATGGTAGCGGGAAAATCAAAGAACTTCACCTCATCAAAAAATAATAACATTCCACCTGCAGAATGATTCTATCTCCAAACATGATTAAGATTAATCCTCATGATAAGAAGCTATAAATACCTGCTTTTGGCGCTCTTCGGAATCGCTCTTTCCCTTCCGGCTTTCGCACAGGATGATGTCATCAGCCCCGAAAGAAAACGCGCCATAGACTCCCTTGCTATCGAAAAAGTGCGCGACCTGAGTCGTTATATCTCCATCATCGGAAATAAAGAAACTCCCTTCTCCGAAGGTAACCGCGTCATCGACCGTGCAGTCGAACTTTTTGCCGAAGGTAGCGAAATTGGCGTTTCATCCCTCTACCGCGATGAAATACAGACTTTTGAAGTCAGAAGATATTTTGAGCGACTAATGGCCCTCAATTATGACCATGTCACGGTCAACTGGTACAATATTCAGTATATCAGCGACCTTGAACTACAGCCTGACGGAACTTATGTAGGCGTAATTACCATTTATCAGCGGTTTGAAGGAACCACTGATGACGGGCTCACTTATAAAGACATTACCAAAAAGGATATTACGGTTTATGTCAAACGAAAATCCACTCAAATCAGCGGACGCCTGATTGAATTCTGGGATGTGCTGCTGGGAGATATTCGCGTGACCGAAACCCTGCCGTAATTCTTTTCGGTATCCCGATATAATCTTGCCAATGGGGAGCAGGAAATCTTCCTGTTCCCCTTTTACGTATGAAATGCTGTAGATTCCCTCTGTGGAATATATAATTAATTCCTAATTCCTGACCCTTTTGCATACTCATAATCCCCTTTCCGCACGCCTTCTCTCACTGATTCTGTTAACAGGATTACTTCCATCCACCGTTGTTGCCCAGAGAATCAAAGAATACCTCGGAGATGAAAGTGTGATGTATGCAGAGACAAAACAGGTCAATCAGTTTTTCCGCCGCTTCAACGGGGAAGAAGCCCTTGACGGCAACCGCTATTACCCCGGTGACAGCCTCTACCACAATCCCAAACTCCGGCACGATTACCTGGAAATTCTTTTCGACGAGCAAAACCCGTCCATTACCCCGTCAATGAAGTCAAAGTTTATCAGTTCAGTTCGCAACAAATATCTCAATTTCCATGGCGGCGAATGGTTTGCAGAAGTTACCACGACTTTTTTGTACAATGGGAGGGAAATGCCTGTTACGCTTTTTCTGAAAATTGAAGAAGCACAGGTAGGCTCCAAATGGGTATTCACCAATGTCTATTTTCAGCCCTTTAGTCAGGTTTTTGAACCCCGGGCCGAAAGCGGCAACGCACCGCCGTTTATCCACCCCCTTAGCCACGAACTCGATTTTATGAACCTCATAAAAATTTTCAGAAAAGAGGAAAACGTAGAAAAATACGCCGAAAATGGATATTCGCCCGACTACCTCACTCTCTTTCTTTATGAACTAAAACGGGGTAATCTGACGTTTCAAACCGTAAAAAAAGTAAAATTTCACTTTTTTCAGATCGATGGATGGTACTTTGAACTTTCAGAGTTTATGCGATCCGGTTATAACCGAGGATGGCTGATCTCACAAATGACCGAGGTTCCACCCGGGAAAAAAGACATTCTACTTAAATATATCTATCATCAGTGATGAAAAAACTGCAATTGGCTCTGGCTTTTATTTTATTGTTTACAGGATATCCCACGCTTCATGCTCAGATATCTTCTCCCGATACGACATCCATTTCCGCATATAAACAGCAGGTAAGGCAACTGATTTCCTTTCTTCAGTTTACCTTCAATGCCATAGGCGATTCTACGGCTTCCGCCCGCGAAAAGGAAATTATTATCACCCAGAGTTATCTCAAAATCTTCCGCGACCCCGAAGTTCAGATCGAAGATGACCTGGCCGAATATAGATCTACGGTTACCAATAAAAATGTACAGGCTTATCTCAAGGACATCGACTTTTTTTTCCGGTATGTTTCCTTTGAGTTTCTTATTAATGAAGTAAGCCACGAAATAAATGAATCCGGCGGCCTGTATTTCCAGGCAAAAATGGACCGGGTACTTCGCGGTGTCACTTTTGATGGCGACAGCGTCTATCACGTTCAGCCCCGTGTGGTCGAAATCAATCTGGATCCTGATTCAAGAATATTAAAGATCGCCAGCATTTATACTACCCGTCTTTCCGAGCAGGAAGACCTCACCAACTGGTGGAACCAGCTTCCGTTTGACTGGCAGGCCATTTTCGCTAAGGATATTTCGGTGAATGATACCCTGACGATGGCCGATGTGCTTTCCCTTCAGGATTCGCTGCGAATCGGCGATACCTTGTTTATCGGTTCAACGCCTGTTAGCCTCAATTCTGCCCTCATATTTACGGATCTGAAGCGGATTATGCAGTCAGAGAAAATCGACCTTTCGTATAACCCTTCCATTACCGATCTGGAGCCACTTGGCAAACTTACCCGCCTTCGCGAGGTTTATATATCCGGTACTGCTATCCGCGACCTTACCCCTTTGCGCAATCTCACCCGACTCGAAGTGCTGAAATGCGACAATACCCTGGTTTCAGATTTTTCTCCTATGCGTTATGCGATCAGCCTCAGGGAAATATTTGCAGGGAACACCCGCTTACGCGATCTCTCCCCGTTTGTTTATTTTTCACAACTTACCCGGCTGGATATTCAGGGCAGCATGGTAGATGATCTACAGCCACTGGCCGGACTTTCGTCCCTTCAGGCTGTTTATATTCAGAAAACTCCGGTATCCTCACTTGCGCCCCTTACCCGGCTTCATGGGCTGGAAATCGTCGATTTTTCTGAGACAGGGGTTTCTGATCTCGAACCGCTCAGAGGTAAAACAAAACTCCATACAGTCTTTTTTGAAAAGACCGCAGTTTCTGATCTGAAGCCGCTTTCAGGTGCGGTTTCCCTCCGACTGATTTTTGCAGACAACTCAGGACTGGTTTCGCTGGAGCCATTGAATTCTCTTTCCGGACTTCGCAAGGTATATTGTGACCATACAGATGTTTCGCGTGAGTCGGCCAGCCGCTTTATGCGGCAGCACCCTGGAAGCCTGGTCGTTTATGCTTCTGCAACCCTGCAGGACTGGTGGGAAAAGCTGGATAGCGCGTGGAAAAATATTTTTGCTGCCAGCGTTGAGTTGAGCGAAAACCCCGACAGGGAACAACTGCATCAGGTCGCAGGCATCAGCCGTATTGATATCAATTCTCACCCTACTATTCAGAATCTGGAGCCGCTGAGTATGCTTACCAATTCGGAAGAATTGCATTGCGCCTATATTCCGGTAGAGAGCTTTGACCCGATCGCAGATTTGGTACAGTTGAAAGTGCTTGATTGCAGCCATACGCAACTTGAGAATACCGCACCACTGCGTTTCCTGACACAGCTTACAGACCTCAATTGTGCCCATACCCGGATTGATTCCCTCAATGATTTTGCCGGACTGTCTCACCTCGAATGGCTGGATATTGAAAAAACCAGCGTGAAGAGCCTTTCTCCTCTGGATGAGCTTTCCAAATTAAAAGAGATTTACTGCGATTCGACTGGAGTGGATGTAGCCGAAGCCCGGCGCTTTCTCAGCTACCGCAGCGATTGCCTGGTGATATTTGAATCGGAAAAACTGGAACAATGGTGGGAAGGCTTGTCGCAAGCCTGGCAGACGATCATCCGAAGCCATGTACGCCTTGATCCTACGCCTGACAGAGAGCAGTTGCATCAGATTATTTCGCTTGAGGGCATATCTGTGGTGGATAATCAGCGAATTACAGATCTAAAGCCACTGGAGGAGTTTCTGCGGCTAAACCAACTTAAAATTACCAACACCGGTGTTTCCAGTCTTGATCCGCTGGCAAGGCTCACCTCACTGAAGGTTTTGGACTGCTCTCTGAACCCGGTAGAGAGCCTTTTACCGCTTTCCGACCTGAAAAACCTAACCTACCTTGATGTGGAAAATACACCTGTGAGTACACTCGATCCGCTCACTGCACTGGTAAAACTGGAAGAACTGATTTGTGCGGGAACTCAGATACGGGATTTGAAGGCGCTTTCAGGTATGATAAATCTGAAGCGGCTCGATTGCTCCAATACAGATATTCGCAAACTGACCGAATTGGATGGGGTTTTTTCCCTGGTTTCTATAAAATGTTTTAATACCCGGTTGAACCAGAAAAAGGTCGATTCCTTTGCAGAAATGCACAAAGGGTGTGAGGTGATTTTCTACTGAAAAAATATCTGAAACTATTTTTCGCTGATTATCAAATGGTTCCCCGAAATGTGGAAAACTATATGAGGGACGGATTTGGAGAATGAAAATACCCGTTGTACCTTTGTCATCCCTTCAATCAGCAAGGGTAAGTTTTTTCAAAACAGAGTAAGTTTAGCAATTATCCCTGGGAAAAAAAAGCCCGACGTGTGAACGGTTGTAATTGCGGCCTAAACAGTCTGAAAACAAACTTTTTTAGAAATTTTTTCATAAAAAGTTTGCAGTTACAAAAACTCCTCTTACCTTTGCGAGGCTTTTTTGAGGAGGTAAGAAAATCGGGGGATATGAGGGGTTGAGATGAGGGGGGGGTGATGGTAAGTGGGTGCAGGGAATGAGTACAATAGAGAAGAGAAAAGATATTCTTGATAGCGGGGAAGAGAAGTGGGGAGATAAGAAGAGTTCATTGAAATACGGATGCAGAACAGAGTTACGAGTAAGGTTACGAAAGTAATGAACAAGTAATGAAAAGCCAAGAGTCTGGGCATTTTGAAGTCGTAGATACAAATACGATGGAGAGTTTGATCCTGGCTCAGGACGAACGCTAGCGGCAGGCCTAATACATGCAAGTCGAACGGTAAGGTCCCTTCGGGGACTACGAGTGGCGCACGGGTGCGTAACGCGTATGCAATCTACCCTCCGGAGGGGAATAGCCAGTGGAAACACTGAATAATACCCCGTACGATCCACGAGTCGCATGGTTTGTGGAAGAAAGTAATTACGTCGGAGGATGAGCATGCGTCCCATTAGCTAGATGGCGAGGTAACGGCTCACCATGGCGATGATGGGTAGCTGGTCTGAGAGGATGATCAGCCACACGGGCACTGAGACACGGGCCCGACTCCTACGGGAGGCAGCAGTAAGGAATATTGGTCAATGGGGGCAACCCTGAACCAGCCATGCCGCGTGCAGGAAGAAGGCCCTCTGGGTCGTAAACTGCTTTTATCAGGGAATAATAAGATGCTATAGGCATAGATGTAGTATCTTTGAAGAATCAGCACCGGCTAACTACGTGCCAGCAGCCGCGGTAATACGTAGGGTGCAAGCGTTGTCCGGATTTATTGGGTTTAAAGGGTGCGTAGGCGGTTTGTTAAGTTAGTGGTGAAAAACGTCCTGCTCAACGGGATACCCGCCATTGATACTGACAGGCTTGAGTATGTTTGAGGAAGTTGAATGCGTGGTGTAGCGGTGAAATGCATAGATATCACGCAGAACGCCGATTGCGAAGGCAGACTTCTAGGACACAACTGACGCTGATGCACGAAAGCGTGGGGAGCGAACAGGATTAGATACCCTGGTAGTCCACGCTGTAAACGATGGTCTCTAGGTGTTCGGACTACGGTTTGAGTGCCCAAGCGAAAGCGATAGTGACCCACCTGGGGAGTACGGTCGCAAGACTGAAACTCAAAGGAATTGACGGGGCCCGCACAAGCGGTGGAGCATGTGGTTTAATTCGATGATACGCGAGGAACCTTACCTGGGCTAGAATGCCCCTGCTATTCCCTGAAAGGGGAAGTTCCTTCGGGACAGGGAGCAAGGTGCTGCATGGTTGTCGTCAGCTCGTGCCGTGAGGTGTTGGGTTAAGTCCCGCAACGAGCGCAACCCCTATTCTTAGTTGCCATCACGTAAAGAATGGGGACTCTAAGGAGACTGCCTCCGCAAGGAGTGAGGAAGGCGGGGATGACGTCAAATCATCATGGCCCTTACGCCCAGGGCGACACACGTGCTACAATGGACGGTACAGCGAGTAGCGAGCCTGCGAAGGTGAGCCAATCTCTAAAAGCCGTTCTCAGTTCGGATTGGAGTCTGCAACTCGACTCCATGAAGTTGGAATCGCTAGTAATCGCGGATCAGCCATGCCGCGGTGAATACGTTCCCGGGCCTTGTACACACCGCCCGTCAAGCCATGGAAGCCGGGGGCACCTGAAGTCGGGGGTAAGAGCCCGCCTAGGGTGAAACGGGTAACTGGGGCTAAGTCGTAACAAGGTAGCCGTACCGGAAGGTGCGGCTGGATTACCTCCTTTCTAGAGAAAGACAGGACAAAGTGTTGAGATGATTGGTGGTTCTGCATCACGTATTTTATATTAAGGGAAAACCTGCGGGGGAGCTTAGTTCAGTAAGAGGGGGAGGGAGAGAGGACGTAGGCGAACGGAACTAACTAAAGGGGCTTGTAGCTCAGGTGGTTAGAGCGCTACACTGATAATGTAGAGGTCCGTGGTTCGAGTCCACGCAGGCCCACACCGGAGGGCAGCGGAAGTTGTTCGTAGGTGCGGGGGGATTAGCTCAGATGGCTAGAGCACCTGCTTTGCAAGCAGGGGGTCGTCGGTTCGAATCCGACATTCTCCACCAATTAGTATTGACCCGTTGGGGTGATGCTAAGAAGTTATTTGACATATTGTAAGTTAGAGATAAAGTAGCGACGCTACCCTGTCGGGCGACCGATGGGGTAAGAGTTAGGAAGAAAAAAGAGAAGGGTGTACGGGGGATGCCTGGGCATCTGGAGGCGAAGAAGGACGTGGCAAGCTGCGAAAAGCTTCGGGGAGACGCAAGCAGTCATAGATCCGGAGATATCCGAATGGGGCAACCCATCCCGCAAGGGATATCCCAGCAATGGGAGGCGAACGCAGGGAACTGAAACATCTAAGTACCTGTAGGAAGAGAAAACAACAGTGATTTCCCAAGTAGTGGCGAGCGAACGGGAAACAGCCCAAACCGGAGTGGTTACGGCCACTACGGGGTTGAAGGACCACAGGAAGGTTCAGGATTTGAAGCCGAAGACCGTTGGAAAGCGGCACGAGACGGGGTGATAGTCCCGTAGGCGTAAGAAGTCTGAATCTGGTGGGATCCTGAGTAGGGCGGGGCCGGAGAAACCCTGTCTGAAACTGGCGGCACCATCCGCCAAGGCTAAATACTCCCAGATGACCGATAGCGCACAAGTACCGTGAGGGAAAGGTGAAAAGCACCCTGCATAAGGGAGTGAAAAAGTACCTGAAACCGTACACCTACAAACAGTCGGAGTCCCTTCGGGGGTGACGGCGTGCCTTTTGCATAATGAGCCTACGAGTTGCACCTCACTAGCAAGGTTAAGGATTTAAGGTCCGAAGCCGGAGCGAAAGCGAGTCTTAACAGGGCGGAGAGTTAGTGGGGGCAGACGCGAAACCTTAGTGATCTACCCATGGGCAGGTTGAAGTGGCTGTAACAGGCCATGGAGGACCGAACCAGTATACGTTGAAAAGTGTTTGGATGACCTGTGGGTAGGGGTGAAAGGCCAATCAAACTGGGAAATAGCTCGTACTCCCGAAATGTTTTTAGGAACAGCCTCGGGGTGAGTCTGCCGGAGGTAGAGCTACTGATAGGGCTAGGGGGAGTCACATCCTACCAAACCCTGACAAACTCCGAATGCCGGTAGATATCCCCGGGAGTGAGGGCTAGGTGCTAAGGTCCTGGTCCGAGAGGGAAAGAACCCAGACCATCAGCTAAGGTCCCCAAATGTATGCTAAGTTGAACTAACGTGGTTTGAGTGCGAAGACAGCTAGGATGTTGGCTTGGAAGCAGCCATTCATTTAAAGAGTGCGTAACAGCTCACTAGTCGAGTGCTTGAGCATGGATAATAATCGGGCATAAAGCATACTACCGAAGCTATGGTATCTGCTTAGGCAGATAGGTAGGGGAGCATTCTATGGACAGAGAAGCTGAACTGCGAAGTTTGGTGGAGTGCATAGAAAAGCAAATGTAGGCATAAGTAACGATAATGCAGGTGAGAAACCTGCACACCGAAAGACTAAGGTTTCCTATTCAATGCTAATCAGAATAGGGTTAGTCGGGACCTAAGGCGCACCCGAAAGGGGAAGTCGATGGAAAATCGGTTAATATTCCGATACTTTTTCTGACTGCGATGGGGCGACGCAGGCTTGAAACCACCGCGTGGAGACGGAATTCCACGTTAAAGGGTGTAGATAGAAGTTTTGTAGGCAAATCCGCAGAACTTGTCGAACCTGACAGTACCGCGAGGCTACGGCTGAGCGGAAAGTGTGGGTAACCACTGCCAAGAAAACCCTCAAAGCATAGGTAAGAGCGACCCGTACCGTAAACCGACACAGGTAGTCGAGGAGAGAATCCTAAGGTGCTCGAGTGAATCGTGGCTAAGGAACTCGGCAAATTAGTCCTGTAACTTCGGGAGAAGGGACGTCTGCTTCGGCAGATCGCAGAGAAATGGCCCAGGCGACTGTTTAACAAAAACACAGGGCTTTGCAAAGTCGAAAGACGCAGTATAAGGCCTGACACCTGCCCGGTGCTGGAAGGTTAAGAGGAGGGGTTCACGCTCTGAATCGAAGCCCCAGTAAACGGCGGCCGTAACTATAACGGTCCTAAGGTAGCGAAATTCCTTGTCGGGTAAGTTCCGACCTGCACGAATGGTGTAACGATCTGGGCACTGTCTCGGCCACGAGCTCGGTGAAATTGTAGTACCGGTGAAGATGCCGGTTACCCGCTACGGGACGAAAAGACCCCGTGAACCTTTACTATAGCTTAGTGTTGACTACGGTTAAAGAATGTGTAGGATAGGTGGGAGGCTTTGAAGCGGGGACGCCAGTCTTCGTGGAGCCGTCCTTGAAATACCACCCTTTATTTAATGGTTGCCTAATTCCGCAAGGAAGACAGCGCTAGGTGGGTAGTTTGACTGGGGTGGTCGCCTCCAAAAAAGTATCGGAGGCTTCCAAAGGTACCCTCAGTACGGTTGGTAATCGTACGTAGAGCGCAATAGCAGAAGGGTGCTTGACTGAGAGACTCACAAGTCGATCAGGGACGAAAGTCGGGTATAGTGATCCGGTGGTTCCGCATGGAAGGGCCATCGCTCAAAGGATAAAAGGTACTCCGGGGATAACAGGCTGATCTCCCCCAAGAGCTCACATCGACGGGGAGGTTTGGCACCTCGATGTCGGCTCGTCACATCCTGGGGCTGGAGAAGGTCCCAAGGGTTGGGCTGTTCGCCCATTAAAGTGGCACGCGAGCTGGGTTCAGAACGTCGTGAGACAGTTCGGTCTCTATCTGTAGCGGGCGCAGGAAAATTGCGCGGAGCTGACCCTAGTACGAGAGGACCGGGTTGGACCGACCGCTAGTGTACCAGTTGTGGCGCCAGCTGCATCGCTGGGTAGCTATGTCCGGAAGGGATAAGCGCTGAAAGCATCTAAGTGCGAAGCCCACCGCAAGATGAGTTTTCCCTTGAGGGTCGTGGAAGAAGACCACGTAGATAGGCGATAAGTGTACGTGTGGTGACACATTCAGCTGAGTCGTACTAATCACCCGAAAGATTTTCTTCCGCTCTGTACTGCTTCGCCAAAATGAAACAGGACACAGAGTACTCCCGTTGCTATTTTATCTTACAATATGTCGAACTTATACCCAAAAGGAGGCCGGATCGGGAACCAGCATAACTACTCCTTTTGAAAACCTTTTAGGTGTCCATAGCGTGGGGGTCCACCTCTTCCCTTCCCGAACAGAGTAGTTAAGCCCCACTGCGCCGATGGTACTGCGGTAAAACGTGGGAGAGTAGGTCGACGCCACCCTTTTCGGGCTGTCCTCACGGACAGCCCTTTTTTTTATTCCCCCCCTCGGTTTTTTGTCGTACATTTACCTGAAACACATTTCGCTGCTATATGCCGAAAAGAAAAGCCGCAAAAAAAATCTATGTCCTGGATACTTCTGTTATTCTTTATGACAATCAGGCCATTACCCACTTTCAGGACAACGATATCGCAATCCCTATTACGGTTCTGGAAGAGCTCGACGACTTCAAACAGGGAAATACCACCAAAAACTTCGAAGCCAGAGAATTTATCCGCTATATAGACAAACTCTCCGGCAAATTTACCCTTCAGGACTGGATTCCTATTGCCGGCCCTGAACTCGGCCACTTCAAAGTGCTTATGTCCCATCAGCCTCAATCACTCGATGCTGAAAGCGTATTTGACCACTCCAAACCCGATCATAAAATCCTCAATTCCGCGATCGCCCTTCAGGAAGAAGAAAAAAACAGCCGGGTGATTCTTGTTACCAAAGATATCAACCTCCGCCTGAAAGCTAAGGCGCTGAACCTTCCCGCAGAAGATTATGAAACAGGCAAAATCAAGGACGTAGGCAACCTCTACACAGGTAAATCACTCAGGGAAAAAGTATCAGATGAAATAATTAACCGCATATTTCAGGAAAATGCCATCCCCTCACAGGTGCTTTTTTCTGAGAAACCAGTAGAAAACCACTATTTTATCCTGCGCAACGGGGTGCACTCCCTGCTCGCTTATCACAATCCCTTCAAAGAGATGTTGGAGCGGATCGATAAGCAGTCCGCCTATGGTATCACGCCCAAAAATGCCGAACAGACATTTGCCCTCCATGCCATCATGAACCCCGATATCAAACTTGTAACGATTCAGGGAGTTGCCGGAACAGGAAAAACCCTCCTGGCCCTCGCCGGAGCATTGGAACAAAGAAGAGACTACCGGCAGATTCTCATCGCCAGGCCGGTGATTCCCCTTGGCAATAAAGATATCGGCGCGCTGCCAGGAGACATTAAAGAAAAACTAAACCCTTATATGGAACCCCTCTGGGACAACCTGAAGTTTATCAAAAATCAGTTTCCTCCTTCTGATAAACGTTTTAAACAGGTTGAATCCATGGTTGAGGAAGAAAAAATTGTCATTACACCCATGGCCTATATCCGGGGCAGGAGCCTTTCAAAGGTGATTTTTATTGTGGATGAAGCACAAAATCTCACGCCGCACGAAGTGAAAACAATTATTACACGGGCCGGTGAAAATACCAAGCTGATTTTTACCGGCGATATTAATCAGATTGATACCCCTTATCTGGATGCACAGAGCAATGGATTGTCTTATATGATCGACAAACTGCGGGGACAAAAACTGTTTGCCCATATCACCCTTGAAAAGGGCGAAAGATCAGAACTGGCAAACCTGGCCAATCAATTGCTTTGAGATTTGTCCACAGTGTGGACAAATCCTGTGGATAAGTTGTGGAAAAGTGCAAATCTTGTTTATAAGTAAAGCGAAAAATATTTGTATTCTCTCCTGTAACAAGCGATATTAGATTCATCAAGTGAGAGATAAAAGACAGGTTACAGAAACCAAACCCAATGGGGATCGCGTGTAAAAACAAAGTTTCCGGGTAGTTCTCTAAATTAAGTGTAAGCCGAAAAGGAGAAGATTCCAGGTGAAATCCATGGGATGGTATAGTTGATAAGTGCTTTCGCACCCATCGGTTATACGATACGGCAGTGCAATGCTGAAAGGCAGCGCTGACTGGTATTAATCTGAAATCGTTTCGCCGGATGCAGGGATTTGTAAAGGTCTCATAAGGTAAACCGGGAATAGTCCACGGACAAACCAGGTACCGCATCCAAAAAAAACCGGGCTTTCAGGAAGAGCCGACCTCGCAAGAGGGCTTCAGTGCATGGCAATTCCGGATCGTTCGCCCCAAACCGGACTCGAAAGAGCTTTGGCGCCAGGCTGTCTCATAACGGTAACTTGAGGTTGCCAGTATCTTACGGGAACTGTCAACGAAGCGGGAGCACTTTCCAAAAGATTGCGCTCCCGCTTCTGCTTTTAATAACCCCATATAAGATTGAAACTTTTATGCCGGATGTAGCGGTTAAAACCCCGGACTCTGCTTGCCCAACGTTTTCATATAATCAATATCCCGACCGATGGTGTGGATACTTCCGCCAGTTTGTTTTGCGATTTTGATATAGTCCGGATGTACCGCACTTCCTCTCTTAAGGTCGCAAATGATAATTCTGACAGGCTTATCTATCTTATCGAGCAATTCTATATCTCTTACCGCACTCTTGTTATCGGCAATCAGGATGATTTCGTCAAAATGGTCGAGATACTGAATGCCTGTCAGCACCGCTTCGAGGTCATTTTCAGGTGAATCTCCTCCATTGCCTTTTTTCATCACATACTCCATCGTGGAAACAATCTCTTCAAGTTCGCCGGTTTTGGAGCGATAGACACCGCCGGTACGCCCGGGTTTTTTCTGCCAGGTCTTTTTATTATTTCCATCATTGAAAAACACAAAATGCCGCACTTTGGGGTCGCCGTGCTCTACATTCAGTTTATACCACAGGACCAGTTGTGCTCCAAATTTGTACATAGAACCCGTCCAGTCCATCACAACCAACATATTATCCCATTGCGGATTTCTGTCCATGACTCTGAAAACGGTTGAATCACGGGAAATAGCCTTTCCGGCAATCAGATCCTTCAACTGATCCGGCGTTTCAATATCATCAAGCACCTGCGCCTTTCGCGGTCTGTACTTGATCACAAATCCATGGAAATATTTTTTTGCTTCTTCTTCTGTGACACATTGTGTCTGGAGAACCATATTCCATCGAATGGAAGGCGATTGGAGCGAAGAATCGAGACCAAAAAGCGTGATCAGCCGGTCGTTGAGCAACTGATAGTAGTTGGTGCGCCATTCTTCAATATTTTTGGGGTATTTGGTAAAAACAAGGTCAATTTCATACGCCTGATTTTGCTTTGAAAGCGCCTGCCATTCGTCTGCATTCACTACCTCAAACCGGGCATATTCCATCCGAAGTGCTACCTGAGGCGTATATTCCGCAAAAGTGTAAAACGGAACCTCATAGGTATTCCATTGAATATTGTCATACACAATCCTGTCATCTGCCAGTGCCGGAGCAGAAAAGAGCAGTAGTATGACTGAAAATATGACGTAAGTTTTCTTCATGATCTGTTTGAAAGGCAAAACTTGTTTCTCTAAAAGAATATTTATACCTCACGCAGAATTCACAGGTTTGTTCGGGTACTTACAGGTAAAACGAAAATCATTCAAAATCATTATTTAATTAATGGAAAATACAAAATCTGTGATTCATTGTCAATAGTTCCTTTTCTGGTTATTTATCGGATGTACTGAGTACCCCCTCCGATATATAATTTTAGTTAATTTTATATACTTTTTAAGACCATAAACACATATTTTCTAACGATAAGAACCGACTGGGAAGATGCCTTGCCCGGCATGGGAAAATTTTTACCTCTTTTTTTTATATAACGGCCTCTGTGAGAAAAGTTACAGTTGCATCCCTGAACAATATTCGCTTTTTTGGGGTGGTGAAAGACCAAACAATACCTTTTTGAGCAAGCTTTTTTTTCATATTGGCCGTTACTTTCTTCTGCTGGGAGGAATGTTTAAGACATTGGAAAAGCCGTTGGTCTATTACCGTCTGGCAATGTCGGAAGTGACCTCCATGATTTTGGGCAGCCTTACCATTGTTGTAATCATTTCTGTATTTATCGGAGCAGTCAGTACCCTTCAGACAGCTTACCAGTTGGTCACCAGTCTGGTTCCCAACTCGATCATTGGCTCTGTTGTGTCTGCCACCACTTTGCTGGAGCTTTCTCCAACGGTGCTTACCTTTATCCTTGCCGGTAGGATTGGTTCCAAAATCGCCTCTGAGATCGGGACAATGCGGGTAACTGAGCAGATTGACGCCCTTGAAGTCATGGGCATTAACAGTGGTGCGTATCTCATCCTGCCCAAAATCGCCGCCGGACTGATCGCACTTCCTGTACTGGTTTCTGTATCTGCTTTTCTCGCGCATCTGGGGGGAATGGTTGCAGGAGACCTTTCGGGGGCTGTCACCAGCCTGGAGTTTACGATTGGCGTGCAGACCTATTACGATCCCTATCAGGTCATTGTAATGTACGTAAAGGCCTTTACCTTTGGGATGATTATAACCACAGTGTCTGCCTATCAAGGGTTTTATACAGAAGGCGGCGCACTTGAAGTGGGAGCCTCCAGTACAAAGGCGGTCGTTTACAGTTGCCTGAGTATGGTGCTTGCCGATTATCTGATTGCCGAAATTATGCTTTAATACGCAAATGAATATCTTCACCCCAATTCAGCTATGAAACGAAAATTTCTCCTGCCCTTTTTTGCTCTGATTATTGTGATTGTTGCGGGTATGTGGTACGGGATTTCCTCCCGCTACAACCAGTCTGTTACCTATGATACGGGCTTCAATGATTACCTTTCGGCTTATACCGCGGGGGAAATCAGCCGTACTTCTGCAATCAGGATTCGCTTTGCCTATGATATCGCCAACCCCGACCGGGTAGGCGAACCGCTCGAAAAGAGCCCCTTTGTATTTTCTCCATCTATTTCCGGAAAAACGGTCTGGACCGATACACGCACCCTGGAATTTCAGCCAGACAATCCCCTGCCCAGTGGCACTATTTATCGGGGCGATCTGGATATGCGTCAGATTATCCGCGAAATCCCTTCAAACCTGGGGAATTTTCCTTTCCGGTTTGCCAGTCGCAGACAGAATATGGCTGTGAATCTTACCTCAATTCGCCCTCTGGGCCAGGCCGATCAACGCTGGCAGCAGATTTCGGGTGTCGTAAAAACGGTGGATTTCGCGCCGGATGAAAATGTTGAAAAGCTGCTGGAAGCCGCTGTCAAAGGAAAACCTCTATCCATACGATGGGCACATAAAGGTTCGAAAAATGAGCACACTTTCTTCATAGACAGCCTGGAAAGAAAAGAAAATGCATATGAAGTGGCTCTTACCTGGAGCGGGAAAAAAATTGAAGCAGATACACGGGGCAACAAAGCCATACCCGTACCTGCTTTGGGCAGTTTTTACCCGGTACAGACCTATACATTCAACCGCCCTGATCCCTATATTGTGCTGGAGTTTTCCAATCCTGTGAAAAAAGATCAGGACTTAAACGGGATGATTTCCCTGAGAGATATTCCCCTGCGGTTTTCCATTGAAGCTAACCGCATCCGCGTCTATCCCGGAAAACAAATTTCGGGCCCTGTAGAGATCAAAGCCGAACCGGGTATTCTGGGAGAAGAAAATGAAAAACTGAATATCCCTTTCAGAGAAAATATCATCTTTAGCGAAGTAAAACCGGAAGTGCGGCTGATCGGACAGGGTACCATTCTTCCCCGATCCGAAAATTCTCTCCCGCTAGTATTTGAAGCCATAGGACTGAAAGCCATAGATGTGCGGGTCATCAAAATTTTTGAGAAAAATGTACCCCAGTTTTTGCAGGTAAACCAGCTTGACGGAAACCGCGAGATGAAACGGGTGGGGCAGATGGTTGCCAAAAAAAGGATAGAGCTCGATAAAAACACAGAACTGGATCTCAACACCTGGAATCGCCATTCGCTGGATATGAGCAGCCTGATTCAGTCCGACCCCGGGGCTATTTATGAGGTCTCTCTGGGCTTCAGAAAGTCTTATGCCTATTTTACCTGTGATGAGGATGCGCAGGATAAAGACAAAGATATGCTGGAACTCGAAGAAGGGTGGTTTACCTACGTAGATGAGTCAGAAGACAGCTATTGGGACTACTATTACGATGACTACGAAGACAGGGAAGATCCCTGTAAGCAGGCATATTACAATACCGATCGCATCATTCGCCGTAATATACTCGCCTCCGATCTGGGACTGATTGCCAAACAGGGAAGCCAGGGGGCCTTTTTTGCCGTAACCAATCTGAAAACCACACAACCTGTATCCGGTGCAAAACTGGAAGTATATGACTATCAGCATCAGTTGATTACGACTGCTACGACCGATGATAAAGGAATGGTAAGGGCGCAATTTGAACGTACGCCTTTCCTGATGGTAGCTAAGGTGGGCGAACAGCGCGGTTATCTCCGGCTGGATGATGGTTCCGCCCTTTCCATGAGTCGGTTTGATACGCAGGGGAAAAAATATCAGAAAGGGGTTAAGGGATTTATTTACGGTGAAAGAGGGGTATGGCGCCCTGGTGATCCGATTTACCTTACCTTTATGCTGGAAGATAAAGAGAAAAGCCTTCCGGCGGGTCATCCCGTGGTATTTGAACTGCTGGATCCCCATGGTCAGGTTGTAGAGAAAATGGTAAGGACAGAGGGAAACGGAGGATTTTATCCTTTTCCCACAGCTACTGCTCCTGATGCACCCACCGGCAATTATCTTGCAAGGGTGAAAGTGGGTGGTTCCGTATTTACCCAATCGATTAAGGTAGAAACCATTGTGCCCAACCGGCTGAAAATGCAACTCGACTTTGGCGTTCCATTTTTGTCGCGCCAGACCGCAGGTCGTGAGGCAGACCTCAAGGTTCAGTGGCTGCACGGGGCCATAGCCAAAAACCTGAAGGCCGATGTGAAAGTAACCCTTCAGGACGCTCCACTTTCGTTTGCCAAATATTCTGCCTACAATTTTACCGATCCGGTCAGGAAGTTTGATTCGGAAGAAAAAACACTCTTCGACGGATCACTCAATGAACTGGGTATCGCCAAAATTCCCGCAAAAATCACGGTAAACAGTGATGCTCCCGGGATGCTGGTAGCCAATTTCAAAGGAAAAGTATTTGAGCCGGGAGGGGGATTTAGTGTGGACAGATTCAGCATGCCCTTCCATCCCTATGATACCTATGTAGGAATCAAAACCCCCAAAGGCGATGCCGCCCGGGGAATGTTGCTGACCGATACGGACCACAATGTTGAAATAGCCACGGTGGATAAAGAGGGGAGGCCCGTATCTGGAGAGGTTGAAGTCAAGCTGTATAAGCTGGAATGGAAATGGTGGTGGGACAAATCGGAAGATAATATCGGTACCTATCAGGGCAAAGTAAATGCTTCTGAGCTTCAGTCTGCGAAAATCAGAACGGTAAACGGGGCAGCTATCTGGAAACTCAACGTCAAATATCCCGACTGGGGGAGATATCTCGTGAGGGTTACAGACAAAAACGGACATGCCACCGGTAAAATCATTTATATAGACTGGCCGGGCTGGGCGGGCCGCTCGACGGACAACGAGCGTGGGGGCGCACAAATGCTCAATTTTACTACAGATAAGGAAACCTATGCTGTGGGTGAGACGATCAATCTGAGCATACCTTCCGGGGGCCAGGGAAGAGCCCTTGTCAGTGTTGAGACCGGCAATAAAATTCTTCAGGCGCACTGGGTGGACGCAGTCAATGGTACTACCCGGTTTGCAATACCTGCTTCAGGAGAAATGGCGCCCAATGTGTATATCCACGTAACACTTCTTCAACCTCATGCACAAACAGCCAATGACCGCCCCATCCGGTTGTATGGGGTGGTGCCGGTAAAGGTGGAAGACCCGGCCACACACCTCAACCCCGTGATAGCCATGCCCGACCAGTTGGAGCCTGCTTCCCGGTATGCGGTGAAAGTAAGCGAAAAGAATAGCCGTGCCATGACCTATACGCTTGCAGTAGTGGACGAGGGGCTTCTGGGACTGACCCGGTTTGAAACGCCCTCACCATGGCAGACTTTCTATCAGCGTGAAGCGCTGGATGTGCGCACCTGGGATATATACGACCACGTACTGGGCGCTTTTGGCGGTGAAATCAAAAGTATGCTTTCCATCGGTGGTGGTGCAGATTCCGACGGCCCTGAAGGCAAAAAACCTGACCGCTTTAAGCCGGTGGTCAAATTTCTTGGCCCGTTTGAGCTGAAAGCCGGCGAGACCCAGACTCACCATATCGATATGCCCAACTACGTGGGCGAGGTACGCACCATGGTCGTAGCGGGTTCACCTTCGGGAGCATACGGCAGTGCCGAAAAATCGACCCCTGTGAAGAAACCCCTGATGGTTCTGGGATCACTGCCCAGGGTACTGGGGCCAGGAGAGCAAGTGTTGCTGCCAGTTACGGTTTTTGCGCTGGAGGATAATATCCGCGAGGTGAATGTACGTGTACAGACCGGCAAACAGATGCTGGTGGAAGAAAGCGAAACCCAGTCGCTGCGGTTTTCTGAAACAGGCGAGAAGATGGCTTATTTCAAACTTACTGTACTCAATACCCTCGGAAAGGGAACCGTGAAAATCTCCGCTCAGTCAGGCGGACAGACGGCTGTGTATGAAACGGATATAGAAATTCGCACCCCAATCCGCGGGTAACCGATGTGTTTTCGCGGAGCTGGCGGGAAATGCTACCTGGGAACAGGCGGTGGAGCCCGTCGGAATGCGCGGAACCAGCCGCGGGCGGCTGGAAGTATCAGCCATTCCTCCGATGAGCCTGGGAAATCGCCTCGATTTCCTGATACACTATCCATATGGATGTATTGAGCAGACAACCTCAGGTGTATTCCCGCAGGTTTATCTTACCCACCTGCTGCGGCTTTCTCCTTCCCGGAAAGAGGAGGTGGATAAAAATATAAAAGCAGGCATTGCGAGGGTGAAATTGTTTCAGACTGCTGGCGGCGGATTTGCCTACTGGCCGGGTCAGGCAGAGGTCAACGAATGGGGAACCAATTATGCCGGACATTTTCTTCTCGAAGCAGAAAAAGCGGGTTATTCACTTCCCGCCGAACTGATGCAAAACTGGAAAATTTATCAGCAGACCAAGGCGCGCGACTGGAACGGCGGTGATGCCGCTGCTTCACTTACACAGTCCTACCGCCTGATGCTGCTGGCTTTGGCAGGTTCGCCCGAACTGGGGGCCATGAACAGGATGCGCCAGCGGATGGGCCTTGATGCTGCTGCGCAGTGGAATCTGGCTACAGCCTATTACCTCGCGGGGCAGCGGGAAGTAGCTCAACAGATGACAAAAACCCTGAATAAAGATGCCAGAAGGTACCGGGAACAAAACGGAACATTTGGTTCGACCCTGCGTGATCAGGCTGTGATTTTGCTTGCACTCAGTACCATGGATCGGAAAGCAGAGGCTACCGCACTGGTCAAAACCATTTCGGACCGGCTGGCTTCTGAAGATCAGCTTACAACCCAGGAAATCGCCTATAGTATGGTGGCCATGGCCAGATATACCGGACAAGGCAGCAACAGTGCCCGGGTCAAATTTTCATGGAGACTGAACGGGGGAAAATGGGAGGATGTCTCCGAAGAGTCTCCTGTCTGGCAAACCGAACTTGCGGAAGTATCGAAGGGAAAACTCGAGCTGAAAAACAAGGGGGGAGCCATACTTTATCCCCGTTTAATCCTTGACGGAATTCCCCAGCAGGAAGATACGACTAGCGCTGCAAACGGGGTGGCGGTAAGAGTTTCTTACACGACACTTGATGGCCTGTTGCTTGACCCTGCCAAAATCGAGCAGGGAACCGACTTTATAGCTAAAGTGATGGTGAAGAATACCGGCGCGACTGATTACGAGCAAATGGCAATTACCCAGATATTTCCTTCGGGATGGGAGATCCACAATACCCGTCTTGACGGATCGGGAGCGGGAGGCGTAACGCCAACCTGGCAGGATTTCCGGGACGACAGGGTATTCACATTTTACGATCTGAAGCGGTCCAGCACCAAAACTTTCCATGTATTGCTCAACGCCAGCTATCAGGGACGTTATTATCTGCCTACAGTTGTAACGGGAGCAATGTATGACCCCACCATTCAGGGAAGGCAGGGCGGAAAGTGGATACAGGTAGTGGCTGCGGCAGGAAACTAGCAGATGGAAAACTACTTTTGTCTGAAAAAGAGGTTTACCGGTGCGCCGGTAAACCCAAAATTTTCCCTGAGCTGATTTTCCAGATAACGCTTGTATGACTCCTGTATGTGTTGCGGGTGGTTGGTGAAAAACAGGAATGTAGGTATCCTGGACGGAATCTGCGTTACGTATTTGATCCGGATAATGCGCCCCCGGGTTGCGGGAGGGTGATGCCGGTTGATAGCGTCGAGCATTTTCTCATTCAGCTCGTTGGTAGGAATTTTCTTACTCAGATTCTCATAAACAGCAGAAGCAGATTCAAGGACTTTGATCAGTCTTTGTTTGGTTAATGCTGAGCCAAACACGATGGGAATATCGTTGAAGGGGGCAATCCGCTCGCGGATAACTTTTTCAAAATCTCTGGCCGAATTGGTTTCCTTTTCTACGAGATCCCATTTATTTACGAGGATCACTACGCCTTTTTTATTTTTTACAATGAGGCTGAAAACGGCAAGGTCCTGGGATTCGATCCCCTGGGTGGCATCTATAAGCAGGATGGCGACATCACAGCTTTCGATAGCCTTTACTGTGCGGAGGGTGGAGTAAAATTCAATATTTTCCTGAACCTTTGCTTTTTTCCTCAATCCGGCTGTATCAACCAGTATGATATCCTGCCCAAAGGCCTGAAAGCGCGTATCTGTACTGTCTCTGGTGGTGCCGGCAACAGGGGTTACAATCTGTACATCCTTTCCCAGCAGGGCGTTGATCATGCTGGATTTGCCGACGTTGGGTTTGCCAATTACAGCAAATTTCGGGATCCCATCCGTTTCGGTTTCGGGCTTTTCTTCGGGAAGTGCACTTACTATTGCGTCGAGCAGTTCGCCCGTACCGCTTCCATTGATGGCCGATACCGGGAAAAGTTCTCCGAGTCCCAGTTCGTAGAACTCGTAACTATCCACGACTTTGTTGGGGGTATCAACCTTATTGGCAGCCAGAAAGACTTTGGTAGGATTCTGCCTTACAAGTTGAGCAAACGATCTGTCAAGCGGTGTGATACCCGTCTGGGTATCAACCATAAAAATCAGCACATCTGCTTCTTCCATGGCAATATGCACCTGTTCCCGGATCGCTTTTTCGAAAATATCTTCTGACTGAGGTACATAACCTCCGGTGTCAATGACGGTGAATTCACGACCGGTCCATTCCGCTTTTCCATAATTTCGGTCGCGGGTAACCCCGCTCATGTCATCCACGATGGCTTTTCGCTCCTCAATCAGTCGGTTGAAGAGCGTGGATTTGCCTACATTCGGCCTTCCTACAATTGCTACTATTCCACTCATAAACAGCGTGCAAGCTACAAGCAATTAGTGATTTTGCCAAGTCTCAGCATCAGAATCAGGAATTCAGGCGGCAGATTCAATTTTTTCGAGCTTATGATAGCGTGCGATCATCTGATAAAGGGTGATCGGATCAAATGGTTTGGTCACAATATCATTCATACCCGCATCTAAAATCATCTTCAACTCTTCTTCCAGGGCGGAGGCTGTGAGGGCAATAATGGGAAGGCTGGCTATATCGGGTTCAGGTGAATTGCGGATATTCTGCGTAGCCTCAATACCGTCCATTTCGGGCATATGAATATCCATCAGCACGACATCAAATTTTTCTTTATACACCTGTTCTACGGCATCTTTTCCATTACCGACAATGACGGTTCTTATTTTCCATTTTTCCAGAAACTTCCGGGCAATTACCTGATTTATTTTATTGTCTTCCGCCAGCAAAATATTTAGCCCTTCCAGATGTGTGAATTTCTGCATTTCCTGCCCCGATTCGGACGATTGTTCCACCTTTCTTAATGCAGTTCCGAGTTGCAGATAAAAATAAAATTTGCTCCCTTTTCCCAATTTGCTGACCAGACGAATCTCCGAACCCATCAGTTCCAGTAGCTTTTTGGTGATCGACAGCCCCAGGCCGGTACCTCCATACTTTCGGGCCGTATCGGATGAAGATTGTGAAAACTGTTCGAATATCAGGTTTTGTTTGTCCTCCGGAATGCCAATTCCTGTATCAATCACCTGAAACAGGATGCCCTGATCGCTGGTGTTTTCAACACGAATGCTGACCGAACCCTGCTCGGTAAACTTCACCGCATTGCCTACGAGATTGGTCAGTACCTGTCCAAGCCTGACAGGGTCGCCATTATAGATCTGGTGCAGCGAGGGGTCATAATAATAATCAACGGAGACATTTTTGTCCTGTGCCTTAATCGAAAGTGAATGTGTAATGCCTCTGACCAGCTCATGCAGGTCGAAGTCAATATGTTCGATAATCAATTTGCCCGAATCAATCTTACTAAAGTCAAGAATATCGTTTATCAGGTTTAGGAGATTGGTTCCTGAGAACTTCAGCGTCTTGAGATATTCCATCTGGTCGGGTCGTGGCGATTCGTCAAGCAGGAGGTGAGTCATGCCAATCACAGCGTTCATGGGGGTACGGATTTCATGGCTCATCACAGAGAGAAACTCAGCTTTGGAGCGGGAGGCTTCTTCTGCCAGGTCTTTGGCTGTCTGAAGCTCCACGGCTTGTTGCTGAAGCTGCTGGTGTGCAATTTTTTTGAATTGGACAAGCCTGAACAAGTAAAAAACCAGTCCCATAGTGAAAATCATGGCGACGATAAAGAAAATCAGAAAAATGCGCTGAATATAGATCTTTGTTTTCTGGGACGCCTGTTCCCTTCGGAGGAGGCTGGCCTCGGTTTCGCGTTTTTCCAATTCAAACTGGTGGCGGATACTGGCCGTTTTCTGAATGCTGTGCTGGTTGATCAGGCTGTCTTTAAATTCCATGTATTGTTTTTGGAAAGAAAAAGCCTGCGCTGTGTTTCCGCTGTTTTCTGCGTAGTCGGTTCTGAGTTTCAGTGCTTCCACCTTTTGAGAAAGAGAGCCAAACTTCATTGCCAGATCGAAATTTTTCTGGCTAAAATAATTCGCCTTTTCGGGCATCTTCATATCGAGGTAGTTGGCACCAAGATTATTGTAGATGTGTATTCTGACAGAAGTTTCGTCGGTTCCTTCGATGAGATCGAGTGCCTGAAACAGATATTCGTTACTTTTTTTGTAGTTTTTGGCCTTTCGGTGAACTGCGCCGATATTGTTGAGGAGTAAAACTCTCTGGCTGGTGATATTCAGATCGGTAAATATTTTAAGCCCGTCTTCGTAATTGATGAGCGCAAATTCATCTTTATCGAGGTTTGAAAATGCAACGCCAAGGTTTATGTAGGCAATTCCCTCAAAATCCTTACGTTCAATCTCCTTTGCCATTCGTAGAAAATTGTGAAAATAGTCGAGCGACAGGGAATCCAACTCCTGATCCAGAAAAATCAGTCCCATATTATTGTAGGTAGAAGCCATCCCGGTTTTATTGCCGGTTTTTTCCCATTCTGTCAATGCTTCCTGTAGCGTTTCGAGGCTGGCGGGGTAATTTCCCGATTTCTGGTAGATCACCCCTTGTATTTCTTTTACTTCGGCCAGGTGGGAGAGCCCTTTTTCTCCTGCCAACCGGAAAAATATGGTAGCGGAATCGCAATAATCGAGCCCGATGTCATAGGTGCCCTTGTGATAGGCATTGTTGGCGAGGCGGTAATAAAGTACGCCTACCTGCAGATGATCTCCGGTTGAAGCGTAGAGATCTTTTGAATCAACAAAACAAGCGGCTGCATCGTCGAAGTGAAGGAGATATTCATTGATATACCCAAACCCGCGGTAAACTTTGGCAATACGGGCGGTGTCTCTCATTTTGAGGGCAAGCGACTCTGCAAGGCCCAGGTAAAAAATGGCAGAATCTGTGGAGGCGGTAATCCACTGATCGGTAAGGTGAAGATAGGTGATATAACGCGTGGTATCAGCTGGCTGAGATAACAGTATCTGCTTTAAGCTGTCTTTTTTGGAAATAGTCTGTGTAAATCCCTGCTCACAGAAAAGAAGAATCAATACAGGTAGGAAAACGTAAGAATGCCTCATCTCGCCTTAATTTCTTCGGAAATGTCCAATATTTCACAAGGAAAATAAAGTCAGGATCAGGTTTGTTATTACCTGTCTGTCTGTACGAAAGAATCACACGATAATTGTCATTTATTCATAACCAAAATCGCGCAAATGATTCCGGCTGTTTTTCCATCCCTCGGTAACCCGCACGTACAACTCCAGATACACATGTTGTCCCAGAAAGGCCTCAATGTCTTTTCGGGCCATACTGCCGATTTTTTTGAGCATGCTGCCTTGTTTGCCGATAATCATCCCTTTATGTCCCTGCCGCTCAACATGGATCGTCGCCTGTATATAAATACGATCCTCTTTCTCTTCTTCTTCAAAGTTGTCAATTACAACCTGCGTGCTGTAGGGGAGTTCCTGCCGCAGGAGCAGGAAAATTTTCTCGCGTATGATCTCCGCAACAAAAAACCGCTCCGGACGGTCCGAAATCTGGTCTTTGTCAAAATAAGCGGGACCTTCGGGAAGATGTTGAAGTACCAGCGACTTGAGTTTTTCCACGTTGGTTCCCTTCAGGGCGGAAACGGGAATGGCTTCTACAAAAGAAAACCGGTCCATGATTCCTTTCATCCGCAAGAATACCTTATCTTCTTCGACTTCATCTATTTTGTTGATGACGAGGATTTTGGGAATATCCGTTTTGTCGGCAAGTGCAATCAGGTCTTCCTCCGGAAAAGTCTCGTTTACGGCTATGAGCAGCACGATGAGATCCGCATCTTCCAGCGATTCACCGATAAAGCCTACCATGCGCTCCTGAAGGCGGTATTTGGGCCGAATCAATCCCGGCGTATCCGAATAGACAATCTGGTAGTTTTCTCCGCTGTCGATGCCAAATATGCGGTGGCGTGTAGTCTGCGCGCGCGGAGTGGCAATACTGAGTTTTTTGCCCAGGAGTTGATTCAGAAGGGTTGACTTCCCTGCATTGGGTTTTCCGATGATACTGACAAACCCTGATTTGTGGATAATTTCTGTTTCCAAGAGAAAAAATTAAAAATATTTTGCAAATGTAAGATGAAACCTTTAACTATGCACTCCCGTTTAGATAACAAGATAAAAATAGTTCACGGTTTTATACCTGAATTAAAAATACATTGCGGGGTGGAGCAGTTGGTAGCTCGTCGGGCTCATAACCCGAAGGTCACTGGTTCGAGTCCAGTCCCCGCTACTAAAAGGCCTTGTACAATCCTGTACAAGGCCTTACTTTTTTTGCAGTGGCCGGATGTATTATTTTCGGGTTTCCTGCCTTTCGATTGAGGATTATTCACAATATATTTACCCCATTCGTCACACCCAAACCAGACAATACTCATGACCCATATCCTTTTGTATATTGATCCCGGATCGGGGAGTTTTATCTTTCAGCTACTGATTGCCGGAGGCCTGGCTGTCGGATTTTATTTCAAAAAAATCAGGGATACCCTTATGGGCTGGTTTCGCTCGGTGTTTTCCTCTCACTCCAGGCAGGACTAGCGTTATGCAACAGGTACACGGCTCTTTCCGCGATCCGTATTCCGGGGTTGTTATTCATCAGAATCAGGTTTTTCGCTGGATGTCTTCTGCCTATGAGCCCCACTACCGGCAACTCATGGATTCGGGGTTGTACGACCAACTGGTAAAAAATAATCTCATCGTATCGCATCAGGAAGTGGATATTCAATTGGGCGAATGGCCGGCAGATTTCCGGATTATTCTTCCCCGGCAGATTCCCTTTATCTCTTATCCCTATGAATGGTCATTTGCCCAATACCGGGAGGCCGCTTTGGTTTTGCTGCAAATTCAGCAATTGGCCATGTCGTTTGGCATGTCTCTCCGCGATGCGTCGGCTTACAATTTTCAGTTTTTAGATGGCCGGATGGTACTGATCGATACGGCTTCATTTGAAATTCTTCCGAAGAATCAGCCCTGGGTTGCTTACGGACAGTTTTGCAGGCATTTTCTGGCTCCGCTTTGTCTCATGGCAGGGAGGGATATTCGCCTCGGCGGGATGATGCAGCAATATATAGATGGAATTCCCCTTTCTCTCGCTTACCGTCTGCTTCCTTTGGGGCAAAAACTGAAGCCCGGGCTGTTGATGCATCTCTATTTTCACGGCAAATCTTCGGGGAAAACGCACGCCAATCATTCTTCCCGGAAGCCTTCATTTTCAATGGCTTCTTTTCTCGGGCTAATTCAGTCTTTAACAGGAACGATCCGGACGCTGAAAGTAAAAAAGCAGATTTCCACCTGGGAAAATTATTACCGGTCGCTGATCCTGAGTGATGAATACCTGGCCGGGAAAAAGGAAATCGTAGCTGCCTGGATTCAGAAAATTCGCCCGGCTTATACCTGGGATCTTGGCGCAAATGATGGTTCACTCAGCCGTATTGCCGCCGCGTACGGACTGACGGTTGCCTTTGATTCGGATCAGGTTGCGGTAGAGTGGGGGTATGAAAACATGAAAAACGACACAATCAGTCAATTGCTGCCGCTCCGCCTTGACCTCACCAATCCCAGCCCCGGTCTGGGCTGGGCAAGTCGTGAACGTATGGCCTGGCTCAGTCGTCCTCTGCCCGAACTCACCCTGGCACTTGCGCTGATTCACCATCTGGCAATTGGAAATAATGTGCCGATGACCGAAATCGCCCGCCTCTTTGGCTCCCTCTCTCCCTGGTTGATTGCAGAATTTGTGCCCCGCTCCGATCCTAAGGTTATCGAAATGCTGGCCTTCCGCGAGGATATATTTTCCAGCTATCATCCGGAGGGTTTTGAGGAAAGTTTCTCCCGGTACTTTGAAATTCTGGAGAAAAAAGCAGTCGCACCGACGCAACGTGTTTTGTATCTCATGAAGCGAAAGTAAAAGGAAGATGTTTTAATAAAATAGCTTGAGAATTATTTGTGAGTAAAAAACCACGAATGCACGAATTATGGCCGAATACAATCAAACTTTTCGCAAAACCGTTTTCCGACCAGTATAACTTCCCCCGATATGCCAAAAAGAGAATATATCCTTTCACTAACACACCTTCCGTTACTGGGTTTGTTTTTTGTGGTCTTTGGCTGGAAAGAGAGTTTGTATTTTTTTTCGCTTCCGCAGGCTTTTTTGTTTTGGCTCGTGTGTTCATCCGGAATGATTGCGCTCACGTTTGGATTACATATGACTGTGCTCCGCAACCTGGGAAAATCATCGGCTATTGTCTCCTTTGCTGCCATATTTTTTCTTCATTATTCAGCCATTTATAAATTTTTAACTGAACAACCTGCCCTCACACATTGGGGAAGGCACAGGATGCTGATTCCTGCTTTTGCCGTATGCTGGCTGCTGGTTGTGCTATATATGCGATTCCGGAAAACCGATTCTGTACGTCTGATATTGTATTTGAATGTGCTTTTTCTGGTTCTGACCGCAGGTGAATTGTTTCAGACAGGATGGCGATACTATGAATATGCAGATTGGTGGAAATCGTTTCATCGCAAATTTATTTCTGCTCCGCTTACCGGAAGTCAGTTTCCCCGGCACATTCCTCCCGATATTATTCATATTATTACCGATGCGCATACCAGCCCTGAAAGTGTGGAGAAATTCTGGAATCAAGCGAAGCCGCCTATGCCGGAAGAATTGCGGGAAAAAGGTTTTTACCTCGTTTCAGGAGCCAGGAGCAATTACGACCACACCGGGCAGTCTGTTTCTTCTCTGTTTGAAATGGATAGCATTGAGTTGTGGAAAAGGATGGACGTGGAATCTCATCTCAGCAATGGCGCCGTTGAGGCCGCGATAAGAAATGGAAAGGTACCGCGTCTTCTGGCACATAATGGATATAAGATCATCAACTTTTCTTTTTTTGATCTGCCGGGAGCGCCTGCCAGCCGCGAAAATCCTTTTTTCACCGACCCGGCTGATACCTGGGATTTTTTGCGGGCAAAAACGCTCTGGGGAAAATTACGCCATGATTTTCTGCAAAAACCTTCCTACGAATCCGACCAGGAAACCTTAAATCAGTTAAAAACGATTTCGCTGCGCGATTACCCTTCCCCGGTGTATATGTATGTGCATCTGGTCATCCCGCATGCGCCGTACTTTTTTGACCGCGAAGGCAATCTCTATCCGGAAGGACATCTACCCGGAAAGGCGGATCATGAGGCCTATGTGGAGCAGTTGTTATACACCGATAGCCAATTACAGGAAATAGTCGGAAACCTGCTGCGTGATACGGCCCGTCAGCCGGTGATCATCATTCAGGGAGATCATGGTTCGCGCATTCTTCCGGAAAAAGAAAAAGACCTTGCCGAGCGTTTTACGATACTGAACGCATGGTATTTTCCCAACCAAGACTACCGCTTGCTGCATGATTCGATGACATCAAGGGAAACTTATCCCGTATTGTTTGAAAAATATTTTGCAAATTAACCTGCCAAACAAACCCTATGCACCAGGTAAATACCATCGTTTTTAAAAAAAAGGAAGATGTGTTCTACCACAAACTCAATGAGCGGGTGAGGGAGTATTTTCGCAGGGAAAGGATTTCTACCTATGCCAATGCGCGGTTTTACATCAAAGGGCTTATCCTTCTGGCTGCTTACGTTCTGGGATATATAATGATCGTCATTTGGGGGGAGAATACAGCGAGTTTGATGGCGGGGTATATGCTGATGGGCGCAATGGCAATATTGATCGGGCTGAACCTGGGCCACGACGCTGCCCATAGTGCCATTTCCCGCAATAACCAGATCAACAAAGCGATTCGCATGGTATTTGACCTGCTGGGAGCAAACTCCTTTATGTGGCGAAACCGCCATGTATTTGCGCATCACCCTTATCCCAACATTTCAGAGCAGGACTCGGATATACGGCAGGTAGGTTTTGTGCGGATATTTCCCTCAGACAGGATCAAAGCTGTGCACCGGTATCAGCATGTGTATATGCCTTTTGTCTATTTGTTTTATACGCTTCACTGGCTGTATCGCCGCGACTTTGCAGACTATTTTTCGGAAAATATCGGCGCTTTCCGCCGGGGAAAATTTCCGAAGAAAGAATTTGTCAGGATGCTGATATTCAAGGTTTTCTATTTGGTGTATGTGTTGATTGTGCCGCTGATATATGTAGATCAGTCTGTGGGAATGATTTTGCTGGGGTGGTTGTTGATGAATTTTTCGGCGAGTGCGGTGGTGGCAGTTGCGCTGGTTTCGGCACATGTGGGAGAAGATGCCATTTTCCCTGAGCCGGAGGAAAACGGCGAAATGGGTACCTCCTGGGCTGAACATCAACTGATGACCACTTCCGATTTTGCGACAGAAAATGCGGTTGTGAATTTTCTGTTTGGAGGTTTTAACCATCATGTGGTTCATCATCTGTTTCCGCGGATTTGTCATATTCATTATCCCGGACTCACACCACTGGTAAGACAAACGGCAGCGGAAGTTGGGCTTGAGTATCACTGCGAACCGAAGCTGGGGAAGGCGATATTATCACACTGGCAATTGCTGAAAAATCGCGGGCCGGTAGCCTGGGATTCTTATGAATGGTAATATGATGACAGGATTCTGGACGATATTTTTACCCGTGACAGCGGTGGTGGCAGTTGTGTTTTTATACCTGCTGTTTTATGTATGGAAAGGAGAAAAATTTCGCCGCCTGAAAATCAGTGCGCAAACGGCTCCCCCTGCGATCATGAAGCAGGAAATCAGGTTTACGGCAGTTTCTCTGATTGTATTTGCACTGGCCGGGTGGGGGCTTGACAAGGCGATAGAAAAGGGTTGGGCGAATGTGTATTCCCAGCCCGGGGGTTACAGCTGGGTGTATCTTTTGATATCCCTTGTGCTGGCTTTTCTGATTCACGATACATGGTTTTACTGGACACATCGCCTGCTGCACTGGAAACCAGTGTATAAAAGGGTTCACAACTGGCATCACCGGTTTCACAATCCCAATCCTTTTACGGCATTCGCCTTTCACCCGGTGGAGGCCGTGGTGCAGATTGCCATTGTGCCTATCGTTGGGTTGATACTACCGGTTTATCAGGGGGTGCTGATATTTTTTGCAACATTTGTGTTGTTTATGAGCGTATATGGGCACCTCGGTTTTGAGCTTCGGGCCAATAAAAAAGGCGTGTTTAAAGTATTTAATACAGCCATTCATCACTACCAGCACCACCGGTATTTTCACTGCAATTACGGCATCTATTTCAACTTCTGGGACAGGATCATGGGAACCAATCACCCGACCTATCCGCAGGCGTTTATTGATTTTGGGGAGAAAGTGATTAAGCCTGAAGAACCTCCTGTATCCAGGCTAAAATGAATTATTTGCTGAAGTAATAGGTCATGCTCATAGTAAGAGGGGTAGAAAACCTGACATCTGCAAGAAAATTTATCACAGAACCTGCGTCAAATCTAAAATACCCCGATTGGATTCCTGCCCCGGAATAAACACTACGACTAAGCGTCCCTCCCAAAGTTTCAGACCATTCGATTCCCTGCCTGAGAAATAAACGTGTCTGGGATCTGAACCGGAAAGTTTCCTGAAATCCAATGGAATGAGAAAGTGGAAGCTGAGGATAATCGGTGAACTGATAACCCACACTGATGCCTTCAAATGCTCCCCTGTGCCTGCTAAGTTCGATCATTGCTCCTGCATGCAATACTGGCCCGGTAACAGAAAGAATACTGTCGCCCGGCAGAAAATAGATAGGAGGGCCAATGGCACGTTGGGAAATGCCTGCCTGCACCTGTATGTCGCGTTTCGCAGATGAAAACAACGTTTTGTGAAAGTGAAGCCCCCATTCTCCTGTTAGAAAACGATTTCTCCCGGGCTCATCCTCACATGCCCAAAATTGCTGTGATTGTACGCCATACATTCCTACACCTGCACTGAGCCAGTCCGTAATTTTGAATGAATATTGTAACCCAACTTTTCCGGATTTCATGTAGGTATAAAAATTGTTGACAACCGGGCAGGTTGTCGGCCTTATGGTTCTTAGCCCCAGATTGTATGTCTCCCATACTGCATTAAACCGGTGACGTTGTCCGACGGAAAAGTTGAGATTTGCCCCTAGTTGATTGAATCCGGCAAACACCCGTGAAAACTCAGGCTTATAGTGGATCTGGAAAGAAACCGTGCTGTCAGTGGCATAGAGAAGTGCAGGGTTGAACCGGGAATGGTTTCCTGATAGATTACCGGGCAAAACCACACCAAGATTTCCCATTCCCGCGCTTACGCCATCAATTGGCATCTGAACAATTGGAAAAATCGCCAGATTGTTGTTTGTCTGGGCAGCGCAGACCCAGGCATACAAAAGCAGTGCAAAAAGAAAGTATGTGTTTTTCATTTGTCAACAGTTAGATTGATAGAACCTACGCCTCACAAACCGCCTCGCGGTTGGCAGGAGATTCCATCGGCGTTTTGCAAAACGGGCAGGGCCGCAGCGTACCGTCGTAGTCGAGCAACAGGTACGAAATGCCTCCGCCGCATGTGACAAACTTCCGTGAAATACCCGGGTAAGTCAATACAGGGTAGTCGTCAAAAGCGGGCGAAAAGTTGTACCGGTAAAAACATTCGTCCAAAATCTTTTTTCTGCCTCCCGTAACTCCACATCCTGACCTGCAAAATGCCCCACCGCCCGGGGTTCGAGAATATTTACAACCGGCACTTCCCATCTTCGCATCAGTTCCATAAAATAATTCATTCCTCCCGAAACAATATATTCGCGGCCCGGACAAATGTTGATGCTCACAAAAAGCCCTGCTTCTTTACAGTTTTTTACTGCATTTTCCACCAGGAAAAAGAGCGGGTATTGCCCCTGAAGGCATTATGTTCTTCCGGAATATGGTGATCAAGGCTTACGGCTACGCCTTCAAGTCCGGCAAGCCTGAGTTGTTGGGCTTTTTCGGGGGTGAGTCCATAACCTGAGGTGTAAATCCACTGGCTGGTATGGTCAAATTTCCCGATCAGGTAAAGCAAGTCTGCAAACCGGTTGAGCGGTTCACCGCCGCTGTAAACAATCTGGCTTACGCCATACTTTATCATGGCGCGGATTTTCTTTCGTATTCTTCCCTGCTCAGGATATCCTTTGGTTTAGTGTATCCCACTCGCTGCAATGGGCGCATTGAAGCGGGCATTTTTTGGTAATGGCTACCAGCAGGCGGCGGAGTACACCTGTGTTTTTCCCCGACGGATATACTTCTTCGAGGTGGTGGTAAAAAAACTTCCGGAAAGCAGGGGAAGGCCACAAGGGGTGAAACATGTCCCAGCCGTATTTCCCGCTGATCTTAAATCCTTTGCTGAGTTTTTGTCCGGCAAGTACCTGTGCGCCGTGTTTTTGAAGAGCCTGCAAAGCCCGAAAGGCTTTCACCGGGTGTTGATACAGCCGTAGCCCTTCCCGGTAAATACCGGCAAACATCATGGCCTGTACAGCTTTAAATTCGAGGCCTCTTACTGGTTTGTAACTCATGGCTGTTTAGATAAAACGGTTGCGTTTTGCCGCATTACATCCATCAAAAGCGACAATTCCTGGTGACGGTCTGCTGGTTGCGGCGCATATAGCGGATAAACGGTTTATCAGGCGCGTGTTCGTAGTTTCGGATATGGTGGTAATAGCCGGTTCCTTTTAAAATATAGATTTCATCTTCCGCAGCGGTATTTTCAAATGAAAGGGTAATCGCAGACCCTGCCTGCGGCTGCACTGCGTAGTGCTCATCCACAGTATGAATCCGGGCAGACACATCTTCACCTTTTTCATTTACTGCCGAAATCATGGGAACCTCCACATATTCTGAAATCTGCTGCCAGTTGGCACTCAGGCCGATCTGGTCGAGCTCCCAGAATTTGTAAGCCGATTCGAGGCGGATGTTGATCGTCTCACCACTGATGGCGGAAATATCGATCGGAAGGGCCATCTTCTTTTGCGCATTGACGCCCGCATTGTGGAAGGTTCCGACTTTTTGCCAGCCGTTGTCGGTTTCGATAAAGACATTCATGGAAAGTCCTCGTTCGGCGGTACGGGCTTCGTATTTTTCGCGGGAGCAACTTGTCCATCATGGTATTCCAGCGGTCAAACTGGTCGCCAAAGGCATTGAAAAACACCTCAGCGATAGATTCGAGCCATTCGGTCTGACGGGCATTGATCACCAGGAGGGGTTGTCCGTTGGGGAAATCACTTTTGGAGAAGGAGAAGGTGGCTGTATTGAGTTGGCTGCCCATCGGGAAGTCGGAGAAATCGAATTGGCTGGTATCAGCGGCAGAGACCAGCGGCAGAAGATTTTTTCCGTTCATACTAACGGCAGAAACCGGAGTGGCGGGGGGAGAATAAACGACCAGTTGGTCGTCGGTATTGATGGCGATTTCTGTATTGGGAATGCGTTTGGTGCGCAGAAGCGAAACCTGATTGATAAACTCTTCTTCGGGAAGTTCGTTGGCGACGGTAATTTCGAGGTTTGGCCCGGACCGGTTGAGATCGTGAAGAGGGAGGAAATCGGTTCGTTCGAGCGATTTTGAAATTGCCCCTGTGAAGAGTGAGCCCTGTTTTGTCTGAGTGCCATCGGGGGAAAGGGTATAGACTTGCGGGCAGTTGCAGAAGATGGCCAGGAAAATGCCTGTTGCGGCGAATAATCCGGCCATGAAAATAGGTATATTCAATTCATCTGCGATGGAATACTGTCTGGCTGAATCGATATGATCTTCATACAGAACCATCGAAGTTGCGTCCAATGGCTGGTTCAGGTAGAGATAGGTAGAATGGAAAAATTCATATCGGAACTGTTTGGGGATATTACGGCGGAGAAAAAGTTTAGATTCAGGCAAAAAATAGAGTTTGCAACTTTTCTGCCTTTATATCCATGTAATTTTCGTTCAGTGTTTTGATCGACAGATAGTAAGTACCTGAGGGGTATTTGCAATGGTAAATGGCCTGGGTTGCCATTGGTTGTAAGGAGTATGGGGCATCAGGTAGCGGGGTCTCTGTTGGCCGGAAATAATGAGGGACTTCCAGTCAGGGATATTCTTATAGGGTGTTCTACCCAGATCTTCCCTGTAAATGCTTTTTTTCTTACAAATAACGCAGCCAGTAAAGGAAAGGGGCAGAAACACTGCCGCAATCATGATCCACACAAGGGTTATATTCCGGGTTTTCATAACGAAAATAATTATCAATGGGAGGATAGGTCTGCGATCGCTGTGATCATCCGTTTATCTGATCAACTCATGGATTAACATGGGTGAGGGATGCGTTTCGCTGCATTACATCCATCAAAAGCGACAATTCCTGGGTGACGGTCTGCTGGTTGCGGCGCATATACCGGATAAACGGTTTATCAGGCGCGTGTTCGTAGTTTCGGATATGGTGGTAATAGCCGGTTCCTTTTAAAATATAGATTTCATCTTCCACAGCGGTATTTTCAAATGAAAGGGTAATGGCAGACCCTGCCTGCGGCTGCACTGCGTAGTGCTCATCCACAGTATGAATCCGGGCAGACACATCTTCACCTTTTTCATTTACAGCCGAAATCATGGGAACCTCCACATATTCTGAAATCTGCTGCCAGTTGGCACTCAGGCCGATCTGGTCGAGCTCCCAGAATTTGTAAGCCGATTCGAGGCGGATGTTGATCGTCTCACCACTGATGGCGGAAATATCGATCGGAAGGGCCATCTTCTTTTGCGCATTGACGCCCGCATTATGGAAGGTTCCGACTTTTTGCCAGCCGTTGTCGGTTTCGATAAAGACATTCATGGAAAGTCCTCGTTCGGCGGTGCGGGCTTCGTATTTTTCGCGGGGCACCTTGTCCATCATGGTATTCCAGCGGTCAAACTGGTCGCCAAAGGCATTGAAAAACACCTCAGCGATAGATTCCAGCCATTCGGTCTGACGGGCATTGATCACCAGGAGGTTTGTCCGTTGGGGAAATCACTTTTGGAGAAGGAGAAGGTGGCTGTATTGAGTTGGCTGCCCATCGGGAAGTCGGAGAAATCGAATTGGCTGGTATCAGCGGCAGAGACCAGCGGCAGAAGATTTTTCCGTTCATACTAACGGCAGAAACCGGAGTGGCGGGGAGAATAAACGACCAGTTGGTCGTCGGTATTGATGGCGATTTCTGTATTGGGAATGCGGTTGGTGCGCAGAAGCGAAACCTGATTGATAAACTCTTCTTCGGGAAGTTCGTTGGCGACCGTAATTTCGAGGTTTGGCCCGGACCGGTTGAGATCGTAAAGAGGAGGAAATCGGTTCGTTCGAGCGATTTTGAAATTGCCCCGGTAAAGAGTGAGCCCTGTTTTGTCTGAGTGCCATCGGGGGAAAGGGTATAGACTTGCGGGCAGTTGCATGCAATAGCGAGAATAATCCCCGTAGCAGCGATATGTGCCGACGCCTATAGCCGTGTTAAGCAAAACGTTCAGGCCTAACGCCTCAGAATATTGCCGGGCCGAATCGATATGATCTTCTGGCAGGATGACCGACGCATCATCGAGTGGCTGGCTGAGGTAAAGGTAAGTCGAATGGATAAATTCCTGCCTGAACCGTTTAGGGATATTTCGGCGGAGAAAAAGTTTTGACTCTGGCAAAAAATAAGGTGTACTTACCTTCTCAGTGGTTATATCAAGATAGTTCTCATTCACTCCTTTTACTGACAGATAGTAAGTGCCTGAGGGAGAATTGGCGATGGTAAATGGCCGGGTTCCCTGCTGGCTGGTGACGACCAGCGATTTCCAGTCGGGGATACTTTGATACGGGATTTTGCCCAGATCTTCCTGCTGTATGCTTTTTTTCTTATAAAAAACGATACATCCGGAGAAAGACATAGGAAGGAAAATGGCCATAATAATGGTCCATGCCAGTGTTTGTGTTTGGGTTTTCATAAAACGTCAGTTAGTACGCTACCTTATAAAAATAGAACACATGCCTTCGGCGTTCCTGTGAAAGGATTTTTTCATCCGTTTTGGCAATTTTTTCATACCCCCAGGCCAGGAAATAATTGCCATACCAGTATTCGATGTCGCTGTTATAATCTTCCTTGATCCGGTCGGTCATAAATTCGGTTTCCACCTGTTTGATTTTTCGGCTTTGAATGATTTCTCCGCCTTTGACTACCCTTGACTGGATCAGGCCTTCATTGTTGAAGATCATGGTAGTAGTCGTGTCTTCTTCGTTGTGGAAAACCTGAACCCGCTGCTCCAGTTTGTCTGACATGATATTCCAGATCGGGAAAGAATTGTCCCATTTCATCATTCCTTTAAACTTGTCAAACCCTGCGGTAATCGCGTGGGTGTAACGATACCCCAGCAATACATTTCCCCTGCCGGGACGGGAGTATCCGGTCTCTCCGCTCAGGGGGTTGAAGGAGCTATTCATTTCCTGGTAAACCGGATAATAAGCTTCTGCGACGAGCAGATACTCTTCGGGTGTTTCAATAATATCGTGGATCAGCAGGCTTACTTCGAGGATCAGTTCTTTGGTAGCCTTTTTCTTTTTGGCGCGTTTTTCAGCTTTCTTTTTGCGTTTGCTGGCTTTCTTTTTGACCTTTTCTGCGACTTTTTTGCCATAAGCCTCAAAGAAATTTTCAAACTCGGAGAAGTTGTAATATTGAATGAACTTCTGTGAGCGGTAGGAAAATTTGGCGATGTAAATTCCCTGTGCTTCGCCTTCGAGTTTGGTGTGTGTGAGCCAGGTTCCAAATCTTTTTCCCAGCTTCTGATCAAAATAAGGCGCGGCATAGGTGCCGATAATCAGAAATTCTTCACGGTTGATATGTTTGATGCGCCCGGTAAGGAGTCGATTGGCTCCCTTGGGATTCACCTCCAGGTTGCGAATCAGTTTTTCCTGTGCGTATTCTTTTATATATACTTTGTCTTTTTTTCTCTGGGGAGAATGGTTGATGACCACACTCATGCTTCGCGCATATTCATTGGGCGAGAGGCTTTCGACCGAGGAGGCTTTGTAATAATCAAATTTCTCTTCCAGCGTTTTGTCCTGATAAATGTCTGAGCGCATCAGTACCATTTTGGGATTGTACTGAAGAATGCCCAGGAAAATGGGGAAAACTGCGGTGACGGCGGCACCCCTGCCGATTTGTTCCAGCTTGCCCATTTCGGTTTCTCCGCCGATGTAGGCCATATTTTTAACGACGCTGAAATCATTGACTTTTACTTTGTAGGGGATCACTCCCTCTGTAGAATAAATGTCGCCGGTTTCTGCGTTGAGGCTGATAATCTGGAAGCGGGTTTTCAGGCGCGATTTGATCGGCAAAAACAGGGCATGAACCGCAACGCCATCAAAGTACTCCCGCTGATAGACCAGTCCTTTGTCCACCGCAGCTTCTCTTTTCCAGATTTCAATAAAATCGGTGGTAAATTTGGTGAAGGTCCAAATCGGGTCTTTGTTTTCGTCCGTAGTATCGGACTGGTGGTACAGGACCAGACCGAGGTCACCCGTCGCCGCCACATAATATTTATCAGAATAACCTTCCACAGCCACTTCCATCCGGAGGTCAGGTTCCGGTTCCTGTGAAAAGGCCAGCATACATCCAATCAGAATAGTCCCGAGAGCAAACAGTTTTTTCATATTTCTAAAATAAGAAATCTCCATAAACCTAGATAATTTTGTTGAAAAGACTTGCAAAAGCTTAACTTTATTCCTGTCTTAGAACCGAAAAATTCTCTATGGAATATCGTCAGTTGGGAAAATCAGATTTAAATGTGAGCGTGATTGGGTTGGGATGTATGTCGCTGGGGTATGATCACACTGCAAATGCGCAAATCATTCACCGGGCGATAGACCTGGGAATCAGCTATTTCGACACAGCAGATATTTACCAGACTGGTTTTAATGAAGAAACGCTGGGCAAGGCGCTCAAAGGGGTGAGGCAGCAGGTGATGATCGCTTCCAAAGTAGGAAACGTACCCCGTGCTGATGGCTCAGGTCTCGACTGGAACCCCCGCAAATCTCACATTCTCGAATCTGTCCGCAGCACGCTTCGCAGGCTCAATACAGATTATCTGGATGTTTACCAGCTTCATGGTGGAACAATAGACGATCCGATAGATGAGACCATTTCTGCCTTTGAGCAACTACAGAAAGAGGGACTGATCCGCTGGTACGGGATTTCTTCTATCCGCCCCAATGTCATCCGCGAGTATGTGAGCCGGTCTCATATCGTTTCCAATATGATGCAGTACAGCCTGCTCGACAGGCGGCCCGAGGAGGAATCGCTGGATTTGTTGCACGAGCATGATATCAGTGTGGTAGTCAGGGGCGCCGTTGCAAAAGGCCTGCTTGCCGGAAAAGCAGCGACAGCCTATCTGGGTATTTCTGAAAAAGAAGTAAGGCAGGTTCAGGGTTTGTTAAGAGAACTCGTTGTGCCTGGCCGGTCAGTGGCGCAGGCGGCGATCAGGTTTGCGCTGTCGCATCCGGCAGTAGCGACGCTTGCGCTGGGCGCGAGCAATCTGACACAATTGGAAGAAAATGCAGCAGCAGCAAAAAGCCCGGCGTTAACTTCCGATGAGATCGACTTTCTCAGAGCGGGCGCTCCGATGGAGATATATGAATTGCACCGTTAATTCCGATGCTCCGGCCTGGTGCGTTTAGTTGTTGCAGTGTTTGCGAATCATACTGTAAGCATTGACATCGCCGAGTTCGCCGGCTTTGCTCCAGTCGAGGCAGGCGCCGTTGAGGTCTCCGCCCTGAAGTTTGATGGAGGCACGGGCATTGTAGGCGCTGGGGTCATTGGGGCGGGACTTTACCACGCGGTCGAGATCCTGGACGGCAGACACAAAGTCCTTGAGATTGATGAATGCCTCTGCGCGGTCATAAACCAAATCCATATTTTTCCCTTTGGTGAGCCGTATGGCCATATCGAGGTCTTTGATGGCGCCGCGGTAATCGCGCAGGCCGCTTTTGGCTTTGGCACGTGCGCGATAATACCGTACATCTTTGGGTTTGGCTTTGAGAGCGATATTAAAATCGAGCATGGCTCCGAGGAAATCCTCCAGGTTGTTGCGGGCCCTGCCCCGGTTGTAGTAGGCTTCCGGGTTAGCAGGGTTGATATCGAGCGCGAGGCTGAAATCCTGTATGGCGCCCGGGCTGTCTCCCAGCAGCATGCGGGTATATCCGCGGTTGTAATAAGCGGCATCATTGCGGGGATTTAGCTTGAGTACGAGGGTGAAATCCAGTTCGGCTCCTTCAAAATCCTGGGCTTCCATTTTGGTCAGGCCGCGTTTAAATAATTCTTTTTCGGTTTGACCAAAAGAAAAGGAGAAAAAAGAAAGGCAGAAAATTGCTGCGCAGAAAATCTTCATGGGAACATTCATTCTTACTTCCATCCGGTTTGGGGGTAAATTTAGAGAATAGCTATATTTAACACAACGAAGGGAAAAGAATAAGGAGGTAATATTTAACGCAAAATCTTCTGCGATCCGGAAAAAATACTACCTTTGGAGCCTATGAAGAAAGCCATACAGGCCATTTTGCAGCGTTTACTGGGGTTTGACCAATACCTGTTTGTTTTCTCCCTGTTCAAAATCAATACGTTAAAATGGGACGGGAAAAATAAGGAGGGCGATTTCAACTTTTTCCTTACCATGCTGGGGGAAGAGGACGTTGTGCTGGATATTGGTGCAAATATTGGTATCATGACGGCACTGCTCGCCCGCAGGTGTAAAAAAGGAAAGGTATTTGCCTTCGAGCCGGTGCCCGACAATTTCCGTACCCTGCAAAAGGTGGTGGCTTTTCTTCGTCTGGGCAATGTTTTCCCCTATCAGGTGGCATTGGGCCCGGAAAAGGGAGCGGTTGAAATAAAAATGCCTGTAATCAAAGGAGTAAAAATGCAGGGGTTATCGTATATCAGACATCAATCCATAGAAGGTTATCCGGTGGAACATGTATCCTACCAGGTACCGCAGGCGGCGCTGGATGATTGGGCATTTGAGCCGGAAATTCACATTTCTGCAATCAAAATGGACGTGGAAAACTATGAACAATTTGTGCTTATGGGCGCAAATAAGCTGATAAACACCCATAAACCGGTAATTTACTGCGAGTTGTGGGACAATGAAAACCGGCAAAACTGCATGAAAATGCTTCAGCACCTCGGCTATGCAGCCAAAGTGCTGATCGATGACTCGCTGGTAGAATTTAATCCCGACCTTCACCCCAACCATAATTTCTTTTTTCTTCCCCGAAATTAAGACGCTATGATCTCTCTTTTCGCCATGCGAAAATCTCTGAAGGCGAGGATTCCTCTGCCGGCTTCTAAAAGCGAAAGCAACCGGGTGCTGATCATCAATGCACTCTGCCAGGGGCGCTGTGAAATCCTCAATCTGTCTTCTGCCCGCGACACGCAGACGATGATCAAACTGCTCGATTCGGAAGGCCATGTGCTCGATGTGATTGATGCCGGCACGACGATGCGGTTTCTCACAGCGTACTTCGCAGCAGTGGGCCGTGATCAGATTCTGACCGGTACACCGCGTATGTGCAAACGCCCCATTGGCATCCTCGTGGACGCGCTCCGAAGCCTGGGCGCCAATATCGATTACTGGAAACAGGAGGGTTTTCCTCCGCTGCATATTGTCAGCCGGGGCGATCCCCTTCATGGGGGCGATCTCACTATGCGCGGAAATGTAAGCAGCCAGTTTATCACCGCCATTCTCCTGATCGCGCCAACCCTGCCGGGCGGGCTTCGCCTGAGCCTGGAAGGCGATATTACTTCCCGCCCCTATATTGAGATGACCCGCGACCTGATGCGAAAATTTGGGGTGGAAACCCGTTGGGAGGATCAGACAATCGTGATTCCGCAACAACCCTATACCCCTTCCCGATATACCGTCGAATCAGACTGGTCGGCGGCCAGCTACTGGTTTAGTATGGCTGCACTGGCCGAAGAGGCAGATATTTTTCTGGAAGGGCTCCGCGAAAACTCCTTTCAGGGCGATAAGGCGATTGTGGATTATATGACTTACTTTGGGGTAAAGGCAATATTTCACCCCGACGGGGTGCAACTGCTCAAAGCCGAACCGGTTTCGGTGGAAGGAACCCTGGAAATTGATTTTACCGAAACCCCTGACCTCGCCCAAACGATAGCTGTGGTGAGCGCTGCGACAGGAATACCCGTGAAAATGACCGGGCTGCATACGCTGCGTATTAAGGAGACTGACAGAATCAATGCCATTCGCGATGAACTTGCCCGCTTTGGTGTAAATGTGGAGGTCTCCGGAGACCATGCCTGCAGCATATCGGGAAAGGTGTCTCCTTCTTCAAAAAGCGTGGAAACGTATGACGATCACCGCATGGCGATGGCATTTGCTCCGCTTGCCCTCCTGCAGCCCGAGCTGCTGATCAAAGACCACGAGGTGGTAAACAAGTCTTATCCCGAATACTGGGATCACCTCGGGCTGATTGGGGTCAAAATCAATGAGTGGTAAAACTTCCCCGAAGGGAATTCTTAATGTCAGAATCAAATGAAAGTACTGATCATTGGTGCGGGTAATATGGGCACTACCTATGCGCAGAGTTTTGTCGCCGGAAGTGTCGTCAGGCCTGAGGATATGTTTTTTCTGGAAAAAGGTACGGCAAAAGCAGGTGAGTTGCGGCTGCTTTCATCCAATCCGCTGCAGACTGTTCCCGGCGAATTTGTAAGGGAAATGGACCTGATTATCCTGAGTGTTAAGCCGCAGGATTTTGCCAGCCTTTCTGAAACGCTCACGCCATTTCTGCGAAAAGACCAACTGATCCTTTCCATTATGGCGGGCATTACAGTAAAACGCATATTTTCAAAGCTGGGAGTTGAAAAAATAGTCAGGGCAATGCCCAACCTTCCTGCCCAGGTAGGGCAGGGGATGACGGTTTTCACTACCTCTAAGAAAGTGAGCAAGGTGGAAATCTTTGCCATTCAAAATCTGCTCAACACCACCGGGAAAACCCTTTATACCCCGCATGAACCTATGCTGGATGCCGCGACTGCTGTTTCTGGCAGCGGCCCGGCATTTGTATATTATTTTATGAATGCGATGATGGAAGGGGCGCGAAACATGGGATTCTCCGGTTCGGAGGCCCAACTGCTCGTAAGCCAGACATTTCTGGGCGCCATCAACCTTCTGAACCGCAACAGCCTCAACTGTCAGGAGTGGATTGAAAGGGTGTCTTCCAAAGGCGGCACGACCGAGGCCGCTATGCGATACTTTGGCGGGGTAGAACTGGAGAAACTGATAACCAACGGCCTCGAAGAAGCGCGGAAACGCGCAGAAGTGTTGAGCAATTCCTGAGCAATTTCAGATATTTTGCGCAGGGGGTTGCGCAACAAAAGGAATATATATAACTTTACCCCGCAGATAATTCTACCAAGAGAGGAGGTAATTAACGTGATTATAATCAAGGTGAAAGAAGGAGAGTCGATCGATCGCGCACTCCGTCGTTATAAGAAGAAATTTGAGAAGACCGGTATCCTGAAAGAGGTTCGTGGGCGTATGTTCTACAAAAAACCTTCAGAGGATAAAAAAGAGGTGGAGAAAAGAGCCATCAACCGTCAGCGTCATTACGCGAACGAGAATTTCTGATTAATGATTCCATCCTGTCCGGCAGGAATTAAAACAAATTGAGCGCCGTCCAACCCCCCAGGTTGGGCGGTTTATTATTTTGACTTGATTCCATCAGGTTTTTTGCTTAGCTTAATTTCTGCTTTCATGCTATCGGGGTACTGATGAATATCATAAAAGAGGTTGCGAAAATTTATTCCTTTAGCCTCATCTTTCATGGTATTTAGCACGTACAACCATTATCAGTTAATTGCTCCCAATGTTCAAAAACCAGTTCCAGCGTTATATAAAGGTGGAGAAGCGGTTTTCGCCTCATACAGAAAACGCATATATGACTGACCTCAGTCAGTTTGCGGTATGGGCTCAGGACGAACTGGAGCTGGATATATTTTCACCTGAAGGAGCAACTGCCATTACCCACAAAAATATCCGTGCATGGATGGTTTCCCTGATGAAGGAAGGCCAGTCACCCCGCACGACGGGAAGAAAGATTTCTGCACTAAAAACCTATTTCGGATTCCTCCACAAATCAGAAGCCATTGCCTCCAATGCCGCTGCAAGAGTAAAAATGCCCGGATTTGAGAAAAAACTTCCCGCATTTCTGAAGGAATCTGAAACAGAAAATCTTTTTGACCAGATACCCTTTCCCGATAATTTTGAAGGAATCCGCGACCGCGCCATGCTGGAGTTGTTTTACGGCTGTGGCCTTCGGCGGGCAGAGTTGCTATCCCTGTCCCAAAAGGATATTCAGTCTTACGACCGTTTGATCAGGGTAAAAGGTAAAGGCAACCGGGAGCGTATTGTACCCTACGGGAAAAATGTCGATCTGGCTCTGAGCCGCTACCTTTCGGCTGTGGAAGCTGCGGGTTATTCTGCTGAAGAAAGCCTTTTTCTCCGAAAAGACGGCACGCCGGTTTATCCCCGGCTGGTGCACAGGGTCGTAGAAAAATATCTGACCCCGGTCACTTCGCTTGCCAGAAAAAGTCCGCATATTCTCCGGCACACCTTTGCGACGCATCTGCTCGACAATGGCGCCGACCTAAACGCAATAAAAGAACTGCTGGGCCATGCAAGCCTGGCGGCTACCCAGGTCTATACTCACAACACCATTAGCAAATTGAAAACCGTACACACGCAAGCCCATCCACGGGCATTCATCAATAAACAAGATTCATTATGAAAATCACGATTCAGTCCATTCACTTTGATGCCGCTGACCGGCTGAAAGATTACATTCAGAAGAAATGTGATAAGCTTGATCAGTTTTTTGACCGTATTATTGATGGTGAAGTTACCCTAAAACTTCAGAATGAGATCAAAGGCGGAAACAAGTTTGCAGAGGTTAAAGTGAATGTACCCGGAGACACGCTCCTGGCCACAGAGTCAGGCCAGACATTCGAAGAAGCGATTGACCTTTGCACCGACAAAATCAAAGAGCAACTGAGGCGCTACAAAGGCAAGGCCAAAGGCCGTGTCAGAGCTTCCGGTACGTGATCATAAACGTCTTTATCAATACGGGCCGCCTTCGGGTGGCCTTTTTTTATTCTATCAGGTCATCTGCGATTTCCTCGGGTTTTCTTTTGCCTGCTTTTTCAAATTTGCTGGTAGTGAGGAAACCCATCTCAACAAAATCTCCGGTATCCATCGGTTGCGGACCGCTGATGCCCACCAGCCATTGCCCTTTTTCCTTAAACTCAAATACATAAATATTTCCCTGTTCGGGGCCGCTTTCTATTACCACTGTGCCCATGGGCCTGAAACTTTCGGGCAAATGATCCCGCGACATCAGCCAGGCTGCCAAATCACCTTCGGCAAAAGATTCCTGATGATTGTATCTGGCGGGAAACAAACTGCTGTGCCCGGCCTGCGCCAGGCCGGTATAAACCTGATTCCTGGTTCGAAAATCGGCTGCCATTTCTTCCCATACAGAAGCATCGACTTCGAGTCCGGCTCTGAGCGCTGCCAGCGCGGCTGATAGCCTCACTTCGCCTTCTTCTTTCTTCGAACTGATGGTCTGATTTAAAAATTCGCTTGCCACACTGTCATCGGGAAAATAACTAAAACATTGCAGAATAGCCATTTGCAACTGCCTCTGGGAAGCGGCTGGTGCGGCTTTCCTTTGCGTGGCGCCCGAAGCTTGTATTTGTGCAAATTTGTCTGTAAGCATTTTTAATCCACTCCGTATGTCACTGGCTTTAATCTGTCCGGAAGACAGCCCCACGGCAATGAGTTCGACTGCCTGCAATTCGTAGGGCGGTTCTGTAGCCAGAAAAAACAGGTCTTCAGAAACGAGCGAAATTTTTTCCGGCGTTTCAAATAACTGGCCTAATACCAAGCCCTGATACCCGCCGAGATCGGGCATGTACTGGCGGAGAATTCGCATCATTTCACGGAGGGACTCATCCGTTTTTCCCTGAACCAAAACCGAAAGCGCAGCCGCCTGAAGCGCCGGGAATCCGTCGAGAGAAGGATATAGCCGGGAGATAAAATCGGTTGTTTCTCCATTCTGAATACCTGCCACCCGTCTCAGCAATAAAAACCGGATCGCGTTTTCCCCCTCATTGTCATCTGGCTTGGCCGTTTGGAGAACCTGATAGATTTGCGGGAGGTCGTTTTCGAGCAATACAATTTCGGACAGCCCGTTTCGGAGCGAATCCAATCCGGCAGCATCGGCAGTTTCCAGTTTTTGCAAAAAAGTCTCCGAGGTTCTGCGTTTGGGCGACGAGGAAGTACAACCTTCTGAAAGGAAGGAGAATAGCAGTACTAACCCGGTGACTGTGAAAATATATTTAGGAGAAATACCTGAAATCATGGCCATTTTGAATACGCTGGAGGGATTCGTAAATAAGTTTCACCACACTTTCCACGTCGGTTTTATGTGCCATTTCAACTGTGGTATGCATATATTTCAGCGGAAGAGAAATCAGGGCAGAAGGGACGCCTTTATTGGAATAGGCAAAAGCATCGGTATCGGTGCCGGTTGACCGGGATGCTGCTTCCCGCTGGAAGGGAATTTCAAAATCGCGGGCCGTTTCCTGAATCAGACGCAACAGTTTGTTGTGAACTGCCGGCCCGACCGTAAGGGAGGGGCCTTCGCCCGAGCGCACTTCTCCGTATGATACCTTATCGATCATGGGGCTGAATGTGTCGTGAGTAACATCGGTAACAATAGCCACGTCGGGGTTGATGCGTTCGGCGACCATTTGCGCGCCTCGCAGCCCGACTTCTTCCTGAACTGCATTTACGACATACAGAGAGTAGGGGAGGGCGATATTGTTTTCTTTAAGCAAACGGGCAACCTGCGCGATCATAAATCCGCCCACGCGGTTGTCGAGTGCCCTTCCGACAAAATAGCGGTCATTGAGAACGGTAAATTCATCTTCGTAAGTAACTACACACCCCACGTGGATGCCCAGCTCTTCTATTTCTTTTTTATTGCGGCAGCCGCAGTCCAGGAAAATATTTTTGAGTGTAGGGCCATTATCTTTGGAGTTGTCATGCCGGGTATGGATCGCCGGCCAGCCAAATACCGCTTTGACTATGCCCTTGTCTGTATGAATATTGACACGTTTGGAGGGGGCAATCTGATGGTCTGAGCCGCCGTTTCGGATCAGATAAATGTATCCGTCTTCTGTGATATAATTGACAAACCAGGAGATTTCATCGGCATGCGCTTCGATGACCACCCGATAGTCCTGCCCGGGGTTGATCACGCCATAGACCGAGCCATAAGCATCAATTTCGTAGGTATCGACATAAGGGCGAATATTATCCAGCCAGAGTTTTTGTCCACCCGATTCAAAACCTGTCGGAGAGGGGTTGTTGATATAAGATTCGAGAAAAGACAGGGAAGAATCATTGAGCACAGATAATGCGGACATAACGATTGGTTCTTTGTGGTGAATGACAAAGGTAGAAAAATTTACTATTTTTGTATCTTTACATCAGAAACTACATAAGATGAAAAAACAGTTTTTTCTTCATTTACTACTTTCCGGTCTTTTCCTGCTGGCTGCCTGTCAGTCCAAGTCCCAGCAATCGGCTCCATCTCAGGGTGAAACGGCGACTGTCGGAGCACAAACCGGGAAAATATTTAAAGTGCTTGATCCTGCAAGCTATAAGGCAAAGCTCGAATCAACGCCAGAAGCACAACTGATAGATGTGCGTACCGAAGGAGAGGTTGCCACTGGTCATATCACCCATGCGCGCAACATCAACCTGCAATCGCCGGACTTCAAAGATCAGATAGCTACCCTTGATCCTTCCAAACCTGTGTTTGTCTATTGCGCGCGCGGTGCCCGAAGTGGGCAGAGCGCCGAAATGCTGAAAAAAATGGGCTTTCAGGAGATATACGATCTCAAAGGGGGAATCATCCAGTGGAAAGCCAGCGGGCTGCCGGTTGAAACTCCCTGATTGCTTTTGCGTAAGAACTGATTCGTACAACCATATCCGGACGATAAAGAATTAAGCCCCCGCCCCGGCAAGAATTACTTTTAACCAATCTGGGTATGATGGATGCACTCAAAAGCGGCTGGCCCTGGTATGTTTCCGGGCCGCTGCTGACAATGATTCTGGGATTTATGCTCTTTATGGGCAAAACTTTCGGAATATCCTCCACACTGCGCGATCTCTGTGCGATCGGAGGCGCAGGCAAAACCAATCCCTTTTTCCAGTACCGCTGGCAGGATCAGATTTGGAATCTGGTGTTTGTCGCAGGAGCGCTCCTCGGCGGGCTGATCGCCGGCACGTTGCTTGCCAACCCTGAGCCGGCACAGATTTCTTCAACCACGCTGGCCCAGCTTTCTGAGATGGGATTCAGTACGGATGCACACCACCTTGCGCCGCCGGAAGTATTTGCCTGGTCATCGCTGCTTAGCGCCAAAGGGCTGATCTTTATTGTATTAGGCGGATTTCTGGTCGGATTCGGAACCCGTTATGCGGCGGGATGTACCTCCGGCCACGCGATCACGGGACTTTCCAACCTTCAGATTTCCTCATTGATCGCCGTTGTCGGCTTTTTTCTGGGTGGGTTGTTTGTTACCCATCTTATTTTTCCATTCCTCTCAAAGCTCTGAAAAATGATTACCGAAAAACCTGTTGAAATGATGGATGCGGAGGAATGCGGCAGGGTCGCAGTTACTCCCGAAAAACAACATCCCGCCAGAGGATATATCTTCTACCTGCTTGCCGGGATAACATTTGGCATTATCCTTACCAAATCTGAAGCCATCTCGTGGTACCGGATACAGGAGATGTTTCGCTTTCAGTCGTTTCATATGTACGGTATTATCGGCTCAGCAGTGACGCTGGGCATGGTGCTGGTATATCTGCTGAAAAAATACAAAGTAAAATCCATACACGGCGAGCCGATTGTCGTGCCTGAAAAGACATTCAGTGTACCGAGGTATCTGTTTGGCGGAACGATATTTGGCATGGGCTGGGCGCTGACAGGCGCATGTCCGGGGCCGTTGTATATATTGGTAGGAAACGGAATCACGGTCTTTCTCGTAGTAATCCTCAGTGCGGTACTGGGCACATGGGTATATGGGATGGTGCGACAGTATCTGCCACATTGAAGGCGTTTTTTTTTCTTGCGAAAACAGACCGGTAGCTTTACCTTTGCGCTACTACTGATTGAACCGCCCGAGTGGTGAAACAGGTAGACACGCAAGACTTAAAATCTTGTGAACAGAAATGTTCGTACCGGTTCGATTCCGGTCTCGGGTATTTAAGCCTCCGGAGAATTTCGGGGGCTTTTTTTGTGGGGAAATGCCGGGACTTTGCGGATGGCTTTATTAACCTGGCGACAACAACGTCCCATGGCAATGTTTCATTTTATTCTTCGGATTAGATTTTCATCAATTTTTTCAGTATTCAGTTTAACAAATCTGAATGACCTAACCTTTGAATTATCTATCTCAATCAATAAGATTCGATTTTTGTTGAAATAGACTATCGTTTGATCTATAATTTTATTGTTGCTTCCAAATTTTGATTCAATCTCAGTTTTGGTAAGCCCAACAAGATTGGCGCTTCCTAAATCAACATCCTGGCCAAAGACATACAATTCAATTAATATCTCGTTTTCGTCTTCCCAAATATGTTTGTTTTTTCCAAATTTGAAAACTGTTATTCCAACTGGGGCAATGTCTTTCCATGTGGAATCATTGGGAAAAGTGGAGTAATTATAATAAATTGAATCCTTGATTTTAGGGTTAAAATAATAATCAAGTCCATTTGTAACACTGCTCAAAGATTCTCGTTTCTTTTTCTTGAATCCAATGAGGTCAATCGGATTTTCCAGGAAAGAAAGCAGGGTTGCGTTTTCTTCCAGATCAAAATTTGCGATTCTGGTTTCTTGTTCTGTTTTAGCACCATTAGTTTGAACAGATTTTTTCGGTTCAGCACAGGTGATAATAAGGAAGAAACCCAAAATGGATAGTATGTTTATAGTTTTCCCCAATGGTTTTTCTAAATGTTGTAAGGTAGAGATCAAGTAACTGTGTCATAGTACGAAATGGGTATAGCTTTTTAATTTACCAAATCGTATTAACCATTTCATTTTCAAAATAAAAGTCCATCACAGCATCGCTAGTTACAAAATTCATATTCTCTGTAATTGCTTGTGCAACCAAAATTCTATCAAATGGATCGCGATTATGAAAAGGTAATTTGGCAGATTGCATAATATGCGCTATATCAACAGGAAGAAAAACAAATCCTTTATTTACAGCATCTTGACAAAATTCGTCAAAAGTTTTGTCCAATTCTAGCTTACTGATACTGTATTTTATAGCAATTTCCCACAAACTCACAATACTAACCCAAAATTCATTTTTCGGGTCTTCAATACTTTTTTTTGCATATTCACTTAAGTCTGACGAGCCGCTATAATACCATAAAAACGTGTGAGTATCCAACAACATCCGCATCACATATAGTCTTTAAAGTCTTCCAGGGGCTCATCAAAATCTTTGGACATGGTAATTTTTACGCTCCCACATCCAAACGCAGGACGTTTCACCTTTTCTTTTTGCTCAGAGGATATTTCAACATATTTACTTTTTACAAAAAGTAAGAAGTTGAAGACTTCCATTTGTGCAAACTCTGGTAAGAGTTGTATCTCTTGTAATATTAGTTTTTGTAACATAATACATTCAAGCTTAATCATTCAAAGATACAAATTTTTATCATCACTCCTCGTTGATAGAGCTAAAAATGCATAAAATGGGCCCGGTAAATGCTCATTCTCCGACCGACTTTCCCAGCCCTGGCTCAATGTTCATCTCCCTGATAAATCCACATTGACTGAGTTTGTCCCGCCTTGACAAATCCTGCCTTTTTATAAAAGTCAATGGCTTTCCCGTCAGCAGTTAGCATTTGCATATGAAAGTGGCCATATTTTTTCTGCATTTGTTTCACAATCATTTGTCCAATACCCTTTCCTTGATAGTCTGGATGCACAAGTAGGTGAGGATAATAAACAACCAGATGTCCGTCTGATATCGCATTACCGATTCCGACTAACTTTTCCCCGTCCCAGGCCGAAAACAGTGAATGGGAGTTTTTAACGCGTTGCAGAGTTCCGTTGGCTTGTCAGCCGAACTCCATTTGTTGGCTTTATACAATTCTATGATGTCGTCCTGGCTAATGTCTCGCCTGTCAGAAATGGTTATTTTCATATTTTTTTACTCAACTTTTGTGGCCATTTGGGGGTAACATTCCGCATACATAATATTGCATCTACGAATTTATACTGGCCAGAAAGTGGCGTGCGAAAATAGGGCTTTTCATTCGATCCATATTCGTGTGCCTGTCTGCCAAGCAGATGGTTATTCCATTCGTTGCTGATTCGCAAACCACTTTATTCGAAGTATAAAATTTTGATTTAAAAAATTCTGAAAAGCCATGAATATTATCGGTTTTTCTACAAATTTTGTTCTTTAGGCGGAATAATTCGCTGTCAGATTCTGCAGGATCTGGAAGGAAGAAAAGCAGAACGAAAAAATAGCAGTGCTGTAAACCAATTTCTGAAAAAATGAGAACGCTGTTTATTCTTTTTTTACTGATCCAATTGTCTTATTGTGAAAAAAATGAAGCGCCAGAATCGAATCTGCCCTATTTGGATGAAAAAATGACGCCTGTCAAACCGTGGGAGTTGTTTTTTAAAGACAGTCTTCATTTTCATGCTGATGGATTCAATTTTCCTGTCGGAATACCTGATGCAAAAGGTTACTACAATGCACAGTCATTTCAGGAAAATCATCATCTGGGTGATGATTGGAATGCTGTAACGGGTGGGAACACTGATTTAGGTGATCCTGTATATGCAACGGCAAACGGATACGTGAATAGTGCAAAACATGAAGGTCCGGGATGGGGAAACGTAATTAGAATTATTCACTATCATAAAAATTTAAAACCACAGATTGTTGAATCTGTTTATGCTCATTGCGATACAATCCTGGTTAGAAAAGGTCAGGCGGTCATCAAAGGCGAAAAAATCGGAACCATTGGCAATGCAGACGGGGCTTATTTGGCCCATTTACATTTTGAGATTCGAGATTCAATTGAATGGCCCATCGGTGGTGGATATTTTTATGATACAACCGGATATATGAATCCGACCCGATTTATCAAGAGGAACAGAACTATAGACAGGTAAAGACATACACTGTGTATTGTGGCGGGGAAAACAAATCCTTAAATTGGGTGATACAAATACAAAACGACTATGAACAAATACGGCCTTCACGGTAAATTACAGGCTAAAGCAGGCAGTGGGGACGAGTTGACGGATATCCTGCTGGAAGCTGCAAAAATGTTGCGTGCGGCAAAGGGATGCCAGCTATATGTGATCGGCAAAGACAAGGATGATCCCGATGCATTATGGATCACGGAAATCTGGGACACTAGAGAAGACCACGATAATTCGCTGAAAGATCAGGCAGTAAGGGCATTAATAACCAGAGCGATTCCCCTTCTCGACGGGCCGCCGGCAAAAGGTCAGGAGTTGCAGGTTCTGGGTGGATTTGGTATCAGTTGAGCCATAACCCTACTCTCAGTGGCATGTATGGAATGATAAAATAATGATTTTACAGGTTTGTCCTTGTTTCATAAATTGAAGTATGGTTGACCTGAGTTATTGTGCCGAACTTCTGGATTCTGTGCCTGATGCAGTTGTAATAATAGATGATTTGGGTAAGATTGTGATGGTTAATCGCCAGACGGAGTCTTTGTTTGGATGGAAAAAGGGAGAGCTGACAGGGGAGAAGATGGAAATCCTTATGCCCGAAAGATTCAGAAAAAAACATCCAGAGCATCGCGAATCCTATTTCCATTCACCGCATGTAAGGCCGATGGGTTCGATGATGAATCTATTTGCTATCAATCGCAGCGGGAAGGAGTTTCCGGTTGAAATCAGTCTGAGTCCGCTGAGAGGTCAGCGTTGTGTCGTTGCTTCTATCCGCGATGTGTCGGACCGGATAAAACTATTGGAGAACCTGAAAGAGCAAAACAAAAAACTGGAGAACTTTTCCCATATTATTTCGCACAACCTTCGGAGTCCGGTAGGCAATCTGGGCATGCTCCTTAAATTTCTGAAAGAAGAGAAGTCCTCAAAAGGGCGGACCTTTCTGATAGAGAAACTGGAGAAAAATATCTGCAATCTTTCGGAGACACTCAACAAACTTCTGGAAGTGATTCAGATCAAAATCGAGTCGAAGCGGAACAGGGAAAAAATATGCTTTATGCCCGTTTATCAGAAGATATGTGAATCGCTGGAGGGGGAGATTATGGAGACGCACGCAAATATTTCTGCCGATTTTTCCCGTGCAGAGGAGGTTGAATATCTTCCCGTATATCTCGAAAGTATCATTCAAAACCTTCTTTCCAATGCCCTGAAATATCGCCATCCCAAACGCATTCCGCAAATACAGATAGAAACCTACCGGGCCAACAGCAGTGTGATTCTATCGGTCAGGGACAATGGATTAGGAATAGACCTGGGCTGCCATCGGGAGAAAATATTTGGCCTGCACAAAACCTTTCATGAACATCCGGATGCCCGGGGAGTAGGATTATTTATCACCCGGACGCAGGTGGAGGCGTTGGGAGGAAAAATCACTTTAATGAGTAAAGTCGGCGAAGGCACCGTATTTTTGGTGCGGTTGAATTGAAGGATTTTGTCACAGGCGGATTTATTCCTTATCCAACTGCCGGATATAGGCGGCCAGTTTTTGGCGGCTCAGGCCGAGAAATGTGGCTATGGATGATTTTTCGATTCCGGCCTCAAGCATCTTTTTAATGGCAAATCTTTTCTCTGCTTCCGCTTTTTTTTGAGTTGCGATCGCTTTTTTTATAGCCACCGCCTTTTCACGGGATTTTTCTCTGGCTTGTTGACGTGCTTCGGCTTCCTTTCTCCGGGCTTCGGTCTCCTTTCTCTCAGCTTCGGCTTTCTCCCTTGCTTCTATCGCTGCGCTGTAGCGCGCAGCAGCGATTTCCCGCTCTGCTTCGGCAAGTTTTGCCTCGGCTTCGGCACGGGTCTCCTCCCGGCCCCTGCGAATCAGCTCCATCGCAGGTGAATCTTCATACATCTCCACCCATTCTTCCGGTATGAGGTTGTACATGCTTTTCATGACCTTCTCAAAATTGATTTTCGATCCGTTGAGTAAATATACGAATATCGTGTAAAAAAGGTATACCCGCCGGCCACTTTCTCCAATCCGGGCAGCCCTTCGAGAATCTGCAAATGGGGATACTCTTACCGGATAACTCTTGTGTTCGAAAAGAAAGGAGATCCATACGGGCACATCTTCCCGGGTGAGGCAGGTGTACACCAGATCAGAGAAGTACTCCTTCAGTCGCGGATCAACATAGCGGGTATCCACCGGGCGAAGGGTTTCGGGCCGGAGTCGGGCAAAAAGTGCCGGTGAAAGGCGCCTTCCAGCGTGCCCAGAACTTTTTCAGGATCGTTGAAGGTGTGCTTAAAAACCGGTCGTGCGGATTGGACATCTGTCCCCCGGGGACATCCGTCTGATTGTGTTTTGATTTCATGGTTAAATAGAAAAGCTCAGCGTAATGTTACGCTGAGCTTCTGTGTTTTGCGGTCCGATCCCGGCTCAGCCGGGACGTCCCCGTGCGATGACATAATTATAATCCTATTTCCCTGATTCTCTGATTATATTTTTTTCTTGTTGGATAAGCCATTCCAAATAGGCTCTGTTTTGTTTTTTTAGCTGCCTTTCCCTAATCAGCGCTTCTCTTTTTGTGGGTAACAATTCAACATATACTAATTCCCAAGGGCCTTTCCCCGCAGTATATTTACTTTTTCCAAGGTTGTGATCTTTTAGACGCTGGTTATAATCAACAGTATAACCTTTATAATAAACATCATGGGAGGCGCTATACAAAATATAAACATAGTGTTTCATGGTGCGAGATTTTAATGAGAATTACAGTTCTAATTGCGGTTCGAGCCAACCAATTCAACAGAAGCCAAACACTAAACAAAAAAGCTCAACGCCTAAACGCTTCTGTGTTTTGGGGTCCGATCCCGGCTCAGCTGGGACGTCCCCGTGCGATGACATAAACAAAAAAGCTCAACGCCTAAACGCTTCTGTGTTTTGGGGTCCGATCCCGGCTCAGCCGGGACGTCCTCGTGCGATGACATAAACAAAAAAGCTCAACGCCTAAACGCTTCTGTGTTTTGGGGTCCGATCCCGGCTCAGCCGGGACGTCCCGGCGATGACATAAACAAAAAGCTCAACGCCTAAACGCTTCTGTGTTTGGGTCCGATCCCGGCTCAGCCGGACGTCCCCGTGCGATGACATAAACAAAAAAGCTCAACGCCTAAACGCTTCTGTGTTTTGGGGTCCGATCCCGGCTCAGCCGGGACGTCCCCGTGCGATGACATAAACAAAAAAGCTCAACGCCTAAACGCTTCTGTGTTTTGGGGTCCGATCCCGGCCCAGCCGGGACGTCTCGCAAGCGATGACATAAACAAAAGCTCAACGCCTAAACGCTTCTGTGTTTTGGGGTCCGATCCCGGCTCAGCCGGGACGTCTGTGCGATGACATAAACAAAAAGCTCAACGCCTAAACGCTGAGCGGTTTTGTGTCCGATCCCGGCTCAGCCGGGACGTCCCCGTGCGATGACATAAACAAAAAAGCTCAACGCCTAAACGCTTCTGTGTTTTAGTCCGATCCCGGCTCAGCCGGGACGTCCTCGCGATGACATAAACAAAAAAGCTCAACGCCTAAACGCTGAGCTTTTGTTTTTTGCGGTCCGATCCCGGCTCAGCCGGGACGTCCCCGTGCGATGACATAAACAAAAAAGCTCAACGCCTAAACGCTTCTGTGTTTTGGGGTCCGATCCCGGCTCAGCCGGGACGTCCCCGTTCGATGACATAAACAAAAAAGCTCAACGCCTAAACGCTTCTGTTTTTTGGGGTCCGATCCCGGCTCAGCCGGGACGTCCCCGTGCGATGACATAAACAAAAAAGCTCAACGCCTAAACGCTTCTGTTTTTTGGGGTCCGATCCCGGCTCAGCCGGGACGTCCCCGTGCGATGACATAAACAAAAAAGCTCAACGCCTAAACGCTGAGCTTCTGTTTCTTGCGGTCCGGACGGGACTCGAACCCGCGACCCCGTGCGTGACAGGCACGTATTCTAACCAACTGAACTACCGAACCGTTGCAATTCTCAATTGCGTTGCAAAGTTAGGGGTATTTCCGGGATATGCAACAGCAGGATGAAAAAAATGTTAAGAAATTTGGGTTGAATAGGATGCGTATATTATAACTTCCTCATAATCAATTACGGAGGAATGGTACTTTTGTTCTCCTGGATTAAGAATTATTGAGTATTCATTTTGTCTCCGATAATTAAAACCCGTGGCGCAGTTCCCGGAGCCACAAATGAAGGGTTTTCTTCTGTGATCCCTTCGTCGTCAATCTGGCCTGTCTGAGGGTTAAACCAACGCCAGGGCAACCCTGCAGGTGCTGAGGAGACGTGGATTTCACCACCTTGAGCCAGATAAGAAATATAAAATTTGCCCGCAACAGCCAACATCGGAAAATTTTCTGTGTTGAGGTCCCATCGTTTTTCCATATCAGTAAAGTTATAGCCCTCCATTGCCTTCCCTACCCATCCCACATAACGACTTCCTTCCATATCCAGCGTCTCCTCCCAGGATTTGTTCTGGCTAGCCCACGGCCCCCATCCTTCTTCGTCGGCGGATACTTTCCACTGCCATAAACCTGCGGCGCCATAAACCACCCCCATCGTACCGCCGGACATCAACTGCATCCAGGCTTCTTCGCCCTGCCACCAACCAAGGCCATTTTTGCCCTCATTCATCCCTTCATAGGTGGGTTCTCCGTTTGCAGATGCTTTGATTGGCTGATTTTCATACATGCGCGATACTTTGTGGTAGAGGTGTTCGCCCCCATGCCCGGTCTGCGCCCATTGAAAGTCCAGCCATGGTTCTTCCTGCCATGAGCGGTTGTAGTGTTCGCAGTGTTTGAGCGGATTGTTGACTGCCCATTCGGCGATATAATCGTCACAGGGGTTGTAATGCAGCCCGGTAGGCTGGCGGTAACAGTCCCATACTTCCATCATTTCGCCGCTTTCTTTTACTCCGGGGTCTTTGCCGCCGTTGTCTCCTGCGAGCAACCAGAAGGCAGGCCTGCTGCCATAACGCGCGAGAAGATATTTGCAGTAACGTACATATTCTTCCGGATCAATCGTGTTACCCAGTACATCCAGTCCTTTCCACCCAAAACCGTGAAAGACCGGCTGATAAACAGGGACAATTTCGTGCTGAATGAGTATTTCTGTCAGTGAATCCAGATACTGAAAATAATCGGGATTAAGCTCATTGATATGACCGTCTGCGAGGTCTGCAAATCCCCGGGTGAACCCCCGGGGGGTATTGCGCGCATCCGGGCCCTCTGCTTTCATATCGGGCTGTACGCTCATCAGCAGGGCGGCATTAAATCCCTTCGACTGCCTGTTGGTCGCATAGGTTTCCACCTGCCCGGTAGTTGCCCGAAAGGGAATTGCCCAGGGCGTGTCGCCCACGAGGAGGAAAGGTTTTCCGTCGTGGTGAACAATATTGCGTTTGCCTGGAGACATGGTCAGCAGTCCGTGCCTCTGAAATCGATTTTCACTGGCTGATGGTACTGCCTGTATCTTTCCGGTCTGGAGGTTGAGTCCGGCGTCATCAGAAGGAATGGAAGCGGTTTTCCAGGTCCATAGGGAATGGTCATCGGGTGAGGCAAAACGAATCTTCCAAGTATTGTCCCCGTCCCAGAAAGCAGGGCGAAGGAGTGTGTCGCCGGACTGATTGACAAAAGTTGCCCAGGCTGTCACATCCGTATAGGGATTGGAATAGGTTTGGGGAGAATGGAGGGTGATTTCATAGGTTTCCCACTGCGGGATTTCCGGGATCGTGGCACAAGCAAAAAATGAGATTGTCCACAAGAATAAAGAAAATCGGGAGATAAATTTTGCGGGCATGGGCATAGGTTTTGCCCTAAAATAAGGTTTGATTTTGAAAAAAGAAGGAAAATCGGAGGAAAGGCGAAAAATGATTGCAACGGTTTGTAACGGTTTGGAATCTAAGAATCCCCTCAAGGATCGGTTTGCAACGGTTTGGAATCTAAGAATCCCTCAAGGATCGGTTTACAACGGTTTGGAATCGAAGAATCCCCTCAAGGATCGGTTTACAACGGTTTGTAACGGTTTACAACGGTTTGTAACGGTTTGTAACGGTTTGCAACGGTTTGTAACGGTTTACAACGGTTTGTAACGGTTTACAACGGTTTGTAACGGTTTACAACGGTTTACAACGGTTTGCAACGGTTTACAACGGTTTACAACGGATTGCAACGGTTTGTAACGGTTTGTAACGGTTTGTAACGGTTTGTAACGGTTTGTAACGGTTTGTAACGGTTTGTAACGGTTTGTAACGGTTTGTAACGGTTTGTAACGGTTTGTAACGGTTTGTAACGGTTTGTAACGGTTTGTAACGGTTTGTAACGGTTTGTAACGGTTTGTAACGGTTTGTAACGGTTTGTAACGGTTTGTAACGGTTTGTAACGGTTGTAACGGTTTGTAACGGTTTGTAACGGATTGCAACGGTTTGTAACGGTTTGTAACGGTTTGTAACGGTTTGTAACGGTTTGTAACGGATTGCAACGGTTTACAACGGATTGCAACGGTTTACAACGGATTGCAACGGTTTACAACGGATTGCAACGGTTTACAACGGATTGCAACGGTTTACAACGGATTGCAACGGTTTACAATGGATTGCAACGGTTTACAACGGATTGCAACGGTTTGGAATCGAAGAATCCCTCAAGGATCGGATTCCAACGGTTTAGAATCGAAGAATCCCCTCAAGGATCGGTTTACAACGGTTTGGAATCGAAGAATCCCTCAAGGATCGGATTCCAACGGTTTAGAATCGAAGAATCCCTCAAGGATCGGTTTGCAACGGTTTGGAATCGAAGAATCCCTCAAGGATCGGTTTACAACCTCATGGCCTCCAACAATCTTTACCCCGCGCGCCCGTACAAAAAAACGGGCATGCAACTACTCTTCATAGTTCCATGCCCGGAGAATCAATGCTGAAATCTGAAATTGCTTATGCTTTCGCCAGTTGTACGCTGAGCATCAGTTTTACATCTTCACCTACCAACAAACCGCCGGATTCAGTTACGGCATTCCAAGTGAGATTGAAGTCCTTGCGGTTGATATTGCCGCTGATTTCAAAACCTGCTTTGCTGTTTCCCCACGGATCTTTTACCGTGCCGTTGTAATCGACATCGAGGGTAAGGTTGCGGGTAATGTCGCGGATGGTGAGGTCTCCATTGAGCTTATAATCGCCTGAAGCGCTTCTGGTAAGTTTTCCATTGGAAAATACCAGTTGCGGATATTTGTCGGCTGCAAAAAAATCGTCTGATTTCAGGTGTCCGTCGCGGTCGGCGTTGTTGGTGCTAATGCTGTTTACATCAATGCGGAAACTGATTTCTGCATCGCTGAAATCGCTTTGGTCTGCATATACTTCACCTTCAAATTTGCTGAAAGTTCCGGTAACGGTTGTGATAACCAGGTGTTTCACTTTGAAAGTAACTTCTGTATGGGCGGGGTCAATCGCCCATTGGGTTTTGGTGGATACTTGTGCGTTTGCCATAAGATTATAATTTGATCTGTATAACTTTTAACTATAGCACAAAGTTAATAAAAAATTTAATGTTTAAACATTAATCTAGGTTAAGAAATTAATTTTTGTATATAGCAGACAATTCAATTACTCCGACCGCAAACTATTGGCCGGATTGGTAAGGGCTGCCCGAATGGACTCATAGCTGATGGTGAGTACGGCAATCAGAACCGTCGAAATTGCAGCAATCAGAAAAATATCTGGTCCCATTTCGCTTTTATACGTGTATTCGTTCAGCCAGAGATTCATCAGGTACCATCCGGAAGGTACGGCAATGAGGATGGATATAGCTACCAGCCTGAGATAGTTGAAAGTCAGTATCCCCAACAGGTTGCCAAACGATGCACCCAGCACTTTCCTTATGCTGATTTCCTTTCGCCGCTGCTCCACCATAAACGCTGAAAGGGCAAATAAACCCAAACATGCAATGATCATCGCTAAAATCGCAAAACTGGTGAAAATTCGCCCTGTTTGCTGTACGTCTTTATACATTTGGGCATATCGTTCATCTAAAAATGTATATCGGATCGGCTGGTTGGGCGCAAATTCATCCCAAACGGCGGTAACTGACTGAAGGGTTGCTCTCATATCTTCTGATTGGACCTTCACGGAAACAATCGAACCATAATTGTTTTTAACAAAACAGAGCGGCCGAATCTCTCCCTTGAGCGACTCAAAATGAAAGTCCTCTACTACGCCTACGACCGTATAAACCTGCCAGTTCTGTATCCGCGCTCCCACAGGGTTTGCCAGCCCTAGTTCCCGGGCCATTTTCTGATTGATAATAATTGCCTGGGAATCTGAGGACATTTCTTTCTCAAAATCTCTTCCATCTATGATTTTCATCCCCATCGTGGAAATATAATCCTCATCCACCTGCCATTTCTGTGCGCCTACGGATTTGTCTTCCTTCGATTTACCTTCCTTCCAGAATGGATTTTGATCGCGTTTGGTTCCTTCCACCGGTAGAAAATCGCTGATGGTTACGTTTTGTACTTCCGGAAGTCGCTGGAGTTCGCTTTTGAATGAAATTTGTTTTTGTCCCAACGTGTTGACTCCCTGAATCATCACCACCTGCTCTTTGTCATATCCTAGTTTGGTGTTGAGGATAAACTGCATTTGACGATAAATGACAAAAGTGCCTATAATCAGTATGATGGAAATGGAAAACTGAAACACTACCATCGTACTTCGGATACCACTGCTTTTACTCCCGCGACTGAGGTTTCCTTTTAAAATTTCTATGGGCTTAAAGCCTGAAAGATAAAAGGAGGGATAAATGCCCGCCAATAGTCCTATTACTCCTGCACAAAGCAAGGTGAGTGGGATGAGCCACCATTCATTCCATGGGAAAACCATCGATTTGCCTGAAAGCATATTAAACAATGGCAAAACCAGCCATGCCAGTGCAATTCCCAATACAAAAGAAATCAGACTGTAGAGCATAGATTCTGTTAAAAACTGGCTGATCAGATGGCTTTTGTAAGAGCCGATGACTTTCCTTAACCCGACCTCGTGCCCGATTGGCAGATTTGGCTGTTGACAAGTTGATAAAATTAATGCAGGCGAGGAGGAGAATAAAAAGGGCTACAACCCCAAACAGCCATACAAAACGAATGTCTCCGTTTTTTACCATATCGTGCATTTCTACCGATCGCAAATAGATATCTGGCACAGGCTGAAGGCGAAATTTTTGGTATTTCTCTACATCTTCCAGCATTTGATCCCCTGTTTCTTTTAAATAACCTACATAATAGGTCTCTTTGATCGCATCCAATTTCTCCTCCAAATCAAGCGGATTGGTTCCCTCCACGAGTTGAACATATACGTTGTAATTCCATGAGCCCCAGGTTGTTTGTTCGCCTTCCCAAAACTCCTCCCCAGTCAGGGTAATCAAAAAATCATAATCCAGGTGAGAGTTTCTGGGGAAATTTTCCATCACTCCGCCGATTGTAAATGGACGGTTTGTTTCCTCATTGAGAATAATGGTCTCTCCCACCGGGTTTTGGCCGGGGAAATATTTTTCGGCTTTATTTCTGGATATGACAATTGTATGGGGCTCTGCCAGCGCCGTTTCCTGGTTTCCATAGATCATGGGGATTTCCAGTATTTCGAGCAATGTCTGGTCTGCATAGGCAAATCCTTCTTCGTAGGCATTCTGTAATTGATCTTCCCGCCTGAACTGGTTGCTCCCGGCGAAAAAAAAGTCATAAGGAATGAGCCTGCCCGATTTTTCCACTTCGGGATAATCGTTTTTCATGATTTTGGCCATAGAAGCCGGAAAAGAAAGCCATTTTTCGTCGTGTTCTTCGTTTTTAAACGCATTATAAACCCGGTAGATATTGCCTTTGTTGGTATAAAACTGGTCATAACTCAGCTCGTCCCGCATATATAAAGCGATCAGAAAACAGGCAGCTATGCCCAGGGTAAATCCGCCAATTTTTATGGAGGAATACATTTTATGCCTTAGCAGATTTCTCCATCCTATGATAAAATAGTTTTGGAACATATCGAAGGGGATAATTGGGGTTGCAAATATTTTTCTGGTAGCGAAGGGCCGGAGGTAGTTGAATGCCTGATACCAATAGGTAGCTTTTGCCCGGAGCCGGGCGTGTTTTTTCAGGTTGGAAAGGTAATTTTCTTCCAGATCGCCCAATACCTCCTCCTTCAGATCATCTTTCAAAAACCAGTCGAGAAACTTTTCGGCCATTTTGGGGGGCGGGCCATATCCGGAGGTGGTATGTTGCGTTTTTCTCATGAAATCTGCCAGGTGGGGTTATCCGTAGCAAAACCGGGAAACTGGTTCCAAAGTGATTGCTTAAACTCTCGGGAAGTCTCCAGCGTACTATGGCCGATAGCGGTAATGGTGTAGATTCTTTTTCTCCTTCCTCCTCTTTCTGCAGTTGCTTCACTCATTTCTGACCGAAGGAAACCTTTATCTTCCAGCCGGCTCAGGGTCGAATGAACAGCGCCTATCGAAACCGGCCTGCCAGTCTGCGACTCAAATTCTTCTGCAATCCTCAATGCATAAGCATCTTCACCTAAAATGCCTGTCAGCAGAAGTATGGTTTCTTCAAAATCGCCGATTCTTGTCTCTTTCATTATGTTACTAAAATGTAGAACAAACTTAAACAAGAAATATGGATATGTTCTACATTTTAGAAAAAATGTGAAGAAATAGCAATTTTACCTTCTTTTTCTTCTGATCTTGCTGAGAAACTCGGGGGTAATTCCCAGATAAGAAGCGATATATTTCTGGGGTACGATCTGTTCCAGGGTAGGGTAGGACTTGAGGAATTGTTGATACCGGTCTTCCGCAGAAAACGCGTGGTTTTGCATGATTCGGCGCTGGTGGGCTACCAGGGCGTTTTGAAAAATGATGCGAAAATAACGTTCAAATTTGGGCACATCCCGGTACAACTGCTCCAGTCCTTCGATAGAGATTTGCAACACCCGGGCATCGGTCAGGGCTTTGATCGAATAAATGGCAGGAGAACGACTGACAAGACTGTAAAGATCTGCCGTCCACCACATCGGTGTGGCAAATTGAAGTACATGCTCAAAACCGTTTTCATCGGTAAAATAATTCATCAGGCAGCCGTCAGCTACCAGACTGAAATATTCACAAACCTCTCCGCTTAGGAGAAGGAATTTTTTCTTCGGGATGGTTTTTGTTTTTGTAAGCGAAAGAAAAATCTCCGCCTCGCGATCTTCGAGTTGGATATAGCGGCGGAGATTTTCGATAAGTGTAGGAACATTCATTCGACTTGTTTAAGGAATGAATTTACGAAATAATTGTTTTTGAATTCATTCCCTGATTTGTAGGCTCTGCTATTTTCAACCATGATGCCTCACGGATAGGTTGTAGATCATATCCATAACTTTCAAGTACTAATAACTCATCTAATACTACTTGTGGGATAATAACTTTTCCATAGACTCGATTGAGAATATCCAATCTCCCTATAATAAGGAGACCACTAATTGGTGAAGTATCGCTTATGATAATCAAGATTTATGATACTTTTTTCTAATCTGAGCCAGATCTTTATCAAACTCTTCCTGATCGTATGAAATTGACAAGTCTCTTTTTGAAAGGGCTAGTTGGAATATCAATTGAGGAATTCCTGCGAATTCGCTTGCTTTTCCTAATGTGAGTATTTTTCGGGAATAGAGAAAAATACCGAGTTCAAGTCTGAATTCAGATTCTGACAAATTTGCCAACCGCAGGATATCATCTGTAATTACAAAACTCATTGCTGATAGATAGTTAAGAATACTATTCAAGATACGAATTCTTCACAACTATGGTCAACTCTATTTTTCCTTTCCTGGCCCCAGCCCGTGCAGATTTTGCCCGATAAAGGAATGGGGAAATTTTTCAATCCCTGGAAAACCGAGTTTAATGTCTTTGCCAGTATAAGGGATATAGTCGGTTTTGAAAATGTAATCCCAGATCGCCAGCGAGATACCGAAATTTATTCCATAGGGCTTATCTTCTGGAATGTCATAGGCGTGATGCCAGATATGCATTTCCGGGCTGTTGAATATAATTTTCATAAATCTGCCCAGCACAAAAGCTCCTGCGAGGCTCCCGCCTGCTATGATCAGCAGATAAGAAACCACCACAGGCAACGAAGCTGCTTCCAAAGCTGCTGCATTGATGGTGGCAATCCAGAGTCCGGCAAGTCCGCCAACTACAGCGCCACTGACTTTACCACTGACGGTGATATTGGAGTGGTTGTAGTGCCCGATGGCGAGGGTGAAAATATGGATAATAAAAAAGTCATTCAGCCCAATTCCGATCAGTGCCAGGGGAAGGTATTCAATAGAGCGGTACACCACATTCTCCATCCAGTGATAGCGAAGATGTGCGGCAAAACCCATCTGTTCCACAGAGTGATGCACTTTGTGAAATTCCCACAAAAAAGAAACCCTGTGCAACAGCCTGTGCACCCACCACTGCACAAAGTCGCGCACAAAAAAACCTAACAGCAAATGTGCCCATACTGGCCAGGACTGCACTTTTATCGCCACAAGATTGGTAATGCCGCCCAATGCCAACAGGTCTTTGAAGAGATTGACGACAACGTCGGAAGCGGCATTATATATAATGAGCGAAAAGAGGAAAAAATTGAAAAACATATAGAAAAAATCCAGCCAGAAATCTTTCCGGAACCGGGGCTGATTTTCTCTCCACGGACGAATCCATTCCATGCCAAAGAAAAACAACGAGACCACAATCAACCAGTAAAAATAATTGTGGATGGCTGGATGTGTAATCTCACGCCACAAATACCCGGCGTAGCCGGTATATCCATTGATAAATATCTCCCAATACTTTGCCATCACTTCTAATATCTGTAATTTGACTTCCTGTTGAACCCCCTTTCCGCCTCGTCGTCCCCCTTGAAAGGGTGACTGGCGGAAAAAGTTATGAATTGCAAATGCCTCATTTGGAATATAATCAACCTCTCTGTTCTGACTTCTGCCTTTCGACTAATTCCCTATAGGATACCATTCTTCTACCACCAGATTCTGCCTTCTGCCTGCATTTTCGGAAGGGCCGTAATAGGTGGCGAGGTAATCCAGAATTTTATCTTCATTTACTCCCAGATCCCAGAGTTTCTGATTGGCCTGCATCCAGCGGATCATGCTTTCCCACCCTTCGCGCGTCGCGCGGTTCTGGAGTACCAGACTGCTGGAATGACAAGCCGTGCAGGTTGCCTTCACGATTTTGTAGTCGCCTTCGGCGATAAAACCGGTGGTTACGTCTTTGCCGTTTTCTACCTGCCCGTTGTCGGGAGGCTGCACATATCCGGCGGCAGCCGTTGGGCTTTTTTCGTTTCCGGGAGAATAAACAGTCGCCCACAATACGGCTCCCAGCAACCCGATGATCACAATTGCCGGTACAGTGGTTCGCATATGTGGAGAATCCGAATGGCTCATAGAAGGTGAATTAAGAGACTTTAATGGCGATACGATGGCAGGCGTTGTTGAGGTATCCCTGCGGGTTCCAGCCGGGGACAACCATGGGTTGTGCCACGCCGTTGGTGTCAGTGGCTTTTGCCCATACTTCGTAGTATCCCTGCTTCGGGAATTTGAGCGTAACCTCAAAAGGCTGCCATGCCATCCGGTTGCGCGGTGCCGACAAACGTGCCTCCTGCCAGGTGGCGCCAAAGTCAATGGAAATTTCTACTTTCTTCACCGCCAGGTCGCCGGCCCAGGCTTTGCCACGTACCGTCAGGCTTTTCCCAAACGGGAGTACGCCGCCTGATTTGGGGTAAGTGACGAGCGATTTTACCGGCATGGATTCGATGATACACATGTCTTCGTCTGCGATTTCTGCTCCGGGAGCCACGGGTTTACAGGGCATACGGTACGACTTTCCGTTCATCTTTTCTCCGTCGTGAACCTTGTTGCGGATGTCAATACGAGTCAGCCATTTGCCCGAAACCGAAGCCGGCCAACCGCCAATAATGAGTCTGAGCGGGTATCCGTTCATCTCGGGTAGATCATTCCCGTTGATCGCCCAGGCGATCAGGGTCTCATCTTCCAGTGCTTTATGCATCGGGACGCCCCGGGAGATCACTACTTTATTGGGATCGCCTGACAAATGGGTGTCTTTGCCATAATAGCCGATATAGACGGCGTCGGGTTTGATCCCGGCATCGTTTAATACATCTTTCAGGCGGATGCCTGTCCACTCAGGGCAGCCAACGGCTCCGGTGGTCCACTGGTTTCCATGGGCAGGCGGATTAAATTCTGACCTTCCGTTGCCCCCGCATTCGAGGGTAAGCTGGTAGGTGTAGTGTTTGAATTTTTGCTTTAATTCTGCAAGGGTGTAGGTTTTTTCCTTTACCACAGATTCTCCGCCGATGGTCAGGGTCCAGTTGGCGATATCTGCGTTTTGCGGGGCGTTTCCGTTGTTTCGGATAAACAGGCGGTCTGCCGGTGTGATAAGGTCGTCGAGCAAATGGGCCGGCGTTTCGATGTTCCAGGGTTTGTCTGAAAGAATGGTGAGACCCGGATGTTTTCCTTTAATGGGGAAAGGGCCGTCGGGATCCAGCAGGGCAACGGGAACCAGCCCTTCGGGCATATTTTCTCCAAATACGATATTGGCGCCCAATGCCGAGCCGAATATAGCCAGGGCACTTTTGCTTAAAAAACCCCTGCGCGACCAGGGCTGATGTATGGTTGATTTTTCCTGCACTTTGGTAGTAGTTAAACAGCTATATCAGGTAAATATAAAAGATAATTTTCAGCCCGTTTGTAACAAGGATCACAAAAAAAGGCGATCCCTTGAGGAATCGCCTGGAAAATAGCACAAACTGAGGATATATTATCAGTGCCCAGCCCGGACGGAAGTTCTCAGGATGTTGCCGTCGGCATCAAAAACAGTACGTTGCGTTCGCCCAAAACCACGCCATACACGGTTGTTCCATCTCTTTTGGTGACGGTGAATGCTTTTTCTACCGTGTCGTTGGGGTTATTGGTACTTAGGTAGTCTGTAATGGTTTGGGGAAGGTCGGAAACCTGTATTTCAGTAAAACTTGCATGGGGGTTGTTTCCGTGGTGATGGCGGCCGCGCCCTCTCATGCGATCTGCTACCAGGTTGCCATCGGTATCAAAAGCAAGGATTTCGCCAGTACTCAGACTGACAACATAGATGGTGCTTCCGTCTCTGCGGGTAACTTCTCCGGCGCGGAGGATGACAGACTCAGAATAATTGGCAGCAAGGTAATCAACTGCACCCTGAGGAAGATCTGCCGGGTCAATAGCCGTGATCTGGTGTCCGTTTCCGTGGCAGGTCATTTCGGTGCTGTCGGTCTCAACTGAATAAATGACGGTTCCGTCTGACGCGGTGATCTGAGTCGCTGCAACGATATTCTGACCGGGCAGCGCGGTGGTTACCGCAGTTACAACAGAAGCCGGCAATTGGCTTACTTCGATAGAAGTGGCTTCGCCAGAGAATAAATCGTCTATAGAAACTGTCTCATTGTTACATGCTGTCACTACCACAGCCAGAGCCAAAAGGGAAAGATGAAAGAGTTGTTTGAACATAACAAGTTATTTTTGTGGGTGAAAAACACAGACTTCACGCGGTGGAATCGGGAATGGTTGGTAGGACAGTAAAAATTATTTTTTTTATCAGGATGGCAACCAAACTAAAAACATGTGCGTGTTGTCGTGGAAATTTAATCTGAGGAAATAGCTTTGACTGACGCAGAACTTAAAGAACTGATTGCAGGATGTCGCAAGGGGCGGCGGGAAAGCCAGGAAGCGCTTTACCGTAAGCTCTACAATTATGCGATGAGCATTTGCCTCAGATATTCGCGCGATCGGGAGGAAGCGAAAGAAATCGCAAACGACGGGTTTGTCAAGGTCTTTTCCCGGATGGACAAATACTCCGACGATCTTTCTTTTATGGGGTGGGTCAGGAGGATTATGATTAATTCGGCCATTGATTTTTACCGGAGAAATGAAAAGCATTACCATTCCCTCGACATTGTGTATGCCAACCATATATCGGTAAATGAGGCTGCCATAAATGAACTTTCCGCAGAGGAAATTATGAGCCTGGTGCAACAACTTGCACCTTCTTACCGAATGGTTTTTAACCTTTATGTGATGGAGGGGTTTAAACATGAAGAAATCGCACAGAAACTCAATATTAGTGTGGGTACCAGCAAATCCAACCTGGCCAAAGCGCGGGTAAAACTTCAGATGATGCTGGAATCCCTGTACGGAGAGAATTGCAGGAACTATGGATGATAAACAGTTTGACAGGTTACTAAAGGAAAAACTGGATAGTTTTCACGATACCGGCCCCCTCGATGCAGCGGGCATGGGAAACGTTTTTTCGCGGGTAGATGCCATCGGTGGAAATACACCCTGGTATGTTTTGTATAAACCCTACCTCGTAGCAGCGGGAATCAGCCTTCTGGTGGTCAGTTCTGCATTTGCCTGGTGGGTTTACAAAAAGCAGGATGCGCGGATAGAAGCGCTGGAGAAACAGGTCGTTGACCTGAAAGAAAACTCCGGCAGTGATTTTTATTCTCCAACCCCCGTTTTCCCTAAGTCTGATTCCCTCCATCAGCAGCGTATGCAAAAAGAACCCCTTTCCCCTGAAAACACCGCTGTTTCGCCTGTTTTTCACTCCAATCCCAACACATTTGCCTATCAGTCGATATTTACTCATGACTCCTCCCATAAAAAAAACGAAATCCCATCCGCCCCGATAACATCTCCTCTCCACAATCGGGTGAGTAGCAGCCGCACGGAAATGGCTTTCTATCGTCTTTCTCCGCCCATACATCTGCTCACTCCTGCTTCTCCGCTGAAAATACAGTTGGGGGTGCAGCCTTTTTCTGAGGAAGCCCCCTTCTTGGCAGAAGAATCGCAGAAAACCGCTTTTGCCTCGAGTCTGCGGGTTGGTGTCACAGGATCATTTATGAAATCTATCCCCGATATTGGACGGGCAAAAGGAGGCTTTAGTCCGGGCCCTGGTTTGGAGTTTGCGCTTACGGATCATTTCAGGCTGAATGTTATGCCTTCTTTTAGCCGCAGAACCTATTCTGTCAAAGATCCTCTCAGGTTCCGTCCGCAACTGAATCATTATCCCCGCCTTCCCAATCTCAATGAAACGCAGGTGTCGGAAATTGAGGTAGTCTCCCGCATGGTGCGCGTTCCGCTGGAGCTAAACTATGTCCTGCTTACGCCTGAGCAGCGGGTCAGACCGTATGTGGGTGCCGGCCTGGTAGGTAACTTATTGGTTTCTCAGAATTTTGCTTACCGACGTATGGGCAATGATTTTCACCCCGGCGCACGGGTGGCAAAAAAGTCTTTTGCTATTGCAGGTATCAGCGGGCAGGCCGGATTGGAATTGCGGACGGGAGCGCAGACTTTCGCCCGGTTGGGCGTGTTTTACGAACAACCCCTCAAAAGCCAGGGAGCAGAACAACGGCGGTTCAGCACGGCTGGTGTCTCCGCATCATTCTGGTTTGCCGGAAGCTGAGTTTACGGAAGCGTATTTTCGGTGGAAATAGGCCAGTGAGAGCAAAATACCAATGCCTCCGACGGCAAACATGACATATCCCGATCCGATGAAAAAATCCAGCCAACTGAGGCTGGGTTTCCCAAAATCCTTGTACAGCATAACGCCGACACTGGCCAGATAACCAAATGCGTCTGCGAGGTAGATCAAAAACCCCACGTTGCTGACGATGCGAAAAGAGGCGATCAGCCGGTCAAAAAATATGCTGTTGTACGGCACATAACCCATATACAGCCCCATGCCGACCAGCGTCATCCAGATTTCCGGGCCCATGATTTTTCGTTCGAAAAGAAATGTACTCACACCGACCATGACCACACCCGCAAGAATGATCAGGTGATTGACCGCCAGCGCCCGGTAGTTGTCTCTGATAAACATGACTGCCCCCATCATTATCAGGATAGCGAGGGAAATCGGAACTTCTGTTTTGGTAAAAATGGCAGCAGATTCTCCATAACCCAGCGTTTTCCAGATTTCGGCGGCAAAGTTGTCGCGAAAGTCGCGGAAAGCCGTGAGCAGCATATAGGTAATGATCAGCGCGATCAGTCCGGGGAGAAATTTTTTGACAAAAGCTTTTCGCTCTGCGGCATTCATCGGGGCGCGGTGGGTACGGAGTTCTTCATCTTTTGACGAGGGCGGAGGAAGTTGTTCGAGCATCCACACAAACAGCAGCAGCGGCAGGACAAAAATCAATCCTGTCAGAAACGGCATCCAGAACTCGGAGACGCCCGAAAGCATGACCCATTTGCCTACCGACTTCACAAAACCCGAAGAAAAAATAAAACTGACCGAAAGCCCTGCGCCGAGCATTTCGGTCGTCTGGCGACCTTCCAGAAAGCTGAACACCAGTCCCCAGACCATGCCCAGCGGAAAACCATTGAGAAACAGAAAAGGAATATTGTAAGGCGCAGGCGTAAGCGCAAAACCCAGCAGCGCCAGTTGGGCCGAAAGAATCAGCAGAATAATCCATTTGCCCCTGCCCGTGCGGCCTGAGCGTTCGGCGATGACCTTGATCCCGACAAATTTGGAGAGCATATACCCCAGCACCTGCGAGATCAGCAGCCAGGTTTTGTAGTGAATACCCAGAAAAAGAATCCCTCAAACGTCGCCACAGCAAACGGCTTGCGGAAAGCGTACATACAAGAGTAAGTACAAAACGACGCAATGATCGCATACAGCGAAAAGATGGCGGGGTGAAAGCGGGAAATACGATCCTGCAAGGCGGTGTTGGTCATCGGGCTGGATTTCGGTTCGACCAAAGATAGAAGAAAATGCGGATGAATCGGGGCAGAGCCGCGTTACCATTTTGTTATTTTTTGAGGGGAGGAAAAATGTTGCCCTTGATTCGTGTCGCAGATTTTAGGGAGCATTTGAGTCATTCGTGTCATTCGTGCCATTCGTGGCTTAACCATAATGAACCAGGGCGCAGCCACAAATGATTCGTGTCGCAGATTTTAGGGAGCATTTGAGTCATTCGTGCCATTCGTGCCATTCGTGGCTTAACCATAATGAACCAGGGCGCAGCCACAAATTCCCTTGCCAATTCCACATAAAATGCCCAAATTATGCCGAGAATAATCTTTTTGGTATTTAATGGCAAAAACTACCCAAAACGACCGCGGATTATACTTTGAAAACAAAGACGGCGAAAGTACCCACATTCGGCGGCGTAATCATTTACTGGTGATTGGGATTAATACCTATGATCCTGATCATTTTTCGCCCCTCAACAACTGTGTGCGCGATGTTGAGGATTTTGCCAGACTTTTAACCGAAAAATACCAGTTTGAATCGACCGATGTAATCAGGCTGATGGACAAAGAAGCCACCGGGCGGAATATATTTGATCAGTTGAGAACCTATGCCCGAACATTAAATTCAGAGGATAATCTGGTTATCTATTTTTCCGGACACGGGCATCTGGAAAAGATTAATGAAGCTGCCGAAGAGGGATATTGGATTCCGGCGGATGGGGAAAAAGAGGTATTTCGGTCCTGGATGGAGAATAGCGGCGTTTTGCGCGAAATCGGGTGGATACAGACCCATCACACGCTGCTGATCATAGACAGTTGTTTTTCAGGAACCCTGTTTTTTAACCCAAAATCCGGAGACAGCAAATACGACAAAGCACCCTCCCGTTATGCCATTGCTTCGGGCAGTAAGGAGCTGGTTTCAGATGGGACGCCCGGGAAAAACAGCCCTTTTGCGACAGAGCTATTGCGGATTTTGCGGCAGAATGATCAACCGGAGCTGAAGGTTTCGGATATCAGTCAGGAGATAAAAAACATTCCCTTTGAGCGGCAAACGCCCAACGGCAGTCCGATCAATTTGCGGGGGCATCAGAATGGAGAGTTTGTTTTCCGGCTCAGGAAAAAAGCAGAACCCGCCTGGGAAACACTAAAAGGAAATCTGTCATCCTGTGAACAGTATTTGATTGCTTATCCACAGGGAAAATTGCTGGAAGAAGTATATTGGGAAATTGCCTGTTTGAAAGACAAACCGGAAGAATATAGAAAATACCTCAGAAAATATCGCCGGGGAAAATATGCGATCAAAGCTGCTGAAAAGCTGGAAACCTTAGAAGAAAAAACAGCTTTTGAATCCGCCAAACAGAAAGGTTACTCCGCCCTGATCCGTTTTCTCAACCAATATCCGGAAAGCCCCTACGCCGCTGCTGCCGAGGATGAAATCGAGCGTTTGGAGGCACTTGAAAAACCGGTAAACATTCCGGTTGCGGAAACCAAAACCCCCCTTCCCCCCAAAGTCAATTTTCCCTTACCGGAGATGGTTTTGATCAAGGGCGGGACGTTTCAACGTGAGAAATATAAGGTTACAGTAAGTGATTTTTGGCTGGGTAAGACGGCGGTGACGGTAAGCACATTTGCCGCATTTATCACTGCGACAGGTTATAAGACAGAGGCGGATAAAAGTGGTTGGAGGTATGTATTTCCTGCATATAAAAAGATATCAGGAGTAAATTGGCGATGTGATATACTTGGGGAAATCCGTCCAGAGAACGAATGGAATCACCCGGTAATCCATGTAAGCTGGAATGATGCAAAGGCGTATTGCGACTGGTTAAGCAAGGAAACAGGTCAGCAATGGCGACTACCGACGGAGGCGGAGTGGGAGTATGCAGCGGGCGGCGGATCGGAACAGCGAACGATTTACGCAGGCACGGATGATGAAAGTGAATTAGGCGAGTATGCGTGGTATAGTGTTAATTCGGACAGCCAGACGCATCCGGTGGGGCAGAAAAAAACCAACCGGCTGGGTTTGTACGATATGAGCGGGAATGTCTGGGAGTGGTGTAGTGGTTGGTATGGAGATTACCCTGCTAAGGATATATCCGATCCACAAGGGCCTGAAAAAGGCACGAACCGGGTGTACCGCGGGGGCAGTTGGCTCGGCAACGCGGAGCGCTGCCGCGTTTCGAACCGCAACTTCGACGCACCCGACCTCCGCAACTTCTACCTGGGGTTCCGTGTAGCCAGGACTAATTAACTACTCTAGAAATCTGTTTTACCTTATTGTTTAAAAACCCCCAGCGGAATCAGATAATCCAATGCCAAATCCATTAATCTAAAAAAGTCGGAGTAGGAAATAAGTTCAGGCAATCTATCTGGAAAACTACCTTTTTGAAGTTTAATTAAATAGATTAAGTTAGGTGAAGAAGGTTGGAAATCAATTACATAATTAAAGCTGATATTCTTTTGATTAGATTCAAAGTGAAAAGGAACAGGGCTTTTTGAACGCTCCACCTTGGGATCAGAAATAAACGCAAACTCTCCCCAATACTCTTCAAAACAGTCTATCGCGTCTTGGTTCTTTATCCTAATGCTAGATGTACCTTCATTGGCAAAAAATAGCTCAGTTTTCTTTACTGCCTGTTTTAAAATTATACTATCCCCAAACATATTTGCCAATAACCGCAATGTCTGAATAGACCAAAATTGATCTGTTTCATACTTCCTTTGCGGAGATTTAAATGTGATTTTATTTGAGTGGAAATGTATTGTTTCCTTGATTTTCGCATATTTCCTTAGAGATCGCAAATTTACCGCTCCTGCAATTACCATCGAACTCAAAATCGGAGCTGTTATTTTAGCCCAAATCTTCTTACTATAGCCAGTAATTTCATTATCAACGGGGAGGCTTACCAATATTTGTTCAACTATATCATTAATGGCTTCTGTATTATTAAAGTAGAAGATTTGGTGTGCATAAAATTTGTCTATATACCCGCTGAAATCAGAGTTTTGTCCATATCGCGCGTGGAAAATACTTCTGATATTGTAGATATCACCCACAAATATCACCTTGTCAAACCCAAAGCGATTCTGCCCTTCATCTGGAAAATGAACACTGAAAACATTAAAAAGACGGAATATATGTTCAGGATCCAATCTGTCCATGTCATCTATAATCAGAACCTTTTCAACAGGAGGATTTTGAGGATTTTCTGATCTCTTTCCAACCATTTTATCCATTCCCGTTTGTATAGCCCAATCGATGATATTGTGATTATACATGTTGGATAGATTCATTCGCCTTATCAGGTTTTCTAATGCGAGCTTTTCTTCCGTATTTTTGATTCGATCTTTTTCGTCACTATATTTTTGGGCTAATTTTTCTATTCCTTCAAGCAGCTTAGGCACAATTTTTCCAGCAAAGTTTGCAGCTCCAATAAGAAGGTTCTGCTCACCACCGGGTGTCTCTGCTGTAAAAATCAACATACTCTCCAGCAGATTTTTCATTCGAAGAGCAAGAAATGCCTTATTGAAATGTCCTTCATTAAAATCGGGGTCAATCATCTTTATCTCAAAATCATCCTCACCAATAAGCTGGTTAAGTATATCGTACCTGACTAAATCAAATATATCGATATTGTTCGCTATAGAATAGTTTACCGGCGACAAACGAACAAAAAGGTATTCATTGGCTCTTTCCTCAAAAAAGTTTTTTAAAAAGTAGGACTTCCCGATCCCAAATATTCCTGAAAAGAAAATGCGGTTATTTCCCTCAAGTGCTAAATGCTTTTTGAATGCTACCGAAGGTTGAGAAATATCGATTTCCATTGATGAGTTGGTTTCTTGCACCATAGTTGAACAGTCATTTGTTAAATTCCTTTAACGGCTTAAATCTTCATTGGTTTTCGTTCGTACTACCACGCCAATGGCGCGAATGTCTCCAATTTCTATTTCATGTTGCGCGTTATGGTGCAGTTCCGGTGGGTTCGAGAGCCTCACCCACCGGTTTTTTGCATTATCCACCGGTTTTTTGCCTCAATCACCGGTTTTGTAGCGCGTTGCGGCGCAGCTCCGGCGGCTGAGGTTACTCGAAGCCCCGGTCGCATGGGGGCGCTTCGGCGGATAGTGGGAAAGGTCTCTCCTTCCCGGGGATCTACGACCCTACGGTCGTCGAGATGACAAGTGTTATTATGTAAAATGGGCTTCTCTGGTGGAGAAGCTGTTGGTGGCGCGCTGCGGCACCAATATCGGGAAGTCAGAAGTCAGATTGAAGAAATCAGATTTTAGAAGTGTGTGGAAAATGCCAAATCGAAGATACCCTCGGTACAAGGAATGACAAATAACAAAGCGTAGGTGAAGATTTCGGCCTCGGCCTTCGTAATCCCGCCAATTCCTCTTCAAAGAGGGATGGCCAGGCGGAAGGGAGTTCGGCATGTTTCGGAAGGGAGTTTGCAAAAAAAAGCCGCTCCCCGAAAGGAACGGCCCTCTTATCATACCTTAACCAAATTATTTTTTCAAAACCATTTTGCGGGTGGTCATTCCATTGCTGGTTTTAACTGTTGCGAGATACATACCGTCGGAGAGGTTGCCTGCCTCGAAATTGACTTCGTGGCTGCCCTGAATCTGGAATCCCTGAAACAGGGTGGCGACTTTTCTTCCGGAGAAATCAAATACCTCCACACTTACCTGACCGGAGGTTGCCAGTTCGTAAGCAATGGTGGTATAAGTGCTGAATGGGTTGGGGTAGGTGGTCAGCGAGGACACTCCTTTGCGGATGTCATCATCAATAGCGGTTACCATCCACTGCTCCTTGATTGTCGGCCAGTAGTTGAGGTCTCCCACGGGGAATCCGTTGTCGGCAGCGGTATAGGAGGTGCTGGTAGTCGAATAGGAAGCGTCAAGTTCATCGGGGAAATATCCGCCTTCACCGCCTACGCACCAGTTTTCGGGAAAGGTGGCAGCAGCCGGATCGGTGAAATAGGCATCTACATAGGCATCGATAGGCCCGCAGACCTGTGTGAAGGTGAGGCGTTCGGTAAAATAGGCAGGGTCAGGATGGCCTGCAATCGCAACGGCAGAGTCAAGGGTATGGGTGGTGTAATAAGGCGCCTCCACCGAGTCGTATTTGGCCCAGACGGTCTCCAGTGCCTGATCAAAATAGATATTGTTGTTGCGGATATCGATGATCTGCCCTGCGAAAATCGAGTCCAGCGAAATTACACTGAAGTGTTTTTCGGGCTGGGTTTGTTCGGTAGTACGGGCCTGATTGTGTCCCAGGCTGATGACATTGGCGAAAAGGCTGTTGGTGACGCGTGCATGATGCACCAGACCGAGTTGCAGGCCCCCGTGAAATCCGACGGTATTAAATGCGGTCATGTGGTCGATTTTCAGATAGTTTACAACTGTACCCATATTCCGGATGATCCGGTCGCTGGAGTTGTAGGTGGTGGTGTTGACAATGACCAGTGTATCAACATAGGGAGCTTCGGGGCGAAGGTCTATGAGGCGCCCGTTGCCGCCCACGGTGATGCGGTGGCCCAGGTTTCCTGCTCTTACATCATACACAAATACTTTGAGCGAATCGGCCATCAGGGTAATGGCTGCACCGCGGTCGCCATCAAAAATGCAGCCGGTAATCCGTACGGTAGAACCTTTGGCGCGAAGCTCAAACATACGGTTGAGATACGCACCATCGGGGCGGTACCCGCTGAAGGCAATATTTTCAACTGTAAGGTCATTTTGAGCGCGGATAAAGTCTGCTCCATAAGCACCGGATGCATTTTTTCCGGGGGTTAACTGGGGCAACAGACCGCTGCCACTCTGGGCGCGAAGCCGGAGGTGATAGCCAAAGTTTTCAATCGTCCGTCCCTGCGGATACAAATGCCCTCTCACCAGTTCGTAAACAGTGGAAGGGTCGTTGGCACGGCCGGTTGAGTCGGCAATAATGGCATCATATAGCACATCGGTGGATGAATCCGGATCGGTGCCGCTAGCGGGATCCCAGCCGGGGACTAATACCACACGCTGTGCAGAAGCCGTCAGGGAAAGGGCCATCATCAGGGCCATCACAAAAATCAGGCTGTAAAGCTTGGTCATCATTTTGGTAAGTTTTGGTTTGAAAATGAGTAGTTGAATAATTAATATTTGTATTGAATCCCCAGATCAATGGTCATCCCGTAGCGGTTGTCGCTGCGGACATATTGCGGGAGATACTGGTATTCTACCTCTTTGGCATTGGCAAAATTGGCAAAGGAGGCCATGAGCATCAGGTGTTTGCCCAGCTTCTGTGAAACACTTGCGTCAAACCGCAGGAAGCTGGCCACATATCGCCGGGTGTACACCTCTCCGCTGAGTTCTGCAGCGGTACTGAAACTTTTCAGGTAGGAAGACTGATAAATCAGGGAAACCCGGGAGGAAAATCCTTTGTAATCGTATCCCAGAGAAATATTGCTGATCCATTCGACCTGGTCGGGAAGCGTGGTTTTGTTCAGTTCGATATATGATTTTTCAAAGTCCACGACATTGCGTCTGAGTACGGGGTCGTACCGTGTTACTTTGTTGAACAATGGCACATAGGTCTGCGACCAGAGCCGGGTGGCGTTTAGGCTGAGTACAACGCCATTGAAGGGCTTGGGCAACATTTTGAGGCTGGTCTGAAGATCTGCTTCCAGTCCATACACAATCGAGTTGTCGAAATTGATGTAGTCTTCGTCCACGTCGTAAACCGCGCCGGGATAACCCAGCGAGAGTGCTTCCTCGGCTGACATTACTCTTTCGGTACGGGTAAAATAGTTGTCAAAATGTTTGTAAAAACCGCCTACGGTCAGCAGGCCCCATTTTCCCGAAAACAGTGATACCGATGCGTCGTAATTCCATGCTTCGGCATATTTTAGCGCCGGATTTCCCCTGAAAACTCTGCCATTGGTAATGTCAAGTCTTGCCCGGGGAGTGATCATATTAAAGTTGGGCCTGGCCAGGGTTTTGACGGCAGACATCCGCACATCAAACCACTTGAGCGGTTTGATTTTGATATGTACGCTGGGCAATAATTCTCCGTACTGCTGATAGGTAGTGGTATCGCGGATGGAACCGGCTGCGCCATTGACATCAAGCGAAGAGATATATCCGTGATAGCGGTTGTCGGAATATTCCAGCCTTACTCCCGGAATGATGGACAGCCAGTTGCCGTATTTGATTTTGGCCATCACATAACCGGCTTTTACGGTTTCGGTCAGGTCATAGCGCTGATGTTCCTGATCGTATTGCAGCAGCAACTCGCCCTGCTGGTAAGTGTGCCAGTCATCGACGGTTTGCCTGTTGATCATCGGGGCGATAAAATAAGAACTGCCCCAGATCGGAAGCCGGTCTTCGCTGTCAAAAAAATTGCTCAGCATGATATGGTTCCCGGTACTTCCCCCTACAGTAAGCGGGCCGGGCCAGTTGGCAACTGCGGTTGAACGTACCTGCGCATCGAGGTAATACCACGGCTGATGTTTAAAGTCCTGTTCCCTGATCCTGTCATCATAACGGTACTTTCCTCCGAATTTCAGGAATCCTCCGAGTTTTTTGCCCAGGTTAAAATCCATTTTTATGTCCAGGCTACCGGTATAATTGGTTTGTGTAGTTTTGGATGGCTCAAAGGAATACCGCTGAAGCCAGGCTTTGTCGTAATTAAAATTTCGCTGTGCCAGCATTTCATCCGGAGAAAAGAAAAAGCCGGTAAGATTGATTCCGTCAAACTGCTGGAAAACCATCCCTACATCATAGGGATTGTCATCAACCACCCGGTTTCTCGCCAGCACCCAGTCAATTTCAAACAAAGAAACCTTTTGTTTTCCGCTCAATAGGGTCTGAAGGGTAGAGGTCGAAGACTGGCTGTGACGGGGATTATGAGTTACCGTGGCGCTGTTGCTGTAATCATTGGATAGCTGGGTAAGGTCGCTGTTTCGCTGACTGAAAAATCCCTGTGCTACGACATAGCCGCTCTTATACTGGTAGTCCAACTGAAGATTTCCCCCTGCCCGTTCGAGGAAGTTGATATTATCCTGAAAACTGGTACCGGTCAAGGGCCATCTTTCATCGCCGAAGTTGGAATCCCATGAACTCGAATTGCTTTCCGAACTGCGGTTGATCCGCTCGATATTGGCTTTGGCAATCACACCAAATTTTTTCTTCAAAAACCGGCTACTGCCATTGATCGAAGCCTTGTAATTGCTAAGTTCATTGTCGAGCCCGTTGTAACCGCCATAAGCTCTGGCGATCAGTTGTGGTTCGTCCATGGCGCGAAATACGCCGAGGTTGACTATGCCTCCAATCGCATCACCGTCCATGTCGGCAGTAGGAGATTTATATACTTCAATACTGGAAAGCAGTTCGGGCGAAATCATACTCAGGTTCACCGACCGGTCGGTCGCGCTGGTAGAGGGCACGCGTACTCCATTGATGGTTACAGAAGTGAGCTCTGGACTCAGACCACGAACGACCACCTGATTGGCCTCACCTCCGGTTCGGTTTACCGAAATTCCCGGAAGTCGTCCAATGGCTTCTGCGGCATTTACGTCGGGAAGCTCCTTGATTTTATCGGAGGAGACGACGTTTACCAATGCGTCGGAGTTGAGCTGCTGGTTGATGGCTTTGGTCTGCCCGAGCAACTGAGCCGAAATGACCACTTCATCGAGCGAAAGTCCTTCCAGCTTCATTTCTACATTTACTTTTGTTTCTGCTCCTTCTTTGACTTCAACCGGGATGCTTTCGGACCGATAGCCGATATAGGAAATATTCAATTGATAGGAGCCGGGAGGAAGGTTGCGCAATTCAAATTGCCCGGAAGTGCTGGTAAGCACCCCGCGGCTGGTTCCTTCCAATACCACCCTTGCACTGGGCAACGGGGCCAGCGAAGACTGATCGGTGACCACCCCTGTGATACTTTGCCCGTAAGCAGCGTCTATGCCTGCGAAGGCAAATACCCATAAAGCAGGGATAAGTAGTAGTAATCGTTTTGTCATAGTCATTATTTTTCCTGAGTAGTAGTCCGGGTTTATATCGTCAGAGCAGATAAATGATCAACAGCGTCAGCACAACGATGAAGGCGGTAAGAATCACTTCTGCCAAAACGATAAATGAAAATGAACGCCTGTTCTTCACTTTGATCTGTTTGATAATCAAAAGTAGATACAGGCTGTGTGACAGAAGTATAAATTAGGGGGAATCGCCGCCAATGAGGGGGAAAATCGTCTGAATTTGGTAGGGTAAAAGTCTATACTGCCGGGTGCCGGCGTGACATAAACTCTGTAGGCGTGAGGTGATACTCCTGAACAAAACATTTGCTGAAGTATTTGGGGTCCTTAAACCCTACCTGCCAGGCAAGTTCGGATATATTGATATGGCTGTGATCCCGCAGGATTTGTGCAGCCCGTTTGAGCCGCAGGCTTTTGATAAAATTGTTGGGTGTCTGGTCTGTCAGTGATTTGAGTTTGGAAAAAAGAAGGGCACGGCTGACGGCCAGTTCTTCTGCAAACTGGTCAATATCAAAATCGCTGTTTTCGATATGTGTTTCTACCACCGCCAGGGCCTTTCGCAGAAACTGCTCATCGGCGGAAGTTACGGTTACTTCTCCGGGTTCCAGCTTAATGACTTTACCAAACCTTTCTCTCAGTTCTTGTCTCGATACGAGCAGGTTTTTTACCCTGAGTCGCAATTCTTCGGGGTGAAAAGGTTTGGTGAGATAATCGTCAGCCCCGGTTTTCAGCCCTTCTATTTTGTGGGTAAGGGAAGTGCGGGCGGTAAGGAGAATAATGGGTATATGGCTGGTATGAATGTCTTCTTTCAGGTGAGCAGTCATTTCCACCCCATCCATTCCCTCCATCATAATATCACTCACAATGAGGTCTGGCATGGAGTTTCGGGCAGTATCGAGTCCTGCCAATCCATTTTCTGCTTCCAGCACCCGGTATCCGGGCGCAAAAATATCGCAGAGATACCGCCGCAGTTCATGGTCATCTTCCACAATAAGCAGGGTAGAATCCGGGTGAGGAACTGTGGACTCCGCGATTTGGCTTTTTTCCAGATGCTGATTTCCCCCAGGGAGGATGATGGTAAAAAGGGTGCCTTTTCCCGGTTGGCTTTCGACAGTGATTTCTCCTTTGTGGAGTTGGATCAACTGGCGCGATATAGCCAGTCCTATCCCGGAACTTTTCAATTGCGGCCTTACGACATTTTCTACTTCGTAAAACCGCTTGAAAATCTGTTCCAGATGTTTTTCTTCAATACCTTTTCCATTATCTTTTACAGTGATTCTGACTTCCGTATCATTCGCAGAGAGTGCCAGACTGATTTTTCCGTGATCGGGGGTAAATTTAAAGGCATTGGAAAGCAGGTTATAAACCACTTTCTCCAGTTTGTCTGTATCAATCCAGGCTTTGACTGGTTTGGGGGGCTGATGGAATTCGTAGGTAATCTGATGGCGTGAGGCATTTTCCCTGAATGCCAGAAAAATTTCTTTGAGAAAGGGTTCAGGTCGGTTTCAGCCGTATACAGCGTCTGATGGTCATTTTTCCATTTTACGGAACATCAGGAGCTGGTTGACCAGATTCAGCAGGCGTTGTGCATTGCGGCGCACAGAGGAGATCTGATTGCCAATCCAGGGATCGTGGCTGTATTGTGCCAAAATTTCCTCCAGCGGCCCCAGTATCAGGGTGAGCGGGGTGCGAAACTCGTGTGTGATATTGGTAAAAAAGCGGAGTTTCATCTGGTGGATTTCCTCCTGCTTGTGTTTTTCTACCTGTTCGAGCTGAATCTGATGCCGAAACTGGGCCCTGAGCCGGGTAAATCTTATCAGGGCAATCACCGCAGAAAGCACCAGTAATCCGTACAGAATAAAAGCCCACCATGATTTCCAGGGCGGAGGCAAAACCGTAATTTTCAGGCTTTTGACCTCCGGATTCCAGCGCCCATCGTTATTGGATCCTCTGACCTTCAGGGTATAGGTACCGGCTTCCTGAATCGAGTAGCTGGCTGCCGTTTTGCCTGTGGCATAGTTCCAGTGGGTTTCCAGCCCTTCAAGCCGCCATGCGTACCGGTTATTTTCAGGGCTGACGTAGTTTAAGGCAGAAAAGCTGATGGAGAATATCGCCTGATCGTAGCGGAATGTCAGATGCTGCGTATGATTCAGCGAATGGTCGAGGTGGAAAAATTCATTTTCTCCAATGCCTACGGGCTGATTAAATACCTGCAAAACCGTAAATGCGATGGGGGGGATATAGTCATTGGGGATAATGGTTCCGGGGTGGAAAAGGGTAAACCCGTTGGCTCCGCCGAAAACCATTTCTCCTTTCCGGGTTTTCATATAGGCGTTGAAATTGAACTCGAGGTTTTGTAATCCGTCTGCCAGGCTGTAGTTGTTGAATTTTTGCTCACCCGGGTGGTACCGTGAAATTCCATTATTGGTACTGAGCCAGAGATTGCCGCTTTCGTCCTCCATGATTCCCATAATGATATTTCCCGGAAGTCCGTCTTTCATGGTAAAGCGGGTGACGTCCCCGTTTTTGAGGTTGATTTTTACCAGGCCGCCGCCATAGGTTCCTGCCCACAACTGACCGAAAAGGTCTTCGTAGAGGCAGAATATGCCAATTTTTTTCAGCACATGGATAAAGTGGATTTTACCCGATTCGTCTTTTTCCATTCGGTCGAGGCCATCCTCAGTGCCTATCCAGAGGCGTTGGCTGCTATCGAGGAGCAGGGCCCTCACCTCGTCGGAGACGAGGGAGGTGGTATCTTCTTCCCGATTGACATAATGGTCGCCCGACACATTTTCTCCTTCTAATTTGTGCAATCCGCCGCCATATGTGCCGATCCACATCCCGTTTTCCACTTTCAGAAGGGCATAGACATTGTCATTCGTCAGTCTGTGTTCCGCAATTCCCTCCCTGTGGTAATGGCGAAATCGTTCGGTTTCGGGATAATACTGGATCAATCCGTTGCCAAATGTGCCGATCCAGAGGCTTCCGTCACCTCCGTCAAGGAGTTTTTTGATGTTTTCGCCTTTAAGCCCCTGCGACTTTCGTGGCAAATATTGAAAGACGGAAAAGTGATTGCTGGTTCTGTCGAAATAATTGAGTCCGCCCCCCTCCGTACCAATCCAGAAATTTCCTTTTTTATCTTCCACAAACGAGCTTACCACATTGTATATCAGGCTGTTGATATGGGGCGAATGTTGGTAATTGACAAACCGGTTGTTTAATTCGTCCAGAAAACTGACGCCTCCGAAAAAAGTTCCGATCCACAGGCTGCCTTTTTTATCTCTGAACAGACTTTTAATGGAGTTGTTTCCCAGGCTTTGATTTCCAATTCCCTGATTGAGATGGCGCTCAAATGTCTGTTTTTGCGGATCAAATCTGTTTAATCCCCAGAGTGTACCTACCCAGAGATTGCCAGCCGGATCGCTTTCGAGCGCTCTGACATTGTTGTGGGTAAGTGAATGTGGATTCCCGGCTTCAAATAAGTAGTGGGTAAACTGCCCGCTTCCGGTATCAAGTTTGTTTAACCCTGCTCCGTGTGTGCCGATCCATAGTGTGCCCTGCCGGTCGGTGTGGATGGCCTGAATATAACTTTCGCTCAGACTATAGGGGTCTGTGTCTTGGTGAAAATATCGCCGGAAGACAAACTTGTCCTCCTCCTGCTTTACCAGGAGGTTGAGCCCGTCAAGGGTGCCTACCCATAGATTCCCCTGGGCATCTTCGCCAATACATGATACCGTCGGGTGGCTGATACTCAGCGGATTGTCTGGATCGTGGAGGATTCTGATAAATGCGTCGCGCTGCCGGTCGTAGAGATTCAGACCATTGGGAGTGCCTACCCATATGCGGCCTTGTTTGTCGCGGTAAATCGTGCGAATCTCGCTATGGCTCAGACTTCCTTCATTTTCCGGTTCATGCAGGTAGCGCCGGAACCTGTCTGTTTTTTCATGGTATTGGTTGAGGCCTTCTATGGTTCCTACCCAAAGCAGGGTATCATCGGGGCAGAGGCTGCGTACGTCGCTGTGGGAGATGCTTTCGGGGTCTTTGGGACTATTCCTGTAGGCGGTAAAGCTGTATCCGTCAAATTTGTTTAACCCATCGCGGGTACCAAGCCAGATGAATCCGGTATGATCCTGGGTTATACAAAATACCGATCCCTGTGAAAGTCCGTCTTTTACGGATAAATGCCTGAATGCCAGTTGGTTTTGGGCGAAAACGCTCAAAAAGTTGCATACTAGCAATAGAAAAAATATCCCTCCTTTACAGGTTTTCATATCGGAAATATACAGCGAAAACCTGTACTGTAAAAGGGAATCGGAGCGCCTTTAGTTCGGGTGTTGTGTAATCATGTGTTGATGCAACGGGTATTTACTTCCGGATAAACGGATAAGCGTATATGCTACCGTCTTCAAACTCGGCGTTGAGGACATATTTCCCAGCAGCGAAACCCGAAAGATCAATACGGTGGTCTTCGTCAGGTTCTGCTTCCCTCATTTTGCCTGTAGCGTCGATAATCCTGACTCTTATGATTTTTAGTGGTGTAACCACCGCTATCCTGATGGTTTCACCGGCAGGGTTTGGATAGAGCGTAAAAGGTTTTTCGCGCGGCAGGTTGCTGATGCCAGTGGCCCATCCAAAGGTAATTTCGTATATTTTACGCCCCGTCCCGGAACTGTTGCCATAGTCAAGCAGATATAGTTTCTGACTGTCCTGAATTACATCTATCGGGCGGATAAAACCTGAAATCATTTGCGTAGCGCTCAGGCTGTCATCATTGAGCAGCCGGATATGCAGGAGATCTCTGCCGTCTCCTGAAAGGAGATTGCTGCCACTATTGTAAGATACCATAAAACCACCTCCCCGAAAAGGGGCCGGAAGCAAATCCAGTGTATCAAATACCAGACCGGTGGGGCTTCTGTGGCCGGAAAAAGTTGTGGTTGTAAGTCCCAGATTGGAGGCATCCAGTACCGCTCCGGTTATACTGTCTCTGAATTTGTCCGCGTCCGGACCAATGTTTTGGTAAGGTTGTACAAAACTGATTCCCGCAGGCATGGCCGGAAAAAGTGTATCCGGGTTGTAATACCCCTGATTATTGGCTCCTGAGGGGAGGAGTTTGTCAGACGCCGGGTCGTAGTTTCCAAATTGCAGCGGATTTTTTTTGCCGCCGATCCACCAGGGAAACCCCAGATGGGCGCCTGCCTCAATGCGGTAAAAACCTTCTCCCACGTCTCTACGGTCAGAGTTGGAACTGCCATATAGGATGTGCCCTTTGTCCCAGGCCAGACAAAACATATGTCTCAACCCTTCTGCATAAAGGTATCCGCTATTTTGCAGCCAGGTACTGTCGTTTTGCAAGGTGATTTTTTGCGATGGAGAAACCGGAAGGCGCAGAAGTTTTCCTCTGATTGGTTGGTCGCGCAAGTTGACTGTTTGCGGTACGCCGGGGAGCTCGTGGACTTCGCCTGCATTGGTGCGGGTTCCACTGTGGAGGTACACATATTCGCCCCCGGGATCGACGGTCAGCTCACTAAACCTGTGGTCATTAAATGATTTTCCCAGGAAGTAGGGTACCGATTCTGCAATGATTTCCCACGGGCCTGCCGGTAAATCGCCCTTGACAACATAACCAATCATGGTCGTATCGCCTTCCTGCACGACTGACCCGCAGATATAAATATGGTTCTGGTGGATGGCCATTCCCGAGATGTATTCCAGTCCGTGATCTTCGGGGCCGTACAGTAGTTGAGCGGAAGAATTGCTTACCTCAAAAATTTGGCCGTAAAGGGTGCTGTAAATCAGATTTCCTCCGGGCAGTTTTGCCAGCCTAACCGGCACTTCCTGTGATGAGGGAAGTGAAACCAGCGTTTTAATGGAAATATCGGGAACGTGGACCACCGGGTTTTGGCCCAATAGAAATTTTCCTGTGAAGGCAATTGAGAGGAAGAAAATACAGGCGCGGATAGTAGTAACTGTTTTCATGGAGGAAATGTAGAAACTCCCCGCAAAATGTATTTGCACCCGGCAGACTTTCTGTCTGCAATTCCTCCAAATATATACGATATTCCTCCCGGCAATTTATTTCCTATCAAAAAGGAGCCTGCATATGTGGAATAAGTGCCGGCGCCGCAGGTGTTTTCTCAAAGATGCCCGCCACAATTTTCTCCGTCTGATCGGGAAAATCAACCCTGATGTTTTTTCCTTCACAGACCCAGTCAGTAATCCATGAAAGGGTGAAGTTGTCGATTTTGTGTACCACCGGTACGCCCATTTGTTTGAGGGCCGCGGCGTTGCACTGCTGTTCGTATTGTCCTTTGATGGGGATACAAAACAGTTTTTTTCCCAGAAAAAGTGCTTCTGCAGGCGTTTCAAATCCGGCCCCGGTGAGAATGCCTTCACAGGTGATGAGGCTTCGGACAAAATCGTGATTATTGACCGGCCGTATCACGACGTTGCGTATGGTTTCGGTTTGGGTGGCGTATCTGGAAAAATATGCCACTTTACCTGCGGAATCTGTGTCAGCAGGGAGACCAGTCTTTCATCCTTTACAGCAGGAAGGTAAACAGTATAGTGGCCAAGAGAAACGGGGTTGCTATGTCTGATCTGGTCTCTGATTACCGGAGTGTGAATAAAGGAGTCATACCTTTCGAAGTGAAAACCGATGGCTTCTCCGCCTCCTGGCGCATAGTTTTTCAGCACCCATTCACCAAAAGTATCTTTTTTTTCAGGCCGGGGGGAATGAGGAGAAAGGAAAGAAGCCTGATGTCCCATCGAAAGACAGCGCACGCCCCTGATTTTGGCGGCCCAGGCAGAAACAGGCTCAAAATCATTGATAATCAGGTCGTAGGACCTTACAGGAAAATCTCTGATTTCACGCATCAGTTGAAAGGAAAAATTGTCGCGTGCAGATTTGCGGTAGTGGATGCCGCCTTTTTGGTTGTAAGCAAACGAAAACCCTTTCAGCTTATATTTCAGGGGGAAGGGCAGGGAAACATCGCTTTGGGTGCCGGAGATCAGAATATCCAACTGACAGTGTTTTTGTAGTTGGGGAATAATATCCCTTGCTCTGCTGATATGGCCGTTGCCGGTACCCTGTATAGCATAAAGTACTTTCATAGGGGAGTTTGATCAGGAAATAACGAGCGCGTTTTTGTCCACAGGCATGTTTTCTTCGGAGAAAACATCTTCGACTGCTGCCATCCATTTTTCTGATGGTGCCATATCTTCAAATCGGAAAAGCGACCATTCCCCCTTGTTGTATTCCAGAGAAGTAAGGTTTTCAATCCAGTCCCCTGAATTGAGATAGGTGACTTTTCCTTCCGGCTTTACAATATCTCTGATCTGGGGTTGATGGATATGGCCACAAATCACAAACTGGTAACCCTGGTCAATGGCGAGATCAGCGGCAATGTCTTCAAAGTCGCTGATATATTTGATGGCGGTTTTTACGCCATTTTTGATCTTTTTGGAAAAAGACATTTTGCCTTTCCCTATTCGTGCCAGCGACCAGTTGATGATACTGTTGAGGAAAATCAGCAGGTCGTAGCCTACGGCTCCCAGTTTTGCCAGCCATTTGGCGTGTTTCATACTGGCATCAAAAATATCTCCGTGAAAAATCCACGCTTTCCCCTGTGGGAGATTAAGCAGGAGTTTATCGCGGAGGTGAAAGGTTCCGAGAGAAAAATCGGAAAACTTACGCAGCATTTCATCGTGGTTGCCGGTCAGGTAATAAACCGGGATGTCTTTGGAAGTCAGGCGGATAATTTCTTTTATCACCGCCATGTGAGACTTGGGCCAGTAACGTTTGCTAAACTGCCAGATATCAATAATGTCTCCGTTGAGGATCAGCATTCCCGGCTGAATGCTTTTGAGATAGGTAACCAGTTCTTCTGCATGGCAGCCATAGGTTCCCAGATGAATATCTGATAGTACGACAATTTCTACTTTTCTTCTGCTCATGGTAATAAAGGATTGGGTATAAAAAGCTTCCCCGACCCGGGGATGGGTCAGGGAGCATTGACATGCCACAAAGCTTGAGGAATTTTTGCCAGATACTACTTATATTGTAATTCAGATAGAATTTGATTGGCATACAGGCCGTATTTCCTTACCTTACTAACTTACCGCAAAGATCACCCGGGCATATTACCTCTGTGTTAGGGTAATCAAAAGGTTTCGCGACCTTTCTGTTAAGTTACTATTAGGAAAAATGCATGCACGTTCAGCGCCGAATCTGTCATCAGGGTAAGGCAAAAGTGCACGTTTGGAAAAACACGGGGGATCGAATAGCCGGAATATTCAACATAAGTCCTAACTTGCCCGTTGAAAACATTATTACTTATCCTATTGTGCAACAAAAAATCAACCTATTCTGTATGAAAAACCGAATCCTTCTTCCCCTTACAGCATTTATTATTTTTTCCGTATTCTCCGCAGGTTCTCTCAGCGCACAGGCGCATCAGCAGGGACAACTGGGAATTACTGCCAATGTGGGTTACAGCCTGGTTAGTGCTCTTTTCCAACTGGCAGATATAAGCAGTGATCAGATTACCTCAATTCCGGTTGTAACTGGCATGGTGGACTATGGCGTTGCCGACCAGTTTAGTATCGGTGGTGCGGTATCTTACCAGAGCATCAGTGCAAATGACGTGGACATCAACCAGGCCAATGTGAAAAACACCCTGAGCTGCCTCAATATCGGTGTTCGCCCGCTTTTCCATTTCGGTAATTCGGATGATCTGGATATGTACGCCGGTATTCGCGTAGGTTACACCCGCTGGTCTGCATCGACGACCAGCACTGACCCGGCGTATGATCCGCTCGAAACCTACAATATACCAGGCTTAGTGAGCCTTCAGCCCTTGCTGGGTGGTACCTACTACTTCGGCCCTGTGGGTATCAATGGCGAAATCGGACTTGGAACCTATATCGCTGCCCTCGGTGTAAAGGTGAAAATCTAATAAACACGAAGAAATTACTTCTGAAGAAGGCGCCATCTGGCGCCTTTTTTCGTATATAACACACTCAGGCTCACCCCGAAGAGTATGCTTTTGACCGGGGCATCAAACTCGAAGAAATCACGGCCCGGCTGAAGGGGGTGGATTTTTCCTGATCTGACACATGAAGATCATGTCTCTGACCCATTTGATATCTTCATATCTCCCTTCTGCGGTCAAAAGTGCTTCCTGATATTCTTCCAATGCTCCCAGGGCATCCGCCCATCGCCCCAACGCCATCAGCGCCAGCGATTTTTCTCTTCCCAACTCAAGCGGAATATGAACCGCGTTTCTTTCTGCTTTCTGAATCCAGCCCAGGGCCGTGAGGTTGCCTTTTGTTGTAGGATCGGCGTTTCGGGCAATCATGGCTCTGAGCAGAAAAACCTCGTCTGTGGCTATTCCTGCGTCTATCAGCCTGTCTGTCAATTGGGCGGCTTCTTTCCAGGCACGAAGTTCATACTGCAACCAGGCATGGCGTGTGACAGCGCCAGCCAGGCGGGAAGTAAACCAGACAGAATCTTCCCATATTGTGGCAGGTGGCAATGTCTGCATATACATCTGAGAGAAGTATTGAGCATACCTTGTTTGGGTCGCATTGGGCGAAGAAATATATCTGTAACCCAACGGTGAAAACTGGACGAAATGATCTCCGACACTATGGCAGACAAGTTCGGCAAGGGCAGCAACCAGGGCCTTCTCAGATCGGAAAGCAGTAAGCCAGGAAATATTGGCCAGTATGGTACCTTCTTCAAATACGACGGGCGATTCGTATTCATTCAGTGTGAGAAGGAGTCGGAAATGCCTTTCCCTTCCCTTTTCCCTGATCATCGGGCCGGGGTGAATCATTGCAAGTTTCTGTCGCAAATAATCCTCGAGAAACGGATCGCGGTAGATTTGCTGCCATTCCTCCATCTGCCGAATCCTTTGCCGGGCTATCATTTCCAGGCTGTCGCGACGGGTTTTATACCAGCCCGATTTTAGCACGGATTCGCTGTTCATCAGCATCCACGCCTTTTCCCAGAAGGAAAGGGTATCGGGAAATAGCCTGAGGTTTTTGGGAAGAATGGTGACTGCCATGCCGGTTCGGTCTCTGATATAATACAGCGTAGTATCTCCCGGACGGGTTGTGCCCGGGGTGATCGAAACGCTGCGGATCGCTCTGACGCTTACCGTATCACCCATGCTGAGGGTTGCCGAAACGTGGCGACGAATCACGCCTCTGAGTTGGGGCTGTCCTGACATCGGAATCATCAGGCAGAGGTACGCAAGGAGTAAAATGAGTTTTTTCATGGGATAGATTTATAATGGGTTGGGCAGAATAAAGGTCGTATATAACACCCAATCACCGGGTTTTAGTTTTGGAGTGTGTGCGATTAGTTTTCTTTCGTGCCGGAAATCGCGATAGGCGTGTCGTCTCATTATTTGGGTCAAATGGGTAGATTTGTATTAACTAACGATCGTTTGGGTTGCATAATTCCTAAAAAAGAGTGGGTATGGTTAGGAAAATATAAATCTTATCGTCAATTTAGCGGCGCGGAAATAAAACTGATTATGCGTTTATTCCTTGAACTATCCCTCCTGAACCTGGCCCGACTGCGACTATCCCTGAGTCTGTAACGGGTTGAGGCATATTTCCGATTTCTTCTTTCTAATCTCTTTTTCCCAATATTCTTCGGTAAAACCCCTTAAACCCACTGACATGAGTGATCGTGTTTTTGTATTTGACACTACCCTTCGAGATGGCGAACAGGTTCCTGGCTGCCAGTTGAACACCATCGAAAAAATTGAAGTTGCGAAGGAACTTGAATTCCTCGGTGTGGATGTCCTGGAAGCAGGGTTTCCGATATCCAGCCCCGGAGACTTCCAGTCTGTAACCGAAATTTCCAAAGCGGTAACAGAGCCTGTCATCTGTGCACTAACCCGTGCAGTGGAGGCCGACATTGACTGTGCAGCAGAAGCGCTTCAATATGCCAAAAGAAAGCGAATCCACACGGGTATCGGTAGTTCTGATATACATATATTCAACAAACTGAAAACCACCCGTGAGGATATTATCGAAAGGGCAATCCGTGCGACACGGTATGCAAAAAAGTATGTGGAAGATGTAGAGTTTTATTGTGAAGATGCGGGCAGGGCTGACCTCGAGTTTCTCGCCCGGATGGTAGAAGCGGTGATCGGAGCGGGCGCTACGGTGGTAAATATACCCGATACTACCGGATACTGCCTCCCTGAGCAATATGGCGCAAAAATCCGCTATCTCATGGAAAATGTCTCCAATGTGCATAAGGCAATTCTTTCTGTTCACTGCCACAATGACCTCGGCATGGCCACCGCCAATACCATTGCAGGACTCGCCAACGGCGCACGACAGATGGAAGTGACCGTAAACGGAATCGGCGAAAGGGCAGGGAATACCTCATTGGAGGAAACCGCTATGATCCTCCGCAGCCACCGCGACCAGCTTCATCTCGAAACCAATATCAATATCAAGCGGATTTACCCCACCAGCCGTCTGATTACCCGGCTGATGCGCATGCCCGTTCAGCCCAATAAAGCCATCGTAGGGCGCAATGCGTTTTCTCACTCCTCCGGCATTCACCAGGACGGCGTGCTCAAACATCGCGAAAATTACGAAATCATCAATCCGCAGGATGTGGGTGTGCCCGAATCCTCCATCATTCTTACTGCGCGCAGTGGGAAAGCCGCTTTGGGCCACCGCCTCGATAAACTCGGATTTTCCCTTTCCAAAGAAGAACTGGCAGGTATTTACGATCGCTTTCTCACCCTCGCAGATCAGAAAAAAGAAGTCCACGATGAAGATCTCTTTCACCTCATGGGCGTTGACAGAGTAACGCGAATTCTTGAGATTGAGTCACTTGATATTCACTGCGGAAAAAATAAACCCTCCCGTGCCCATGTAGGAATCAACCGCAATGGCACCATACTCTACAATGAGGCGGAAGGAAATGGCCCTGTGGACGCCATCGTAAAAGCGATTGACAGTATTATGGGAATTCCTGTAAAGCTGGAAGAATACCTCGTGCAGGCTATCACCGGTGGAAGCGATGATATGGCGAAGGTACATATTCAGGTAAGCATGAATGGCATTTTTTATTATGGGTTTGGTTCAGATACAGATACGGTTTTTGCCACGGGAAAAGCTTATCTTGACGCACTAAACAAAATTTAACACTCAAAAACCAACAGCCAAAAGCCAACAGCCAACAGCCAACAGCCAAAAGCCAACAGCCAAAAGCCAAAAGCCAACAGCCAACAGCCAACAGCCAACAGCCAACAGCCAAAAGCCAAAAGCCAAAAGCCAACAGCCAAAAGTAAATTAGAAATATTTGTGATGAGCAGAACATTATTTGATAAGATATGGGACAGCCACGTCGTAACCCGGACAGAAGGAAGTCCGGATGTGCTGTATATCGACAGACATTTCATTCACGAGGTAACCAGCCCGCAGGCTTTTTCGGGTCTCAGGAAAAGAGGGATTCCGGTATTTCGTACCAACCAGACGATCGCTACGGCTGATCACAATGTGCCCACCGAAAACCAGGAAAAACCTATTTCGGAGCCGATGTCGCGGATGCAGGTAGATGCGCTGATAAATAATTGTGAGGAGTTTGGTATCGAATTGTACGGTCTTGGACATCCCTATCAGGGGATTGTGCATGTCATCGGGCCAGAATTGGGCATTACCCTTCCCGGTATGACCATCGTATGTGGTGACAGCCACACTTCCACGCATGGGGCATTTGGCGCGGTAGCTTTTGGAATTGGCACAAGCGAAGTCGAACAGGTGCTGGCTACTCAGTCAATCCTGAAGGAAAAACCCGCCAGTATGCGTATTACCATTGACGGAGAACTCAAACCCGGTGTGACTTCCAAAGACCTGATTCTCTATATTATTTCCCGGATTTCTACTTCCGGCGGAACCGGGTATTTTGTGGAATATGCAGGCTCAGCCATAGAAGCTTTGTCTATGGAAGCCCGGATGACCATCTGCAACATGAGCATCGAAATGGGCGCCAGAGGGGGAATGATCGCCCCGGATCAGACCACTTTTGACTATATCGCCGGTAGAGAATTTGCTCCCAAAGGTCATGACTTCGAAAATGCACTCACTTACTGGAAAACACTTACGACCGATGAGGATGCAATGTTTGATAAGGAGTATCGGTTTCATGCAGACGACATCGAACCGATGATCACCTACGGAACCAACCCCGGCATGGGAATTCCGCTTTCCGCTCCTATACCCACACCGGAGCAGATGGAAACCGAAAGCGATCAGAAGGCGCTCGAAAAATCCCTGAATTACATGGGCCTCGATGCAGGAAGTTCGCTGCTGGGCAAACCCGTGGATTATGTATTTATCGGAAGTTGCACCAACAGCCGGATCGAAGACCTCAGGCAGGTAGCTGCGCTGGTAAAGGGCCGGAAAAAAGCCGCCAACGTACAGGTATTGGTCGTGCCCGGTTCCCGCCAGGTGCGGGCACAGGCAAAGGCCGAAGGCCTGGATAAAATTCTTGCAGAGGCAGGTTTTGTGCTCCGCGAGCCCGGCTGCTCTGCCTGTCTGGGCATGAATGAAGACAAAGTCCCCGCAGGAAAATACTGTGTCTCCACCTCCAACCGCAATTTTGAGGGAAGACAGGGCCCCGGTGCACGTACTTTCCTCGCCAGTCCACTTACCGCTGCGGCAACGGCCATTTTAGGCCATATTGCCGATGCAAGAGCATTGATTTAACCTTTATTCCAGAACATTATGCCCGGATTTGATAAATTTTCCTCACGAATCGTACCCCTCAACATCGAAAATGTCGATACAGATCAGATTATTCCCGCCCGGTTTTTGAAGGCCACCAACCGGGAAGGATTTGGTGCCAATCTTTTCTGCGACTGGCGATATGAAAAAGACGGAAGCCCCAAAGCAGGATTTATCCTCAATGATCCTTCCTGGTCGGGAGAAATTCTGGTGGCAGGCAAAAACTTTGGCTGCGGCTCCAGCCGCGAGCATGCCGCCTGGGCTTTGGCAGATTACGGTTTTCGCGTAGTTGTGTCCAGCTTTTTTGCCGATATTTTCAAGGCTAATGCGCTCAACAATTCGCTCCTCCCCATTCAGGTTTCAGATCAGTTTCTCAAACAGATTTTTGAACAGGCTGCCTTAAATCCGCAGACCCTTCTTACCGTGGACCTGGAATCACAGATCATCAGACTTGAAGCCACAGGCGGAGAAGAATCGTTTGAAATTAATGCCTATAAAAAAGCCTGTCTGCTGCATGGCTATGACGATATTGACTTCCTGCTATCCCAGAAAGAAAATATTGAATCATTTGAAAAAGAACATTTATTCCAGCAATTTTAGGCCATGAAAAAACGTATTGCAGTTCTGCCGGGCGATGGGATCGGCCCCGAGATTATTGCCGAGGCAGTGAAGGTTCTCAAGGCTGTGGAATCAGTTTTCGGGCATTCTTTTGAATTTATTCCCGCCCTCGTCGGGGCTGTCGCCATTGATGCCACCGGTAATCCTTATCCCGAAGAAACCCACCAGATTTGCCTTAATGCCGATGCCGTGCTTTTTGGCGCTATCGGTGATCCCAAATACGACAACGATCCCAAAGCCAAAGTTCGCCCGGAACAGGGGCTGCTCGCCATGCGCGGGGCACTGGGTTTGTTTGCCAATATCCGTCCGGTAACAACGTTCCCTGCCTTGATTGACGCCTCACCGCTTCGGCCTGAGATTGTCAGCGGTGTCGATGTGATGATTATGCGCGAACTGATTGGTGGGATTTATTTCGGAAAACCCCGGGGGCGCTCTGAGGACGGAAATACTGCCTACGATACCTGCGTCTATGACCGGGAAGGCATTCTCCGGATTACCAAACTGGCATTTTCCTACGCCGCAAAAAGGCGTAAAAAAGTAACCATGGTGGATAAAGCCAACGTTTTGGCAACCAGCAGGTTGTGGCGCGAAACGGTAACAGATTATGCCAAAAACCACCCTGAAGTGGAATTTGACTGCATGTTTGTGGACAATGCTGCCATGCAGCTCATCCGCAATCCCGGGTATTTTGATGTGGTTCTCACCGAAAACCTGTTTGGCGACATCCTCAGTGATGAAGCTTCTGTCATAACCGGAACGCTCGGTCTGCTGCCTTCGGCTTCTATCGGAGAGAAAACTTCGGTTTATGAGCCGATTCATGGTTCGTACCCTCAGGCTGCGGGAAAAAATATTGCCAACCCGCTGGCGACGATTCTTTCGGCTGCTATGATGCTGGAGTACGAATTTAATATGCAGGAAGAAGCAGCGGCTATCAACCAGGCTGTGGAAGCCTCTATCTCAGAGAAATATACTACTGAGGATATTGCCGGAGGAAAACAATCCACCCGCCAGGTCGGAGATTATGTCGCTGAGCTGATTACGCGAAACCACTTAACTAAACACGCGTAGGTTGGGAACCACAGAGAAACAGAGGACGCAGATTCATGAAACACGCTTAGGTTGGGAACCACAGAGACACAGAGGACACAGATTCATGAAACACGGGTAGGTTGGGAACCACAGAGAAACAGAGGACGCAGAGGACGCAGATTCATGAAACACGCGTAGGTTGGGAACCACAGAGAAACAGAGGGCGCAGAGGACGCAGATTCATGAAACACGCTTAGGTTTGGAACCACAGAGAAACAGAGGACGCAGAGTTTTTTTGTAAATTCTCCGTTTCTCTATTTCTCCGTTTCTCTATTTCTCCGTTTCTCTATTTCTCCGTTTCTCTATTTCTCCGTTTCTCTATTTCTCCGTTTCTCTATTTCTCCGTTTCTCTATTTCTCCGTGTTTTTTTCTGTCTCCAGCCAAAAGCTATAAACGATGGTAAATAGCGATTGGGAATTATTCGTAGCGGATCGCCTTAACAGGATCTGATTTGGCTGCCCGATAAGCCTGATAGCTGGTAGTAATCAGCGTTATCGCTACCGTCAGCAGCAGCGAGCCTGCGAAAGTGGTTACTTTCAATCCTGTGTGGAATGCAAAGGCATTGAGCCAGTTGTAGGTTGCCAGCCACGATAAAATAAAGGCCACCGGCGCTGCAAAGGCTATCAGGATGACAAAGTCTTTGGTCAGCAAAAATACGATTTCTCTTTCGCCTTGCGCCCACTACCTTGCGGATACCAATTTCTCTGGTTCGCTGTTCTGCGGTAAAGGAAGCAAGACCCAGCAGTCCCAGGCAGGCAATCACGATGGTCAGAATTGTAAACAGGGTAAAAATGTTTCCTCTGCGCTGGTCTTCATTGGGCATAAAAATCATCATTGAGGAATTTGTACTCCAATGGCGGTGGGAATACTTCATTCCACTGACTTTCAATGAAGGCGAGACTTTATCGACATTTTCTTCGAAGGCGGACATGTCCAAAGTAGTTATTTTCCGGGGTAAAAACATCAGCGGCTCAATCGGACTGTACAGCCATTGTTGGTGAAAGTCTTTACTACGCCAACCACATAGGAAAATGGGAGCGTATCTTCGTGCCAACTGTATTTTTCCCGATGGCATCATCCCATCCCATTCTTCTGACCATGGATTCATTTACCATGACCGCCTGAAAAGAGTCGGTTTTGATTTCTGGGAAAATTTCTCCCGGCTACGATCCTCAATTCCGAGTGCCGGGAAATAGTCATAATCCACACCGTAGTTGTCAACGCCCTTCTGATCCATTCCGCCTTCATTTTTTTCCACATTCCAGAGCTGTTTGGAAAAACCTATACCTGGTGAAGAGGTGGCAGTGGCAGCGGCAACAATTTCCGGACTTTGAAGCATTTTTTCTTTGAGTACCAGCCATTTTTTGCGTCAGCGTTATTGTTGAGGGTGAATCTGACAACGGGGTCTTCTTTGGTAAAACCGAGGTCTTTGTCCTGAAGATAAGTCAACTGATCATAGACAATTCCTGTGCAGACGAGCAATCCCAGGGAGATAACAAACTGGAACCATACGAGGATTTTTCGGATGGTGAGGATGACCAAAACCTTTGGTAGCGTTGCTCTTCAGTACGAGTGAAGGCTGGAAGGAAGAAAGGAAAAAGGCGGGATAACTTCCTCCCACAATCCCAGTTAATACAGAATGCCCAGCAGGCTCAGCAAAATTCCAAGTTGAAGGATCTGATTAAAATCAAGAGACGTTCCCAGCATCCGATTGAGTCCGGGAAGAGAAATATTGTTAATAATGACGATACTCAGGATCATGGACAATGGCAATCAGGACGGATTCTTGCGAGAAACTGCCCGATAATCTGACTGCGCTGAGAACCCAGCACCCTTTGGTGGATACCTACTTCTTTGGCGCGTTTGGCTGAACGGGCCGTCGCCAGGTTCATATAGTTGATACAGGCAATCAGCAGCATAAAAAAGCCCACAATGGCAAAAGATATACATAAGCGATTTCTCCGGTAGCTCGGGTTCGCCCTCAAAATCTGATTTCAGGTGAATGTCGGTGATGGGCAGTAATTCATAGACAATGGTGATCCCAAACTGATCGAAAATAGGCTTAACATTCTTTTCGATGACCTCGGGGAGTTTGGAAGCGAAGCTGACCGCTTCATCTTTGTTGTGCAGCAACACATACGTATAAATCCCAAAATTGCCCCACCGGACCGGGCTCGGTGGGGAAATCTGCTGTTGATTCCGATATCATGGCAAAGGCACGGATATGGGAGTTTTTAGGCATGTCTTTATACACACCTGTAACTTTCAGGCTTTTCTTTTCCCCGCCATCAGTCTGAAGTGTTTTGCCTATCGGATCAGCATCTCCGAATATTTTTTTTGCCATACTCTCCTGTATGACAATGGTGTTGGGCTCATCTAATGCATGCTCACTTTCCCCCGCGATGAAGTCAAACGAAAACACATCGAAGACGGTGCTGTCAACATAGAATACTTTTTTCCTCCGTAAACTTCTGATCTTCATATATAAAGACCGTTTCGTCATTCCCGCAAAAACGAACATACTGCCTTACTTCCGGGTAGTTTGTTTTAATTCAGGTCCAAGCGGAAACCGAGTTCATCATTCAGTCAAAGGCGTCATCCGGTTCGGGCGATATGGGAAGAAATCCGAATATCCTTTCGTGGCGCAGATGGTGTTTATCAAAACCAGCTCATTGGTGAGATAAAGGAGAATAAATATCGAGGAAGAAACACCAATGGTCAATCCCAGCACATTCAGCAGGGTATAACCTTTTTGGCGAACGAAATTTCTGTACGCGGTAACGAGAAAGTTTCTGAGCATGATAGCGGAATTTGCGAATGAGACGAGGCAACAGCCCCAGTGGTTGCAGTGATCTTTCAAATACTACGGAGAAAATACTCATCCACATGAAATGAGGGCAAAAATCGCAATTTCGCCCGGTTTACATCCGCTGAATCACGATAGCAGAAGCCCTGCCTCCGCTGTTGCAAAATCGCGGCAAGACCGATTTCGCCTTTCGCGCTTGTGAAGTACCCCATTGAGGGTAGTGAGAATGCGTGCACCGGAAGCGCCCAGCGGGTGTCCGATAGCGACTGCGCCACCGTGTACATTCACTTTCTTTTCATCGATTTGCAGCATTTTCTGATAAGCCAGCGCTACCACTGCAAAAGCTTCATTCACCTCAAAATAATCCACGTCTCCCAGGGTAAGCCCGGCGCGTTTCAGTGCTTTGGGCGTTGCGAGGGTAGGAGCGTGGTAAACCATTCGGGTTCCTGGGCAGCGTCGGCAAAAGCAAGAATTCTGGCGACAGGTTTGAGTCCCAGTTCGTTTACCATTTTCTGACTTGCTGAGAATAATCTAAAGCCCGTCATTGATGGTGGAGGCATTGGCTGCGGAGACGGTCTCGTCTTTGGTAAATGCGGGCCGGAGGCCGGGGATTTTGTCGAAGAAGACCTTTTATACTCTTTCGTCCTGATTGACCAGTATCGGATCACCTTTGCGCTGTGGCACTGCTACCGGGACGATTTCATTTGCAAATGCACCGGAATCCGTTGCACTGGCCACACGTTTGTAGGAATTGATGGCGTATTCGTCCTGCTCTTCCCGGCTTATGTTGTGAACTTCGGCCGCATTGTCAGCGCATACGCCCATGGCCTGGTTATAGACGTCTGCCGGTCCATCTTTGGCCAGACCGTCAATCAGCCGACCATTGCTATAGCCATAGCCGTAACGCGCATTGGGGAGGTAAAAGGGAACCTGGGACATATTTTCCATTCCGCCTGCGACGATGATATCAGCATGGCCAAGCATAATAGCCTGAGCCCCAAACATAACCGATTTCATACCGGAGGAACACACCTTATTGATGGTAGTGCAGGGCACGTTGTAGCCGATTCCGGCGTAAATCGCAGCCTGGCGGGCGGGTGCCTGACCCAGGTTGGCGGAGCAGACATCTCTTACAAACACCTCATCCACAGCAGCGGAAACATCCACATTCGCCTTAGAAAGTGCACCTTTAATCGCCGCGGCTCCGAGCTGGGTTGCAGAAACAGCGGAAAGCGAGCCACCAAAAACTACCGCCGATGGGCGTCCTTACAGCGGAAATGATATAAACTTCGTTCATGAGCGGGTTACTTTGAAATGATCGTAACTGCAAATATAGGGGGGATTTCTTTAAAGCGCGTAAATATCTTCAATCGAGATCACCACAAAAACACAAGTTTCACTTTTTTCTGATGAGAAAATTTTCCTTATTATTTAAGGAGAATTTCATAGCTATTTATACAAAGAATAATGTGGTTTGCGAACCAGATTACAACGAAATAACCACGAATTCACGAATATGGATCGAATAGAAACTAAACTTTTCGCAAACCACTTTCCGCCTAGTATAATTCAGGCATGGCATGAAACCTTCTGGACCGGTAAAAATACAGAAGCTATTCAGTCTCTGAATTAATCTCCGGATGTTCGATTTCTACGTTCGGCAGAAGGATATGTTGGACCAACTCATTGACGAGCAGGGTTACGGATCCGACGGGTGTATGTGGACAAGGAACTGGATTTGTTTCTTTGGTACTACTCAACAGTAAAAAAGGTAATTAAACGTACGCTTTCTGATTTTCCCCGCCTGGCAAAGGCTGCAGAATCTGCCATATATCAGTATGAAACAGATGGGTTGGGTATTCATTGGCCAGAAATAGATGAGGATTTAAGCCTGAAAGGTTTTCGGCTTACGAACTTGCGCATACAGATTTAAGCATACGCTCTTGTTCGGAATTGCAACAAAAAGTGGGCAGATTTCAAAGGGTTAATTAGTTGTCCCCTTCCCCTAGTTTTCACAACAGGTCTAAAGAAATTCTGCTTTAAACCTTCTTCAACCTCCCCTCAAAATCCAACCTATAACCACACGTTAAACTCATATTCCCCGCTCCTTGCTGGTATTACCGAAATCACCTGGAATCATTCCAATAAAATTCGTACAATTACTTTCGGAATTATCAACTTTATTGGGATAAACCACGAAGGGCACAAGGGAAGTCTCAGTAAGTACAAAGCGCAGTTTCCTTGTGCCTTTGTGAGGCCTTTGTGTCCCTGGTGGTTTCTGCCTCCTTCGGAAAGATTACTTTCTCCCAATTACTTTATAATTCCGATTACTTTTGATCCCTCAGCGGGCAAACCCGATCTCGAATTTCTGCCGCGACCTGCATGGGCAACCGGATTGTGAAAATTGTCAAATCCGGTGAAAATGAAGATGAATGGCAATACACCTATTACGCCCGCGATGCAAGCGGACAGACGATGGCGGTATATAACAAAACCTATATAGACCCTGAGTATATCTCCGACCCTGGCTGGCCCGAGGTAGAGTGGTTGCCGGAAGGTGCTTCACATATTACCCTGTTTCGCTCGGCGGAGTATCATCTGTATGGTAGTAGCCGGTTGGGTATTCATTTATATGTAGATACCCTTAAGGCGCAGGTTTTCCGCGCAGGGGAAGGCGAGGGTCTGTTTACTGATACAGGTTACTGGTCTGACACGATGAATCTTACCCCGGCTTCCCGATTCCCTATCAGACTCCGCCGGAGGATGGCACCTACTTTTACACCCTCACCCGTGGGGAGAAACGGCTATGAACTCACCAACCACCTCGGCAACGTGCTCGCCACCGTCAGCGACCGCAAACTGCAACTCACCACGGACGAAGAAACGGTCAGTGGCTACACCGCCGATGTATGGGGGATGAATGACTATTACGCCTTCGGCATGTTGATGCCCGGGCGGAACCAGCAGCGGAGTGGGTATCGGTTTGGGTTTCAGGGGCAGGAGACGGATGATGAAGTGTATGGAGCGGAAAATGCAGTCTCTTTCAAATACCGGGTACATGATGCGAGGTTGGGGCGGTTTTTGAGTGTGGATCCGTTAAGTCCAAAATATCCCTTTTACAGCCCGTATGCGTTTTCGGGCAATCGGGTGATGGATGCGGTGGAGTTGGAGGGGTTGGAGCCGGTAAAAGGAGATAAAGAGTGCGAAATTATATTATTCTTGGGGGCCACAACATGACGCTGCAATTAGAGATGAGAGACTATTACAAGCGAAAAATAAAGTTGGTCCTAATACAAATTGGATTTACAGAGAAGCAAAAGATATTTTTCAGGCTGCAGATCAATTGAAAAAATTACGAGAGGAAGGCGCAACACCAAAGGTTGTAGTATTTAATTCTCATGGAGCATTTGATAAATTTGTATTTGAACAGAAAAGGGAGTCCCAATTTATTCACCAAGCTTTCCCTCGACTACAAAGTATTTAGGTGGACTTGAAATTGAAACGACTCTAGGTTTACTCGAGTTTCGTAGGCCTGATATGTTCCCAGATCTTTACAAAGAAAGATATCAAGCAATTCAAGCTTTAGAATCGATTATGAACGATATTGAAGAAGGAGGATGTCTCATTATGGCAACATGTTTTTCTGCAAATCTAGATGCGAATGCTACGAAATCACTTGGTACCCATATGGTAGAAATTGGCCGCGGGAGAGTTGATGTTCTTTTGAATAGAGGCTATACAATAAATCCAATAGGAGAGGATGGAGACTATCAAGGGAACTATCAATATTTGAATATTCCGTTAACTAAAGATAAAGTTCAAGAAGGAATGCCTTCTTTTTATGGTTGGTTACTTTATAAAAGGGAATCTGGGCAACCAGAATATCATTTTAATGAGGATGTTCAATTAAATTCCAATAAAATCCCTTCTTATGAAATCAATAAGAAAGAATAATAAAAGAAACGAAATAATTAATAGCCAACTTACAATTGGTTTTTTAATAATACTTTTCACTTCTATCTATGGCTGTTCTGAAAAAGAAATAAATGTAGTTGATATAAATAGTTCAATTGAATCTCTACTATTAAGCACTACAGAAACTTCTGTCAGATTGACTTCTGAATTAAGTGAAAGGCTACCTGAAAGAAACCGATCTGATGTTGTAGTGAGAGGGGTATTAGATAGCCTTATTTGGGGATATTATAAAGTTCCTGAGAGCTTTCAAATGTCACCTTATTGGTTAAGTGAAAAATCACCTTTCATATTTGTAGATGAAAAATGTATGATTTTTGTGCGTAATGGTGATGGTCAATATTTAAGGAAAAAGCTAATTATTTTTGATGGTTCTTTTAGTTTGCTTGCTACACTGGACATCACCAATAATCAGTTCCCTCATATTTTAGGGGTATATGACAAAGATGATAAAGGCCGACTGATTGGCCATACAGAAACAATCCCTGAGCCTTTTATATCACTAAGTACATATAGCTTAAATGATATTTTTCATCTCCTAAATTGGAGAGAATATCTAATTAAAAATAAAGAAGCCTTCCGCTGGGAGCAATCCGAGATAAGCCCCAAAAGTTATTTAGGGACTTTTATTTATCCACAACCTGACTAGCTTTCAGTTCTCTGCCCTCTTTCCCTATGCCACAACAGGTCAAAAGTAAAAATCCTGATTTAAACCTTCTTCAACCTCCCCCTCAAAATCCAACCTATAACCACACGTTATACTCATATTCCCTCTCCTTGCTGGTATTACCAATATCACCTGGAATCATTCCAATAAAATTCGTACAATTACTTTCGGAATTATCAACTTATTGGGATAAACCACGAAGGGCACAAGGAAGTCTCAAGGGGCACAAAGCGCAGTTTCCTTGTGCCCTTTGTGAGGCCTTTGTGTCCCTGGTGGTTTCTGCCTCCCTTCGGAAAGATTACTTTCTCCCAATTACTTTATAATTCCGATTACTTTTGATCCCTCAGCGGGCAAACCCGACCTCGAATTTCGGTACGACCCGATGGGCAAGGGCAACCGGATGGCGAAAATTGTCAAATCCGGTGAAAATGAAGACGAATGGCAATACACCTATTACGCACGCGATGCAAGGGACTAATGTCCTTTCCACCGTCAGCGACCGCAAACTGCAACTCACCACTGATGAGGAAACGGTCAGTGGCTACACCGCCGATGTATGGGGGATGAGTGATCCGCCTAAGCGGACGCCTTCGGCATGTTGATGCCCGGACGGAACCAGCAACGGAGTGGGTATCGGTTTGGGTTTCAACGTCAAGAAACCGACCCGGAGTATTGGAGTGGGGCGGTGAGTTACAAGTACCGGGTGGCGGATGCGCGGCTGGGGCGGTTTTTCAGTGTGGATCCGCTGGTGGCGGAGTATCCGTGGAATTCGCCGTATGCGTTTTCGGAGAATAGTACGATTGCGTTTGTTGAATTAGAAGGTCTAGAAAAGCTCTACTATAACCAAGGTGGAACTCTTTCCCATCAAGAAGAATTAATGACAGTTCAATACTATGTAGAAGATCCTGACGGCGAATATTGTAGCCAAGGCTGCAACTATAACCGTGGGTTTGACCCCACCCCAATT
>JAWKNL010000019.1:0-122929 GCA_041391725.1 Bacteroidia bacterium
TCCCGGCCTCCAGCGCGAGTTTTGGGTAGAAAATCTGCCCGAAAACCATACCATCGTGCTTCGCACGATGATAAACTCGGTTCCCGGAAGAAACTATATCCAGACAAATGGAGAAATACAACTGACTGGCCCGCCGGCACAACCCGATTCGGCCCGTCTGGGCCTCGAACTGCTGGCTATCATCCGGCTGAAAGCCCATTCTCCCACCCGCCTTACTACCTGGTTTATACCTAATCCCGTTATCCCCAATCCTTTTGATCCCACCGGAAAAGAGCCCGATCCGAATTCGGGGTTCGGACTGGTCGAAAAATCTGGCTGCAAAACCTGCCATGACGAAAACCAGAACCTCACAGGGCCTTCATTCACTGCTATTGCCAAAAAATACAAAACCGGCGTGCTGACCAACCAAACCCTCGCAGCAAAGGTACTCGGAGGCGGTACCGGCGTCTGGGGAGAAAATGTGATGATTGCCCATCCTCATCTCAAGCAGATCGAAGCGATAAAGATGGTCGAATGGATTCTTTCCCTTGACCCTGATGACCAATACGGCGAATGGTTTTCTCTGCCACCCGCAGATACTACCGTAAAACATCCGGGAGACGGAGAAAAACTACCGGGTGTTCACCCTTCTTATGACCTCTCTCAGGCAAGGCCTGAGGGTTTTCACCCCAGAGTGGGTGGACTGGATTTTCTGCCCGACGGGCGCATGGTGGTTTGTACCTGGGATGGATATGTCTATCTCCTGGGAAATCTTCAGCAGCCTGATCCTGAAAAAATCGAAGTAAAAACCATTGCCGAAGGGCTGGCCGAACCACTGGGACTAAAAGTAGTGGACGGAAAAATTTACGTTCTTCAGAAACAGGAACTCACCCTTCTTATCGATCACAACGGCGATGATGTGGCCGATGAATATGCCAATATCTGTAATTCATGGCCGGTATCGGCCAATTATCACGAATTTGCCTTTGGGCTGGAATACAAAGACGGATTTTTTTATGCCACACTTTCCTCTCCATTGGGGAAAGCAGAGCCTCACTATCCGGAGCGGGGATCAGCAATAAAAATCAACGGAGAAACCGGCAGTTATGAAGTGATTGCCAACGGGTTTCGCACCCCTAACGGGCTGGGGATGAGTCCTGAGGGCACGTTGTTTGTCTCAGATAATCAGGGCAACTGGCTGCCGGCCAACAAGATTGTTGAGGTACGTAAAGGTGCATTTTACGGATACCGCAGCCGCGATCCGGAGTTGATGAAAGACTGGGAAGAAACAGCCCCCATGCTCTGGCTTCAGCAGGCGGATATTGCCAATTCCCCAAGCCAGATGATTTTTTCGCAGGATGGCCCTTACACCGGGCAGATACTTGTCGGAGACGTTACACATGGCGGAGTGAAACGCGTTTTCACCGAAAAAGTAAACGGCGTCTCGCAGGGAGTAACTTTCAGATTTACACAGGGACTGGAATCAGGGGTAAACCGTCTTCGTTACGGCCCCGATGGCGCGATTTACACCGGAGGGGTAGGCGCAGCCGGAAACTGGGGACAGGAGGGGAAAGACCGATACGGCCTTCAGCGGCTCAGGTATAACGGGAAAACCACTTTTGAAATGCTGGCTGTAAGGGCAAAAGCAGATGGAATGGAAATCGAATTTACAGAACCCCTGCCGGAAGGATCCATTCTCTCCCCGGAGGATTTCGGGATAAAACAATGGCGATATGTGCCTACCCCTGCCTATGGAGGCCCCAAAACAGATGAGAAAACACTCGAAGTGAGTCGCATAGCCATTTCCCCCGAAAGAAATAAGGTGAGGTTGTATTTAGGCGAAATGGAAAAAGGCCACGTCATTTACCTGCACCTGAGCCCGCGTATAAAAAGCCAGTTTGGCCAGCAGTTATGGTCCACTGAGTGCATGGTACACGCTGAATGAAATTCCGCGGGGACTAGTTACCGTAGGTTTTTCAGATAGGACAACAATAGTTCATTAAATGCCCGGGGCTGATCGATATTGGCGAGATGTCCTGCTTCGGGGAGAATTTCGTGCTTTACCGAAGGATGGTTTTCCAGTGCGTGGAGGGTATCTTTCATGGCGCGGCGGGCAGAAGAAAGTTTTCCCAGAAAATCATTCTCGGGCTCGATAAAAAACAGCGGAACATCACATTTTTCAAGGTCAGCAATATAGTCTGTTTGGAGCAAATTATAACGCACCATGCGGATGGCATCCCAGTTGGTGGTGGGGAAAATCTCATCTACCAGAAAGGAGTTTGTCTCCTCATTATCGGAAAGCTGCCTTGCAAAAATCTGGGCCTGTTTTTTTCGTCCTCTGACACGGCCTGTGGTATTGAGGAGTTTATCTGAAAGAGAAATCGCCCATCTTCCGCCTTCATGGCGGGGGGGAGCACCAAAAGTAGTGAGGCTGAGAAGGCTGTCAGGGTCCCGGCGAATCAACTCATAGCCGATCACTCCGCCCAGCGAATTTCCTACCAGATGGAACTGCTGAATGTTGAGGGACCAGGTGAGTTCCACCAGGTCGTGAAGCATAACATCAATGGAATAGTTGTCTTCTGTAGCCTCCAGCGGTGCAGAAGAAGTCCCGTGCCCCCTCAAAGACACTGCCAGCACCTGAAAGTCATTGGCAAAATGATCAATATTAGGCAAAAAAGCCCGGCAACCCAGCCCGGTGCCATGAAGAAAGAGCAGGGTGTCAGCCTCTGGGCTACCCTTCAGGAGGTATTCCAGATTAATATAGCCGGAGGTGGTGAAAAACCGGTTACCTACATTACTTAGCTGTCTGATCAGCGGTGGCATAATCGTATGGAGATATTTTCTCTCAGTTTGTTAGCGACGGGCAAAATTTACGAAATTCCTCATTGCCTAAGCAACAGGCATTGAAGGAAATTCAAAATATTCCTTACAACAGAAATCTTAATTTTGTCGTTGTTTTAGCAGAGTTCCTGACATTTCCGATTTATTGTTAATTTCGGGAATATTTTTTTGCGAGTCCTGTAAATCAAAACTCCTTCCCTGTGCGAAAAATTACCTTACTCATCTGCTTGTTTTGTGTTTCTATTCCGGCCTGGGGTCAGGCACTGGCTGACAGTTGTTTTGCCTCCGGCACCCCGGGAACCTCATTTGCCAATACCCCCTCCATTGGAAGTATCAACGGCGATTTGCTGGAATTTAATGGTACAAGCTGGACCGGAGGATTTGCCACAGCCAATATTACCCTTCCTCCCCCCAACAACAACAACTGCCGCGCAATATGGATCGGCAGTGGTACCGCATGGACAACCGGAGGCGAAGGATTTGGACTTAAACTCACTACGCCACTCGTTACGGGTGTTTCCTACAGTTTTACCTTTATGTATGTGAGCCACGGTACGGGCAGCAACGGGAGTTTTGCCCCTTCATTTCAAACCAATACCGCACCCAACCTGGCCGGCGCATTTAATGTGGGCAACCTGCCCGCCGTAGGCAATACCTGGACTTCCAATACTTTTACTTTTACCGCCACCGCCGCCCAAAATGGCGACGACTGGATTGTTATTCATACCGGTCCCACCGGAAGCTCGGGCATGTTTCTGTCCTTTTGCCCCGGCTGCGCCGTACCGGCCACCTGTTCGGTCAACCTCGGCAACGACTCTACCCTTTGTGCTGGCAACTCCGTTTTGCTGGATGCGACCTATTCCGGAGCCAGTTATCTCTGGTCCGATGGCTCGACCAACAGCACCCTTACAGCAACCACTACCGGTATTTTCTGGGCTGAAATCAATGTCAATGGCTGTATTGCCCGCGACAGTATCAACCTCACCTTCAATCCGGCTCCCGTAATCAGTCTGGGAAATGATACGGCCATCTGTACCGGAACGTCCCTCCTGCTTGACGCACAGAACCCGGGCGCTGCCTACCTTTGGCAAAACAACAGTACCGGACAGACCTTTTCGGCTTCTGCTGCCGGACAATACTGGGTTTCGGTTGACGATGGCATCTGTACAGCCAGCGATACAATCACCATTACACTGGATCCGCTTCCGCAGGTCAGTCTGGGCAATGATACCACCATTTGTTCGGGAAGCGTCATTACACTGGATGCAACTTTCCCAAACAGCAATTATGAATGGAATACCGGTGCCTCCACCCCTACCCTTTCGGTTGCACTTCCGGGTATATACTGGGCGCAGGTGATCCACAAATGCGGTATAGTCAGAGATTCGATTACCATTTCCACTACCAGCGTTCCGGCCATTGATCTCGGCGCTGATACGGCGATTTGTCAGGGAAATTCGCTGATGCTCGACGCGACGGCCCCGGCAGTTAGTTATTTATGGCAAAACAACTCAACCAATGCTACCTTTTCCGTTACCAATTCAGGGCTTTACTGGGTTCAGCTTTCGCACCTTTGTGGTACATTCAGCGACAGTATCGTGGTGGTAGTGGATTCTATTCCCTCAACAGATCTTGGGACTGACCGGCAGGCCTGCGAGGGAGATGTCATATTTTTTAATGCATCGGCTCCGGGAAATACCACCTATCTCTGGCAGGACAATACGGTCAATCCGCTTTACACCGTCTCCGCTCCCGGGCTTTATATTGTAACGCTTACCGGGCGCTGTGGCTCCTCTTCAGACTCAGTGAATGTAACCTATTTCAACTACCCGGTTGTGAATCTTGGCCCGGATACGGTATTGTGTAAAGGAACCAGCCTTCAACTTAATGCTTTTTCACCGGGTGCGACTTACCTCTGGCAGGACAATTCGACCTTATCCTCCTTTGTTGCGTCCGGGCCGGGAACCTATTCAGTAACGGCCACCAACGGAATCTGCCCGACCACTGATGCCATCACGATTACCGGTGATTCTATTCCTCCGCTAAACCTCGGGCCAGACAGGTTTCTCTGCGACGGAGAGTCTGCTGTGCTGGATGCCAGCGTACCCGGAAATGCATCATATATCTGGCAGGACAGCAGCCGTTTTTCATCCTATCCCGTGCGCAACCCGGGTACTTATTATGTAGATGTAAGAAACCGGTGTGGGCGAATCAGAGACTCAGTGATTGTAAAAACTTCTATTACCCCTGTAGTCAACCTCGGTATATCAGAAGTAATATGCTCAGATGGCAATGGATTTACCGTCAGAGATGTGACGATCCCAGCCAATGATGCCGTGTATTTATGGTCTGACGGAGAGACAGATCCTGTTCGCATCATTGAACAGACAGGCGTATATCGGGTCAGAATTGAAACCGGCTGCGGAGTGGATGAAGATTCTGTCTGGCTGGGATTCAGTCTTTATCCCAAAGCAGAAATCGGAAGCGATACTTCGCTGTGCGATGAGGATTTTCCCATTACCCTGCGCGCAGAAGAAAGACCCGGCGATTACCGCTGGCAGGATGGATCATCAGGGATAACCTACCAGGTAACAGGTCCCGGCCTTTATACGCTACAGGTTAGCAACAACTGTGGCGTGGATCAGGACTCGATGTTTATCGAAATGCGCAGTTGCCGCTGTAATGTATTTGTTCCTACAGGATTTTCGCCCAACAATGACGGCGTGAACGAACAACTTACAATAGGATACCAGTGCGGATTTGAATCCTACTCTCTGCATATTTATAACCGCTGGGGGCAGGAAGTATTTGGCAGTACCAATCCCGATGAAGCCTGGGACGGACGTACCGGCGGACGTAGCAACCCCGAAGGCGTATATGTCTGGGTATTGCGGTATCAGTACCAGGCACGGGGATGGAGCATACCGAATACAGAAACAGGCACTGTTACGATTGTCCGATGACTGTTATTTTTCGTATATACTAAGTATAAACAAAATCGGAACCAATGCCAAGATACATTAATCCTTATACAGATTTTGGGTTTAAAAAACCAGAGACCTTCGATGAAATTCCCGCCATTTTGCGGGAGCCTATTTTCGAAAAGGCCTTTCATACCGCCAAAGTTTCCAATCAATATGAGTCCGGCACAGCGAGATGAATACGAACGTAGCCGACTGAGCTATCTTGAGGTAAAGGAAGCTGTAAATACTGCCGAACAGGATGGCCGGAAAAAAAGGGAGTTTGAGATTGCACAGGAAATGAAAAAAGAAGGTTTTGAAACGCCAACTATCCGTCGGCTAACAGGGCTTTCAGACGATGAAATTGAATCACTTTAATTTCCCCCGTTCACTACAAAATTCACAATCCTGCAAGCATTCCCTTTACTTTCAGGGTTGTGGTCGGGCAGCGTTCGCAGTTCGAGGGTATGTTCGCCCACCGGCAATTCCGTTTCCAGCATATAAACCCAGGGTAAATGGAGAAAACTGCTCCATTGGGTAAACTGATCCAATATTTTTTCTGCACCGCCATCCACGCTCCATGCGATTTTACCCACATCGGGCCCGGCGACTACCCAGATACCGACAGCCCTTCCCGTGAACAAAAACCGGAGGCTACTGCCCGGTTTCTCTGATACCAGCATGGGCACATTCACAAAACCGAGCCGGGTATCGGTTCCATCAAGGGGTTTCCAGTCAGGGTCAATCTTCCATCCTTTACCCGGTCGGGCAGATTCAATAGAAGTCAGCCCGCCGCTGTCATAGGAAAACGGATCAAGCGGTTTTTCGGGAACTACCGCAATTTCAGGTACATCACTGGCCAAAAGCGTATCTGCCCATGCCGTTTCCAGCATTTTTTTGATGGACCGAAAATAGATTTCCTGACCGAAAGGCGAAGGGTGTAAATCTTTAAAATCATCTTCCCAGGTAAATTCGCCAGCATAAATCCGCTCGGTAACCTCCCTTGCGAGATTAAGACTTGTGATATGGTAATAAAGTGCAACCGATTCGTGGCTGAGAATCACCTCCGGAATACGCCCTTCCCGGTAATCGGTCATCTTGTCGGGATCGACAAAGTGCATCAGTACCAAATCCATTTCCGGGTTGACAGTGAGTGCATGTCTTACGATTCCTTCCATACCCCTTACCTGCTCCGCCAGGCTACGGCCATTGGTTGCGTCATTTACGGCAGCTTCTTCAAACAGGAGATCGACAGGGCCTTTGCTCAGGACATCACGCTCCAGGCGAAATGCGCCGGGCGTAGAACCAGTGGAGGGAATTCCGGCATTGATGAAGGTAAATTCGGTTTCAGGAAAACGCGCTTCCAGATATTCGCTGACCATATCACGCCAGCCGGGATTCCAGGTAATGGATCCGCCCAGAAAAGCTACCGTGCCGATTTTGTCCTGCTCAAAACGAATCCGGCTGTTTTTAAGGCCTTTTCGCAGTTCATAGTATGAAACCTTGTCGGGCTGGTAGCGGAGGTTTGAGTTGCGGAGAATAAAATCCACAATCGGCAGCGGGGAGGCAAGTGAATGGGGGTGATGGCCAATTCCCGGTTTTGAAATGACCTCAATTTTTCCGCCCAGTTCTTTGTATTTTTTTTCCACAATTGCCGTATTCTCTGCCACCGGGACAATATCATCGGCGTCTCCTACTATATGAAGGATGGGAACGCCTGCTTCTGCGAGCGGCTTCAGCCGTTCGGCTATGGGCGTATATTCCATCGCCTCCGCTTCTGTCATGTCATAAGCTTTGAGGCATTTTTCCCAGTCCTCCGGGCTTCCTTTCCCACTCATTTTTCCTCCCGGCCAGCTTCGGATATCGGTTACTGGTGCATCGGCATAGATACAACTCACCTTATCAGGATTGGCGATCGCCCAGTTGTAAATGATCAGCCCTCCACGGCTTAGGCCTTCCAGTACAGCTTTGGGTGAAAAACCGTGTTTTTCTGTAAGGTATCTGTAAAAGCGGTTCCACCGCTTTACTGCGGCGGGACTGCCATACATGTCACTGACATCATGATAAACTACATGAAAACCCTGTGAAAGCAGCGCAAGGTCGGTCTGAGGCTCATGTCCCCAGAATCTCGCTCTCCATATCCAGGGAGTACCTGTGGCAACCTCCTTGGGGATGACGACATAACTTGTTTTTCCCTCAAACGGGAAAGTGTGCCTTTCATACCCCATCCAGGTATCTTTCTGGCCCGGAAAGGTAGTTTCCCGTGCAGGTTCGCATCCCGATGCTACAACAATAGCAGGAAGGACGCATAGCCACAGTATTTTTTGTAAAAAATTCATTATGAGCAAGTTATAATGAGTCCACTGGTTTATTCCATCCAGGCTTTGCTATCTTCGCGAATAAACAGTTTGCGTTTTCTGTCTGTACTCCAGGCACTGGCAAGAAACTGGCGGCTGGTGGTTTCAAGTTCGACCTGAATTTTTTTCCCGTCCACCCATATTTCACTGATTCCCAGGTCTGCAAGACTGGCAGAATAGGTTTTATGGGTTTCGAAATAGGCTTTTTCCCGGTAATAGATTTCGCGCAAAGCCCAGCGGATTTTTTCATCATCGTTCCAGACAAAAAATTCGTCCCCTGTGCCGGCAGTTTTTCCCGAAAACTGCAAAAATCCCCATTTTTCAGGTTCGTGCATATTGATGACACCGGGCGCAGACCACACCCAGTTGTATTCGGGAAAGGGTTTGCCGGTTTGCGGATTCAGCCTTTTGATATATTTGCCACTCTCTACATCCAGACGCCACTCCACCCTTGAAAAATCGAGTCTCCAGTGGTCGCCGGGCTGAGGTTTAGCTCTTCCGGGAGCAGCTTCGCGCAGCATTTCCCAGGGCATGGCGATTTCGACATTCCATCCGCGGTCGCGGTCTGCCGGGTTGTTGATGGTTCCATCAGCAAATACGGCTACCTTCATCCCATTTACCGACCATCCGCTGAGATAAGGCCCTCCATCGCGGTAAGGTTTGGCGAGGAGTAGATCCCATTCGGTAGAAAAAGCATTTACCTCAAACTCATAATACAGGTGCGTATCGCCGTCAGGGTCTATAAAAACTTCAAAATCATTGTCATGATAAATCACCGACTCCCGCTCTTTGAGCGTTGCCCAGAGATCGGGCTCTTCCAGCCAGGCGCCGATATACAGGTAATTTTCATCCCATAAGACTTTGGCGCGGGTACGGTAAAATGGTGCGGGCATTTTGTCGCCCTCAATATCGCGGAAATCGTCGGTCCACGCGGCATTTTCCCATGAAAGTTCGTTGAGTTTGCCGTCGATATCCAATGGAGCCTGGGCACGATAACATACGTAGGTTTCGGGATGAAAAGGCAGTTCTGTTATTTTCAATACCTCCTGAGACATGCCAGAAAGGTAAAAACCTGATAGGAAAATAACACTCAGGGCAGTTTTTCGTGAGAGAGAATCCATATCTTTGCAGAAGCTAAAGTAGTGTTGGTATCTCAAATATGCCAATTCTTTTGAATTTATCCCCAATTATAAAATATTTGCTTTCCTAATTTCCACCAAATGCGCGCACCTGACATGAATCTCCTGCCCATACCTGACTCTATTACACTGACTGAAGGGAAGTTTCGGCTGGACAGGAAGTTTAACCTTACCATTAGCGGCAACTATCATTCGCGTATCTTCGGAGCGGCTACCCGTTTTTTGCGGCGACTTGACGGACGGGCAGGGGTATTCTTTGAGCAGGGATTTATTACGGAGGATAATCTCCCTTATCCCGCCGCAATGACCATCACGGTAAAATCACCGGGGGAAGTAAACCTGTATATGGATGAGGTTTACGAACTGGAAATTAAACCTCATGAGGTACACCTGCTTGCCAATACTGATATCGGCGCAATCCGCGGCATGGAAACACTGCTGCAACTTCTGGATGCAGATGATTCAGGTTGGTTTTTTCCCTGCCTCCTGATTCAGGACAGACCGAGATTTGCCTGGCGGGGGCTGTTGATTGATGTGGCCCGCCACTTCCTTCCAGTAGAAAAAATCAAACAAAATATCGACGGTCTGGCTGCCGTAAAAATGAATGTCCTTCATTTCCACCTTACCGACGATCAGGGATTCAGAATTGAGACCAAGTGTTTTCCCCTGCTCCATGAGCGGGGATCAGACGGGCAGTATTACACCCGTGAGCAACTGCTTGAAATTATCGCCTATGCCGATGAACGGGGCATCAGAGTCGTGCCCGAAATTGGTATGCCCAGTCATGCCACTGCCATACTTACTGCTTATCCCGAGTTTGCCAGCGCACCCGGCCCCTACAGCATTGAGCGTAAAGCGGGTATCATGCACCCTACCCTCGATCCGACCCGGGAGGAAACCTATCAGTTTTTAGAAACCCTGCTGGAGGAAGTAACAACCATTTTCCCGGATGCCTATTTTCACATCGGAGGGGATGAAAATGAGGGAAAACAATGGGACAACAATCCCGGCATCCAGCGGTTTATGCAGGAGAATAACATCCCCGATAACCCCGCGCTACAAACGTGGTTTAACCGGAGGCTGCTGAAAATACTCACCCGTCTGGGCAAAAAGATGATGGGCTGGGACGAAATACTTCAGCCCGACCTTCCGCGCGATGCCGTCATTCATAGCTGGAGAGGAAAAGATTCCCTTTATGAAGCAGCAAACAAGGGTTATTCCTGCGTCCTTTCCAACGGGTATTATATCGACCTTATTCTCCCGGCTTCTACCCATTACCTCAACGACCCCATACCGGAAGAAATGGCCCTTTCGCCTATGGTCTCTCAACATATTCTGGGAGGGGAAGCTACCATGTGGAGCGAACTGGTAACGCCACTTACGGTAGATTCGCGAATCTGGCCCCGTACAGCCAGCATAGCAGAAAGGTTGTGGTCTCCCGCCGATGTACGGGATGTGGAGGATATGTACCGGAGGCTGGAAATAATGGATTTATGGCTGGAAGAGCATGGGCTACAACACAACAGTGCACGGCAGGTGATCATGCGCAGCCTTTGCAGGGGAAAAGATACCGGCCCGCTCCGGACACTGATTGATGTGCTGGAACCCATGAAAATTTATACCCGCAACCCGGAGGGGGAACTTTACCGTATGTTTTCGCCTTTTACTCTGCTGGCTGATGCAGCCCGGCCTGACGCAAAAGTTGCCAGACAGTTTAGGGCAGCGGTTGCAGCCTATCTGAAAGAGCCACATACCCGGGAAAGAATGTATATCATGGATCACCTGCGCATGTGGAAAAGCAATCATGAATTGCTGCTGCCATTCATCCGAAATAATCCGGCATTGGCAGAGGCCGAAGAAATCTCCCGAAATCTGTCGCGGATTGCCGGAATTGGCCTCCATGCCATGGAAGGGTCCATCCGCGACCGCACAGCCTGGGCACAGGTTTTTCAGGATGCCCGAAACCAGGGCGGCAGAACAGAACTTCAGGTTGTGGACGCGATTGAGGAATTGGTGTTACATTTACCCTGACCCATTAGTGCCTGACAATCAACCGCTCAAACCTAACCTCTCCGCCAAGTATAATTTTCAGATAATAGGTTCCTTCTGCCAGCCGGCTTACATCTATAAGTATGGTCTGCGGATCAGCCTGCGCGGCATTGGCGGCAGCCACTTCCTGGCCCATCTGGTTTAGCAGAGAAACACGAAATCCACGATCAACGCCCGAAAATGCAGAAATGGCAACCTGATCTGAGGCAGGATTGGGATAAATCACAAAAGGCGTTTCCGATTCGGGAAGGCGAAGTTGTTCTATCTGGGAAAAAGAGTAATTTCCATACACATCCACCACCCGAAGCCGGTAATACAATACATTCACAGGCTGAAGCCGCGCCTGCTGATCGGGGAAAAAATATTCCTGAGGTTCCATAGCATCACCCGCTGCGGACACAATTCCGATTCCGCCAAAGCTTTGTCCGTCAGTTGACCGCTCCACAATAAATGAAACCGTATTCACCTCCCACAGTGTCTGCCACGAAAGCATTGCCTGCCCTTCCTGCCAATGCGCATAAAAACTAAGCAGATTCACCGGAAGAAGCGGATTAAATTCGGGTTGCTGAAATCCTACGGTAAGGGCTGGAAGGGAAGCATTTTTTGTACCTATCACTGCTTCTCCGATCGTATAGCTGTAGTTAAATCCGCCGAGGGAGGAAGTGGTTCCGCAACAACCAAAAACGGTACGGGACAATGACTGTGCAGAAATTCCCGCAAAGCCCGCAAGAAATAGCGTGAATATTAATACATTCTTCATGGGAATTATTTTTGGTTTACTTCCTGCTTCAGTTGGTTCAGTTCTTCTGAGAAGTGGAGGAGCATTTGTTCCATCTGTAAAATTTTTGCCTGCTGCCCATCAATGACTTCCTGCTGCTCCTGAATTGCCTTTACCAGTACGGGAACCATTTCACCATAATTTACCCCCATGGGTTCATCTTCCGGAGAATCAGGTGCCCCGTAAACTACTTCGGGAAGAATAGTAAAAAGTTCCTGGGCAATCATCCCGATTTTGGAAGTTTGGGTGTCATCTTCTTTCCAGTGGTACGAAACCGGGCGCAGACGAAGAACTTCATCAAGACCGTAAGTCAGGGGATGAATGTCAGTTTTCAGCCGGTAGTCGGAGGTTTGGATCGCTCCGTTTACGGCGTAAACTGCCGTCCAGCGACGGGTAGCGGCTCCCAGGGTAAAGGTATTGTCGGTAAATGGCTGGGTAATTCCGTTGACTACAAGTCCGTTTGCTGTGGGGACGCTGTTTACACCGATTGACACACCGCCATTGCTGTGGACGCGGAAAGCAGTGGTTCCATTGATCTGCACGCGCAGGGCATTTTCTCCGGCAAGAGCGGCAATATGGAAGCGGTCGGAAGGAGCTGAAGTACCAATTCCCACAGAACCCCCGCCATTGGCCATGATGATATTTTGGGGAGAATTAAAATTGAGGTTAAGTTCGGAACCAATCACCTCGATCTGATTGGGGTCAAAAGCGAGACCGGTAGTGGTAGTTCCCAGCAGAAGTGTAGAATGAGTGGGATCAAGCCCGCCGTTGTTAAGGCTGCCCAGAGCACTGCTTATCTGGAGCATACCCACGGGAGAATCATAACCAATGGCCGTCTGTCCGTTTTTCTGAATGACAAAAGAGTTGGAACGGACAGTATTTGAAGTACCGTCGCCAATCATAAATACCGGGTCAGTAGCAACCCAGGCAGCACTATCGCCGGTAGAAATATTGTATCTTCCCAGGGCCATGGAGCCATAAGGGTACGCAGTAGTAAAATACCCGAAAGAGGAGGCATAGTTGCCGCGGGCCTGCGTCTGGAAGCCTGTGGAAAAAGAAGTATAACCATACGCATCGCTGGGACCGAGTGCGACAGCAGCCTCGCCATGGGCATCGGCGTTCCAGCCGATGGCGACGCTGTAGTCTTCACGAGCAGAGGAATTGCCAAGTCCGGTAGTACCACCACCTATGGCGACACCGTACCGGCCACCGGCGTAACCGTACATGGCGATACCGCCCTGGTCTTCTGCGGTTCCTTCAAATGTAATACTTCCGCTTCCCTTGGAGTTACCCCCAAAAGTGAAACTGTTATTACCTTTAGCACTGCCAAAGAAGGCTACCGAGCTCGAACCATCTGCCCAGCCAAAAGAGCCCCAGGCAAAAGAGCCAAATCCTTTGGCCCGGGCGTTTTGCCCTCCGGCAAAAGAATAATACCCGACGCTGTCGTAGTCCCAGAATTTGTCGTAGTTGAAGCCGCCGAAAGGAGGGGTCAGGTAACCAAACCGCATCGCACCTTTTGCGCCATACCATAAAAGTTTGAACCCCGAACCGGTCAGCCCGGCACCGACCAGCACATTCGAAGTATCGGCCAGATGCAAAGTTGCCTGCGGCGTATTTGTGCCGATACTTACCCGGCCGTTGTTGTAATAGGCGCCGGAGGGCGTTTCGCTCCAGACCGAACCATTTTCGGAGTAGAGCGCATACGGCACACTTTGAAACACACAGGTCCCGAGGTTGGCGTAACCAGCGCCTGCATCCACCTCAATGACTACCTGATGTTGTCCGCTGCCCCAGTCGATGGCGCTGAAAGTGCCGGAAACGGGCGTTCCTTTTCCGATGACAAGATCAAACAAGCCATAAACATCAGAAACCGTAGTATGCGTTTCCTGATAAACAGTAGTCAGAGAAGGATCCTGAATAGAAAACCGGACGGAAAGATTGGTATTCGCCATGGGTATTCCACTGGCATCGCGGGCTACAGCCTGAAAATTTATTCCCTGTGGTACCTGGGCCGAAAGGGGGGCAAAAATAGCTGTAATGAGCGAAAAGGTAATTACGCGTAGATACTTTTCCATTGTTTCGGGTTTTAATTATCACGTACCTTTGGAAGTGAAATTGTTACCGTAAAAAAAAGATTTTTTATTTTTGCAGAAGAAAACAGCAAAACCAGTATCTCCGAACTGAGAAATTTTATTTTAAGAACTATATTTTTCCTGAAAAATCAAATACGCTATAACTACTGACACCGACAATGAAGAAAAAACAGGTCACATTACTGGAGCTGGCAAAGCGACTCAATCTTTCACCTTCTACTGTCTCCAGAGCACTCAACGACCGGCACCGCATCAGCGAATCCACCCGCAACCGGGTCAAACAACTGGCTGAAGAACTCGAATATCAGCCCAACCCTTCGGCCAAAAGCCTTAGGGAAAGTAAAACTTATTCGCTGGGAGTACTTGTCCCGGAAATAGCACACAGTTTTTTTGCCACAGCCATCAGCGGGATAGAAAAAGCTGCGCTGGCCGCAGGTTACAATATTATGATATGCCAGTCACACGAATCCTATGAAAGGGAAAAGGCCATTTCCAATGCCCTGCTTTCCAGCCGTGTGGATGGTCTGCTGGTGTGCCCTTCGAGAGAAACCCAGGACTTCAAACACTTTGCAACTTTTATCCGAAAAGATATTCCCGTAGTATTTTTTGACCGGATCAGCATGAGTTTCCAGGGATCAAAAGTTGTAGTAAACGACTTCGAGGGCGCGCGCACAGCCGTCGAATTTCTCATTCAGACGGGTTGCCGCCGTATTGCCCATATCGCAGGGCCTGCCCCTTTATCCAACAGTACCGAACGTCTCAACGGCTACCTGGCTGCACTGGAATCCTATGACCTTCCCGACGACGAAACGCTGATCCGGCACTGCGATATGTCCAGAGATAATATCAGCAATATTGTCGAAGAACTGCTTCAATTGCCTGTCCGCCCCGATGCCATATTTACCTTCAATGACAATATTGCTTATGATGTCATGCGCATAGTCAAAAGAAAAGGCCTGCGCATACCTGAGGACATTTCCATTGTGGGATTTAGCGACCAGCCGCTCAGCGAAATGATCGAACCTGCGCTTACAACGGTTGCGCAGCCTGCCTATAAGATCGGGGAAGTTGCCGTTCAGCTTATGTTTGAGCAACTCGACAACGACGATGCAGAGGTGCCTTTCCGCACAGAAACACTGGAAACCCGGCTGATTGTCAGGGATAGTACGCGGAAGTTGTAAAACGATGTGAACTATAATGCCCGGTCAAGATGGACATAACCACCATCGACGTGCATATATTGCCCGGTGATATGAGAAGCGCGCTCTGAGGCCAGAAATAATACCATATCGGCAATTTCCTCCGGCGTAGTCATCCTTTTACCCAATGGAATCCGGTCGGTAATGGTTTTGAGCTTCTGGCCTGGATTTTCAAATCCATTCAGCCAGTTCATATACAGCGGGGTCATCACCTCGGCAGGTAAAACCGCATTCACCCTGATGCCATAGGGGAGCAGTTCGATCGCCCAGTCGCGGGTCAGGCCCAGTTGGGCCGCTTTGGAGGAGACATAGCCACTGTTGCCGCCCTGACCAGTTACCCCGGTTTTGGAACTGATATTGATTATCGTGCCACGCGATGCTTTCAGATAACTGATCGCATAATGGGCCATGCAATAGTAGTGGGAAAGGTTAATCGATAGCGAGTGAATAAACTCATGAGGCGATCCTTTTTCCAGTCCGACGCGGTCATTGACGGCGGCGTTGTTGACCAGGCAGTCGATACGCCCAAAACGCGCAATGGTGGTATCAACTACATGCTGGCAGGCGCCCTGCTGCGTGAGTTCGGCATGAATAAAAAGACATTGCCCGCCGTTGGCTGTCAGTTCATCGGCAAGGGCTTTGCCCTCTTTTTCCAGCCTTCCGGCAATTACGGCAATTCCTCCTTCCGACACCATTCCTCTGACGATCCCCTCCCCTATTCCACGCTCACCACCGGTAACAATCATTACCTTATTTTGTAAATATAAATCCATGACATTGGCTTAATTGTGGACAACAGGAATGATGTCTATTTTTTTTGAAAAGCAACGACCTTCTGCCGGCTGCTCCCCAGGCCTTCTATTCCCAATGTTACGACATCACCGGCTTTCAGGTATCGGGGCGGATTAAATCCCAGACCTACGCCGGGAGGTGTACCGGTAGAAACCACATCGCCCGGAAGCAGGGTCATAAACCGGCTCAGGTAGCTCACCAGAATGGGAATACCAAATACAAGATTTGATGTATTGCCGTTCTGGACTCTTTCGCCATTCACTTCGAGCCACAAATGAAGATTATCAACATCAGCGATTTCGTCTTTGGTAACCAGGCATGGCCCCAGCGGAGCAAAAGTATCACAGCTTTTTCCCTTTACCCACTGCCCGCCGCGCTCTATCTGAAATTCGCGCTCGCTGTAATCATTGTGCAGCACATAACCCGCCACATAATCCATTGCCTCCGATTCTTCGACATAGGAAGCGCGTTTTCCGATTACAAAGGCCAGTTCTACCTCCCAGTCGGTTTTGACACTGTCGCGGGGCAACATAAGGTCGTCATTGGGGCCGCAAATCGCTGTGGTCGCCTTAAAAAAGACGACAGGCTCTTTGGGTATGTCCATCCCACTTTCTCTTGCATGGTCGGCATAATTGAGTCCTATACAGATCAGTTTCGAAGGGCGGGCCACCGCAGCGCCAAGGCGAACATCTTCGGCAACAACCGGCGCACCAGCGGCATTTTGTTGCAGCCAGGCTTCCAGCCGGGTCAGTCCATCTGTGCTGAAGAATTTCTCATCAAAATCGTCCCCGAATGCCGAAACATCAATTCTGCGGGAATCGGAGAGCATTACACCCGGCTTTTCCATTCCTTCCGGGCCAAAGCGAAAAAGTTTCATAGTGTAGTTTCTGGTAGTTTAATGACAATAATAAAAACATTATTCCGCATTACCACTACTGAAACCCACCGGAAATGCTTTTCGCAAAAGGCCCATCAGGTGATTTTTACCTCCTTAAAAATATTCAGGAAAAAACTTCTGCAATATTTTGCCGAGAGATTCTTCTGTAAGAGGTTTGGTTTCGAAAGAAGATATCAGGTTTAGTTCTCTTGCTTTTTTGTGATCATCGGGATTCTGTGATGTGGAGAGCATTACAACTACCACACTGGATTGATATTCGGGCTCAAGCAGATAATAACTTTCTAAAAAATCCCACCCATTCATTCCGGGCATATTGATGTCGAGAAAAATCAGATCAGGATGAGCCTCAGGATGAGCCTGTTTCATTTGTATAAAATTGAGTGCATCTTTTGCAGACTGAAAAGCGAGGATTAGTTGGGCACAATCCATTTTTCTGATAACCCTTTCATGGAAAAAGTTATCATGGGGGTTATCGTCAATTAGCATCACGCAGTTGAGTCTTTTTTTCATTTGGATTTATTGAGTAGCTATAGTAAAATAAAAAACAGAACCCTCTCCGGGAGTTGATTCCACCCATATCTCACCATTGTGTAATTCAACAATTTTTTTGCAATTCGCCAGGCCAATCCCGTTGCCTTCATATTCCTTGCTGGCATTCAATCGTTGGAAAATCTGAAAGATTCTTGCAAAATATTTCTCATCAATGCCAATTCCGTTATCGCGGATAGAAAACTTCCATCGGGAGTCTTCCTTTTCCGCTGTGATAAAAATTTCGGGCGTAATATTCTTTTTTCTGAACTTAATCGCATTGGAAAGAAGGTTTTGAAATAACTGGCTGATTTTTATCTCATTGACATTTAAAACCGGCATTAACCCAATATGAATATTCGCATGATGTTCCTTGATACTGGAAGCGAGATCTGCTCTTACATTCTCCAGCAATGCATTTATGTCAACCGGGCTGTAGATAAAATCTTTTCCCATACGCGAATACTCAAGTAATGCACTTATGAGCATATCCATCCGCTTTATGGCCTGATTCATTGCCAAAAAGTAGTTTCGGGATGTTGAGTCCATGATTTCGGCACAGTCTTCTTCGATTACCTGAATATAATTATTGATTGTCCGCAGTGGTTCTCTCAGGTCATGGGAAGCGATATAAGCAAACTGCTCCAACTCCTGGTTTTTACTTTCCAGTTCAAGCTGCTTCTTTAGGGCAGCATCTTTGATTTTTCGCTCAGAAATATCAATGATTGCCGCCAATACCAGGGTACCCTCAATTGTTATCAGCGGATTTAAACCGATTTCGACGGGAAATTCCGTTCTGTCTTTTTTTACCGCATATAAATCCCGCCCGACTCCCATTGCCCGGGAGGATGGAGAAGAAAAAAACATTTTTACAAACTCAGGGTGCTTACTTCTTAACCTTTCCGGGATGAGAATTTCAACCCCTCTTCCAATCAGTTCTGTTTTGGTATATTGAAACAGTTTTTCCGCATATAGATTTACATACACAATTTTACTCTCCTCATTCACCAATATTAGTGCGTTTGGAGAGTATTCAACCATAAGATGAAAGGTTATTTCCTGGTGTATGTATTGTTTTTGCTTCATTAGCCAGGCTATATATAATTGTGCTGATCAGTAAATATTAGTGTATTCTTATATTCATAAATTATAAATTCAGTTTATTTTGAATAGCGAATATTTTTAATATTAATAAAAATTTATTTTAATTCCACTAATATTTTCTAAACTGGCATCATGATCCCTCACAAAAAAACAAATAGCCCGCCAAATGCTCTTAACTGCTTTGGCGGGCCGTTTGTAATAAAAGAAATTCGTTAGTTGCCTGTCGCAGCAGGAATAACGGCTCCTGTGCGTTTTTCATTCTTGTAATCCAGCCCCAAAAGTGTCGCTACCGTTTTCGCTACCTGATTCTGGTACAACTGACCCGTTTTTTTTACCTCACCCAAGGCGGGTGAATCAGGGCCTATTACCCCAATCCATATTTGATCTGCATCGGGAATCCTTACCCCGTGGTGTTTCCAGTTTTCCACCGGTATTGTCCCTCTTCCGTGATCTGTGGTGATGATAAGGGTGGTTTTATCCTTGTATGCGGGGTGGGACTGAACGTAATTCCATATGTCGGCGATAAAACCATCTGTGCGGTGTGCTGCCTTCAGGTATTCATCGTAAGCGCCGTCATGGGCAAAATCATCCGTTTCGCCATAAGCAATATACACTAACCGCGGCGCATTTTTCTGAATGTATTCTTTTGCAAAATGGTGGGTAAACGCATCATAACGCACAGAACCCCATTCTTCGGGAATCTGAGCCTGCAGTTCATATAAAAGTTTTTCCTTTTCGGTCAGATTTTCACCGGCAGGGGCAGAAGGGAAACCGGCATTTACAGGGATTCCGCTGCGATGGGTATTGATGATATAGGGAAATACATCCCACGAACCAAATGCCGCCACTCGTCCCTTAAAATGCGGCTGGTTGTTGATAAACTCCAGAACCGTCTGATTTGGGTTGTCGATTTTGTCGTTGGATTTGATTCTTTCATCATCCGAAAATCCACTCAGAATTTCATTGTATCCGGGGTAGGAGAACCACATATGGTTGGATACATTTACTTTATTGTCATATTTTCTGTTCCCATACAACTGCCCCTTACTGCTGATGACAGACCAGAAAAAGGGCATAAGTTTTTCCCTTCTGGCAATGGGAGTCTCAGCCCAGAACGATTTTGCCAGTTCTTCGGGTTGGGGGTGAATGTTTTATCATACAAAAGCACCGAATCCGCCCCGCCAAAGACCTCCTGCCAGCGAAGCCCATCGAAGGTAATAAGAATCACATTCTCTGTTTTCAGACTTTGATTCTGACCATAGGCGGAAAAGCAAATCCCTGCCAGACAAATGATTAGGAGAAAAATTTTTGCATAATGTTTATATTCGTTGAATGATACTTCGAAGCAACAACCTGAAGATTATTCTTTAAAATCCCGCGCATTAAGGATAGATTAAATTTCCCTTTGCTTCGCCAATTAAACAAACCTGCCATGGAAGAACAAAAATTTCAGTTTTACCGCAAATGGCTGACCTGGACCAATGTCATGACCATCGGAGTCGGCCTGCTGGTTGCCTTTGCTGGAAACAGTCTTTTCTTTGATATTCACAATAACTGGTCGGAAAAGGTATTTTTCGAAGGAAACCCGCTCAGTCAGGAAGAATTAAATTACAAAAACTGGCTATGGGGTATTATCGGAGGAACCATCGTTGGGTTCCATGTCCTGATGATTGCCATTTCGGAGAATGCATTCCGGAAAAAAGAAAAATGGGCATATGGCAGCCTCTGGCTGGGATTGTTAAGCTGGTTTGTCATTGATTCAGGCATTTCCCTCTTTTATGGAGCCATTCACAATGTGGTGATGATTAATCTTGTGGCCTTGATATTGATCGGAATTCCTTTGGTGGCAACCAGAAAAGTATTTATTTAAGAACTGCGAATCATTGAAAAGTGCAGTAAATCCCTTAAGTCATTACTGCCCCGTCCTTTTGGCGAGCTGGCTTTCCACGGGCACTACAGTCTCAGAATGCCGGGCGACCATGGCTTCGATTTCTGCTACCACTTCGGGGTATTGATCTGCTATATCGATTTTTTCGGACGGATCGTGGGCAAGGTTAAACAACTGATATTTTTCCAGCCTTTCTACCCGTGCAGGATAACCGATTGGATTGTTGGTATAAAAATACAACTTAAAATCTCCCTTGCGTGCGGCAAAAATGCGGGTGTTGTGGTAATAAAACATTTCGTTTCGCGGTGAGACATCTTCGCCCCTCAGTACACCAGAGATATCATATCCGTCATACACACGGTCATCTGGCAGTGCCACACCCGCCAGACTGGCAAAAGTAGGCAGGAGATCGAGGGTACTTCCCAGTTTACTTACAACCTGCGGTTTGACCGTTCCCGGCCACCAGAAAATTGCAGGTTCTCTTACCCCGCCTTCATAGCTGGTTCCCTTTGCACCATACAGTAAGCCCGCACTGCCCGCGTGGTCACCAAAAATTGCCCAGGGGCCATTGTCGGAGGTAAAACCACCAGCGTGTTTTTGTCCAGTCCCTGCTCACGGAGCGTATTCAGAATTTCGCCCGCACTCCAGTCAATTTCCTCAATTACGTCTCCGTACAGGCCTCTTTCACTGGTGTTGCGAAAATCATCGGAGGCAAAGAGCGGTACATGCGGCAGATTATGGGCCAGGTAGAGGAAAAACGGTTTTTCTTTGTTTTCAAGAATAAATTTTTTCGCCTCCTCAGTATATCGTTTGACTATTGTATTCTGGTCGGCAGGTCTTTCCACGATTTCTTCGTTGCGCATGAGCGGCACGTTAAACGACTCGATTTTGGGTTGAGCAAATACGTCCACACCTGCGGCATCCACTTTGTCCATATCATTGCTGTAGGGAATGCCAAAGTACGAATCGAAGCCATGATTGGTAGGTAAGTATTGAGGCAGATGACCGAGGTGCCACTTTCCGATGGCCTGGGTTGAATATCCTGCGGCCTGTAGCAGTTTTGCGATGGTAATTTCGGAAGCGGGGAGTCCGCCTTCAGAGTTGGGAAAAAGCACCCAGTTTTTTTCGTCAGTCATGCCGCTGCGGATGGCATAACGCCCGGTGAGAAGGCCAGCCCGGGATGGAGTGCAGACATTAGCAGAAACATAAAACTGCGTCCATTTCTGTCCTTCAAAGGCCATGCGATCGAGATTGGGCGTTTTGATGGTCGGGTGGCCATAGACCCCAAGATCGCCGTAACCCTGGTCATCGGTAAATATGACAATGAAGTTGGGGGGGCGGTTGGAGGAAGGCGTATTTTCTGTTTCAGATGATTTGCATCCGGTTAGAAAAAGGAAAAAGGCCATTGCAGCAAAATAATACAAGCGAATGGTAGTAGTTAGCATAAGTAGTTGCATTAGATAAGCAGAATAGGGAGGAAATATAACCATTATTACTATTTATGGAAAAGTATCGCATGCTCTTCCTGTGCTTCTGAGTTTGTATTTTCCCCAAAAATGCCTAAGATGCAGTTGTAACTACAACTACAATGAAACTGGAACTCCTGGATCTCCTTATCCTTTTCGCTTATCTCGTCGGAACCGTCTATATCGGTTTCTGGCTCTCCAAACGTGCTACAAAAAGCATCAAAACTTATTTCCTCGCGGGAAATGATATTCCCTGGTATTATTTGGGTCTGTCCAACGCCTCCGGCATGTTTGATGTCTCAGGCACGATGATCGCCGTAACGTGGATGTTTATCTACGGATTAAAAAGTGTATGGATTCCCTGGCTGTGGCCGATTTGGAATCAGATTTTTATGATGATATTCCTCGGCATGTGGATGCGCCGCTCCAATGTGCTTACCGGTGCTGAATGGATTACCTTCCGCTTTGGGAATAAGACCGGAAGCACGCTTTCCCATATCATTGTAGTGGTATTTGCCGTGATTATCGTCATTTCCTTTATGGCCTATTTTGTGGAGGGAATCGGAAAATTTGCCGCCGAATTTCTTCCCTGGGACATGGCCTGGTCGCTGGGAGGGCTTCAGGTTAGCAGCGAAGATACTTATGCACTGCTGATTATCGGTATTACTACCCTTTACACCATCAAAGGTGGATTTTACAGTGTGGTTGGAACGGAGGTCATGCAGTTTATCATTATGACCATTGCATGCATTGTGGTAGGAATCATCGCCGTGGTTCATACTACCCCCGAACAAATTGCCGCTGCCGTACCCGATGGCTGGAACTCACTGTGGTTTGGCAGGGAACTGGGCATAGACTGGACAGAAAAAATGCCGCTGGCGCAGGCCCGGATTATAGAAGACGGGTATTCGATGTTTGGGTTTATTTTTATGCTCATGTTGTTTAAAGGAGTATGGGCCAGTATGGCGGGCCCGGTACCGAGTTATGATATGCAGCGCGTACTTTCGACCCGCACGCCTGTGGAAGCCGCCAAAATGTTTGCCCTCACGCCGGTAGTTTTATCTGTTCCCCGGTATTTTATGATTGCGGGTATTACGGTTCTGGCACTGGTGTATATGGATCCGGCGAGTATCACCCAAACGGTAACCGATGCCTCGGGGGTAATGGTGGAAAAACTCGATTTTGAAAAAGTGTTGCCTTTTGCGGTGAGTGAATATGTGTCGGTGGGACTGAAAGGCCTGCTACTCGCCGGATTACTTGCCGCATTTATGTCCACTTATGCCGCCTTTATCAATGCCGGCTCGGCTTATGTAGTCAACGATATTTACAAAAAATACATTCGGGAAGATGCACCCGACCGTGTATATGTGAGGTTGAGTTATATCGTAACGTTTGCCATCGTATTTGTCGGGCTGATATTTGGGCTGATTGGCGGCAATATCCAGGCGCGAACAGACTGGATTGTGGGGTTGTTGTACGGAAGTTATGTAGCTGCGAATGTGCTCAAATGGATATGGTGGCGGTTTAACGGCTACGGCTTTTTCTTTGGCATGCTTACCGGAATGGTGGGCGTGGCCGTGCTGCCGATGATTACAGCAGCCCTGGGCTGGAATCTGCTGGCCATCGAGCAGTTTCCCTTTTTGTTTGCGATTGCCCTGGCGGGAAGCATAGCTGGCTGCCTCCTCACCCCACCGGATGAGGAAGAGACATTAAAAAACTTTTACAAAAAAACCCGCCCCTGGGGCTTTTGGGGGCCGATCAGGGATAAGGTTATGGCCGAAGACCCTGCATTCAGGCCCAATAAAGACTTTGGCAGAGACAGCCTCAACGTGGTTATCGGCATCGTATGGCAGATGTGCCTGGTGGTATTGCCCATTGTACTGATCACCCGCGACTGGCCTTATGTCATCGGCTCAGGTGTTGTGCTGGGCCTCACCACCTGGCTCCTGAAAGTCAACTGGTGGGATAAGCTGGAGGAGTAACGCCGACCTCCGAGTCGGCCCCATTTTCGTAACGCCGACCTCCGGGTCGGCAATCGGGATTACACCTTGCTTTTCGCCACCCAACTCGGAGGTCGGGATTACAAGCTTGTCGAGGCCATTTACCCTGAGGGGTATTCTTATATCGGTGGGTTCGAGTGCCTCACCCACCGGGAGATGTGGGCCATTTGCCCTGAGGGTACACAGAATTAAAATCATCTTTGTTGCCCGACGCGGAGGTCGGGGTTACAAGCTTATTGAGGCCATTTACCCTGAGGGGTATTCATTTTGGGGAAACTTTGGCGTGCTTTGACGCGCAGTGATGGGGAAAATAAAAAAATGGGGATGCCTGGGGGCTATAATCATAACACCGCTTCGCGGTTATGGCTACGCCAAAACTTTGCAGGGAACTTCTTAAGCATTTTTCAAAGATTCCTCCAATTCCACTTTGTTAGGAGGGGATGACCGGGGCTTCTGGCCGAAGGTACCCTAATGGTACGCCTCAGCCAACGGCGGAAGAGAGTTCGACTAAATGCGCGCTACGGCGCGCCAATTGGGATGGGAAATTTTTTGGGGGGGCCGCTGGCTACCGCCATTGCGGCCCTAACGGGCCTTTTGCCTGCGGCAAAATCTGCATAGGAAATATCCGTAGCGCGGGGTTTCAACCCCGAGCGGCAAAATGTGCGCTACGCTACAAACATTTGATCCCTCCGGGATCCTGGCTACGCCAGAATTATAATCAGCCATCCTGGCCATTTGATTTCCCGCCAGTCACCCTTCCAAAGGGGGACGACCCGGCGGAAAGGGGGTTCATCACTTATTAATCACCTCAAACTCCACGCGGCGGTTTTTCTGCCTGCCTTCGGGGGTTTTGTTGGTGGCGATGGGCCGGTACATTCCGTAGCCTTTGACTTTCATCCGTGCATCGATGATGCCGCGTTTTAGCAGATAACTTTTGACTGCATTGGCGCGGTTGAGCGAGAGCTGAGATTTCTGGGCGGTGTTGCCGGTGTTGTCGGTATGACCGCTGACGAGAATATGCACTCTGGGGTTGAGTTTCATAAACTTCACCACCCGCTCCAGTTCGGCGTTGGATTCGGGCAGCAGATCCCATTTTCCGGTTTCAAAGTAAATATTACGCAGAATCAACGAACTACCGATACGAATTGCTTCCAGTTCTACGATCAGTTCTGCCGAAGTTTCTGAATTGACCGTATCGAGGCGGATATCCTGTCCGTAAAACAAATATCCCGGCGTTACCACATTGATACTCACTAATCCGTAGGAAGGAAGTAACAGTACAAACGAACCATCTTCCGGGCTGGCGATGGTGCTGGTAATGGAGTCGAGGGTAACGTTGTTGGTAAGGGTAATTTCTGCTTCGAGAAATTGTCCGTTGTCTTTGTCTTTTACCACACCAAACAACAGCGGCGGGGTGATATAGGGGCGAACTGAGGATTTTGCAGGGTCGCCAAAATTGGCGAGCCAGAAGTCGGCGCTGCCTTTATAACTTCCTACGGGAACCGTGCGACGCGGGAGTTGCGAGTATCCGAAAGTAAGAAATCCGCCCTCCTTGAGCTGAACTACTTTCTGCATGCTTTCAGCGCCTTCATAGCCGAGGGTACGGGACCAGAGTCGTTTGCCGCTACGGTCTATTTTGGCAATCCAGCCGTCGTAGTACCCGCCATTGAATTCGATATCTCCCTCATTGGTGCGGGATTTGGTCATGCCGCAGACGACGTAGTTGCTGTCGGAGGAGAGAATAATGTCATTGATGCCTTCTTCACGGCGTCCGCCGTAGGTATTGCTCCAGAGGAGGCCACCGCCCTGTGGATTAATTTTAAAAACCCAGAAATCACCCAGTCCGCGCTGCTCAGACACATGGCCGGTAGTGGAAAAAGTAGTTCCGGCCAGCACAATTCCTCCGTCATAATCCACGACACTGCTGTGGACATCGTCATTTTCTTCACCGCCATAACTCATCTGCCAACCCATCTGCCCATAGTAGTCCATTTCAAATACCCAGCAGTCTTTGAGTCCCAGGCTTTGTTTCACATCCTGTCCGCGGGAGTCGGAGGAATTGATGACGATATATTTTCCCGGTTCGGTTTCATGAATGCGGGACACTTTTTCGTTTCCGTTGCCGCCGAAGTGTTTTTCCCAGATCAGTTCTCCGCTTTTATCGAGTCTGACGATCCAACTGTCGAGGCCGCCATGGTGCCGGGAATGCAGATTTCCGTCCACCGAACCCGATTCGCCGCCGATCAGAAAGTCGCCCTCGGAGGTTTCGATGGCGGTTATGGCCTGATCGTCACCGCTTCCACCAAACACCTTGGACCACTGAATTTTTCCCAGCGGGTCGAGTTTAAGAATCCAGATATCATTGCCCCCATAACTTTCTCCGACATTTCCATCCGAAGACGAAGAGGTTCCTATGCAGAGAAATCCCTGGTCGCGGGTAGAAATAACATCTGCAAGTTCTTCCCTGCCAGAGCCACCGTATATATGTTTCCAGAAAGTTTTTTCCTGTGTAGCGTATTTAAGAATTACCCAGTCGCCCGATGCGCTATGATTGCCTTCCCCCAGTCCATTGGTAGAATAAACATCACCGGCGAGTACCATGGTACCGTCTTTCTGCATAAGCAGACTTTTGCCTCTGTCGTAATTGGAGCCACCCAGCAGCTTTTGCCAGAAGGCAACCTGACCATTCGCAGAAACAACCTTCAATCCAACCAGTATTACCACAAAACAGAGGCGCAGGAATATCTTCATCGGCAATATCAGGTTAGGATTAATCAGAGTTTCAGGCAATCAGGCTTTGAGTAAAAACCTTTTCAAACAGATACCGGGTGAGAGGGTAGGAATCTTCCGGGTTGAGGTTGATCCAGTCTTTTTTAGACATCCAGCGCACGTCTTCAATTCCTTCTTCTGCCTGCGGCACAAGCGGTGCGTCGGCCTGCGCCGTCATTTTATACCAGTGGGTGGTTTTGAAAACCCATTTTTTGCCGCGTTTGAAAGTATGCCAGGTTTCGGTGAGTTTTTCTCCCAGGTTGATTTCAGCCAGGCCGGTTTCTTCCTTCACTTCTCTGACGGCGGCCTCTTCTACCGGTTCACGCCATTCGACCCCGCCTTTGGGGAGCGTCCATTTTTCGCGGTTGAAAATCGCGAGATACTCGCCTTTTTCGTTTTCTACGAGTCCGCCTGCGGCGTCAACCTGCTGGAAAAGATCCATAAAAGCATCGACAAACCGCTCGCGCTGGCTTTCGCTCTGGAAGCGGAAGCAGACAGTAAGATCGATTTCCCGCCAGACGTCATTGGCCTGGAGATCAAATACATATTGGAGAAACTCTTCGGTATCCTCCGCATCGACGTAAAACTTTTGTCCGTTGAAGTCTGTTCCTTTAAACAGGTAGCCCATCAGTTCATCAAAGGCAATTGATTCGAAATCATAATTGCGTCCAGGGTTTTTAACCTCAAACTCAAGACAGAAATTTAATGCAAAAATTTTCATAGTTTTGCCCCTAAATTGAAAATCCCGTGGATAACAGCAAAATAGCAGAGTATTTACTTAAAATCAAAGCTATCAGGCTCAATACTGAGGAGCCGTTTACCTGGAGTTCGGGCTGGAAGTCTCCTATTTATTGCGACAACCGCCTTACGCTCTCCTATCCGGAGATTCGCACTGCCATCCGGGATGCGTTTATAGAAAAGATACGACAGCATTTTCCAGAAGTTACGGGCATAGCAGGAGTTGCTACCGGCGCCATCGCCAGCGGAGTACTGGTCGCAGATGCGCTCGGCCTTCCCTTTATCTACGTTCGCCCTCAGCCCAAAGGCCACGGACTGCAAAATCTCATCGAAGGCAAAATAAGTCCGGAAGGCCAATACGTGGTAATTGAGGATCTGGTGTCCACCGGTGGCAGCAGTGTAAAAGCGGTAAAAGCCATTCAGGAGACCGGAGCGACGGTGCTGGTTACCTATTCGATATTCAGTTACGGGTTTCCCCATGCCGAAATTGCCTATGCAGAAACCGGTACGGGATATTCTCCGCTCACAAATCTTGCAGAACTATTGCAAAAAGCAACGGAGATTGATTATCTTCGACCCGAAGAAATGGCTACCATTCTGGAGTGGCAAAAAGACCCGGCAAACTGGAAAGGCAGCAAGCCGTAATTTTTTACAAATTCGTTATGAGCAACTTTTTAGATACCATCAAATCCAGCACTATTCAGGATTATATCGTGGATGTCAGGAGTTATGCCGATGAAATGACCATCGAAGTCAAACCCGAAACCATTTACGAGGTGCTGAAAACGATGAAGGAAAAGTTTGGTTTCAACTACCTGGCCGATATTACGGCTTCCGATAACTATACCGACAGTCATCGGTTTGAGATATCCTACAATATCGCCAATCTGGAGGGCAAACAGCGCCTGCGCGTAGCCTGTCGTGTAGAAGAAGATAATCCCGAAGTGGATTCCGTAGTTTCGATCTGGAAATCTGCTGAATGGTTTGAGCGCGAGGCTTTTGATATGATTGGTGTTATTTTCAAAAACCATCCCGACCTCAGAAGAATGTATATGCCCGAAGATTATGAGTGGTTTCCGCTCCGCAAAGAATTTCCGCTCCTGGGCATTCCCGGCTCCATGCAGCTTCCGGAAAAAGATCCGCCAAAAGAGTATCGGTAGTATTTATTGTTTTTCTCTCAGTACAAACCGGATGGATGCCAGCGAATGATTGACTTCAATCGTTTGGCATACGCCCTCCTTATACGTCATATAGTTTACATCGCCATTAGGAAGATGCATGCCGTAACGACTTTTCCCCGCAGGCAAAAAGTCCACATAATCACCCCACCGCTCCGAAAATACTTTTGTACGGCCTACCGGCTCGATAAAGTAGGTGTTTAATATGCTGTAATCGATTTTCGGCGCCTGAATATTTTTCGGCTCTCCGTTGACTTCTGTAGAATAGGTATTTCCCACCCTCCGCCCGGAGGAAAGGTTGATTTGTTTGCCGTCGCGGAAGTTGGCTGTATGGGAGGTCTGAAGGTTGCTTGATTCAAAAGTCGCCTTATAGGTAAATTTCAGATCAAATGACATGAGAAACGAAACGGTCATCTGACTTTCAGATTCATAAATTTGCCGGCTCCCTTCTTCCCTGCGGGAAACCGTCATTTCCCCTACCAGCGACTGTCCTTTATATACATCATAAGTCAATAGCCGCGGAGTAAGCGGTGGATGGGGTTCAGAATAAAGGGGAGCAGGGAATAAAAGATAATTGAGCAGAATCAATACCAGGTGCATACATCAGTCGTTGAACTTCCACGGGATAACGGCAGAAACCTTTTTGCGGTGGGCTGCATACCCCGGACGGCGGGCGAGCATCCGCTTTTCAATCATCGGAATACTAATAAACACAAACATCATTACCATTGCCAGGGCACCAATACCCCATTTCCATGTGCCAGAATCAGCAGCGAGGCCCAGAAGGAAAATACCTGCCCAGAAACTCATTTCACCAAAATAATTGGGGTGGCGCGAATACCCCCAAATGCCCGACTTCAGTATTTTTTCCGAAGAAGGTTTTGAAAGGCGAAACCGGCGCAACTGGTTGTCGGCGGTGAGTTCGATCATTATACCTGCACCCGCAACAAAAACAGCCAGGATATCGATTACCGAAAAGGCATTTACACCGTAATACATCGAAGCGTACAGGGGCAGGCATCCCAGATAAACCATTACTGTCGGGAAAAAATGAATACCGGCAAAATTTACGAAGGGATACCACCTGCCTGTTTTTGCCTTCAGTTCTCCATACCGCCAGTCTTCGTGATCCAGCCCGGTCCAGCTTCTGGCCCAGTTCCATGTCAGCCGGAGCCCCCAGGCCATTACAAGGAAAAAAGCAATATAAGCCCGGAAATAGCGGGGATCAGCACCTGGTTCGAGCAGATAATATCCGGCAATCACCATAGGTGCCACGCTCCAGTATGCGTCATAAAAAGAAGCGTTGCGAAAAATCAGGCTGAAAATAAAAATGACAATTGTCGCGGCGATGTCAGCCCACGCAACAACCCACAAAGGGTGCAGGTCGCGCACATACCAGCCAGCGGCCACGGCAGCCAGCCCGGCAACAGCATAAGCCAGCAGCACCCATAAAAAACTTTTCAGACGATAAGGCATAATACAAATTCTTCCTCAAGCTGCCCTGATACGAGCAGGGACGAAATATATGTTTTATATTCGGAATTATAAATTGCCGGAGATGTCAAGATTTTTAAGTGTTTTTGGTTTTCTTATGCTAATGGCTGTTTCTATGACCGGACAGCCCGATGGTCGCACGCCTGAATCCATCAGCCGGGCAGGAATCAGAGCCATGACTACTACTACTTTTCAGATCACCTCCGGAGGAGAGATAGAAAAAATTAAAACCGAGCGGTTTGAATACAACCGCGAAGGAAACCTTGTACGAAGAGTAGATTACGGGAGCGGCAATGTACCCGAAACCAGTACGCGCATTTCGTATGACAGCCGGGGAAATAAAGTTTCGCAGGAGTTGATCCGCCACAAGGAAAAAGACACCCTGCATGTCGAATGGCAATACAAATATGAAGCTGACCAGATAGTAGAAATGCACAACAACAACACCGACATTTACAAAACCTATACCTACGACACCGAAGGCAGGATGATCGCTGAAACAGATATTGATGCGGGAGGAAAAATGATTGCTTCCCATACCTGGATCTACGACAAAGCAGGACTACTGACGGAAGAAAAAGAGGAACAACAATTCCTCATCCGAACCTACACCTGGCAATATGATCAGAAGGGCCGAAAGACTGTATTATTTTTTACCCGAACCCATACGTTCGAAGGAGAGGTATCGACCATGGAAAAAGAAACCTACGAATACGACACTGCCGGAAGGCTTGCCAAAACAACCCGCACCGGGGCTGATGGGCAGATTCAGGCATTCTCCCGAATGTATTACGACCCCAACGGGCTCCTGATAAAAGAAGAAACCGGAGATACAGAGTATATATATAAATACGATACAAAAGGAAATCTCACCGAGAAGAAAAAAACGATCAGAGGAAAGGTTCCGGGATTCGTAAAAAACTCATACGAATTCTGGTAAAAATCTTACATACTGATTTTTTGCGCAATTGGGAAAGCCACGAATGCACGAATACCTGTTCGAATAAATTTGGGGTTATTTTTTTCGTGTTTTTTCACTTTCCCTCCAAACCGGGATATTTCCTTACACGAAATTTTTTACAGGAAATCCGATTTAGGCACGGGATTTGTTTTTCATCTTATATAAACTGAAAAAGAAAAAAACACAACCAGCAAAACCAAAATTTAATTCGGGTAATAGTAGTTAGTTAGTTTTTAGGTTAGATGTAGTTACGTAGAAGGCAGGGGTTTATACCTCTGCCTTTTTTTATATCTTTAGCCCCGGAAACCAAGCCTATGAATCTCGATGTGGCCCGTGGGGCATTAAAACAATATTTTGGGTACGATTCTTTTCGCCCGATGCAGGAAGAAATCATCGAAGCGATTCTCAACGGAGAAGACGCGGTAGTACTGATGCCTACCGGAGGCGGCAAATCCATTTGTTATCAGATTCCTGCGATTATCCGGCCTGGGATGTGTGTGGTGGTTTCTCCGCTTATTGCCCTGATGAAAGACCAGGTCGAAGGGCTGAAAGCCAACGGTATTGCCGCAGCCTATCTCAACAGCAGCCAGACCTATGAAGAGCAGGCAGCACTTACAGAGCAAATTCTCCTTTCGGAGATCAAACTCCTGTATGTATCGCCCGAAAAAATGGTTTCAGAAGATTTTACCAATATTCTGCGAAGCGTAAAGCTCAATCTCATCGCCATTGACGAGGCGCATTGTATTTCGGTCTGGGGACATGATTTTCGCCCCGAATATCACCAGCTCAAATATATACGCAGACTTTTTCCCGATATAGCAGTAGTGGCGCTGACTGCCACGGCAGACAAACTTACGCGCAAGGATATGGTCGAGCAACTGATGCTCAATCAGCCCCGGTGGTTTGTCGCCTCCTTTGACCGGCCCAATCTTTCGCTTACCGTACAACCCGGACAAAACCGGCTGGGAACCATCATCGACTTTATCGTAGAAAGACCCGGACAATCGGGCATTGTTTACTGCCTGAGCAAACGTTCGACAGAAGAAATAGCCGAAAAACTTCAGCGCGCAGGCATTCCCGCGGCCTTCTATCACGCCGGCATGACCGCCAAAGCCCGCGCCCGTACCCAGGAAGATTTTATCAACGATGTAGTGCCCATCATATGCGCCACGGTGGCTTTTGGTATGGGAATAGACAAGTCCAACGTGCGGTGGGTCATTCACTACAACCTCCCCAAAAATATCGAAAGCTACTATCAGGAAATCGGCAGAGCCGGGCGAGACGGCCTGCCCAGCGATACCCTGCTGTTTTATAGCTTTTCAGATGTGATTCAGCAGCGGAAATTTATTGAGGAGGGCGGACAGCAGGAGATCAGACTAGCCAAACTGGAGCGAATGGAAGAATTTGCCCAGGCGCAAATCTGCCGGCGACGCATACTGCTCAACTACTTTGGCGAGCACGTATTTCAGAATTGCGGCAACTGCGATATATGCACAGACCCGCCGCGGTGGGTTGACGGCACCGTACCCGTGCAGAAAGCCCTCTCAGCCATTGCCCGAATGAAGGAATCGGCGGGGATGCAGATGGTAATCGATGTGCTGAGAGGCTCGCAACGAAAAGAAATTATTGAAAAGGAATACCAACTGATCAAAACCTATGGCGCAGGGAGCGACATGACTGTGGCAGAGTGGCAGCAGTGTCTGTTGCAGATGCTGCAACTGGGGCTGATAGAGATTGCCTATGACCAGGGACATGTCCTGAAACTCACTCCCGCCAGCCGGGAAGTCCTTTTTGAAGGGAGAAAAATAAGTCTGGCACGTTTCGAACCCAAAAGTAAGACAGCGAAGACGGAAAAAGTTACTCCCCGGGAACTTGCCTACGACCATGGCCTTTTCGAACATTTAAGAGAACTTCGGTACGAACTTGCGCTTGAATCGGCGGTTGCGCCGTATATCATATTCAGCGATGCCACGCTGCGCGATATGGCTGCCAAAATTCCGGTAAGTGAACCCGCCATGCGGCGGATTTCAGGCATAGGCGATATTAAATACGAGCGGTATGGGACAATTTTTATGAAAGCGATCCGGGCATATGCAGACAGCCATTCCCTGAAACCCCAGCCGCAGGCAGCACAGGCTCCCATCCCTTTTTCTTCCGCCAAAACACCGAGGGAGAGCACCTATGATATTACCTATGCACTTTACCAACAAGGGTTAACCGCAGCCGAAATTGCCGAAAAACGCAATCTCGGACTAAGCACAGTTTTTTCGCATATCAGTTATCTCGTCGCCCAAAAGCGGGATATTGACGTTTCACCCTATATCAGCGAGCAGGAAGTAGAAAAAGTAAAAGCGGCAATTAAAGCAGTGGGGAGCAGCCATTTGCTTAAAACACTATTTGACCACCTCGGCGGACAGATCGAATACAGCAAAATCAGGCTGGCTATTGCGCTGCTGGAAGGGAAATAATCTCCACATGTTGCACGGCATTCATTTATGCACTTTTTTTACCAGGCAGACTATGTATTTTTATAAATATATAGTCTGATAAATTATTCAAAACATAAAAACAGAACGTTGTTTCCCATGTAACCCCCCTCATCTGATATCCGGAGTATGTGCTGAGTTTCTGGTCAAATCCGGGAACTAACAGGCAGGGTTATGCGGTTTTTCCCCAATCATATTCTCACCTGGGCCGGAATTATTATTTTGTCTGCAACAAAATTATTTTCTCAGGCTATACCCGACGGAGATATTGTTTCCCCCGCGCGGACGGAGACAGATCCTTCTGCCGCAGCCATTCCAGACGGGATCGAAACCGGCTTTGTGAAAGCGGGTGAAGAACTGCCTCCGGGCGTAATGTTTTTTAATGTTTTTAAACTGAAAAATCACACAGAAGAGGCAGCCGAATTTGAAGTAAAATACGAGATACCCAACCGGTGTAAAATGATTCTTCAGGATGCGGATCAGGGTAAAATCGTACTAAAAGCAGGAGAATCGCGGTTTATCCCCATCCGGGTTTCCTTTCCCACAGATGCTCAGGGAGGCATTGTCTATCCGGTGGTTGCACGGCTGGAAAAATCAGGTGGCGGTACGCTTGGTGCACCCGCAAAAACCGAAGTTACTTACCAGAAAATCAGCCGGTGGAATATCATTACACCCCTGAGTAAAACCTACTCTTCCAGCAATGACGAGAGTTATACCTCCGTGTTTTTCACGCTTACCAATCAGGGAAATACACTGGAAAAAATCTCTATGGATTTTCAACTCGGCGCGCTCCTGGAGATGGAAGAGGCTGTGGGAAGCGGATATATTCTATCCTTCAACCTGCGGCCCTCTACCGATACCACCATTGAAGCGAAAATCAGGTGCAAACCCTACGGAGAAGAAGAATCTCCCGGAGCCCGAAACCGGCTGCTCCTGATTACCAAAAGCGACGGAAGCGAGGAAAGCCAGGAACTAACCGTCATATTTGAAAGCATCAAAGATTCGTACCGGCTAAAACTCAACGAAGCAGAATCGCCGCTCATTATTACCCTCACCCAATCTGACCTGCTCAGTGAAGAAACAGCCACCAACCTCAATCTTTCAGGAAATATTCTGCTCAAAGGCGAACGAGAGATCAGCTATCTCGCCGAGTTTCAGAATAGCCTTTTTTCCGCCAATCCCTACTCAGCGGGGAAGATGTTGTGGAAAAACGCCCGGCTTCTGGCCGAATACCGCGACGATGAAGATTATTACCGGATCGGAGATGTCAGCGGAGGAATCGGCATCAGCGCAGCGGGAAGAGGAATATCAGTCGGGCGAACACACGGGGACACAAAAATCACTGCCACCCTGGTGAGCAATGTCCGCAACCCCGTATGGGGCACGGCTTTTTCTTTCCGGCGAAAGATTGGCGATCAGTTACAGATGATCGGCGCAATGACGTATAAGCAGGACAAAGAAGCCCATACCAAACTTTTCGCGCCATCGGCAGGCTTTAATCTCAACACCGGAAGGCAGGGAAAAAGTCAGTATCTGAGTTTTGTGACAACGGCAACCCGGTACAGCACCTATGGAAGAGGGATAAAACCCATAGAAAAACAGGGCATGGGTTATGCACTCAATTACAACGCGGGGATCGGCGATTTGAAAGTGGGACTAAAAAATACCTACGCAACCAAAGATTATCAGGGAAACGGGGCAGGCGTTTTCCAGCTTGACGGAGAAGCTGCCTATAAATTTGCCAACAACAGCAACCTGAAATTTACCTTCTCCGGCATCAACAGCCAGTCGGAGGATCAATCGGAAGACGGGGAGGTTCTGGTAAAAAATAAACAGACCACCCAAAAAATGGCCCTGGGTTACAATTTTCTGATAGGCGGAAAACTCCCCGTTGCCCTGGCCGCCGGGCAGGATAAACTCAGTCTCAACCGGGATATATATTCTTTGGATACGACCATTTACCTCAGCACCAGCAACTCACGCATCGCCCTGGGCACGATGATCAAAAGCAAAAACAACTCAGATATATCCTTCAGCCCCAGTATTCAGTTGGGTATGACGCGGATTACCAGTGCCAATGATCTGGAGAATATGAAACCCACGAAGTTTATTCAGGCGAAAGCCGGTTTCAGGGCGAATCTCAAAAACGGATCCGTTTCCGCCGATTATCAGTATGCGCCCACCCTTCCGGCGGTTCAGTCAGCCTATGTGGAAGACAAGGCCTCAATTTATTCGAAGACTGTCGGTTTTGGTGGTAACTACGAATGGGAGCTGATGCCCAAAACACTTATTCTCGACGCCTCGGCAAATGGATCGTACAATATGACAGAACACACGCTGCAATCCAGTCTTTCGTCCAATCTTCGGTATGAACGCGAAGACGGCTGGAACTTTAAGGCGGGTATTAATCTCAATCCTGCGCGGTTTTTGAAGCGAAAAGACGGCACTCCCACTACCCTTTCAGAGCTTGCAGCTTTCAGTTTTGGGGCGCAGAAAGTTTTTGACGTACCGCAGCCACGGCTCAAGTATTACACCCTGATGGTCATATTTTTCAAAGATCTCAATGGAAACAAACTGCTGGAACGAGAGGAAGAACCCGGCATAGGCAATGTAATGGTAGAGATAGAAAGAGCCGAAGAACCCATTGAGACAGAAGAAGGAGTAAAAATCGTCAAATACACGCCACCGGGCATTATGTCGGATCAGACGGGAACCGTAACCTTTTTCCGGGTTCCGGAGGGGCATTACCTGCTGGGGGTAACCGAACTTTTTGCTCCGATGCAATATACCAATATGTCAGGTTCTGATCTGGAAGTAACGATGAATAAACACATTACCCTGTATGTGCCCTATTCCAAAAGCGTGACGATTGTGGGAAAAGTAGAAATCACCAGGGACAAATATTCACGGCTTCACGGCATTACGGCTGCAAATATCCGCGTTTCGGTACAGGACAAAAACGGAGATTATTACCATTCACTTACCGATGAGAGAGGGAATTATGTGATCACGGTTCCTTATTCGGAGCACTATACAGTAAGCATGAAAAATGTGCTGGGAGACAAGTTTGATCTGGTAAATGCCGACCAGGAATTTGACATAACAGAAGAAATACGATTTGAGGTCAATTTCCACTTCAAGGAAAAAGGCAGATCGGTCAACTTCGGAGGATAGGATCGGTCAGGGAATCAGTGCACCGTGCTCATAGCGCTCTTCTGTTTGCAGGCTACCGTCGGGGTTATACATTTTTTTGGTTCCGTGGAGCACGCCTTTGAGGTATTCGGCTTCGATCTGAATTCCGCCTTCGGGATAATATTGTTTCCAGAGGCCTTCGGCGCGATCGAGGATATAATTACCTTCTTTTTTGAGGTTGCCATTTTCATAATAAAATTTCCAGTAGCCTTCCGAATTTCCATTGTGGAAATTGCCGGTTTGTTTCAACTGGCCGTTTTCGTGCCATCCTTTCCAGGGGCCTTCAAACTTGCGGTTTTTGTATTCCCCTTCGAGATACTTACCGCCACTGGGGTGAAAGGTAATCCAGATTCCCACTCTTTCATCATTTTCGTAAAAACCCTCTTCATATAATGCCCCATCGGGATAAAAACCCTGGTATTTACCTTCAATTTTTCCATTGATATAATGGCAGACCATTTCCACCTCGCCGGTGGGATGAAAACCTTTAAAAGTGCCATTCAGTACGCCATTTTTGTAATAACATTCTTTCTGTTTGGTACCGTCGTCATAATCCTTAAAATACCCGATAAACAGCCCTTCATACCTGTCGCCGACCTTAAATGAACGCTCCTTGATAAAACCGTTGGCATAATATTTTTCCCAGGGCCCTTCCACTTTTCCCTGTTTGTAATAGACCTTCTGCATAAGGCGGCCATCTTCATAATAATCAAGTACTTCGCCGTCGAGGGCACCCTGGTCGTAATAGGCTACCTCCTGAAGTTTGCCGTTTTCGTAGTAGATTTTTACTTCACCGTGTACTTTGTCGAAGAGGAAGGTACCGATTTCTTTTACCTGTCCGTTGGTATGGTAGAACGTTTCAAAAAGGCCGACCTTCCTTCCGTTGACATAGCTGATTTTTTGTTTGAGAGCGCCATTTTTGTAATAAATTTTCCATTGGCCTTCAAGCTGACCATTTTCATACTGGCCTTCCTGCCAGAGCCGCCCGTTGTCATAAAATATGCGATACCAGCCATGTCTGACTTTTCCGTTGTCAGTTTGTTTTACCTGATACTCTTCTTTCAGGTCCTGGGTATTTTCGTTATACCAGGTGCGAATGATTTCGCGGGCCTGTGCAGTTTCCTCGGCATAATAGACCGACCCGGCGGGATGGGTTATCTGAGCAGCGCCATAATTGGCAAAAGAGAATAGAAAAGAGAAGGCCAGGAAAGCATAGAAAGGACGCATAATTCCGGTATAAATTATTCTGCAACATAAGGCACGGGAGAAGAGAATCAAACACAATAAAAAGGCTGAAATTACATCCGGCAGAAAACCGGATATAATCTCAGCCTGTACATCTGGCAGGAAACAAATCAGGATTATTTTACATCCACCTGCATTTGCACACCTTCGAGCGGATAGTTGGGCCCGTAGTCCAGAACGGCTGCGATCAGATAAGAACCCTTGTTGAGTTTTTTGGGAAGAGTAAGCTCAGTAAGTGCAGTACCTTCGGGAAGCACTTTAAATGCAATCGGATCCATTTTTTCTTCCTTCGCATTCTGAAGGTCAGAAACCACGAGATACATATTGCAATCAAGGATTTTGTCGCCGACGTTTTCAGTCTTCACGATAAATCTTTTTTCCTTGCCTCCGGCAGGCGTGATGTCTTTAAATTCGCCCAGTTTGGCTTTGGCATTCTGATTGGAACGGGGAGACTGGGTGATAAAAAGACCGATGGCCTGGTTTACTTCGATACCCATCGCGAGGTCTTTGTCTGCTCTGGGAGCGGTCTGCTCTTTTTTGAGCGTTACATAGACCAGTGCCCATTTGGTAGCAGCGTCGCGGTTGGGCACATTCAGAGAAACGGTTACATCTTTGGCTTCATTGGGGCCGAGTTCTACCAGTGCCGGATTAAAAGAAATCCAGTCTGCGCAGGAGCGTCTGTTGGCACCTTTTTCCTGTCTTACCACATTACCGTATTCGTCGAGATACCAGTCGGCAGCAGTAAGTGTATAAGATGCCTTGGTGTTGGAGGTATTGCGCACGGTAATGGTTTGTGCCTGTGAGTTGCCGGGCTCAAGCGAGAAGTCAATTCTCACGGGAGACAGTTCGAGTCCCTGAGAAAAACCCATCGTAGCGGCAAACAATACAGACAAGAGAAGAGAAAACAAGACTTTCATTTTTTTCATAGCTTTTGTTAAACGATTAGTGATTACTGAAATACCAATAATACCTTTTAAATATATTTCAATGGATGCAATTTCTGAATATTAAATATTACCAGCAATAGCCCTGTCAGACAAGCTGATATTATGCTCAAAATGAAAAAAATTAAATAGTTGTTCAATAAACCTTATAACATGATGATATTATAAATACGTAATATTAAAAGACCACTTTTCTTCACAAAGAAAATATAAAGGTTGTTCAATAATTAAGATTCCTAAATAAAAGGGTTCTGGATTGGCAGAAAATATTACATCAGGAGACCCGGAAAAAAGATTTTTGCAAGGGGTTATATTTACACAAAACATCCTGTTGCCAAAAATTACAATAGTCGTAATTTTCGGCAGTAAAACTTATTACTCTTTAATCTAAATCAATTCTATGAAGTTTTTAAAGTTCTCTCTGCTTCTTATCATCTCCCTGGTCTTCGCTAATGTAATGAGAGCTCAAACCGATGACATCAACATCTCGGCAGCATTTTCTTCTTCTATTGACCTCACCGTAACCAGCGGCGCCAACATCAGCTTTGTCGTGGCTACCCTCGACAACTATACCAATGGGCTGGCTGATCCTACCGCCTACAACTCAGAGTTTGAAGTCAATTCTTCCGTAGATTTTAAAGTGGATCTCACCTCCACCAACTTTACGGATGCCGCAGGTAACGTACTGGATGCAGGAAACTTTGGTTATACCATCGCCGACAACGGAACCAACGTCGCAGGAACCAACCACCTCCTCCTCGGTGATGTCAACAGTCCTTCGGCAATGGCAGTGCTCGGTGTCAACAATGAAATTGTAACTGCTACCGGCTCCGGAAACGCAGGCAATGCCGCCGCCAACGCCTATGTGCTGAAATTTGAACTCGGAACCGCAGCTGCAAGAGCTGTAAGCGGGCTTTCAACCATGCTTGAGCAGAATATCACTCCCGGTACCTATACCGCAGTGGTAACACTTACTGCCAGCGCTATGCCCTGATAATATGTAGTTTTTCCTGAATTGACCAGGTGCCTCCGGGCATCTGGTCCAATTTGCATCTTATGATAAAGAATCTGCTTTTTCTATCTCTGTACGGGCTAATGTGCATATCTCCCGGAATCATTTTATCCCAAACCGATGATATTCAGGTTTCCGCAGCGTTTTCATCCTCCATCGATCTTACCGTTACCTCCGGCGCAAACATCAACTTTGTCGTTGCTACACTCGGAGAATATACCGGAGGTGTTTCGAGTCCCTACAACTATATCTCCGACTTTGAGGTCAATTCCAGTGTGGACTTTAAGGTGGACATCTCTTCCACCAACTTTACCGATGCTGCCGGTAATATCCTGAATGTGGGAAACTTTGGCTATCGTATATCCGACAACGGAACTTACGCTGTAGGTGCAAATCATCTCCTCCTGGGCGATGTAAACAGCCCTTCGGCTATAGCCGTACTGGGGCCCAATACAGAAATCATCACGGCAACCGGCAGCGGAAACGCAGGCCCGGCATCCGCCAACGCCTTTCGGCTTCAGTTTGAACTCGGTACACCTGCGGTAAGGGCACTGAGCGGACTTCCGGAACTCCTCAACCAAAATATTGTGCCCGGCACTTATACGGGCGTCGTTACACTTACTGCCTCCGCCATGCCCTAAGGGTTGGCGGACTTTTTTCTACCCAAAAAACCTTCAATCCATGAAAAAGGGGGTCTTTTTTGTTTTTCTCCTGCTCTTGAATCTCTCCGTATCCGCTGTTGGCGAAGCTTCGACTTACTTCGAAATTTTTGTCCCCCCCAACAACGACGCCGTAAGAAGAGATGTTTCGCTCATCATTACAGCCCTGTATGACAGCACCTTTTTTACTATTACAGACGATGGAAAAGACGGAGACACCGATGATTCGGCCTCCGGAATGCTGATGAGCGGACAGTCGTATATCCTGTACATCAAAGATGGTGCAGTCAACGACGACGCCAACGCGCCGGGGCAGAGCGGAGCCAAACAAGACGGCGATTTTTTTATCGTTACTTCTGACAATCTTATCTTTGCCTCACAGTCCACCAACTCGGACTGGCAACACGACTGGGTTCCGGCTACCAATAAAAGTTCGCTCGGAAACAAATTTATTATTTATTCGCCTACCACCTCCTATTCTCCCCGCGACCTCAACGTCTTTGCCTATGAAGACACGACAGAGGTAACCATCCGTGAAATTTCCATTTCTTATACTACCACAACAGGCTATACCCAGGTCAATGCCCGGCAAAATACCATCGTAGCTCAACGCACCATACATATTGGACAGGATCTGATTTTTTACCATTCCGATGGAAGAGATATAATGAAATCAGGAGGCACTTATATTGTTGAGACCAATAAACCTGTAACCGTTCAATACGGGGCGCTTCACACCAACGCCAGAGACGGAGGTGGGTATGTACCCTCCGGGAACGGGACTTCTTCCGGGGAATTGTTTTATTTTACAGTTCCGTATCAGAGCACCAAAGAGCAGGAAATCAGGATTGTTTCCTGGGATGCCAATAATGCAGTAACCCTGGATTATTACAACAACGGGGCCTGGGAAAACATCCAGTCCTGGAGCCTGGGGGCGCTTGAACCCGGCGACTGGGTTTCCTACACGGGCAATATTTCCAAAGTTTTCAGAATCACCTGTACGCCCGGAAAAAAAGTATCGGTTTTTGAAGCCAACTGGCTGGAAACCGGTTCGCCCGGTACTTCGGATATTGCCTCCATGGTTTCCTCCAGAGACGGAACCACTGCCGGAGATGCCTTTCTGGTTTACCTCGCACCTCCCGGTTATGAAAATAATGTCACCAATCCCAAAACCGGCACAAAATACAGCCAGGCAACACATGCCTATATTTTTTCGAGAGATACGGCACATGTTACGGTAGTCGATGCGCGTACCGGAGGACAGGTGATCAACCGGTCATATACGATTGTTCCCGGCGATTATGCCGATTGTTTTCTGACACTGAGTGAGTGGAAAAGTATCTACAATGGAACTGGCACCGCTTCAGGTCCCGAAAGGCCCTATATCCTGATTACCGCCGACAGAGCCATCAGTGTGTTTAATACCAACTTCAACGACAACTGGATGTCCTATTTTGGTACGTCCCAGACACAGGATTTTGGGGTAAATGGTACTCCGGAAAAAGAAACTTCTGCTCCGGGAGATTCTATTTCCATTGTCAATCAGATTATTTTGCCCGGAGATTCGCTTACCAGCCCTGTGATCGAAATCGTTATTGGCGACGGGGCCACAGTCATCGAGTCGAACCTTGTCAACCAATCCGACGAAACCTCAACCGAAGGCCAGATCACCCCCAATCCCGAAACCGGAGAAACCAAAATTACCTTTGAAGACATTGATGATCTCGATCCGCACAAGTCCTACACTACCGAAACGGAAATTGTACTCAATGGCAATTTTCACAATGGGGATTTGATACCCAACAATACCGTCGTTTCGGTTGAGACCATTGTGTCGGGAGAAGTGAACGGAAATTATCAGCAGGCAGCGACCGCTGTAGGCGTAAGGAATGAGACACAAAACTATATTAACCCGCTGTATTACCAGGTACAAAACGGGAGCGCGCTCGTCAGCAATACCGGCGATAATCTGAGCGTTTCGTTTGGCGATTACAACAACGACGGGTTTGAAGATATTTTTATCGGCGGGTATAATTCGGGAGAGCCCAACCTTTTGTACAAAAACAACGGAGATAAGTCTTTTACCCGTATTACTACCGGAGACATCGTCACCGACCCCGGGTCTGCCGTAGGCGGCACGTGGGGAGATTACGACAATGACGGAGACCTGGATTTGTTTGTAGGAAATGTCGGCTCCCGAAACAAGCTCTACACCAACAACGGCGATGGCACATTTACCAAAGAAACCAAAGGTCAGGAAGTATCCTATACCGGGCACTGCTACAGCGTCTCGTGGGTGGACGCCGACAACGACGGATATCTCGATCTCTTTGTGGCAGATTATATTTCCAACCGGAGAAATCTTCTCTACAAAAACAACGGGGCGGGTACATTCAAAACCAGCGGAGAAGAGACTTTCACCAAACTCGACGAGTCCAAACTTTTCCCTCAGGCATCTTACAGCATAGGTGCAACCTGGTGCGACTACGACAATGACGGAGATATGGATTTGTTTGTACCCAATTCCAACGGAGAAAATAACTCCCTCTACCGGAATGACGGAGATTTTAATTTTACCCAAATCACTGAAGGAGCGATTGTCAATGACGGCGGAAGTTCTGTCGGCAGCGCATGGGGAGATTTTGACAATGACGGAGACATGGATTTGTATGTTACCAACGTCAACAAGCAGGTAAACTTTTTTTATCAGAACAATGGCGACGGCACATTTTCCAGAATCACAGATGGCGCCATTGCCAATGATAAGTCAGAATCGCAGGGATCTTTCTGGGCGGACGTAAACAATGACGGGCATCTTGATTTATATGTAACCAATGCAGAAGAACCACGGAGGTTTTTGTACCTCAACAACGGGGACGGCTCTTTTTCCCGAAACGAAACGGAACCACTGATCGCACTTCCCGACGTATCACTGGGAACTGCCACAGCAGATATTGACAATGACGGAGACCTCGATGTAGTGGTGGCCAATCACCTGGGCGCACCCAATTACTTTTTCACCAATAACGGAACGGAAAACCATTGGTTTGAAGTGAAGCTGATCGGCACCGCATCCAACCGAAGCGCAATAGGCGCTACAGTAAGGATAAAAGCCAATATTCGCGGAGAAGAGACCTGGATGATGCGTTCCATCTCAGGTCAGTCAGGCGGAGGTGCCAGCAGTCAAAACAGCCTGGTTGCACACTTTGGGCTGGGGGATGCCGCCACAGTTGATTCGATTCAGGTAGAATGGCCTTCCGGTTTTCAGCAGTTTGAAACAGATATAGCCACAGATCAGCTTTATGTGATCGAAGAAACCAATGGAACGCCCATTACCGGAAGAGTATTTTTTGACGCAGATAGTTCGTGCACCTATTCTCCCGGAGAGGCGGGCATACCGAATCAACTGATTAAAATTATGCCCGGCAATTTCTTCGTTGTGACAGATACCGCAGGAAATTATCAGGTTAATCTTCACAATGGAGTTTACACGCTTTCACAGGTTCCCAATGAAGCATGGGCACAAATTTGTCCGGAAAATCCGGAAACCTATGAAGTCGAAGTTCTGCCTGGCGGGGGCTCGCCCGTTTACACCTACAGCAGTGTTTCAGACATTACCGGATGTGATGCGGGATGTACGAGGACAATCACCAACAACAACCAGAATATCAATGTTGGCAGTGGGCAGAGAGTCTGTATCGCGGCAAACGTCAATTTTACCCGGAGTATTACCATAAATGGAAACGGAGTCCTGGTCATTTGCGGCAATGCCTCACCCAGCCAGATCAAGGTAAATGACAATGCGGGTGCAAGGATTATTGTCAGCAGTACGGGTAGTTTAAGTGTAAGCAGTTTACAGATCGAATCTTCCAATACCGCATTTATCAATTACAGCAATAGTGTGGCAGTAAGCAATCTGAGTATCAAGGGAATATTTGAGAATCATGGAACCATGAATATTTCAGGATTTGACATGAGCGAAGCCGGAAGTATTCTCAACACAGGAACCATGAATATTAGTTCAAATGTTGACTGCAAAGGAATGTTGGATAATTATGGCACGCTGATAATTTCGGGTAAAATGGAAAACACCGAAAACGCCACGTTCAACAGCTATTGTAAAACCGTAATCACCGGTGATTTTATTCAGAAAGGTGTTTTTGTCCATAAAGGATATCTCCAGTCCGGCGGTAAAACAGAATTTACGGAGAACAGCAATAATACCTTTGCCAAAAACGCCAAAGTCAGTACAGTAAACCTTGTGGTAAAAGGCACACTTACAGGGCCCAACAGGCCGGGGACCAGCATTCAGGTTACCGGCAATACCGAACTGGAGACGGGATCGTTTCTTACGGGTTATGTGGATATATGCGACCAGACAGGAATCGAAAAGATGTTTGCTACATTTGGCACTTTTGCGAGTGCAGACTGTTCGGTACTGGTCGAAGGAGAACCCTGCAACGATGGGTCGGGAGCTACGGCCTATACAGATTATGATTTTGCCAATACCGGTCTATGCAATTTCCCTGATCTTTCAGTTACCATTGGTACCTCTGCACTACGGCGTGGCTTTGAAAATGATTTTGTGATTAATCTGAAAAATAATGGTTCGGTGGCTGCTACAGATGCTGTCCTGGAAGTGGAGATGAATAATTTCCTCGATGCCCGCCGGGTAAACATTCCCTGGACAGACTCCCTCCCCGGAAATCAGGCTGCGACATATCGCTGGGAGTTGGGAACTATTGCCCCATTATCTACTCAGACCATTGTAATGACAGACTCAGTGAAGCCCGAAACGGTATTTGGCAGCTTCATTACCACCCGTGCAGTATTCTATTCTACCGGAGCAGACTGTGATTCTACCGACAACGAAGCGGCATCAACCGATGAGGTTGTCGGTTCTTATGACCCCAACGACAAACAGGTATGGCCCAAAGGATATGGAGAAAAACATTATATACGGGCCGAAGATACCCTCCTGTATAAAATCAGGTTCCAGAACGTAGGTAACTTTATGGCGGACAGAGTAATCATTTATGACACACTTTCGCCCTACCTTGATCTGTCAAGTTTTGTACCCGGGCCAATGAGTCACGACGGGTATGTGATTATGGGCGAATCGGGCATTCTCCGGTGGACATTCAACAATATTCATCTGCCCGACAGCGGAGCCAATGAGCCGGAGAGCCACGGATTTGTCCTTTTTACCATCAGACCACAGGCAGACCTTCCGCACGGTACAGTTATTACCAATAGCGCATCCATTCAGTTTGACTTCAACGAGTTGATTTATACCAATGAGGTTTACCACACGATCAGCAACAGGAATTCTTACAAGGATGACTATCTCCTCGAATTGACGGCCTATCCCAACCCCGTCACCGACCGGTCGGCAATTATGACTACAAGTCTGGAGGAGGGACTATTGCCCATACCATTACAGGAGCTCGAAATTGTGAATTCTGCGGGGATGAGGGTTCGGTTCTGGAATGACCTGAATCAGGTAGAAGTGCCCGTGCTGAGGAGTGAATTTTTACCGGGGGTTTATATTTTGCGGGGCAAAGACCACGAAGGCAACCGGTATCTGGGGCGAATGATTGTGGAGTAAAAACAGTCAGGATAAACAACAATCAGCCATGCGAATAAAAACAAACGCATGGCTGATTTTCATTTATAGCCAACGGGTTGACTGAAAACAGATTGTCTGAAAATCAAAAAGAAGCAATCGGAATACAGGGCCCCAGGAAAAACAGATTGTCAACCAGCACATTGCCCGAATAGGTAGGGAGCTGCTGATAATACGCTTCCAGAATAAGAAAGGGATAGTCGCCATTTTCAGGTGTTATCGTAAACTCATAGGTAAACCATTCGGTCTGCGACACAATCCCCGAGTCCCAGAGTAGCTCGTCCCGGCTGCAACTTTCAGCACCACCCCAAATGCGCAACATTACTGATCCTGTAAAATATGCTGATCCTGCGGAAAACGTGCCGGACCGGGCCAGGTCAACGGAGTAGCGGTAACAGCCGCCCTTTTGAAGGGGTTGGGACAAGTGCTGCTGGCAGGTCTCCCACTTGTCAGGAAAGGGGACACCTTTGCCCCGGCAAATCAGGCTGAGGTACGAATCTCCGCCGGAGGGCGGAGTATTGACAAGCCAGCTTCCCGGCTGGGTATCGGGCGTGCTTCCCTGCCCGCAGGGCATCCATGCTGCAGGAATGACAGAAGGCCCTCGCGGACCTTCAAAAGATGGATTCTGAATCTCCTGAGCAAAACTGCTCTTTAGCCATACGCACAGAATGATCCAAAGCAGGGTTTTCGCTACTCGCCCGGTATTCATTTTTCCTTGGTAAGTAAATAGGTTTTCAGTTTTCGGTTCTGCCCTGAAATTCCCAGCACATACCTTCCCGAAGGATAAGCACCCGCACCCGGAAGGGCAAACTGATTCTCTCCCGAACCATTTTGGGTTTTCCCTTCCCATATAAGTTCGCCGTTTTCAGTAAAAAACTGAATTTTCACCTCCTCAGGCGCATCCGAACGCATGAAAATCCGCACATCGTCTTTGAAATTTACCGGCTCAACTGAAAGCACCTCAAGTCCTGAAGCCTGCGGATTAAAATGAACAAGCAACGTGCGGGTATAAGAAAAATCGCCCGTATTGGTCAGTTGTTTGATCCGGTAATAATTTTTCCCCGATTCAGGTGCCGCATCAGAGTAGCTATACCCAAGTTCGGCCCTTGTGCGCCTTCCTCCTGCCATTTTATCAAGCGCCTGATAAAAAATTCCATCCCGGCTTTTTTCAATAAAAAATGATTCATTGTCATTTTCTCCTCTGGTACCCCACTCTACCAGTACCATATTGCTGGCTTTAAGCTCTGCTTTGAGGTAAACAAAATCCACAGCTATGGGTTTATTCATGTATTCCTCTTCTCCCAAAATCACAAATTCCTCCGGGTGAGAATGATTATAGGCTTCGGTTTCAAGCCAGGCTGGCGAATAAGTTACTGATCTGCCGGATTCTTCCATTTTTTTATCCAGAAAATATCCCCTCAACTGTTCGGATTCCACCATCTCAGCAACGGTATTTTTCTCATCCGGATTGCCGTAATACATAAAAAATGAGGTTTTTCTGCCTGCAAAAACCGTGTCCAGAATTACCCATGCGGTAAGTTCGCCCTTGCCGGAATTATAATTTTCAATAAATACGGGTAGCTGGGTGGCACCGTCTGAGCGGGTAAAACGGATATCGTTGCCCTGCCGGGTTTCGACTTTTCCTCCCTGATCTTTCTGGCGCAGATGCGGGGCAGCGATTTTTACATAAACCGGGTAACCCGAGAAATAAGGTACTCCGCTGATCTTACTGCCGTCTATCGACAGTTCCTGACGCCACTTATAACCGGGGAGGTTTCCACTGCCACCCAGACTTACCGTAAGAAAAATGGCAGCCATAAAAACCGCGACTGTACCGGCAACCTCTTTGCGGTGGGTTATTCTTGTTCCCAGCCGCTGTGTCAGCCGGTTTTTAGGTATATCATTCTGATCCATAACTGATTGAATATTGATTCACAGTGCAATATATTTTAGATTATCCATCAGTCAGAATCTATATAATCACAAATATTACACGAAACGAACGTTTTGGGCAGGTATCAAAAAAAAATCCCCCCGCAGACTCACTCTCTGCAAGGGGGACAAAATAATAAAGCCAATGTTTCTTTAACGATCTTCGTCTCCGCCAAATCCGCCGGCGTCGCGCTGCTGCCGCTGCGGTTTTTTCTGCTGGTTGAGGCGGTAAGAAAAGCTGAGGAAAGCCTGTCTGCGCACCCGCCATTGTCCCTCGCGGTAGATATAAAAATTCTCACCAGAGGATTCGAAACGGAACCAGCTTGTGTTGAATATGTCTGTCATGCGGAAGCTGACCGTTGCTTTTTGTTTCAGGATATCTTTGCTCAATCCCAGGTCGGTGTAAAGCGTTTGAAAGCGTTTTCCCTGAGGTGTTCTTTCCGGCCCGCGGTAATTGACCATTACCTGTACATCAAAATTGCGGGGAAGGGATATTTTGGAATTGAGTCGGGAAGTGTAGCTGAAAAAGTTGGTTTGACTTACAAATCCGAGGTTTTCGGCATTGAGTATTCCGCGGAACAGGTTGCCGCTCCATGTGATGTCCCATTTTTTGACCGGAGAGACATTCAGACTGAATTCAAGCCCGATATCGTCGCGGGTATTGAGGTTTTCCGGGCGGGAGATGCTTACACCTTCATCTGTTACTGTGCTGATGTGGGAGAATACACCATCGGTATGCCGGTAGTAAATGGAAGAGCTCAAAGAAGCATTTTCCCAGTATTTGATATGTCCCGCTTCCAGAGAATGGGCAAATTCAGGGTTCAGATTTGGATTTCCACTTCGAATGCTTTGAGGATTGGCGTAAGTAAAAAACGGGTTCAGATCCCAGAAATTGGGGCGGCGAAGCCTGCGGCTATAACTTACCTGAAGTGCATTTCCCGGATTTATTTCATAATTGAGGAATACACTGGGAAAGAGGTTTTTGTAGCTTCGGTCGTTTCGCTCATTGGTGGTGTACAGCACGGTAGAAATATTGGTCATTTCTCCCCGTAAACCAAGCTGATAATTAAATTTTCCCCGCTTGTCTCCGTATATGGCGTATAATGCGTGAATATCTTCGTCGTACGAAAAATCGTTGCTGATATTCTCCAGAATATACCACTGATCCAGTTCGTTGTTGTACTCCTCTACTTTATAGGTATTGTCGATATTTCTGATTCCTGTACGGTATCCTGTTTCAAATTTACCTTCTTTACCGATAGGGTGAATATAATCCACCTTTACTGTCAGTTCATTCTGATTTTCACTGTTGCGGATTCGCTGAAGAATATCGGGAATGCCCAGCAGTTCGTTGTACTCATTGTAAGACTCATTGACAGCATCCATATCTTCGGTTTCTCCGCCATTGGAATAAATCACATCGGCTGTCAGCTTGCGATCTTTTTGCTCGAAACTCCTTTCGTAGTTGAATGAATAATCCATGCTCAGGTCGTTTTCGTCTTCCACGTTTTTTCGCAGAAGAATACCTGTGAGCATTTTCTGAAAATCGTAATTCAGATAGCGGATGCTTCCTTCGTTTCGATCCAGCGACTTGCGGTAAAGCATAGAACCGGTGATGGTTGTAAACTTATCAGGATGGTATTCACCGCCGAAGCGAATATTTCCTGAAAGTCCGCCGCGGTAGGCATTGTCGATCTGATCCTGGTAATAAGTAGTATCTTCATTAAATATCTGGCGATTTTCGTTTGAAAACCGAGGTGTCCACCGGTAGCGCACACCGGTATTGGCAAACAAGCTGAATTTTTCTTTGCGATAGTTGAGGTTGACCGTAGCATTATGCTGATGCGGCCAGCCGGCGCCCAGCTCAAAAGAGCCATTCAGGCCCTGTTTACGCTCATTTTTAAGGACAATATTGATAATTCCGACCGAACCTTCTGCTTCATATCTTGCGGAGGGGTTGGTGATTATCTCGACTTTTTCGATCATGTTTGCGGGTAGTTGTTTCAGCGCGTCTGCGCTGTTGATACTGGTAAAACCCGAAGGTTTTCCATTGATCAGAATCCGCACGCCGCTGCTTCCGCGAAGGCTCACCTGTCCTTCGATGTCCACTGTTACAGAAGGGATATTGTCCAGCAGATCAGAAGCCGATCCGCCATTGTTGGAAAGGTCTTTGCCTACGTTGAATATTTTTTTGTCCAGGGCAAATTCCATTTTGCTTTTTTCCGCACTGATTTCCACAGCATCCAGCGTGGTTGTCTTTGAACTGAGTCTCACAGGAGGAAGCTGCACTTTCGGATTTGCATCATTGAGTGAAATATCAGAAACATACTGCGTTTCGAAACCCAGAAAATTGATTCGGAGAATATAGACTCCGGTTGCAGCTTCAATCAGGAATTTTCCGCCTGCATCGGTAACTGTGCCGGCGACCCCGGTAGAGTCAGCCTTACGCAGCAAGGCTACAGAAGCAAATTCAAGGGGAGTTTCGCCTTCCTGGTTCAGTACTTCTCCTTCAATCGTAAAAAGATTCCGGGAGGTGCCAGCCCTTTGTTGGGCCAGCACGCCGGATGTATAGCTCAGAATGAAAGAAAGGAAAATGAATATAAGTCTTGGTTTGATCATGGAGGAATTTATATAATGCAAATCTATCTAAGGACTCTGATTAGAATTTGTAGGAAATCTGAAGCAAATCTGAAGTTTTGGTTTTTTGCCCAAAAAACTTGTAAAATCTATATATTTAGGCTTGCAATTCTTTTTTCTTTCACGCTGGTTTACATGCAAAGTTTTCATCTTTCACTTATTGCCGTATTTTTCCTTTTTTGCGGATGTAGTCCCAAAAGCGCAAAAGACCTCCCTCCGGCAGCAGGGTTACAAGAGGCCTTAAATAACTTTGAATCCGAATATTTTACCAACGGCCCGCTGAAAGGAGCAATTGTGGGTATTATTCGCAACGACAAAAGGGAGGTATATGCTTTCGGCTACAGGGATATAGAACAAGCGCTTGCACCCGATCTTTTTACTACTTTTGAAATTGGTTCTATTTCCAAAACATTCACCGCCACCATGCTCGCCCAGGCGGTTCTCTCGGGTAAATGTACACTCGATGCTCCGGCACAAAACTATCTACCCGCAGGCGAGGTCTCTGTTCCGGCTTTTGAAGATACAGTCATAACGCTGGAAGATCTGGCTACGCATACTTCCGGTCTGCCCCGAATGCCGGCCAATATCGGCCTTTACCTCTTCAAAAATCCGGACAACCCCTATGCCAGTTACCCTGTCAGTGAATTGTATCGCAGTCTGTCAAATACAAAACTCAAAACTCCTCCGGGAAATAATTTCGCCTATTCCAACATGGGCTTTGGATTGCTGGGGCATATCCTGGGCCGAATCCATCAGTCAGATTATGAAACTTCGCTCAGAGAAACGGTACTTGCCCCACTGGGAATGAATCATACGACGCTGGTACTTACCGATTCTCAGCGGCTCAATCTGGCCCTGCCATACGAAAAAAGTAAAAAAATATCCAACTGGGACTTTACCGACGCATTTGCCGGCGCAGGCGCGATCAAATCCAACCTGAACGATATGTTTCTTTATCTGGAAGCGCAGATGGGCCTGAGCACTTCTCCGCTCGATTCCGCAATTGCTTTTTCTCATATACCCCGTCGGCCCGACGGCGGATCGGGAAAAGTCGGACTGGGCTGGATGATCTCAGACCCGGAAAAAGGCCAGACCACTATCTGGCACAACGGTGCTACCGGCGGGTATCAAAGTTTTCTGGGCTTTTACCCGGACAGCAAAACAGGAGTCATTGTTTTAAGCAATACGTCCACTCCCAGTATGCAGGAAGCTACCAAAGCCGGGTTTTATCTACTGAAAGCGGCGGCTAAACAATAGCTGAAAACTCATAAATACCGGTTTTCCCATACATCCATTCTGCTGCAACTACTGCCCCAAGTGCAAATCCGCGACGACTGTGCGCTGTATGGGAAATCGTAACTGTATCGATATCGGATGTGTAAGCCACCGAATGTTCGCCGATAATTTCGCCGCTACGCACATAACCCACCGACAATTCTTCCGGGGCAGGTTTTCTGCTTCGAAGTTCTTCCCCGGCAATACGGCTCTTTCGGTCCAGGCCAGCGAGAATCTGTAAAGAAAGCGAATGGGCGGTACCGCTGGGCGCATCTGCTTTATGCCGGTGATGTCTTTCTTCGACAAAACAATCATACTGCTCATACCGGTTCATTAGTTCGGCCAGATATTGATTCAGCTTAAAAAGTACATTTACTCCGATAGAGAAATTAGAGCTGTACATCAGCCCGCCGCCGGTGTTTGTCACAAGCTGTCTGACTTCTTCCAGCCGCTGGTACCATCCGGTAGTGCCGGAGACCATCGGAACACCACTTGCCAGAACCTGATTGAGATTGCCCCAGAAGCTGTCGGGATGCGTAAACTCAATCACTACGTCTGTATTTTCGGGGGAAAGTGCCTCAATCTCTTTCTGATTCCCGACATCCAGCACCATACTGATCTGATGGCCGCGGGCGAGCGCCTCTTTTTCGACAGCTTTGCCCATTTTGCCGTAGCCGATAATTGCAATTCGAAACATGTTTATTTCTGAAATTAAAATTCAAAAGAAAACGAGACGCCGGGCATATAACCATTGGTATGGAAACCGGGCAGCGGATCAACCACTGTGGGCCTTGCCCTGAAGCTAAGGTCTTCGGACACATCAAATCCATTGAGGTGCGAATCGACATAAGCTTCAATCACATGAAGCCCGTGCCATCCCAGCATCAGAATTACGCCATAGTCCCGATCCCGGCGAAATTTATCTCTGCGGGTGCGTATGCCCTGTGCATCGAAACTGGCAAATTCGGGATCAAGTGTACAGCCGGGCAACAGGCCCAGCGCGCATTGATAGGCCACCCCATGGCGCTGATATTGTTGCTGGTTGTAATTGATCCACCAGATAAACGCGCCATATCCGGCATAAAAAACCGGAATTTTCCAGTAGCTTTTGTTGTAGGCCTGCCCCCATCCGGGGATAATCAGGCTTCGCTGAAAGGCCACATCCGGGTCAAAAGGCGGACGCGCACCGGCCGGTTCAAAAGCCTTGGGAAGGGGAATCAGAATATCATCGCGCCAGGGAAACTGAATGCGGAGCCTGAGTTTTTCATCCTCTTTTTCAAGCCGGGGAAGTTCGTCTTTTATGGTTCCCGCAATTTTCTTAATCTTTATCTCGCGCGGTGAATCATCAGGAGGAATAACCGGAACCGGCTGGCTGTGAATTTTGGAAACAGAATCGATAAAAGCGTCCATTCTCCTGCCCGAATCAGGGGGAAGAGAATCAGTCTGAGAAAACAAAATAGGCTGAAATACAAACAGAATGAGGCAAACTGCAATATTCCGCCGGATTAGGATTTTCATTTCCATCTGCACATATATAGCCAAAGTGCCGCAATATACCCGGTAGGTTGGTAACCGGCCATCAGATGTCCAGAATTTCGAGAATAGAATTCAGGTCATCTGCGTCCTCAAAAGGAATGGTGATTTCTCCCTTTCCTTCTTTGTTTTGCTGGAGCTTTATTTTCCGGGAGAACTTGCGTTGCAGATCATCTGTTACCTTTTTCAGTTGGATCATTTCTGCAGAAGGTTTTTCCGCCACGGGTGATTTTTTTTCTTTAGGCTGTATGGCCTGGCGCACGCGGTCTTCGGCCTGTCTGACGGAGAGTCCTTTTGAAATAATTTCGTTGTAGATATCCTCCTGCTGAAAGGCGTTATCGACATTGATGAGGGCACGGCCATGCCCGAAAGAAATCTGCTTTGTTTTGAGTCCGCTCATAATACCCGGCGGGAGTTTGAGCAGGCGGAGATAATTGGATATCGATGCCCGGTTTTTCCCGACTTTATCTGCGAGGTCTTCCTGGCGGAGGCCGATTTCGTCGATCATGCGCTGATACGAGAGGGCAATTTCAATCGGGTTGAGGTCTTCACGCTGAATGTTTTCAATCAGGGCCATCTCCAGCATCTGCTCATCATTGGCTGTGCGGATATAAGCGGGCACTTCTTTCAATCCGGCAATTTTGGATGCTTTCAGCCGCCTTTCACCTGCGATAAGTTGATACTGCCTTTCAGAAAGCTTGCGCACCGTAAGAGGCTGGATGATTCCCTGTTCCTTTATGGAAGCAGCGAGTTCTTTCAAAGCCTCTTCATCAAAGTCATGTCTGGGTTGAAAAGGGTTGGTTTCAATCTGATCAACCGGTATGAGATTGATGGAAGTAGCTGCGGCAACTTCAGGTTTATTGGCAGGAAGATTGGTGGGGAGAAGGCCCTCCAGCCCGCGTCCCAGTGCTTTTCTCGTCTTGGCCATTTTTGTCAGTTCTGCGAATGAGGTGCTAAATTACATATATTCCCCTCTACAGGCAATTCGATTTTAAGGATGGAAAATAATTATTCCAAAACAAGGTCTGCGCTTCTCAGTTCAATCGCCCTTCGGATGAGGGCATGAGTGGCTTCAGATGCCATACGCATCGCCTGTACAGGAGACTGGCGCCTGAAGAAATAGCTCAGGATAAAATGCGCAGCAAACACGTCCCCGGTTCCGCTGTAATTGGTGTTTTCTCTTTTGTGAGAATAGCTGTGGCCGATGCCATTGTGGTACAGCAATAACCGGGACTGCGAAGGGTGCGGCATACTGGTAATAATATGGCTCAATGAGGGAAACCGGTCTCTGAATGCCTGCAAATGCTCTTCTTCAGAAGCTGCATCGTTTTCACCTGAGAGGAGAGTCAGTTCGGTATAATTGGGCAGGGCCCAGTCGGCGATGGAAAGCAACTCCGGCCATGCTTTGACCACGTCTTCGGGAACATACATTTTCCCGTGATCGCCGGACACAGGGTCAACCACAATATTCTGAATGATATCGCGATGTCGCTCCACCATACGGCGGATCAGATTGACCTGAGCGGCATTACCCAGATAACCGACATAAAGAATTAATTTTTCCTCCCTCTCACGGGCAATGGAGAATGTGCTTTCCAGCAGGTCTTCGAGCGGCGGTTCGGTCTTTACAATACCGGGAATATTGGTAAGTCCGCTCAGAAAAAGGCTGGGTACCGGAAGTACCCGGGTTCCCAGCAGGCTCATGACAGCCTTAAGACTTGCCGTCCCATGTACGGCAAAGCTATGGATAGTTAAAATTTTCATAGTAGTTTGCAAACCTCAATATATGAAAAAAATATTTATCACAGACCTCGACGGCACACTACTCCGCAATGATGCCACACTTTCGCACTACTCCCGCAAAGGGTTGGAAGAGCTCATCCGGCTGGAAGTCCCGGTTTCTTTTGCTACTGCCCGCAGTATTGTTTCGGTAAAGCTCATTATGGGCGACCTCCCGCTCCCGCTTCCGGTTGTCTGCTCCAATGGAGCGTATATTTCCGATCTGACAACAGGCAATCACCGATCCATACAGGCGATGGCCAAACCTTTTGACTGTGAACTGCTTTCGCTGTTTAAGTCCGCAGGTTTTCACCCTTTTGTGTGCACCTGGCACGAAGGGCATGACCATTTGTATATCGAACCTGTGCTCAATGAAGGCATGCAACATTACCGCCAGGACAGGATCGCTGCGGGCGACAATCGTTTGAAAGATATTGAAGATGCCTATTCGGTAATGCACGAAAAAGTAATCTGCCTCAATATGATCGACCGAATCGGTCCGCTTGAGGAAATGCAGAACGAACTTCACCGCAGGTATCCCGGCCAGTTGCAAACCTATGTCTATGAAAATGGCTATGGTAGCGGCTGGTTCTGGCTATCGGTCTATGACCGGCTGGCTACCAAAGCGCGGGCGGTGTCCATGATGGTAGAAGAACTTGGCTACGAAACTGAACAACTGACGGTTTTTGGTGATAACCTCAACGATATCAGCATGTTTGAAATTGCCGGAAACAAAATTGCCACAGGAAATGCACGGGACGAGCTGAAGGCCATAGCCACAGAAATAATCGGTACAAATGAGACAGACAGCGTGATAGATTATATCTTTCAACAAATCAGGCGATAGGCATCAAACATAAAAACCGGAAGCAAATTCATCTCAAAAAACTGGTTCTGTTTTTGCAGAAGCTGTGTGTATGAAGCAAACGCCTGCTCATCAACCCTCTGGCTCTAAACCTAAAAACTCCGGGGCGAAAGACAAATTCCCGGTTCGAAATGCGCTCAAAGCGCTATGGGTGAAAACCGCTCCCGAGTTGGAGGTTGATGAAGATATTTTGCTGCGCCCAATCTCCATTCAGGATGCAGAGCGAATATTTGAGCTGGTAAATAATAACCGGGTACACCTTCAGGAATGGCTGAGTTGGATTGAGAAAGTGAAAACACTTCAGGAATGCAGGTATTTTATCAGGACGGTAAGTTACAGAGATATTTTTTCGGGGAAATGGGTTTACAGTATATGGTATAAGGACAAACTGGAAGGGCTGATTGATTTTAATGAAGGCGACAGAGAGCAAAACCAGATATCGCTGGGGTATTGGATCAGCAAGGAACAGGAGGGGAAGGGAATTGTTACCCGTTGTGTACAAAAATGTCTGGACTATGTATTCGACATTCACAAGCTTCACCGGGTAGTCATCAAATGTGCAACGGCGAATTTCAGGAGTGAAGCCATTCCGCTCAGGCTAAAATTTTCATGGGAAGGACTAGACCATGAAGCGGGCGTTGTCAACGGAAAAACTGTCGATATGGTAACATATAGTATGCTTTACAGGGACTGGGGGAAGGAGAAAAAATCAGATGACAGGATGTAAACCTTTATGCGGCACAACCTACCTATGCACATTTGCGACCATTACTGATAGATACTTCTTGCCTGGTTTCAGATTTTACACGATTAGAAGTACTTGGATACCCCGGATTTTCAGAAAAAGAAAAAAAATGGTTTGAAGCCGTGTTTCAGCAGCTTACCTGAATTTCTGTAAATGAAGATATTTTGAATCAGGCAATTGCCTTACGCCAGTTATAAAACGCATGTCGCCCGGCGACGCTATTATCGCAGCAACTGCACTATTATACGGATTGGAGTTATACACCAGAAATATTAGGGATTTTTCTCATATCCCTGAGCTCATATTAGTTAACCTGGCAATCCGCTTTAATTCTCCTAACTCGTTATCTTTAAACCCACCTCATGCCAGTCGCTGTGATAATCATAATGGATATCAAAGTTGTTGACATCGCATATCTTCTTGGCAATACTAAGCCCCAGTCCGTTGGATTCGCCTGATTGTTTGTTTTTCTTAAATCTTTCAAACATCATTTCTGGTGGAAGCGATGGGGGCAGACCTGTATTTTTGATGGTCAGTCCTTTGTTGTTGAGGTGAATATCAATGATCCCGTTTTCAATATTGTGCCGGATAGCATTTTGCAGGAGGTTGGTAATGAGTATGTCCATCAGCATCGGGTCGATCACGATTTTTACTCCCGGCTCAATTTCGGTTTTCAGGCGGATTTCCCGCATTTCGACCAGTTCACGAAAGTCAAACAGTTTTTCCTCCAGCATCTCCGAAAAGTTTATTTCCCGGGCGTTGGCAAACTCCATGTTTTCGATTTTGGTAAGCAGCGCCAGCGAACTTCCCATCCGGGAAAGTTTTGATATAGCCATATACGCGGAGTTGACCATATGCATCTGTTCTTCGGTAAGCTGTCCTGACTCCAGCAGCAGTTCCAGTTTCCCTTTGGCAATGGCCAGGGGTGTCTGCATTTCGTGGGCAGCGTTTTCCGTAAACTCCTTGAGATTGAGGTAATCGTGCCGCGCTTTGGTAGTCATCAGGGTGATAAAATTGTTGAGATTGGAAAATTCACGGGTAGTAGTTTTGGGAAATTCCAGCGGTTGATGATCCTGCAGGCGGAATCCTTTTAATGCACGGATGGTATTTTCAAAGGGAGCCAATAACTTTTTCGAAAGAAACAGACCGGAGATAATCACCACAATGGTCAGCAGAACATACATCCGGGAGAGTCCTATTACAATGCTGTCGTAGATATCATCGTCTTCCACAATCTGGTCGTAGATCGTAATATTGTAATAGCTCCCGTTTATTTCTTTGATCACAGCCGCCTTCCGGTTGGGTTCGTTTCTTTTCAGATAAATATGATACGCGACGGTATCTGTGATTTCAATGCCAGTTTCTATAGAATTTTCTTCATGAAGCTGCACAATATGGAGATTGCTCCGGTTGAGTGCACTGACCGGCACGCCCTGCTCTATGGCCGAATACACTTTCCGGAGTTCGTGCCGGAGGTAGCGGTCGAGTTCCAGAACGACGGTCTGGCGGATAATATTAAAGGTCATAATACCTCCGATGCCGAAGACGAAAAGGCTGATCAGCAGGTAGTAAAAGGTAAGTTTAAGCAGAAGTTTCATCGTCTTCCCGTTTACAGGTTAATTCATCCGGTAACCCAATCCGTAAATAGTTGAAATATAATCATTTCCGCCCACCTGCGTAATTTTTTTCCGCAGATTTTTGATATGCTGATATACAAAATCAAAAGAATCGGCGAGATCCATATGATCGCCCCAGAGGTGTTCGGCAATAGACTGTTTGGTAAGAACCCGGTTTCTGTTGGCGATAAAATACACCAGCAGTTCGTATTCCTTTCGGGTAAGAATGATCGGTGATTGATTTACCTTCACCTCCATCGTGTCGGGATTGATGGAGATTTCATTAAAACTGATCAGCCGGTTTCCTTCAAAGTTGCGACGGCGGTAGATGGCTTTAATCCGCGCATTGAGTTCGGGGAGGTGATAGGGTTTGGTAATATAATCATCTGCCCCCAGGTCGAGTCCCCGAAGTTTATCTTCAAGGGAATTTTTGGCTGAGGAAATGATCACACCCGTATTGTTCTGCCGGGATTTCAGTTCCTGAAGCACCTGCAGGCCGTCTCCATCAGGAAGCATAATGTCGAGCACCAGAATATCATAGGAAAAAGACAACAGCCGGTCCACCGCCTCATAATAAGTATAAGCAGGAGTACACACATACCCTTCCTTGGAAAGGTAGGTGGTTATATTTTCAGAAAGCTGAAGGTTATCTTCGACAATTAACACTTTCATTTCTGTGCAAATATACAACGACTTTTTGAAGAGACTCTGAAGACAGGCTGATCTTCAGATGGTGTAATAACCGGGCAGAATCAGGTTTTATCCTTATGCTGAATTATCCTTGTTTTGAATGTGGAAGACGATTTGATAATTTTTATGAACAGGATTCGCCAGATTTTGTTTCTTCTTGCTCTGCTCACATACTTAAATAACCTCCGGTCTCAAACCGATGATCTTGACCTGTTATTTAGTCCGCCGCCATCTACTTCCATCAGCCTTCAGATTGTGCAGGGAAGTAATGTGCGTTTTCAGGTCAATTCCATCCACGACTATTCGGAGGGCGTAACAGCAGTTTCCAGTCCGACATTTGAAATAGACGCCAATGTCAATTTTAATGTCAGACTTTCCTCTACCCCCTTTATCAATGCCTGGGGATATTCGCTCAACCCGGCCAACTTTGGCTACAGAGTCAACAGCCTCGGGCAACACAAAACCGGGCGAAATTTTAAGATGTTTGGAACTGGCGAAAATCCCTCCAAAATACAACCGCTGGGAATGGAAGCAGAAATCATCTCCACACATGCACAGGGAAATGCCGGCAATGGGAAAAAAAATAAATTTGAATTACTTTTTGAACTGGGAACCGAAGATGTGCGGCAGGAAAGTGGACTACCTTCATTACTGGAGCAAAAAATTCATTTGGGATCGTATTCTTCAGTTATTAATCTGGTGGTTTTGCCTGAGCTGTGAAATTGGCAGGAGAGAAAGTTTGTTTGGCAGACCAATCCTTGAATGGACGCTTCGATTGCAAACCGATGGAATCCGATCCTTGAGGGATTCTTCGATTCTAAACCGTTGCAAACCGATCCTTGAGGGATTCTTCGATTCTAAACCGTTGCAAACCGTTGCAAACCGATCCTTGAGGGATTCTTCGATTCCAAACCGTTGGAAACCGTTACAAACCGATCCTTGAGGGATTCTTCGATTCCAAACCGTTGGAATCCGTTGGAATCCGATCCTTGAGGGATTCTTCGATTCCAAACCGTTGTAATCCGTTGGAATCCGATCCTTGAGGGATTCTTCGATTCCAAACCGTTGGAATCCGTTGCAATCCGATCCTTGAGGGATTCTTCGATTCCAAACCGTTGGAATCCGTTGCAAACCGTTGCAAACCGTTGCAAACCGTTGCAAACCGTTGCAAACCGTTGGAATCCGATCCTTTAGGGATTCTTCGATTCCAAACCGTTGCAAACCGTTGCAAACCGTTGGAATCTGTTGGAATCCGTTGGAATCCGTTGCAAACCGTTGGAATCCGTTGGAATCCGTTGCAATCCGTTGGAATCCGTTGCAATCCGTTGGAATCCGTTGCAATCCGTTGCAATCCGTTGCAATCCGATCCTTGAGGGATTCTTCGATTCCAAACCGTTGGAATCCGTTGCAAACCGTTGCAAACCGTTGCAAACCGTTGCAAACCGTTGCAAACCGTTGGAATCCGTTGGAATCCGTTGGAATCCGTTGGAATCCGTTGCAAACCGTTGCAAACCGATCCTTTAGGGATTCTTCGATTCCAAACCGATCCTTTAGGGATTCTTCGATTCCAAACCAATACAATCCCACCGATTACAAATAAAATTTTGCCTAACTGTCCGTATGAATCAAATACTATGACTGACTTCCTCCAGCATGCCTCCAATTTCTGATTTTGCCGAACACATTCGTTTACCTCGACAGTGCCTCCACTACGCAGAAGCACAAGACGGTGATTGACCGCGATTTCCCGCTATTATACCTCCGAAAACGCCAATGTTCACCGCGGCGCTTATGACCTTGCCGTAGAAGGCTACCCGTCTATGAGGGAACACGGGAGAAAATCAGGAAGTTTATCCACGCAACTTCAACCCGCGAAATTATTTTTACCAAAGGCACAACCGATGGCATCAATCTCGTCTGTGACATCTTTTGTAGCCGACTCCTCCCGGGTGATAATGTCGTCATCTCAGCCCTGGAGCATCACGCCAACCTGATTCCCTGGCGGTTAACACCAGAAACAGGCACAAAATTATGATTATCCCGCTTACCGAGAAGGAGATCTAAATCTTTCCCTCATTCCCAATCTGCTCGACAGCCACCATGCATCTTGCCCTTACACATATTTCCAACACGCTGGGAACGCGCAATCCGCTCTGAAAAATCATCCCTTGCCCGTGGCATCATTCGGTGCTGATTGACGGAGCACAGAGCATCGCCCACCAACCCATGCAGGCCCTGGAACTGCGGTGCTCGTTTGCTCCGGCCACTTAAGATGTACGGCCCGACGGGTATAGGGATTCTATTTGGAAAGGAAACATCTGGAGGCAATGGATCCCTATCAGTTTGGCGGGGAAATGATCACTGCAAACCACCTGAACACCCTCCGTGGAAATTTGAGGCGGGAACACCTAATGTTGCAGGCGCCCGCCGGACTGGGAGCAGCGATAGACTTTCTGGAAAATATCGGAATGGAAAACATCCGGCGGCAGGAAGAGAAACTGCTGCATTATGCGACCGAGCAGTTGGCCGGAGTGCGGAAGGGATTGCAATTGTGGGACAGGCAGCCGAAAAGAGCGGCATTATTTCTTTCACCTGGAAAAATGTCCATCCGCACGACATCGCCACGATCCTCAACGAATCGGGCGTAGCCATCCCGCGCCAGTCTCACTGCACCCAGCCCCTGATGCAACTGCTGGGGCTGCCCGGGACGGCGGAGTTTCGCTGGGGTTTTATAATACAACCGCAGACATAGATCGGTTAATAGAGGCGCTGGAAAGGGTGCAGGGGGTGTTTGGTGAACAACCGGGTACTCTTTTTCCTAATCCTCCTCTTCCCGCTTCAGAGCGCCTCATATAGGACGAATAGCGGGACGCCTTGCTTGATGAACTGAACATATGCGCATTCATCTGCGGCATTTCCTCCAGTACCTTTTCGTATTGTAGCAATTCCTGGTACAGACGGTTCAGTTCTTCGCTCGGCGCGTGGCTGCTGAAGTAACCTTCGAGGTACGCCCGGGCCTGCTGGACAAGCGCGTTTGCCGTCTGAAAATCGCGGAGGTCAGCGTTCGACTTACCGCCAGTCCACTACCAGAACAGGGCTATTTGTTCAGCGAGTTTGGGATCAAGTCCCTGATCGTAAGCCTGCTGGTCGGCGGTGCGGTGTATCCCGATGGTTTGTGTGAGTTGGTGGGATTCAAAACCCGCCAGGGCATCCACGTATTTTAGTTCTGCGTGGAAAGACAGCGCATCCTGCGTCACCGGAGCATTGGCCACCAGTTTGAGCAGCACAGCCTTTTTCTCCCCGGCAAACACATCGTTGAAATTCACCCGGACGGCTCCTTCGTTCTCCCGGATAACCGTACACCCTTTCGCAGCGCAGGCCGTATCGCCGTTAAGGAAATTGTCAACCAGGTCTGTTGGGCTACAACCGTCGTAGATCAGCCAATTCGCGCTGGAAGATACCGGGAATTTGTCGGGATTTTCGATGAAGTAATAATTGCCGCCACCGTATTCGGCCAGCCCCATGAGCATGACCTCATTGAAGTCGGCCCCACCAAAGGTGGAGACACCGATACCCTCTGGCGAAATTTGTCCTGCGCCAGCTTGCGAAGCTGGTCGGGAGTCAGTTACCCCGGCATTCGCCAGTCCGTCGGTGAGCAGTAGTACGCGGTTGACGCGGTTGGCCGCTTTCTGACTTCCGGCCTGCGTAAATCCTTCGAGCAGTCCCCCGCTGAGGTTAGTGTTGTTTCGGGCCCCAATAGCCTGAATCTGACGTTTGAGTGCGGCTTTATCCCGCACCCGCGCAGCTGGGCTGAGCACGTCTATGACATCGTCGTACTGCACCAGCGCAAGGGTATCCTCTGCACCGAGGTGGTCCACCACAAATGCCGCAGCCTGCCGGACATAGGCGATTTTATCGCCCTGCATCGAGCCGCTGCGGTCAAGCACGAGGGCGAGGTTGAGTGGCACGCGTTGCTCGGAAGGCGGCGCATCAGCACCCTGGATTTCGAAATAGAGGTACCATTCCTGCCTGGGCAGGGAGTCAAGCCATAAGGCGTTGGCGGCGGAGGAGAGAGTGATGCTGGGCATAGGATTATGTAGTTTGTTGCAAAAAAGAGGTTGAGCTTTATTGTGTCAAATTGTAAGTATAAAGGTAAACACGGGAAGGAGAAAGGCAAATGAGGGATGGTAGGTTACAGAAAAAGAGACAAACCCAAAGCTCATACCCTCTCATCCGGCTGGATTCAGAGCCGAACTGAAAAATCTACCCCCTCACCTTCGGTACGTATCTCCATCGTCAGGTACAAGGGACGAATCACCCAGACCAGACCGTCATGCTGCCACCGATTTCGTATTGAAGAGAGGCTTCCAACACCGACAGATTTCCGATCTCGATTTGCTTGCCACTTCGGATTTAAACGTCTCCGAATAATACTCGTTTTTTCTCGTTTTTGAGTGTCCCATTTGGTATTTTGTTGTGTCAACTTATTTTAGGGGGAGACTAATCTATGTTTCTTTATGCTCTTTCTCTTTGGGAGAGTCCCCATTCTCATTGTTTGAGAGAGTACTTACTGTTCCCTTATTCCAAGTAAGGATCACTTTGATATTTGCCTCAGCAGATGATGATGCAATAATTGCACCAACTTGTGCGTCGAATTTTATTCCTAACTCAACCTTGATTTCGTCCGGACTCAATCCCTTAATTTGGGTCAATATCTTTTGGGAGACTGGCTTAAGGATAGATATAGCATTGCTAAACGTATCCTTCGCTTTTTGGGTCACCTTGGCTACTTTTCCCTCTTCATCTGCTGTGTGTTGGGCTCCATCAGAGTGGTCGAAAAAATCGTCATTTACCACCTCTACTACTATGATAGGAGAATCGGGCTTATCTTCGAGTTGATACTGAATTAGTTGCTTTGCCATGTTCCTTAATCGTTAAGTACAAAAAATTATTCAAAACCTACCTTAAAATACTTCCCAAAATCAGCCCCAATATCATTCTTTAGCAATTCGATCAATTCTTGTCGGTTATATTGAATTCGTAGCTCTTTCATCGGTCTTTCAAAGGTAAATGGTGGTTGGGGATCTTGCTGCTCAAAAAATGGGAGTTCAGGGAGCTTAATATCAGCACCTGAAAGGATCATGAGCTGTGAAAATTGTTTCCCCATTGCATTCACGCTTTGCTGAAGCCTCTCTTCAAAAGGGCTGGAGGTAGCTCTTGGGATGGGAATTTTTGTGTTTAACAGGCGCTCTACGAGGCTGTTTCCGTCTGCCAGATCCTGGACCTTGAGCTGTTCCAGCTCATTTTTCAAATGGGCATATAAGGATTTGTCGACCTGAGTTAGTTCTATCACAGGTCTAAACTCATTAAGGTTTTGGTCTTTACATAATACCTTAAAACGATTAACACTGACCCTTTGAGGTTCGGGGGGGGGAGGCGGGTTGAAAAAGCCAAGAATCTGATTAATAATATTTCCCTGAACCTCTTCAGGTTCCCTCATCTCAAACTCCTCGAAATCAGATACCTCCAAAAAGGAATGATCATCTGCCGTGAAGTCGGAAAGATGTCTTGCCATGACGGGAAACCTCCTAAGTGCTTGGCGGGATTGATTCATACTCAGCAACGTATCCAATGCTTCCCGTGGATTTCCCTGCTTAAAGAATTGAATGTGGAACTTCAGCAAGCTTAGAGAAATGAGAGAATCTTGCGCTTCGTCAATGGCCCGATCAATTGCCAGTAGACTTTCATCCAAATACTGAGACGATAGCTCTTTAAAGCGACTCCTCAAAAAGTTTAAACCAATGGCATCATAATAAGTAGGACGAGGCCCACCCATGTTTTGACCTTGGCCTTGATCACAGTTGGGAGGGGCTTGGGGATTCCCTCCTAATTGAGTAGCCCATTGAAGCAGGTTTGGATTCACTTGCCAAGGGCCACCCACGCCTGCCAAAAGTAATTTGGCGAGCGCATCAGGAACTTCTGTTCGCCTCAACTTCTTAGTAGCACGACTAAATTCGGGATCTGCTTGAAAAACGGTTATTGCATAATCTGTTAGCCAGCGGTGTCGATTTAGAATGGTAGCCCATTGATCATCGTTGATCCCTTGTATTCGCTGACACTCCCTCAGCCCAGCCTCTACAAACCCGTATTGCTCAAGAAGCGGTTCTACCTCCTCGGGAGCCATGTCTATTGTCTTTCTTAACGCTAAACTAAGGCATCGTGCTACTCTTTCGAAATCGAATAGGTCATCTAGGGGCCTGTCATCTGATTTCAGATACTTCTTTATGATGTCCTGATAACTGAGGTCGTATGTAATGGCCTCTAGCAATTGGTAGGAAAAATGGTATTCCTCGTTGGGGAATGCTCTTTTTATGATTCTCGCAACGATTTCACAGAAGACTTGATCTCTTGGACAGCCTAAGTCTCGGGCCAATCTATCAATTGTATCAGGCTCCCCAAGCTTCTGTACCAAAGTATGAGCTTGAAACTCGCCAAGCCCCAATTCGATATCCTGGGCCGTTTTCAAGCCTGCATCAGTATAAAGGATCAACTGAATAGCCGAAAATTCACATTTCATTGGTTTGGTTTTTAAGCAGGATCCTAGTAAACATGTTGCTGGCCAGTGAGAATGTCAAATAGGTCTTTCATATCACTCAAGGGGGCAGAAGGGATTTCTTTGAAAGCGGTTTCAAAAGCTCCTACCGTTTTCACTAGCACGTCTTGATAACTGGCTTCCGAAATCGGCAAATTTCCTCCCATTTTTTTTAGCCCCCCCCCCCAAAGTAGCGAAGGACAAAGCCAGAGATGCTTGATACAGAGCGAAAGCATTGGGATTCGCTTCCTGACCCAACACATTTTGAATAGTAGGATGATGTTGCCGAAGGCTGCGAATAACATTCTCAATTGAGTGATTTCCTAAGTGAGTAAGCCAACTATTGACAGTGTTCTGCTCGGTGTCAGGGAGCGCATTATAATTTTCCCGGAAGTCCTCAATATGCTTCTCTATCCGAGCCCTTTGCTTTGTGGTCCCTACATTTAGCAATCCGCCATTGCGCAAGACATTGGGTAGGTGTTCTTGCGGATCTATTCCGGCAGCTACCGCTTCCAATATGGCTCCTAAGAAATGGGCCTTCGCCAGAAAGAAGGGACTTCTTTCATTGGTGCTGAGATCTTCTCTTCCTGAGTGAGTCGTTTTAAAGGCGAGATTGAGGATTCCATTGTCCACCAAACGTGGCGATAAAACTTGCTGATTTATTAGCTTTAGGGATTTCTTTATAAGATTGAGCTCCCCTTCCAAAATCGTTTTTGGTACCCATTGATTTGCGACCTTAGAGATAATATCCTTGGGAGAGCGACTTAAGGCTTCCCTAAAGTTCTCTTCAAAATCAGAATCGGAGGAATCCTGTAGGTTTTCCCATTCCAAATTGGCATTTGTAGGTTGGTTAGTTGTTTCTATTCCCTTTGTAAGTGGATCATGTATTTGAGCCGTAAGAAATTCAGGGTTGAACACCACAACCGATTCTCCTTCAAACAGCAATTGATTGACCATTATCCTAATGTCAAGCGTTTGGGTTACTGCTGAAACTGTGCTGTGAAAAAAGGTCGTTGGGCCAAAAACACGTTCAGGAGCTAGCCCTATTGACTCGAGCTGGGCTCGAAACTCCATATTCAAAATGGGGGTAATAGAATCTCTCCAGCGGATGAATTCGGCTTGAATACCAGGTGTATCAGGCTCTTCCTGCCTGAGCACCATGTCGAGAAAGCGAGAAATGACTAACCTTCGAAACGGAGAATCTACTCGCGTAGCAGCCTGAACGAGATTTATTCTGTTATTCCGCCAGGTATGATACCATTGTTTCAAGCTTTTGAGGTTTGCAGGGACATGCTGATGGTAGAAAATATCTCTCGGAACAAACACAGGTATAGGTAACAGCTGAAATGTTCCTACTAGAGGTAGGAATTGGGAATTTAGTTCCACAGGATCAGGCCAAGTCAGATTCATTATTTCGGGAGCCATCCCATCTGCAACGGCCGTATCATAGGCCTCTTTATCTGCTTTTCTCGTACAGTACCTTTGTTCAAAATCCTTTTCCCGGAGGTAATAATCTGCAATCAACTGGTCTAGGGTAAGCTGTTTGAATTTCTCGTATAATGCCTGGAAGGCTGTTGTTCTCAGCAAACCTCCATGTAGTTGGAAGCTAATAGTAGGATCATCTGGGTAATTAGTATCTGGGTCTGGGTCTGGGTCTGGGTCTGGATATTTGTTAATCGGAACAAAGGCAGTTGCAGGTGTACTTAATTTTTGGGGGTTCGGAGCCCAAATTACAGGACGCCCATTCGTGCTTTCGTCAAAAGAATTTTGGTAGTTCGTGGATATTCGATTGAATTCGGCCTGGGGTAGGATGTTCACCTCTATCAGTCCTGTCTCTCTTTGTAATTTGATTAAGTCTCGCTTGAGTTCTGAGATCGCTTTTTTTGCATGCTGTAGTGCCGCATTAGGAAGGGATCCAATGTGTCCCTGGTTTTGGGGATTGTCTGCGATGGCAGCGCCAGGCACTTCCACATGTAAGAAGCCGGGATTTAGAAAGTCTTTGTCTGAACCATATATCTTCAATACCGCCCCAAGGAACAGTTGGAATACCTGATCGCATATTTCTGGCACCCCTTTTCCTACTGCCAATATTTTGTTAGGATCTCCGTTGGGTAACTCATAGACCCAGACCTTAATGATCGGCATATTGGCCATGGCCAGGTTTCTGCCCTCGGTCAATTGGTACAATGATAACGGGGGATATTGGGGCACTAAAGGCTTTTCATATTCGGCCTTGTGATCCCTGAGAAGCTGGGATACTTGTCCCCCAAATCGATTGATATTTTTTCCGTAGGCCTTGGCGTATAGTAGAAGTGCCAGGTTATCCGATGTATTCTCAAACAATAACTGATCCGCGTGGGCGGGAACCCAGAATTCCAAGAGGGTCAGGACCAATTCTGGGGGTACGGCTCCCCACTTCCGGGATTCGCGGAACTCCTTTTTCAATCCCAGAATGTGCTGGGGAATGTCGCTAATTAGATTCTCTTCCATGTCTTGTTGTTTCAATGACCAAACGGAATCCCATATCTCTCCGGCATTCATTCAGGGAAAGATTAGTTTTCCCTTTGAGCAACTTCTTGGAAACTCGGTAACTACCTCCGCAGGCTATGGGCTCATTGCCCTGTAGAGTAAGGTCTTGTACATTACCAAAAGTATCTGCAATGCCAAGTGGGTTTGAGTAGGAAAGCTGGGGAGGAGAAGGAGTGCCAAGGATGTTATGGTAATTCACACGCTTCCAGTCAATTTCATCGGCTATGGCGGTGGAAAGATCATCCCTTCCAGCCAATGTGGCTTTTTCCCATTCTTCTGTAGTAGGAAGGCGGTATGGTACCCCCTCTTGATCCTTACACCACTGCGCGAAGGCTATACAAGCCTTGGTACTCACAAAGTTTGCTGGCAAATAGGGATGCTCTAGTTCTCCTGCTTCATTATACCATCCTGCAAGGTAACCTTGTTCATTCCAGCTGCCTGGCTTCAATTGCCATGCTGGGTTATGTTGTAGAAAATATTCGAATTCCGCTCTCGTTACCAATCGCTCCATCATTTCGATACTGGTTCCAGGTATAGAAATGAATCTCGTGTGGAGAAAGCCCAAAGGTTTTATTGGGATTTTATGTGATGTTCCTCGTCTCTTAGACCATTCTTCATACTTCTGGATTAAGAACTCACAATTCCAATCTACTTCCGATGTTACATGCCAAGAACTAGGAGATCCGTACTTCTGAAAAGTATAAGAAAAGCCTGAATCCATTGCTTCCCTAAGGGGTACTGTATCCACATTTTGTCGAAGGACTCGATCAAAGGGAATTGCCAAGGCTTCATTTCCAGGCACATTCTTTATGGACATTTCCCCATTTCTTGAAACCATGCCTCTTGCAATCAACTGATTTAGCGTTCCAGTAATAAATCCAATTGCCGTTCTGGGACGGAATGTACTTATGACTGGCCCGCCACTCATACCTGGTAATATAGGATCTGTTGCATGCTTAGGAAGGAGTATCAGACAATCAATAGAATGCCCCCCATTGAATACTACTTTATCGAATGGGTTAGGAGCCCTCTTTTCCAACGCACAAAACTGAGGGCTTAAATATACGTCTCTCCGATGGTAGCCATAGGAGTAAAAATTAGCTTTGGACTCAAAACTGATGCTATTGTGTCGAGATTGTCTATAGCTATTAGATATAAGATACAAAGCGGCAAAGTCCGTCGAAGCCTCCACACATATTTTCCTAAAAGTCAACAATTGACCTTCATCAAGCATATGGTTGCTGGCGTCGACTTCCAGTCCTTCAGGCCACGCATATATCGGATCGCCCCAGGAAAAGTCTTTTACTACATGCGCAGCGGTAATGGCAATATTCGGAGTATGAAGAAAGAACCCAGTACCAATGATATCCTTCTGCCAATTGGCTTGGGCCGGACTGCTATTTTTGGACAGAATTCCAAAAACAGATGTAATAGGTAATAGAGCCTTCATAATGATGGTTCCCAAAGGTTTCCTTCAGGAAAGAAAACAGTCTAAAGTTACGCAAGTCCTATCTTGGTAGACCCAATATTGTAAACTATTTGTAACTTCGGATAATTCTGTGTTTTATGCAAGCGATTGAGGATTTATTACAAGGCAATCGCAAGAAAAAAAACACTTGACTTTAGGACAAATGTAGTCGTATCTTTTGAGAAAAACAGATGGCGGCTTTACCCGTTGCAATAACCTACTTTTTAACCTATTTCGGCTTATTGGAAGACCCCCGGGATTGCCGAGAGCGTCTTCACCTTTTTTTCCCGTTCTTGACGATTGCGATTTTAGGGGTAATTTGTGGTGCAGATGAATGTACCGAGATCGAGGAGTTCGGCAAAAGCAAACAGGATTTTCTGGCTCAATTTCTGGATTTATCCCATGGAATCCCCTCTCACGACACCTTTGGGCGGGTCTTCAGCAGAATCAAGCCCGAGGCTTTTCAAGCCTGCTTCAGTGCGTGGACGGCTCAGTTGGCTGATACTTTTGGGGTGTACTTCACAACAAATCAGAGCAGCTAACGCAGACTATTTGTTGGCGCTCAAAGGCAATCAGGGAGAACTTCACCGGCAAACCAAAGAACCTTTTGAGCAATTTGATGCCGGGGCGCAAGGCCTAAACCACCAAGAGTTTGACCGAGGACATGGCGAATTGAGACGAGGACTTGTTCCGCTATTGCTGCCAAAGACTGGCTGCTCGAAGAAGAACTCAAGAAGTGGAAAGATTTGACTACTTTAGTCCAAGTTCATTCAAGGGTCGTACAGAGAAATGGGAGAAATGCAGGCAAGGTCCGAGAAGAAACGCGCTACTATCTGTGCCCCAAACAGGCTGACACCCAATTTTTTAACTAGTCGGTCAGGAGCCATTGGGGAATAGAAACCAAGCTCCACTGGGTTTTGGATGTTACCTTCCAAGAAGACCAATCCCGGATCAGGATCGGATATGCGCCAGAGAACATGGCCACCTTAAGACATATGGCCATAAAACGAATCCACGTTCAAAAGAGGGATGAAAGCAAAGCGGAAAAAGGCCGGACGGGACGAGGACTATCTTATTAAAGTACTCATCACTTAGTTTCTTGCGATTGCCTTGACCTCTCACCTGTCAACTTTTTTTAGGACGAGACACACTCCCTAAATTCACCACCCCTTCATCACCATCAGATAAAAAATTACCGATGGCGGGATCATCACAATGGTTCCCCAGACTGACCAGCGGATTATCCATTTTCTTAGGGTAACCCGGTTGTCGGGTTCCTGTTCAATGGTGCGATAAATCTTTTCCTGAATATATAAAAGCGGAAACGTAAGAACCCACATAATGACCATTCCCACCAACGAATACAATAACCATGGCTGGCTCACCATACCGCCAAAAACAGAGGCAAGAAATAATCCGTTGACCACGGCCAAATCTAAACCGGGAAGGGTTATATACATATCGGTAAGGCGTAACAGTTTGTCGGAAAATTGCAGGATTTCCCTGCTTTGGGAATAATAAGCAAAAAAAAACCATACCGGCCCCACAATCATATTGCCCATAAATACTGCCGCACCCAAAATATGAAGCAGTTTGTGCCATTTATATGGGAAAATAAGCGAAAAATTGAACATCCCCGTATATTCGAGCAAGAAAAGACCCATCAACAAAAACCCATTGATGAGTGAAAGTTTTGTTGCTGTTTTCATAGTCAAAATGTTTCTCCCCTACCCCTTCACCACAAAAACCCGCCGACCGATCAGGATATTGTTGCTGTTGTAAAGGCGCACTTCGTACCGGCCGGGGGCTGGAAAGCTCTGTTGGGTGAATACCCGGTAGCCGTCCACGCCCTGCACGCTGTAGGTTCGCATGTTTAATTGTTCGCCTTTGCTGTTGTACCACGCAAAACGCACTGTTTCGGAGCGGGAAGACGAAGTTTTTGCCCAGGCCCATACCGTCCGCTGATTAAATACACTGTCCACACCTACTGTATTCCGGGACTCTGACACACTGCGCGCCACCACAAAATCCTGAGGACTTTTGATATGCGCACCTTCTTGAAGGGTGGCATTCAGTTCGGCGATGATTTTCTGCACTTCCACTTTGTCTGCCTCTGTTTTGAGATCAGCGAGCCCCTGGCTCAATTTTGCGATTTTATCATTGATCACGAGCGTATCCCTGCTGCTGATGCCTATGAGTTCTTTGAGTTTGGCGGAGCCTTTTTCCTTTTCCAGCAGTTTATTGATCTCTTCATCGGCCTGCGGGCCGTATTTGTGAGAGGAGCTATTTTTCAGGTAAGACATATACGCCTGACGGGTACCGGCTGCCTTTGCGTCGGCCCAGAGTTTTTCTTCTTTTTGGGCTATCGCTTCATTGATTTTAATTTGTGCAGAATCGGTAAAAAGCCCGTTTTCATAGGCTTTGATATACATATCGTAAGCCTCGGGGGTATTGCTTTTTTTAGCTGTTTCCCAAAGTTGCTGGTCGCGTGCAGGGTCAGCATCCACAGCCTGTGGCTGTGGTTTGGCGGTGTCCGGCTGGCTTTGATTGCGGCCAAGCACCAGCCACAGGATCAAAGCAACTACCGCCAACCCTCCCCCAACAATCCCGATCACCAGCCCCTGGCGGGACGATGTTGGCGCAGACTGATGTACTTGGGTATGGGCATATGGCGGTGCAGTAGGTGCGGCAGGCACCTCTTTGACTTTTCTTGCTGGTTCTTCCGTGGAGCTTTCCACACTTTCGGAGTTCAGAAATTCGCTGAAAGCCGGAAAATCCTGAAACCCTTTGATAATACCTATCAGACTGGAAAACATTCGGGCCCTGGCCACTTCGATTTCATTGGACGAAAGCTGGATACTTTGCTCTTTGGTTTGCAGTTCTTTCATCCGGGCGGAGAGCATAATCAGTTGTGATTCCAGATCATCAATTTCATTGGCGCGATCGGGATACTTCTTCTTAAACAGCCGGAAAGCTTCAAAAATTTCTTCCAGTGCGCGGTCGGGCTTGTTGTTTGCCAAAAGGCGATTGAGTTGGTTGGTGAATGAAACTGCCATACTTCCGTAATATTTATCAAAAATTAAGAAATATTCGGAGAATTCAAATAATGCGGAGTGATATAACTCAGGAAACGGCTATTTATCTTTTCTGTAACGATTATTTGTGGAATAGTATGTCTTTTCCTATCTTTCCTGTCAGGAAAGCCCGGTAGCATATCTATACTAATTCACATCTAACAACCACTATTTATGCAGATTCGTTTTTCTATTTTTGCCTTCCTGGTAACAGCAGCCGGGTTTTATACAGATGCTTTTGCTCAGATGCCCAAAACTGACGACAACCAGCTCAAAAAAGAGTTGGAAATGACAAGTTATGAGAAGGATCCCGATGCGGGAGCTGTGATCCTTTATAATTATGGAGAGTCGAATATCGAATCAGGCGGGGGCGGTCTTCAACTGAAAACCCTGCACTATACCCGTGCAAAAATTTTTAAGGAATCGGCCTTCGACCTTGCTGAGGTCGAAGTGGCTTATCTGGATGCCAATGCCAGTGAAAAAATCTCCTCGGTCAAAGGCATCACCTATTACCTCGAAGACGGGAAAGTCAAATCCTACGAAATCTCAAAAAAAGATATCGTGGAAAGCGACCTGGGCGACGGCTGGAAAAGTATCAAATTCACCCTGCCCCAGTTGAAGGAAGGTGCTGTATTTGAATATTCATATATGCTCATTTCCGAAAGCCTCGGCGCAATCAGACCCTGGCGTTTTCAGCACTACTACCCCACCATTCACAACGAATACCGCACCCGTATCCCCGAATGGTACCGCTTTCTCCCGCTGATGAAAGGCCACCTGGCACTTACCAGCCGTAAATCTTCTTCCTACAGCCGGTCGGTAATATTTACCAATTTTGACAGACCGACTTATGGGTATGGTGGCGGAAGCTCCAGAAGCGAAGCCATTCAATACAACGGCGAAGAAACGATTTACGTGATGGAAAACGTGCCCGCTTTTATCCGTGAACCTTATATGACCACTCCCAGCGACTACCTGTCCTCCCTCCAGTTTCAGTTGCAGTCGGTTCATTATCCCCAGCAACCGCCCAAACCTATCCTGGGAAGCTGGGAACAACTAGCCAGGGAGTTTATGGAAAGTGAATCCTTTGGGCTGCGCCTCAACAACAGCCGCGTCCGCAAAATGGTCAAAGAACTTCCACTCGAAGGTAAAAGCCAGTTGGAACAGGCACAGGTAATTTATGATTTTGTGCGAAAATCCATGGGTTGGAACCAGGAGTTTACGGCTTATGTATCGGGTCCGCTGCATTTAGCATTTGAAAAGAAGGAAGGAAGCAGCGCAGAAATCAATATGATCCTGATTGACATGCTTCTGGAGGCAGGATTTACCGCTCAACCGGTCCTTATTAGTACCCGAACCCACGGAAAAATCCAGCAGATTTATCCGATTTATTCCCAGTTTAACCATGTGATCGCGGCTGTACTTACAGACAATGGCTATGTCTTCCTCGATGCAATCGATGATTTTATGCCCTTTGGCATGCTCCCCGTTTCTGATCTCAATGAATCCGGATTTTTGGTTCACGCCAGCAATCCCTCATGGGTGGACATCAGACCGCTCCACCATTCTGAATCGACCTGGATGATCAATATAAAACTGGATGAAGAAGGCACACTGGATGGAAGACTTACCCACACCTATCATGGTTATGCCGCAGCAGACGCCCGTTACCGCCTGAGCAAGCTCAACAAAGACGAGAAGGAATTTATCAAAGAATATATTACCGACGACTGGAGTGATGTGGCGGCAGATGAGATAACAACAAAAGCAGCAGACGAACCCGAAAATCCGTTTGAAATTTCCCTTCACCTGACAGGAACAGATTTTGTCAATGTGGCGGGCGATTTTATCTACATTCAACCGCTCTTGTCTGTTGCGCAGAAAGAAAACCCCTTTAAGCTGAAAGAACGCACCTATCCGGTGGATTTTGCTATCCCGATTGAGGAAAAATATATTCTCAACATGATCATACCCGAAGGGTACAAAGTCGAAGAATTACCCAAAGCCACCAAAGTGGTTTTGCCCGACAATGGTGCGACATTCTTTTATCAGGCCAAAGACATTGGCAGTAATATGATCCAGCTCAATTGTTTTACCACCATTGCACAAACCCGGTTTTTCCCGGAAGAATACGAATATATCCGCATGTTTTTTGATCATGTTGTAGCCAAACAGGGCGAACAGATTGTTCTCCGCAAAACCGAATAATCATGCAAAACACTTCCCTTTTCATTATCAACAGACTGGCCGCTTTTGCCATTCTGCTTATTGGCGCGTTTGTTGCCTCCTTTGCGCAATTTTCAGCCGCCGATATACCCGATTCGCTGCTCGCCAATGCCCATGCAGTCATACGCAAATCAGATCATATGATTGTGATGAAAAGCGACAGGAAGTCAGAAACCACGATCGATCAGATTATCACCATTCTCAATCGTCATGGTGACGAATTTGCAACGATTTATGCCCCCTACGACAAGTTTTATTCGGCAAAGGATATTTCGGGCGAAATCTACGATGCCTCCGGCGCACTGGTGCGAAAGTTAAAACCCAACGACATACAAGACGTCAGCCCCAATGACGGAAGCAGTTTTATTTCTGACCACCACGCACTGGTCGCCACGCTGAAACACGACCACTATCCCTATACCGTCCATTTGCACTATACTATGGGGCAAAACGGGCTGTTTAGCTTCCCGCCCTGGTATCCGCAGTTTGAGGAAAATCTTTCAGTAGAAAAGGCGCGGTTGGAAATCATTGCCTCTGAGGGACAGGAATTTCGCTTTAAGGCGCTAAACCTGAATGATCCGCCGCAGGTGGCAGACGAAAAAGGAAATACCCATTATCTGTGGAAGGTCGGCGCGCTGAAGGCCGTGGAAACGGAAACCGTTGGCCCTCCCTGGCGTGATTATGTTCCGGCGGTATATCTGGCACCCACAACTTTTGAGATTCAGGGGTATAAAGGGAGCAATCTTTCATGGCGTGATTTCGGCCTGTTTTTTCACGCACTCAATAAAGACAGAGATAACCTCCCCGAAGAACTAAAACAAAAGGTGGTGGATATGACCCGCGATCTGCCGACCAAAAAAGACAAGGTACAGGCAATCTATCGCTATCTTCAGGAAAATACCCGCTATGTAGGCATACAGTTGGGTTTGGGCGGATGGCAGACTTTTGATGCTGAATATGTCTATAAAAACGGGTACGGCGACTGCAAGGCGCTGAGCAATTACGCAAAAAGCATGCTGAAGGCCATTGAAATTCCATCTTACGCCGTCCTGATCAAAGCCGGAAACAATGCCTCCGATATTATTCCGGACTTTTCCAGCAACCAGTTCAACCACGCGATCCTCTGTGTACCTGACGGAAAGGATACGATATGGATGGATTGCACCATGAACAATTATCCCGCAGGGTATCTCGGCAGATTTACCGAAGACCGCCACGCACTGGTGGTAACGGATTCGGGAGGGTTCCTTACCCGCACACCTGCTAGTCCGCCCGAAGCCAACCAACAACGGCGAAAGGCAAATGTGGTACTGGATACCAAAGGCAGCGCAATCGTAACCGTATCTGTCACCGCAACAGGATATCAGCAGGACGAGTTGGCGCAGAATACAGAAACGCTTTCGGAGCGGGAAAAAGAAAACTGGCTCCGGAGCCGTATTTCTGCGAAAAACTTCAATATCAAAGCATTTACCTTTGAAAGCATTCCCGGCTCGGGTTCTCCGGCTTATCGCTACACCTACGATATTGACGCGATCAACTGGGCGTCTGCATCGGGTAGTCGTTTTTTTCTCGCGCCCAACCAGTTGGAAAGGAGCGCCTATTCACCCGAAAAAAACGACAACCGCCAACAGCCTGTTTTCAGCAAATATCCTTACTGGGACACCGACACCATCGAATACCATTTGCCTGAAGGATATACGATGGAAAGCATGCCTTCCATGCCTTTGCGGGTGGAGAGTACCTTTGGCACCTATGAAGCGAATATAGAATTTACCCCCGAATCACGCATTCTCCGCTATACCCGTAGTCTGCTTGTACCCAAAACCCGGCAGCCGGCAGAGACCTACGAAGATTACCGGACCTTCTGGCGGGATGTGTCCAAAGCGGATAAAATTCAGGTGGTTTTGTCGTCAAAATCGTAGGAATATTTTAAATTGGTGCGGACAGACTAAAACTACCGCGTTATGAAAAATTCATTTCTCCTGATTACCGGACTCGTTGTTGCGCTTTCCGGCCTGTATTCCTGTAAATCAGAGCCGCAGGCAGACACCCACACCCTTACAGACTATACGCAGGAAACGCCGGAAGCTTTTGATCAGCGGATGGAATGGTGGCGGGATGCGACCTTTGGTATGTTTATCCACTGGGGCGTATATTCTGTTCCCGCAGGTGTTTATAAGGGCGAAGAGGTTCCTTCTGTGGGTGAATGGATTATGGAAAGGGCGCAGATTCCCGTAGCTGATTATGAGCCATTTGCAGCGCAGTTCAACCCCGTAAAGTTTGATGCGAAAGAATGGGCCAATATCGCCAAAAATGCAGGCGTGAAATATATTGTCATTACTTCCAAACACCACGACGGCTTTTGTCTGTGGGATTCGGAAGTATCCAACTACGATATCATGGATGCGTCTCCGTTCAAAAGAGATATTCTGGGCGAACTCAAAACCGCCTGCGATGAGGCAGGAATCAAACTTTGTTTTTACCATTCTATCATGGACTGGCATCACCCCGACGCGCAGGCGCCATTTTACCCCAACTACAACGACGGCAAAAAGACCAATCCCAATTTTGACCGGTATGTAAAGACCTATCTCAAACCCCAGCTCACCGAACTGGTAACCAAATACAACCCGCCGGTCATGTGGTTTGACGGTGAATGGAACGCAGACTGGACCCACGAATACGGACTGGAAACCTACAACTACCTCCGCAGCATGAATCCGGCCATGATCATCAACAACCGGGTGGACAAAGGCCGGCAGGGAATGCAGGGGATGGATAAAAACGATCAGAACTACGCCGGAGACTTTGGCACGCCCGAGCAGGAAATTCTGGAAGGGACTGCCGCCTCTGACTGGGAATCGTGTATGACCATGAACGATACCTGGGGCTTCAAATCAGGCGACAACAACTGGAAATCAGCGGAAATGCTGATCCACAACCTCATCGAAATTACCGCCAAAGGCGGAAACTACCTGCTGAATGTCGGACCAACTTCCGAAGGATTGATTCCTGCACCGAGTGTCGAGCGACTCGCCGAAATGGGCGACTGGCTGGATGTAAATAAAGAAGCCATCTATGCCACCAACCGGCTCAACAAATTTCATGAAGGAGATCATACCTTCTACACCCAAAGCAAAGACGGCGCCTTCATTTATGCGATTTCAACAGCCTGGCCCGGCAATACCCTGCGTCTCAAACAGGTACGTCCCGAAGCCGGTAGCGAAATCACCCTGCTGGGATATGAAGGAATACTTCCGTGGAAAATAGAAGGAGACGAAGTCATCATTTCCATTCCCTCAGACCTTCAGCAGGAAGAAAACCGGCCGGCAAAATACGCATGGACGATTAAGATTAAGGGGGTGGAGGTTTAGTTGGGCGCAAACCAAAATGTCGGTGTTATCAGTCAGTTGCTTCTCAGAAGGAAATGCTCTTCATGAGAAAGGAAAATGTTTCTCCAACGGAGAAACCGGGCAGCGCGCTACAGCGCAAAACCCCAGGCAAACCAGAGGGGGCGACCATCGAGGCTACAAATCGAAGATGCCTCAGGTACATTTGACCTCTCTGAGCCAAAAGGCCACTTACGTGGGTCTTGCCGGTCGGCAAAACCCAGCACATTTAGCGTTCTGGGCACTTTTCCGGCTAGGCCGGGACTTCCCGGAGGGGACCTATCGGCCGGAGGAGTCGAAGGTTTGTAGCCTATAGAGGCACGTCTCCCCTTTTTTCCAGGGGTTGCGCCGTAGCGCGCGTGAGGAGAAAAAGAGTTAACCCCCAACAGCCAGCGATGAAGTTAGAGGGCAGTATTCAGAATACCAATAGAAAATAACCAAACGTGCGAAACTCCAGATACGACATTTTGGTTTGCGCTTTATCTAATTCAGTTTTACAATTTTTCGATAATAATACTTGCCTGACACTTCAACAGAAACGATGTAAACGCCCGGTGCGAATCCGTCAAGTGAAACTTCAATGTAAGATTCGTCCTGCCGAAGAACTGTGCTAAACAAAGTCTTCGAATCTATTGATAAAAGCCTGATATACTTTTCCTTATTATCAACAGCGGTAATTTCTATCTCCAGCCTGTTATTTGCGGGATTTGGGAAAACAGAAATAATTGGGAGGTTTTGTTTTTCAATGGCTGATGTAAAATCATAATAACAGGTATCCCCGGAAAAATTGCCAGTGCCATATGTAAAAACAGGTAATTTATTTCTTGAGTGGCAAATCAGGGAATAATCCCATGAACACCCCACCCAAAAAGGAAATTCAGGGCCAGCGATGGAGCCGGTTCCCTCAACCCAGATAACCTGATCCTCTTGCCATGCCCAATTAGACGTAGTATTATGCAGATAAAATATTCTGGCTTTATTGTTGAGAGTTATTAGCGGCTCATAACAATAATAATTAGAAAAAACATGGCTTACAGAATCCACACATAAGGTGTCTTTACGATAATCTGTCAGATAGGTTGGATTTTCTACAATAACTATCGTATCACCAACATTCAAACTAAAATCATACCAGAGAAAAGCTTCTGTAAGGTCAATTTTAGTACTATTTTCCTCCTTTTTAAAAAAATACACTTTTTGATTAATCGTGTCTTCCATCAGGTATCCAAATAAATAAATTTGATACTTACTTTTTGTCATGAATTCCAAATATCGATTTTCATTGATTATCGTATCTTTCCCAGTGAAATATACACCCTCGCCACTAATACCAATTCCATTGTAGTGAACTACCCATACATTATTTTCACCCAGCATAGGAATATATCCCTGGCCCTCGGACTCAAAAAGCCTAAATGTCAGTATTAAAAAAATGAGTATCCTTACCATATGGTTGTTGGGTTTTTCTGCTTTCTACAGATCGAATATAACAAAATCACACCAAAATTCACCCTCCGACATCACATATCGCAGCCAGTCTGGCGGAATAACCAGAATCTGCCCGTCATCCAGCAACCGCTCTCTGAGCAGGCTGTAATCCAATTCCTGAACCGGAATATTTTCATCCACAATCATCGCGGCTGCGCTACCGGCACTTTGCCCCAAAATCATAAATGTGGGCAAAATCCTTATCGCGCCGTAGGCGACATAACTGGATGATGGGCAGGTCGGTGTAATCAGATTTGTACATTCTGACCGGCGCGGGATCAGTGCCCGCCACGAAATAGAAAGGACGCCAGTCATTTCCGCCAAATACAAATCCTTCATCGTAAGCAAACCCGTCTTTGACAATCCGCCGCGCATGATGTGTATCGGGTGGCCACCAGGCAATGGCCACAGCGTCGTCAGCAACTGTAGGATTTTCCTGCGGGTATGGTGTTCGGTGATTACATAACCGGAAACCATACGCCGGGCGCTGCGAATGTACAGCCGCCGGGGCCAGCCGCTGTTGTCGGTAAATTCGTCTTTGGATAACCCCACCCGGCCCAGTTGGCGCGCGTAAGCGAATCCACGGCGGGATCGTTTTGAAGAAACCAGATCAGTCCCTGGGTAAAATCGTGGTGATATTGCACGATACTATCCTGCGTCGCATAATTTCCTAAAGGATATCGCCAGTTTTCGCCGTAGAGATTGGCGGAAAGATCGTGCCAGCTTCCCAGGTCTGTTTTTCCATTTTCGCGGTTTGCGGAGGGGGAAAACAGTTGACCGCCAGCTTTGAGGTAGCGGCGATAGATTTCGTACGTCTGCGGGTTGTAGTTTTGTGGTTTCAGGACAGGGATCACATTGGCAGAATCACGGGTAAGACACAGCCGAAAACAAAAACCCTGAATATGTTTGTCCGACGCACCGTATTGGCCGATTTCACCGGGCTGAATGGTAGGAATAAGCCCACTCTCAGGATCACCGGGAACAATATAGGGATCGACATTTACCGAAAACTGGCGGTAATCATTTTTGATCTGTATGCCGTTTTTAGTTTCGTCGTATTTGGCATTGCCTTCGCGGATAGTTTCGGTAGTTACCCCCGCGAAATGCAGGAGATGCCCTTCGACAGAAGCATCGATGAATACTTTGGCACGAACTTCCATTCCGTTTTCCAGCACGACACTGCGAATCACCGCCCCGTCTTTTTTCACGCCTTTGTTTTCCCGGATACGGGTATTTCGGATGAGGGTGATATTTTTTTCGCGGGCGAGGAAATCCTCAATAATTTCTTCGGCGACGGAAGGTTCGTAAGGCGAATACCAGTCAAAACCCCCGAACCGGGGTTCGCGGTCGTAATGCGCTTCGAGTGCGGTATATACCTCTCTGGTGATGCCACCAATCACAACCGAGCTACCAAAGCGAATATCCTTGACGATACCTTCGACCATCATACCGCCGGGGTGGCCGGTAGGTTCGACAAGCACGACCGACTTGCCCATCCGCGCCGCCTGAATGGCGGCGGTAAACCCCGCTTCGCTACCGCTGAGGATGAAGATGTCGGTTTGTATGGCTTCACTTTCAGGTTTCACACAGGAAACTGCCAAAAGCAGCAAAAACAAAAGTGTTTTTTGAAGAGGAGTTAGATTCAAAGCTTTGAGGTTAAAGCAGTTATTATTTCGTTCAGGGAGTTTTGGGATGTTTTCGCCGTAACTTTATTCACTTTCATCCGGATCATTTTCGCTCCCTTCCGTACCATAATAAACATGAAGTTTTGCGGGTTGGAGTCGGAATGAAAATACGCCTCATCACCCAGATTATCCAAAACCACCACCCCTTCATGATCCTCATTACTTTTGAAGATCGAAGCATAGGTTTTGTGAGCAGACGCGGCATCTTCATACACTTCTGCCATAAAATAAATATTGCCGGTTTTGCCCGACCCGGTGTCTGTTGCATTGGCGGTATAAGTGAGTTTGTATTGGCGCACACCTTTTTCCGTAACAAGACTGCTATCAGATAAATGTGCAGTTTCACCGAGGATTTTTTCGGCGTCGGTAAGGGAGAGAAAAACGGATGGGTGCTCGTCGGGCAGGGGTTCGACATTCGCGCATCCGGCAATAGCTGCGGCAGCGAAGAGGAGGATGTAGAAATAATGGAGAAGCATGAGGTTTAATTTAAAATTTCCATGCGATTCATATATCTTGTCATTTATATACAGGATGTCTCTTTCTTGCGAAATATACAAAAAAAAATCCATGCCTCACTCTCTCTACCATCCCACGATTCTCCAGCACAATGACCATCCGGTAAGGTATGAAAAAATGTCAGATGCAGACCAGGTGGTCGAAGCGTACAATCAGTTTTGCGGGGATCAGTTTTTCCTGTATATCAAATTTGAAGGCGAGGTGATTGCGGATGCTTCTTTTCATGGCTATGGCTGCGCCCTGTCCAAAGCTTCGGCTTCTCTGCTGGTCTCGCTGTTGCCGGGAATGGATAAAAGGACATTTACAAAACTTCATCAGCCTTTCCAGGCGCTGGTTTCACCGGAAGCAAATTTCCCCCAACCCACCGATCTTCCGGAACCGCTGTTTGCTTTTCAGGCTGCCCGCGATTTCCCTGCCCGCAAAAAATGTGTACTCCTGACCTGGGATGACCTGAGCAGGCAGTGGAAGTAAAAACAGGCAGAATTTATAAACCAGACTGATTGTGAACGTGCTTATTACGCTGAAATTTATCTATGCTCACAAAATCTCCCCTGGCGGATTCAATCGTTTATCATCTTTAAGTCGCTCGAACTGGCTTTTCGAAACCTGCAATAGCACACGATATCGCAGGTCAGGCTCAACACCACTATCAATCAATTCAGCATTCCTGGCCTGAAGGTTATTGAGAATGTTCAGCTCCAGTATGCTTGCATGGTCCGGAATATTACCCTTTGCATCCGGGTTGCATTCTCTCCACTGCCGGGCTGTCATTCCAAAGACAATCAGGTTGAGCATATCTGCCTCATTGGAGAATATGAAGGGTTTGTCCTGGTCTCTCACTTTCGGCTCAATTCGCTCCTGGATGGCTTTTGTCTGAAGGGTATAGTTCACTTTGGTAAACAAGCGGGTTTGGTCATATTCCTGGTTGAGACGTTTGGCTTCAGCTTTCTCCAGGCGTTGAAACTCCTTAATCAGGTAGTACTGAAAGGTCGGACTAATCCAATATCCAAATGCAACAGCAATATCTATATGAGCAAACGTCCCACCGTATTTTCCTGCCTTTGAAATTAAGCCGATGCCATTGGTATCATCAATCCACCGTTTCACAGATAAAATGAAAGTGTTACTACCTGATTCATTTCTAATTATATCGAATCCGGTATAATTAAAGCTGTTATTGTTATTAGTTTCCCAGACGCCCAAAAACTCAACAGTTGAACGATTTCTTAACCAGGATCGGACCATAAAGCCTGGATCCTCATGATTGCGAACCATATCCGTCAAACTGATATAGTCCTGGTTGTTAACCTGTTTGATAGAAATATCCTGTCCCTGTATTGTCAGCTTATTTAGCTTTGTCATCAATCCTCTTTTGCGACAAGACAAGATAAACAAATGTTTACAAAACCCAATGTTTAACCCTTACCGCTTTCCCCGGAAAGAAGTATTAGACTGCTCATACACACTGGTTCCGTTGCCGAAATAGGTTCCTTCCCCGTAAATCAGGCTGTCTTTATCCTTGAGCTCGAAGCTTCTCCCGTTGCCTGATCCGTAGAAATTTTCATATTTGTTTTCTTCATTGCGGATATACCGGTGTGTAACACTTCCTATTGCAAACCAGATTGTGTCTTCAGATATGATTACTTCGATATCTTCCGTATAAGTTGTATCCCATTCCGTATATCCATTCTGCGGATTCAGCGACTTTTCACTTCGGTAAATACTACCGGAATAAATGCCTGCACCAGCCTTTTTTTCAATGCCTTTCTCGGTACAGGCTGTAACAATAAGTATAGCCAGCAGGGGGAAGAAAAATTTTAATCGATTCATGGTTAAAAGATTACAACGTGGTCACATATAGACAACTCACATTTCCACTGTCCCCCATTAGAAGTAAAATATTATATTCATACCCAAAACCTTCGCTATGAAAATCTACTACATAATGGGTGTAGCTGGTTCGGGCAAATCCACTATCGGGAAAATGCTGGCAGGCAAACTGAATATTCCTTTCTTCGATGCAGATGACTTTCATCCGCCCGCCAATATCGAGAAAATGAAAAGCGGCCAGCCGCTCAACGACCTGGATCGCATACCCTGGCTGGAAAATATCGCTGTTACGGCCAGAAACCAATTGGCTGGTGCCGGTGCTGTGATTGCATGTTCTGCACTGAAAGAAGAGTACCGGCGTATCCTTGCCAAAGAAATCGAAGGGCAAACCGAATGGATTTTTCTTAACGGCAACAGAGCGATCATTGAAGAAAGGATGTTGCAGCGCAAAGATCACTTTATGCCGCCGGCGTTGCTCACCTCGCAATTTCAAACGCTTGAAATGCCTGCCAACGCCATTACGATCGATATTTCCCTTTCTCCGGAAGAAATTATCGCTCAGATCGTCACAGAATAGGATACTATAAAGAAAGGTTCTGTTTATCTTATGGGTAAACTTTCGTGTGAATTTGTGTTATTCGTGGCTTTCAAGATATTCCAACTAACGCCTCCTCCGATGAAAAATCTTTTCCTCCTATTGATCACACTTTTATTTATACCCGCCAGTCAGGCCCAGAATGTACCTATCAATCCCAAATGGATCAATGGTTTCTGGGAAGCCAGATGGATTATTCACCCCACTGCTCCTGCACAGGAATACGGAGTGTATCACTTCCGCAAAAAGTTTGACCTGGCGACAGTTCCGTCCACTTTTATCGTCCATGTTTCCGCTGACAACCGTTACCGGCTTTTGGTTAATGGCAAAGAAGTATGCCTCGGCCCTGCCCGCGGCGATCTCCGCCACTGGCGATTTGAAAGTGTCGATATCGCGCAGCATCTTCATACAGGTGAAAATGTGCTGGCTGCCGTCGTATGGAACTTTGGAAAACATTCCCCCGCAGCACAGACGACACAGCAAACTGCTTTTATCCTTCAGGGAGAAGGTGAAGCCGAAAAAATAGTCAATACCGACGTTTCGTGGAAGGTGGTGCTAAATGAGGCCTATTCACCCGAACTGAAAAGTTTCTGGGATCTGCACACCTATATTGTCGTAGGTCCGGGTGATATTGTAGATGGCAAAAAATACCCGTGGGGATGGGAATCTTCCGGATACGACGACAGCGGTTGGGTTTCCGCCGGACAGTTATCAACCGGGCAGGGATTTGGACGGGGAACCGACGGCAACTGGCTGCTTATGCCACGCGACATACCGATGATGGAAAGTTTCCCGGTAAGACTGCAACAAGTGCGCAGAAGCAGCGGAGTTGATGTTCCGGCAAACCTTCTCAAAGGAACCGCCAGTTTAACCATTCCGGCAAATACAACCGTCAGCATGCTGCTCGACCAAACGTATCTGGTTACCGGTTATCCTGAGTTTAGGGTAAATGGCGGCGCGGAAGCAGAAATTAAAGTTAGCTATAGCGAAGCTTTATTTGACGCCAACCGGCAAAAGGGCAACCGCAACGAAATTGAGGGGAAAGAGATGAGAGGGTATGCAGACCGGTTTATGCCCGATGGAGGAGAGAATCGCGTGTTTCGCCCCCTTTGGCTTCGCACCTGGCGGTATATGCAGCTCGATATTCAGACGGGAGATCAGCCACTGGTGTTGAAAGATATTCAGGCATCTTATACCGGTTATCCATTCGAAGAAAAGCCCGGATCACCACAGACCAGCCCTGGCTTTCTGACGTATGGAAAACCGGCTGGCGAACGGCACGGCTTTGCGCCGGAGAGACCTATTACGACTGTCCCTACTACGAACAACTTCAATATGTCGGCGACACCAGGATCCAGGCGCTGATTTCGCTATATGTAGCGGGCGATGACCGCCTGATGCGCCGCGCCATCAACGACTTTGAGGAATCAAGGCTGTGGAACGGCCTAACGCAGAGCCGTTATCCCTGCCAGAAACTACAGTTGATTCCCACGTACTCGCTATTCTGGGTTTCTATGATCCACGACTACTGGATGCACCGGCCCGATACCGCCTATATTCATTCGCTTCTGCCGGGAACACGCGCTGTACTCGGTTGGTACGAAACACAGATGAACAGCCAGAATCTCCTCAAAAAACCCTCTGGTGGAATTTTGTGGACTGGACCGACGAATGGAGAAACGACCCAGATGCGGGAATTGGGGAATCCTGCACAGGATGCAGAGGGAAACAGCAGCATCCTCAGCCTTCAGTATGCTTATACACTCCGGCAGGCAGAAGAACTTCACCGCGCCTTCGGAGAAAACTATTACGCCGACCGTTACAAAAAACAAAGAGAACAGATTGTCAGGGCGGTGTATCAGCGTTGCTGGAATTCGAGAAAGGCCTGTTTTCGGATGTTCCCGGGCAGGATATTTATTCGCAGCACGCCAATATGCTCGCCATTCTCACCGATGCCGTGGCAGAACAGGAGCAGCCAAAACTTATGCAGCGGATACTTGAAGACAAAAGCCTGATCCAGGCGACGTTTTACTTCAAATTTTACCTTTTCCGCGCCCTGGTCAAAACCGGAATGGCCGATCAGTACCTGCCCCAGATTCAGCCCTGGCGCGATATGCTTGACCTCGGACTGACGACATTCGCCGAAAAACCCGATCCTACCCGCTCCGATTGCCATGCGTGGAGTGCCAGCCCCAATTACGATTTGCTGGCCACCGTTGCGGAATCACACCAGCTTCTCCAGGCTTCAAAACTGTGAGGATTGCCCCGGCACTGGGAGATCTGAAGCAACTCACCGCTTCATGCCGCACCCTTCGGGAACCATTTCCATGACCCTCGACAATCAGGGCAAAAACTCAAAGCCGAGGTGGAACTGCCTCAGGGTTTGTCCGGCGTATTTGAATGGAATGGAAAAGAATACCCGCTTTCCCCGGGGAAAAATTCGGTGAAATTGTAAAATGATCCCTTTGTGTAACTTTGCGACGCCTTTGCGAGAAACACATTTCGCCAACCGCAGGTTTCACGCAAAAACCGCCAAGAACCGCAAAGGGCGCAAAGCGTTTTCTTAGCGACTTCTGCGACGCCTTAGCACCCTTTGCGAGAAACACATTTCGCCAACCGCAGGTTTCACGCAAAGTCCGCCAAGAACCGCAAAATACGCGAAGCACTTCTTAGCGACCTTCGTGCCCCCATTTTAGGATACCTTTGCGACACCTTTGCGACCTCTGCGAGAAACACTTTTCGCCAACCGGAGGTTTCACGCAAAGTCCGCCAAGAACCGCAATGTACGCAAAGCGTTTTCTTAGCGACTTTTGCGACGCCTTAGCGCCCTTTGCGAGAAACACATTTCGCCAACCGCAGGTTTCACGCAAAAACCGCCAAGAACCGCAATGTACGCAAAGCGTTTTCTTAGCGACTTTTGCGACGCCTTAGCGCCCTTTGCGAGAAATACATTTCGCCAACCGCAGGTTTCACGCAAAACCACCAAGAGCCGCAATGTACGCAAAGCGTTTTCTTAGCGACTTTTGCGACGCCTTAGCGCCCTCTGCGAGAAACACTTTTCGCCAACCGCAGGGTTCACGCAAAGCCCGCCAAGAACCGCAATGTACGCAAAGCGTTTTCTTAGCGACTTTTGCGACGCCTTAGCGCCCTTTGCGAGAAACACTTTTCGCCAACCGCAGGTTTCACGCAAAAACCGCCAAGAGCCGCAAAGGGCGCAAAGCGTTTTCTTAGCGACTTCTGCGACGCCTTAGCACCCTTTGCGAGAAATACATTTCGCCAACCGCAGGTTTCACGCAAAAACCACCAAGAACCGCAATGTACGCAAAGCGTTTAGCGACTTTTGCGACGCCTTAGCGCCCTCTGTGAGAAACACTTTTCGCCAACCGCAGGTTTCACGCAAAAACCACCAAGAACCGCAATGTACGCAAAGCGTTTTCTTAGCGACTTTTGCGACGCCTTAGCGCCCTTTGCGAGAAATACATTTCGCCAACCGCAGGTTTCACGCAAAAACCGCCAAGAACCGCAAAGAGAACACTCGCTCAGCAGGAAATGCGCTGAATCTCCGATTCTATATCACATCTTTGATGGGAACGAAGGAATATCCTTTGCAAATGGCTGGCTGTAATACCGCCTGCCTGTGGCTTTGTACAAAGCATTGGCGACTGCGGCAAACACAGGGGGAAACAGCGGTTCTCCCAGTCCGGTGGGGTCGTAATCGTTTTCCACAAAATGCACCTCTATCGCTTTGGGAGCTTCTTTCTGGCGGATCATACGGTACTGGTGAAAATTGTTTTTTGCAGGTACCCCATCAGCAAAAGTCATTTCCCCAAAAAGTGCGTTACCAATACCATCGACAATGCCACCTTCCCCCATATTCACTGCGGCATCGGGATTGATGACTATGCCACAATCCACGGCGGCATACACTCTTTCAAATACCAAATTATTTTTCTCCACAACCAGATCAAGCACTTCGGCAACATAAGTATTATGGCAGAAATAAGCAGCTACGCCTCTATGGGCATTTTCTTTGGTTTCATCCCATTTGGATTTTTCTCTCACAAGCTTTAATACGCCGGCATAGCGATCGGCATCGTAGTCGTTATTCGCACCTACCGGGTTTGTTTTTGCCCGCTCCAGTAGTTCGAGGCGGAAATCAATCGGATCCTTGCCTGCCATTTCGGCCAGTTCGTCGAGAAAAGATTGTTCCGCTCCGGCGATAAAATTGGAGCGAGGGGCGCGGAAAGCCCCTATGCTGATATTGGAAGTTATCTGCCAGCCTTCGGCCAGGTAATTGTCAACCGCGCCTGCGGGGAAGCGGTTGGCATGAACTGCATTTTCAGGAATCCCTCCTCCTTTCACATGAAAGGCGATCAGGTTGTTATTTTCATCCAGTCCTGCCCGGTAAGTAGCAGTATAGGTCGGGCGGTAAATACCATTGGTCATATCCTGCTCCCGTGTATATAACATCTTCACCGGAGCATTCACTTTTTGAGATATTACCGCAGCCTCCACCATATGATGGCCGTAGGCGCGTTGCCCAAATCCTCCGCCCATTCGGGCGAGGCGGATATGTATATTTTCTTTAGGCATACCCAGCCGGGCAGACAGCGTCTGCATAATAGACTCAGGTGCCTGAATCGGCCCGTAAATCTCTGCCCGGTCTGCCGTTACATGAGCAAAGCAGTTGGCGGGTTCCATGCAGTTGTGTGCGAGGTATGGGGCAGAATAGGTGCGCTCAAGTATTTTAGTTGCTTTTTTGAAAGCGCCTTCGGGATCGCCATCTTTCCTGAGAACGGTTCCCGGTTTATTAGCCATTTCGGCCATTTTTGCCTCATGTGACGAAGTGCTTTCCAGTCCTGTAGGAACCGTTACTGAAATCGTGTTTCCCCAGCCTTTCACGGTAAATGACTCCTCTTTCGCCTGCTCCCATTCGATATTCAATGATTTTTGCGCATTCATTACTTCCCAGGTCGAGTTCCCGACAACTACTACCAGTTCGTTGAAGGAATTTGTGTCAAAGAAATTTCGCTCATATCCCTCTTCAAGCGTACGGATCGTAAAAATGTCTTTAATTCCCGGCATTGCACGCGCTACGGAGTCATCCACAGATTTGGGTCTCATACCAAAAGGTGGGTGAGTAACCGCAGCAACCAACATGCCTTCGACTTTATGATCCATGGTGAACAGCGGTTCGCCGGTAACGATTTTTTTGCCGTCCACATTTTTTCGGGAAGTTCCGATCACCCGAAAATCTTTTACCTCCTTCAGGGTTACATTTTCAGGTACGGGAAGCGTTGCAGCCATCGCAGCCATTTCTCCGTATCCTGCTTTTTTCCCTGTAGGGTTGTGGTATAACACACCTGCTTCGGTAGTGATCTCTTCCGCAGGAACATTCCATGTTTTTGCTGCCGCATTTTTCAACATCTGACGGGCTGTGGCTCCAGCAGTTCGCAATGGTTTCCAACCCTGGCGGATTCCCTGACTGCCTCCGGTAAACTGGCGGTCAAAACGCTCAGGATAAAAATCTGCCTGCTCGACGACTACCTTTTTCCATTCAACATCCAGTTCTTCAGCCAGAATCATCGGCATAGAGGTTTTGACATTGGAACCAAACTCCGGATTGGGAGACATCAGATTTACGACACCGTTGGCGCCAATTCTGATATAGCTGTTGAGGTTAAACCATTCCTCCGGAAGCGTCAATGCTTCTTCCACCGAAGGCTCACACCCTGTCAGCCAGCCATAGCTGAGCATAAAACCTCCGCCAGCCAGTGCGGATGCCTTGAGAAATTTTCTACGGTTGATGGTATTCTTTGCCTGTGTCATGACCCGGAGGATTAAATAAGTTAGGATAAATGCAAGATAATAGACTTATGGCGTTCTGGAATTACAAAATTCAAATAATATATAATCGATTTACAGCCTGAGGTGATGAATGTCGTTTGAGAAAAATATAATAAAGGTTAAAATTGGGGCATTACTATACTTTTTTATACAACCTATCTTTCCTCAAAATGAAAAACTACATCTTTACCTTGTGTTGTGTGCTGATGGCCGGAATTACATCCGCTCAAAACAACATCCCCATCAGCGAAAATGATTATTTCGAAGTACCCGGACTCAACGTCATGGTCTTTCAGGACTTTTACCCAGACGGCCATCAGGGCGGAGTCACAATAGTACAAAATGGCGAACGTGTTGCAGCCAACGGCGATCTTCGCCTCGAACCCACGCCCGGACAATGGTCGCCCGTACCTAAAAAGGGTAAAACAGACATCGATCGCGAAAACAACGAAATCCGCGTAACACTATGGTATCCCGACTCCTCCAAAAATCGCACGGGCTTTAATCCTATCGATTATCCTGACCTCAACTTTACCTACCACGTCAGGGTGAAATCTGAAGGCGAATCGTTTCGCGTTTCTATTGACCTCGACAAACCGCTTCCTGACGAATGGTATGGGAAGGTCGGATTTAATATCGAATTGTTTCCCGGTTTCTACTTTGGGAAATCTTTCATCATGGATGACCAACTGGGCATTTTCCCCCGTCAGGTAAACGGGCCGGTAAGTTATGACGGAGATAAAAAAATCCACTCCCAGGCACTTGCTTCGGGAAAAAGACTGGTAATTGTCCCTGAAAAAAAATCGGAGATGGTGGTGTTTGAGGCAAACGGGCAGGAAGTGCAACTGCTCGACGGCAGGGGAGAATTCAACAACGGCTGGTTTGTCGTCCGTACCCTCGCCCAAAAAGGCAAACTAAAAAATGTACTGGAAATGGTTATCACCCCCGGCCACGAAAAAGACTGGAAATACCAGCCCGTCATTCAGGTGTCGCAGGTGGGATATCACCCCGGCCAGCCTAAAACTGCAGTGATAGAGCTTGACGCGACCGATAAAGGGCTCGGAGAAATCAGCCTGTGGAAGGTTTCGGAAAATGGCGGACTGGAAAAAGTGAAAACCGCGCAGCCGGAGTTTTGGGGGAAATTTTGCGGTACAACTACCTGCGTTTCGATTTTTCCGATGTCAAATCCGCAGGCATGTATCAGGTAAAATACGGGGAAACGCTTTCGATTCCCTTCCAGATCAGCCCAGCCGTATATGACCGCCACGTATGGCAGCCTACACTCGAATATTACCTCCCCGTACAAATGTGCCATATGCGCATCAATGACCGGTACAAAGTCTGGCACGGACTCTGCCACGACGACGACGCGCTGATGGCGCCGGTCGATCTCAATCATTTTGACGGTTATGTGCAGGGTAAATCCACATTAACCCAATATCAACCCCACCAGTCCGTACCCGGCCTCAATGTCGGCGGCTGGCATGACGCAGGCGACTACGACCTCCGCGTCGAATCCCAGGCCACCACTACCCGGATGCTGGCCTATATGTACGAACTTTTTCAGGTAAATTACGACGCTACCACAATAGACCAGGCAGGAAAAATTGTCGAAATGCACCGCCCCGACGGCAAACCCGATGTGCTCCAGCAGATTGAACACGGGGCGCTTACCGTTGTCGGCGGATATGAAGCACTGGGTCGCCTCTACCGCGGAATCATCTGCTCCGACCTTCGCCAATACACGCTGCTCGGCGACGGAATGGTCATGACCGACAATCTCAAATACGACCCTTCCCTGAAAAAAATGAACGCACCGGAACCACTTCCGGCATCATGGACGACCGTTGGGTATTTACCGAAGAAAATCCCCGCCGCGAAATCGGTGTGGCCTCCAGCATGGCCGTCGCCTACCGCGCACTCAAAGGTTATAACGATACCCTCGCCAATGATTGCCTGGGCATCGCGCAGGCGATCTGGGAACAGTACAAAGATGCCCAGCAACCGGGAATGATCGATCTGGCCGCAGAATTACTCCTTGCTACCAAAGATAAAAAGTATGAGACTTTTATCGTCAGCAGACAGGAACAAATCGTCAAAGCCATCGGCTGGTCAGGCCCATCGCTGGCCAGAGTTGCAGGCGTAATTCAGGATAAAAGTTTAACATGGCCATTCGCGCGGCGATGGCCGAATACGCCAAAACGCAGGCCGAGCGGGTGAAAGAAACACCTTTCGGCGTGGAATACCGGCCCAATATCTGGGGCGCAGGCTGGGGCATTCAGAGTTTTGGGGTAAATCAGTATTTCCTCCACAAAGGATATCCCGACCTTTTCCCCGCCGAACCTATGCTCAATTCACTCAACTTTGTGCTGGGTGTACACCCCGGCAACAATACCGCTTCTTTTGTGTCGGGAGTTGGGGTCGAATCGATCATTGTGGCGTATGGCGTCAACCGCGACGAATGGTCGTATATACCGGGCGGATCGGTTTCGGGCACAGCCCTCATTCGCCCCGACCTCCCCGAACTGAAAATATGGCCTTATTTCTGGCAACAAACTGAATATGTAATGGGTGGGCGGTGCCACAAATTTTATGTTTTCTGCACTCGCAGCGCGAGACTTACTACAGAAATGAAACCAAAAACCCTGCTATTCACCCCGCCCTTTACCCAGATGAATACGCCATATCCGGCGACGATGTATCTGAAAGGTTTTCTCAACACCATCTCCTATTGCCCATGCTACTTGTCTAAGCTCGGGGTGACGGGGAGGAACGCGTGATCTGCTTCGTCATTTATATTCTGAATAAACCCTTTAAATCCTTCAACTATGAAAATTTTTAAGACTTATTTTGTATTGATAGCTTTTTCGTTATTGCTGTTTTATTCCTGTAGCACCGAACTTTCCAATCCATTGGCGCTGAACTGACGCTGCGCGTGGTAAATGAACAAGGAGAGCCTGTCGAACAAGCCTACGCCTATTTTTCCGTGGAGGAAACCGCTGAACAAATCGCCGCGAAAGTAGATTCTTTGGGGCTAACATATTCAGAAGCCATTTTGAGATCCACCTCTGCGCAGGGAATGTTGTCTTTATACCCCATCATAGACTTTGGCGGAATCGAAGAAAACACCGAAATTCATTTCTATATCCGATCTCCCCTGAATGGTTCCTCTGTTAATTCGTTTTCCGACAATCTGGAAACAACACAATCTTTTATCCTAAAAAACTGAAAGCCAAAGCCTACGATATTGAAATCGTTTTACAATAAAATCTGAGTATAATTGCAGGGGGATATCTGCTTAAACAAATGAAACCAAAAACCCTGCTATTCACCCCGCCCTTTACTCAGATGAATACGCCTTATCCGGCGACGATGTATCTCAAAGGTTTTCTCAACACCAAAGGATACGAAGCCGCTCAGGCCGATCTGGGAATGGAGGTGATACTCCGCATGTTTTCACGCGCGGGGTTGCAGGACGTTTTTGACGAACTCGAAACCCTGGAGATGGAAGTCTCCGAAAATGTTTACCGGATCTATCAGTTGCGCCACCAATACCTGAATACCATTGAGCCGGTGATACGGTTTCTTCAGCACAAAAACCCTACCCTTGCGCATCGCATCTGCGACCGGAGTTATCTGCCCGAGGCCAGCCGTTTTCAGCATAAGGATGACCTTGAGGAAGAGTTTGGAACAATGGGCATTCAGGACAAAGCCCGCCATCTGGCGACGCTTTACCTCGAAGACCTTGCCGATCTGATCAAAGAGACCATTGATCCGCACTTTGGGTTTAGCCGGTACGCAGAACGGCTGGGTCGAACCACTACCCATTTTGATGAACTGGAAACCGAGCTTAAAGTGCCCGATACGCTGGTTATCCGCTATCTTCAGGAAATCGTCGAAGAATATATTCGCCGGGAAAACCACAACTCGTATGTCTCTCCGTGCCTTTTCCCGGCAACCTTTTTGCCGCCCTAAAACCGGGCAGTACCTCAAAACCCATTATCCCGAAATCAAAATCTCCCTCGGCGGCGGCTACGCCAATACCGAACTTCGCCGCCTGCGCGAACCCCGGGTATTTGATTATATTGATTTTGTCTGCCTCGACGATGGCGAGCGCCGCTACTTTGTCTGCTCGAACATATCAGCGGCTGCGCCCCACCAGCCAGTTGAAACGCACCTTTGTGCGCACCGATAAAGGCGTCCGCTTTCTCAACGCGCCCCCGAAAAAGACATTCCCCAGCGGGAAGTAGGTACTCCCGATTACGAAGGCTTGCCCCTTCAGCAATACCTCTCTGTGATCGAACTGACCAACCCCATGCACAGCCTCTGGAGCAACGGACGGTGGAACAAACTGACCCTGGCACATGGATGTTATTGGGGTAAATGTTCATTTTGCGACATCAGCCTAGACTATATCAGCCGGTACGAGCCTGTGGACGCCGCCCTGCTCTGCGACCGGATGGAGACCATCATGGCACAGACAGGAGAAAACGGTTTTCACTTCGTGGATGAAGCCGCCCCGCCTGCCCTGATGCGCGACCTCGCCCTCGAAATCATCCGCAGAGGTTTGACCGTAGTCTGGTGGACCAATATCCGTTTTGAAAAACGGTTTACCCCTGACCTGTGCCGGCTACTCAAAGCTTCTGGCTGCATCGCCGTTTCGGGCGGGCTCGAAGTAGCCTCCGACCGGCTGCTCAAAAAAATGAAAAAAGGCGTAACAGTAGGACAGGTGGCACGGGTAGCTCAAGCTTTTTATGAAGCAGGGATAATGGTTCACGCTTATCTGATGTACGGTTTCCCGACACAGACTGCACAGGAGACTGTAGATTCCCTTGAAATGGTCAGACAGATGTTTTACAATAACATCATTCATTCAGGTTTCTGGCATCACTTTGCGATGACAGCACACAGCCCGGTAGGACTTGATCCGGCGGCATACGGCGTAGTGCGGACGGGGCCGGACTTTGGCGGATTTGCTGACAATGATTTGTTTCACGACGATCCGGAGGGTGCGGATCACGAGGCATTTAGTGAAGGATTAAAGAAGTCGCTGCATTATTATATGCTGGGATATGAGTTGGATCGCCCTTTGGGAGACTGGTTTGATTTTGCCATGCCGGAGCCATCTGTCCCAGAGAATTACATCTGGAATGAAATTGAGAAAAGAGACCGTACACACGCCCCCACGAGCCGCGTAACCTGGATCGGGCCTTTGCCGGAGAAAGACTCTTATCTTAACCCCCAAACGCGCACCCGGCTTACCTTTTACCTCAAAAACGAAGACTGGGTGTTACAGACATCCTATAAGATCGGAGAGTGGCTTTATGAGCGGTTTCCGCGGTTTTTGCCCGGAGCAGAAAACCCTATGCTTTTTCAGGAACTAAAGACCGAATGGGAGGAAGAACGCTGGGGCCCATTTGAGGATTTGATTCAGTCGGACTTGTGGGAGGAGTTGATGAAAAGGGGACTGATGATGGTGTGAGAGATAAAATGGATATAAAACAAAGTCCTCCATCTTTACACCACCATCTGGCTAATGGACGAAAACGGCAATAAAAAGCGGCAGGTGGAATTGCCGTGAGCATGCACATTGTTCGCTAAAATTCATCTATTTCATCCCGCCATTTTTGGGGATTACCGTGCTGCGGCCATACCGATACAATATAAACTTTGGTTTCAACCTGAAAGTAGTAGATGGAATAGGGAAATTGCCGAAGATGGGCTCTCCTGAAAATTTTGTCCACCGCTTGAAATTGTTTGGGATTTTGTTCAATTCTACTCAGAAATGTATCTAACTCCTTCTCAAAACTATCCCCTAAGCCTTCCGCGGTATCTTCATAATAAGAATAAATGTCCAGTATCTGCCTTTGGGCTTTATCCCTTATTACCAGTTCCAACATTATCAGGACGCTTTTTTACGAGACTCCCTCAACTGCTGAATGCTGGTACGAAGATCTTCCCTGCTAAACAGGGCTGTTTTTCCCGCTTCAATTTCTGCTTTGGCTTCATAAAGCATTTGGAATTGCTCTTCAGTAAGATCTTCTTTATCAACCAGTCTAGGTTCAAGGCTGTGCAAAAGCAATATGGCTAGCTGATACCGCAGGGATTCCGGGAGGTTAAGGGCTTCTTTAAATATGGTTCCCATGATCTTTGGGTTAATTTCCTGAAAAAGTAACTTAAAGATATAGAAAATATTGGAGAATCGCTATCAGTCTGACGGATGCGCTGATTTTGTCGGAGGATTGAGTTTGGTTTGGTGCACGGGGGAGCGGGCAAAGAAATTGAATGTATTTAATTCAACTTTTCCGTTATTACAATTTCATAGCCTTTGCGCTATTCAAAATATGGTCCTCTAGCCAGTGATTACCGGTTTTTGCGGATTCATTTTGACAAAGGCATTCAAAAAAACCTCTCCGGGGTTGTGAAACAGATAAGTTTATCCATTTTAGTGTATCGCCCGCGGGCGATCAGATACTGGCCGACCGCGCGAGCATCCACTTTGCCGATACGACTTTGAAGGACGGCACATGGGAAAAAAACAAAGTCCTCCATCTTTACACCACCATCTGGCTGATGGACGAAAACGGCAATAAAAAGCGGCAGGTGGAATTGCCGTGAATGTCTCCCGATTCTATTTACTGAGATCATAAGACTCATTACCCCCTGTTCGAACCTCCATTAGTTCACATTTGTATTTTTTGAGGAAGGCAATTTTTCGCGACAAAGTACTTGCATTAAATTGGGGGTATGAATAAAAATGAGGAGTTACCACCACACATATACACTTAAAGTCAGCATCCGATAATCTTTCTCTGAAAGAAACCAGACTTTTTGCTAACTGCGCTTCGGCTTTATTACGGTTGTTAAGTATCTGCAACAGTGTTTGCGAAAAAGAATCCGTCTTAAATTCTAAAAAATGCCATTTCTCATTGATAATCAGACAATCACAATCTCCGGCATTTTTGAGTTCTACCCCATTCTCCGTCTGCCATTCGTATGGGATGGGTACTGAAATTGGCAGACCGTCTTTTTCAAAGACGCCAAACGGGCCATCAACGGGAAACATATAACATATATTACCGTGCTCCTGAATTGCTTTGAGCCAGTTTGGCTGTGCCTCAAAACGAATTTCAACCCGGTTTTTATTGTCTTCCTGTTTAATGTCATTAGTCCAAAAACTACTTTCGGTGATCCTAACAACATTGTCCCGATTGCGGGTATGTAACCTCAGGACACGATCCGCGTTTTGCATTAAACTCATCTGATCGTGTCTAAAAGAAGATTGTACAGTTCCTGATGTTGCAGACCGAGTTGTTCGGATATCGTATCCAGGTAGTTCTGGTCTATTAGTCCTGTCTCCGGGTCTTTAATATCCATGCAATAATCTTCGGTATGTCCGAGCGAATAAGCGTTGAAAAAAGAAGAAGTGAGCCAGTATTCTTTAGGGATATGAGTTTTAATAGTATGGGCATTACGGGTTTCAACTGAAACGTAATGAGCCATAAGGAGGATATTGATACAAGCTAAGATATAGGGGCTATGGGTAGTGATGATGAGTTTACCCGGTGGAATGGTATTCAGGAAAATAGCAAAAGCATTGATTAGTTCTTTTTGAGCCAGTGGATATAGATGGGCCTCAGGTTCTTCCACTACAAAAAATTCTTTTCGGTTTGATAATCCTACCGATAAAAACAGTCCCTGCAAAATTCGGATCACTTCCTGCTGACCAGAAGAAGCGTCTTTTAAACCAACAGGGGGAACGCCATTGCCCAACGCAATTTGTTCGCCGGAAGAAGTACTCCGATACGTTCCTTTAAGAATAGCAAATGCAATTTTCTCAATGGCTGCCGTAGCGTCCTGGTTGACATACATAGTTTTTCGTACTCCGCTAAAACTCCCGCCGTTATTCTTAAAATTATTCCTCACCCCTTTTGACCATTGCACAAACTCATACATCAATCTTTCATTACCGGTGCGCTGTCTTTTTTCAAAATCCTGTTCTTTTACTTCATCCTCAATCAACTTCTCAAATTCTCTTTCAATCACACTTTCAAATATATCAGGAAAGGCTACCAAAGTACTTCTGCCTGCAATAAGGTAGGTATAGGTATTGGCATCTCTGAAAAACAGAGTGTCTAAGTTTTGGCGAAAATGTTGGCGAAGATTGATTTCACTTGCAGTGTCATCCAGTTTGGGAGAATTAACATAATTTCGTACCGCACCACCTATTTTGAAGCCTGTATTTTCTTCGAATCGTGCAAAGGTTAATCCATCTTTTCCTTGATAGATTTTGAGGTAACTTACGCCATCTTCATTATAATTATATTGAATTTCAAAGGGTTCGTTTCTTGAAGTTGGGCCAAATGTTTCCAAAAATTTTTGTCGGGCAATGAGGTTGATATCCCGGATAAAATCAAATCCTACCGATTTGGACCGGGCCATTATACTGTTTTCATACAAAGCATCGGGAAGGGTCTGAAAAAAATAAATCAGTTTAGCAATGGTACTTTTCCCGCTTGCCTGTTCGCCGATTAACAATAAGAACTTGTTAAGCTCTATTGTACAGGGTTTGACGCCCATGAACTGCTTTGCGATTACTAAACTTTGCATAATGAGTTCTTTCTGCGAATTTACAAAATAGTCGTCAAGATAACAGCTAACGGATATCCCCCGAAAAAATAGTAATTTAGCTGATGAAAATTCGCAAGAACCCATTTTTTATCTTTCGCCCAAAATAAAACCTCCATGCCCGATCCAAAATCCCATTTACTCAAAGACCTGCTGGGAAAGGATGATATTTCGCTGACCGATGATCAGGATGATGCGCTGCATATTTTCCTTGATTTCCTTCGCAGCAAAAAGGCATATTCAACTTATCTGCTTACGGGGTCGGCAGGTACGGGAAAAACATTTCTGATTCACCTGTTTTCAAAAATTCTGAGGAAAGCGGGCTGGAAGGTAATCCTCCTCGCGCCCACCGGTCGCGCCGCCAAGGTAATCAGCAAACGTACCCGTCGCCTCGCCTATACCATTCACCACCATATCTATTCTCCCGTCGAAAACAATGCCGGAGAGGTATATTTTGAGCTAAAGGAAAATAAGGAAAAAACGCAGGTAGCCTATATCGTCGATGAGGCTTCGATGATCGGAAACAAACGCGACAGCAGTACCAAAAACAATCTGCTCATTGACCTCCTGTCGTATGTATTCACCGAAGATGACAGCAACAAACTAATCCTTGTGGGCGACCCTGTACAGCTTCCACCTGTAGGGCACAATGACTCACCTGCACTGGACCCCGAGTTGCTTACACGCAAAGGTTCGATCAACCTTTTTCACGCCCACCTTTCTGAAGTGCGCCGCCAACTCGTGGATTCAGGTGTGCTGGAAAATGCAGTACTGATCCGCGATGCTTTTCAACAGGGAAATCCGCAGAAGCTGCGGATAGAACCCAACCGCGATGTCATGCTGCTCGAAACTCCCTGGGAGGCGCTCGAAGCATATACCGGCTATTACAACTCAGGCGACCAGGACCGGGTGGTATTTCTCACCTACTCCAACCATCAGGCTACCCGCGTCAATCAGGCGATCAGAAATCAGATGCTGGGGGCGGAAGAATTGCTCATACCTTCAGATCTCGTCATGGTCGTGCGCAACAACTATGCATGGGGAGACCCCAAAAAATTTCCATTCATCGCCAACGGAGAAATGGGAACCATTCGCCACGTACATCCCGAAACCCGCGAAAAAAAGTATGGGCTGGAGTTTATGGATGTGGAAATCGAATTTCAGGACTCGCTGGGGGAACCGTTTCCGGTTGAATGCAAAGTGGTGCTCAACCTTTTGCAGGACAAACAACCCCAGCTTCCATCCGAAATGATGTATCGCGTGATTCAGGAGCGAAGGCAGGAATATTACGGGCTTGAAACCAAAAAGGCAGCCGAGATGATGCGCACCGACCCCTATATCAATGCACTTCAGATAAAATACGGATACGCCATTACCGGGCACAAATCACAGGGCGGACAGTGGGAGAATGTCATTATCAGTTTTGAACCGGACTATGGCAATGACCTGCTCGCTTATGTTCGGTGGGTATATACCGTATTTACACGTGCCGAAAAACGAGTTTTTATGTTAAATTGTCCTTTTTATAAAGATTAATTTCTATTTTTGATTATGCCGATTGCAATCCGGTATATCATTTTAGGGGTATTATTCCTGCCATTTGCCACAATAGGTCAAAACGGCTGGCAAAATTTTCATCAGTTTAATATAGAAGACGGACTGGCCAACGACTATGTCTATGATATAACTCAGGATCAAACAGGTTATATGTGGTTTGCCACTGCTTCGGGACTGAGCCGGTACGATGCCTATTTTTCAAAAAACTTTACGGTAGAGGATGGATTAGCTAACAATAATGTTCGCCGGCTGATGTTTGACCATGAAGGAAAGTTGTGGGTACTGACACAGACTGAAATGACGTGTTATGATGGAAAAAACTTCCATAAAGTAGGGCAGGAAGGAATCCGGATAATCAGTTTTCTGGAAGATACTTCCGGAAATTTGTGGTTTTCGACTTTCAGGGACTTGTATAAAAAAGGGACTTCTACCCCTACAGACAGCGTGCATCATGTTGAAATAAATAGTCTGAATATCAAGGGTTCACCGCAACTGAAAGTCGTCGATGCAGAAGGTAGGGTATGGATTTATAGCTCTGAGAAAAAATTTTCTATACTGGAAGGCAACAGCCTGTTGAAGGAGATTCCGCTGAAATATGCACCGGGCAAAAACGATCTCACACCCGCGACCTGCCTCCTTCGAAATGGAATGGTACTGTATGTATCGGGGCAGGGATTGATTCACATTCGACCGGATGGAGAGCAGATCAAAGTCTCAGATCCCATTCCCGGAGGCCCTGTCACATCGGTGATGGAAGACCGGGAAGGCAATATCTGGATCAGTACCAGCCGGGGTGCTTTCCTGATGAAAAAAAATACAGAAGGGACATGGAAAATCGAAAACACGTTTTTGAATAACCTCAGGGTCAATAAGATTTTCCAGGATATGGAGGGCAATTTCTGGTTTGCTACCGAAGGAAAAGGAGCCTTTCTGCTGACAGCCAATGCCAATGAAATTCTGAATAGAAACCACCGGGTTCTGCAAAATCTCGGGATGGAGAATACGCCAATGCAGATTTCTGACATACGGAAAAATGCAGCGGGGTATCCCGCGCTGGCTTTATCAGACGGGCAGATTATTTCCCTATCCGATTCCATTGAAAGCAACGCTCCCGTCACAATTGATCTGCGGGCCTATTTGAATCCGGATGAAACCATTGCCTCATTTCTCTTTCTCAACAGTGGGGCAATCCTGATTTCCACCAGTCAGCGAATCTGTATTTGGTCAGACGGTAGATTAAAAACACTGGAAGGTCTGAAAAGCAATATCTCCACTCATTTTCTTTCATACACTTCAAAGGGTGATATACTGATTATTACGGATATACTCGTGCAGGTTTGCCCACAAGCAAAACTTCAGGCGGCGTTTGACAACAGTACCAGTGATATCGTTTCCCTCGATACCCTTTGTCGTATTTTTCATCATGCACAGACCAGCGTGGCAGCCCTTGATGTAAACGACAGTTTATGGTTTGCCTGGTCAGGGGGATTATCAAGCGGTGATGAAAACAAGGCGCAAAATTATTCAGAAAAGGAAGATATTTTCCGAACGACTGTCTCCGATATACAACCCGACGGAGATAGTCTCGTCTGGATTGCAACCCGGGGTAACGGCGTCATCGTTCTCCGAAACAAAACAGATCAGGTCCAGTTTCAACCGCTGAAACTGGAAGGAAATGTCTGTAACAGCCTCTTTATCGATAAACCCTCAAAAACTGTATGGGTAGCCACCAACGTTGGCATTGGGAAAATCAGCAATTATCAGTTTGGGCAAAAACCCGAAGTCCAGTGGTTTGATCAGAAAGACGGACTGGTATCAAACGACGCCAGGAAAATAATCAAATACCACAACGATATATTTGTACTTACCAGCGCAGGTCTGACGGTGTTTGATGAAGCCAGAATTCAGAAAGATGAATTTCGCCCGCCTATTTTTCTTACAAGAATCACGATCAATGAAGTAAAACAGGAACTGGTAAATTCCTACTCCTATCAGGCAGAGGGAAACCAGATTTCCATTCACTATGCAGGCATTTCCTTCCGGAATTTCAGAAAACTAAACTATAGACATAAACTTGAAGGCATGGGTAATTCAGAAGGATGGAAAATCACTGATCAGCCCTATATCAGTTATCAGGCACTCTCTCCCGGAAAATATACAGTTACCATCGAGGCATTCAGCAACAACGAAAATTACAGCCCTCACCCAATTGTTTTATCGCTTAATATTAAACCAGCCTTCTACCGCACCTGGTGGTTTAATGCGCTTATTCTCACCGTATTTATTTTAATGCTGTTATTTCTTTTCGGGTATTTATCAGCAGAAAGGCAACGGATTCAACTGGAAATGACTGTAAAAGAAAAAACACAGGCGCTCACCCGAAAAATAGAGGAACTAGCCCGCACCAATCAGGATCTTGAACAATTTACTTATGTTGCTTCCCATGATTTAAAGACCCCTCTCAGGACAGTAATCGGCCATCTTCAGTTGCTGGAACTCAAATATCTTGACAAACTGGATGAAGAAGGAAAATCTTTTGTAGGATATGCTGTTCAAGGCGCGAAGCATATGTTTAATATCATCAATGATCTGCTGGAATACACCAAGCTGGGGCCTGAAGAAACAGATCAAACAGAAATCGAACTTACAGATATTGTCAGAGAGGTATGCATAAATCTCCAAAAGAACCTCGACGAAAAAAATACTATTCTGGATATACAACCGCTGCCCCGTATCACCGGATCCGCTTATCAGTATGAGTTATTGCTTCAGAATCTTATAGGAAACGCACTCAAATTTAATGAGTCGGAACAACCCTATATCAAAATTTCGGCAGAGGAAAATCCCGATTACCATATCATTTCTGTTACCGATAACGGCATTGGTATTTCGGAGGAATACCTGGGAAAAATCTTTGAACCATTTCAGCGGCTCAACGCTTCAGCTTTTCCCGGTACAGGTATAGGACTTGCTATTTGTAAGCGTATTGCCGAAGTAAATGGCGGCATGATATGGGCATCCTCCGCGCCGGGAAAAGGAACCACCTTCTTCTTCACTATTCCCAAAAGGCCAGATACAGCTAATTCTGCTTCACCGTGATTTCAGGGGTTTCGATCACATTGCTTTCGTGACCAGCCCTGTCCACCACATGGATAGTAAATACGACTTTTTCATCCCCCGATCCGCCAGTCAGAATGGTATTGGGCAAAATAATATCGAATACCCCCGTTATCGGAATCACCGCGCCATCGGGGGCAAGTTGTTGGAGCCGGAAGGAATGCACAACGCCGATCCGGTTGTCTTCCACAAATACATTCCTGTCAGTATCGTCATTGGACCCCAGATCTCCGTCTCCGTCGGTATATTCAATCATAAACACAATCTCATCTTCATAAGCCTTCACTGTAGAAGGAGAAACGCTGATCAGCGAGATTTCAGGTACCTCTGAAGGCGGTGTGATTTCATCCACGTGTGAGCAGGCGGTAACCCCCACCATTGCCAGCACAACCAGTATAGAAAAATACGATTTCATCATGGTACGATATAGAATGACATGAAGGTTTTGAATTCGTTGGGGTGATTGCTTCGGGGAAACTCGAAGTCCTCCCCATGTGTTCCGTCATTGGTGTAAAACCGGAAAAATGTAACTGCTCCCGGCGCAAACATATTGGTGTTGAAGGTGACTTTCCAGTGGAGTTGTACAGTATTTCCCGTTCCATACCAGTTGGGAATGGTCTTGGGTGTTGCGCTGTAGGTGGCAGCAACCTGCGTGGCATTGGCAAAATCATCATACATTTCGGAGAATCGCACCCTGCTGTTTTGAAGTGCATTTATGGCCGTGCTGTCGTCCTGAACGCCCATCCAGATGGTCACATCCAGATTTTTGAGCGAAGCAAAGGGATTAAACGTGTTTCCACCCCTGATGGTATCAATCCTATATTCAATGCCACCGATGCTGGCAAACGCGGCCATGCCCGTAAACTGAGGCTGGGTATTGGGAAAAGCCGATACATTGCCAAACATATCGGGCGCGCCCGCATTAATCCAGTCCCTGACTGCCTTCAGTTGCCCCGGTGTAAGAGGATTGTCGTAAAGCGGCATCCGTCCCAGCGTCTGGTCATCAGTTGTGATTCGATTGTAAAGCCACGATTCCTCTGTATTGAAAGGCACTACGCGATAAACATAACTCTGCGCTGTGTTGTTTTTTACCACCGGCTGATATACCATCGTCGCATACGTGGACTGTACCGTGCGGAAGTCGGGCTCAAAATTGCCGTCATGGCAACCGGGAACGGCGCAACTCTTCGAAAAAATATAGGTATGCAATCCTACCAGCGAGCCCGAATCGGGCTGCGGAAGTGGTACCGGCGGCTCGCCGTAGTTTACCAGATCGTAGGGATTGGGAGGGGGCAGCGTTTCATCAGGCTGGCAGGAAGTTAATCCAAACGCACCGATACACGCCAAAAGTCGCCAAGTCGCTAAGGTTATATTTCTCCACGATTTTCTTTGCGTCTCTGCGCCCTTGCGAGAGAGCTTATCTTCGAGAATCACTATATGCTCATGATAACGCTTCATACAACAGCAGGTTAAAATATCTCTGTTAATACTCTTCCGGGCAGCATTCCGGCAGGCATATGCGCATCAAATCCAAGAATATGCGCAATCGTAGGCACAATGTCGATGCTCTCCCCTACCGGGTTGGCAGCAGTTCCCACCGTCTGGTTTTTGTTGATGACGCCTGTCGGGCCGAGGATAAGTGAAAATATTTCTCTGGAGGTATTATCTCCCGTATGATCGATGCCAAACCGCCCGTAAATATCCGTTACAGTATTGCCTTCGAGGTTGCGCCCATGTTCGGGTACAATAATCAGTACCGTATCGTCGGCCATACCCGGCGTTTCCTGAATGGTTTTCCAGAGATGTGCCACCGCATAATCGGCCTTTCGAAGGTTGTTGCAGTATTGGGTATAATTCTGATGGCAGGCATCGACATCGGTCATATTCACCACAAGGAGTTCGGGCTGAAAGTTTTTGATGACTTCTTCGGCAAACAGGATGGTAAAAATGTCGTTGTTGGCAGTGGCTGTAGGAACGCCCAGCGGGTTGAGAAACTGGCCGGAAACGCCTTTATCGAACATGGTTTTGATAAAGGCTCTGATTTCGGCGGCATCATCGGGGGTATTGTAGTTTCCTGCCGAAGCATTATCCAGCTTCTGGTTAAAATTCTTATTGAGAAATTCTCTGATTTCCATGACTTTTTCTTCTTCATGGAACTGAAACTGTTTGGGCTGGCCGATCGTCGGGTAAGTTGCCAGACTGACAAGGGAAGTTGGCGCAATATGATTGGCTCCGTACATTGGCCCATAGCCGGGAAAATTGCTGTAATTCAGTGCCGGGTAGGGCCCGAGGGCATTGGAAACCCACCAGGCATTTTTGGCTGTCACTGCCGGGGAATTGTGTTTGAGGTAATATTCGAATACAGTGGGGTATTCGGGGTTGGCGCGGAGATTCAGCCCGGTGTTGGTATAAACGCCGGTTATGGCCACGGTATGGCCATTGAAGTGGCCGGTCGGTCCTTCCTTGTAGCGCATCTCCGGGAAAAGAGTTCCTTCGGTGCGAAGTTTTACCGGCCAGGGAGACGCAGGAAGGGGATCCAGTCCTGGATTGGTAGAATTAGCTCCGGCAAAAAAAGAAGGCATAAGGTTTCCTTCATTTTGGTGGACGGATTCCATATTTCTCACCCCCCCGGCAAAAAGGCAGAAAACCACGTGGTTGGCTTTGCGGCTGAGGGTGCGGGCAAACAGCCGCCCGGATGGCAGAATATAGGGCGCTGCGAATGCGGCCGCGGTTGCTACACCAGTTTTTTTGATAAAGTTTCTTCTTTTCATAAGCGGGTTCCTTTCGGCCTGTTAGTAAAATCTGTATTCATCAGAGGTCAGAAGGGCGTAATAGATGATTTCGGGAGTAATTTCACTGTCGCTTTCAATCAGGCTGCGGAAATACCACAACTCGTATTCTCCGGGTTCGCGGACGTACAACTTCTTAAAAGCTGCGGTGATAAACCCGTCCACATCTGCTCTCATTTCCTGAGCGGTAGGCACGTCGGCGTCGGGGCTGTTGAGCATGTTTCGGATAATCAGGTCAGCAATCAGCGCCTTGTCGCCCAGCGCGTTGTAGGCGAGTGCCATACTTTGGAGGGTATTGTCGGGAATGGTTTTTCCAAATAAATCGGAATAAGCAAGGGAAATAAACTCCAGGTCGCTTTTGGGGTTACTTTTGTCGATACCCGCCTGGGTGACTTCCACCTCATTGACCTCATACATATAAATATTTTCCGTGGGTTTGCAGGCGCCCAGGAAAATAATCAGGAATAAATAGCGCAGATTTCTCATGGATACTTATGTTCAAATGCCCAGAAATTCGTCGGTAGTAAGAATGCTCTTCAGCAGTTTTTTATAGTCTCTGTCTGTTTTATAGGCGATAGTCGCCGTGCTCATTTCAACCGAATTGGGAAGGCGGAAAAGGAAATCCCGGTAAATGTCAATTACCTGACCCTCAAAATAATTGTCTGACTCAAAAAATATATCGATAAAGTCCTGTTTGTCATGCCCTTCCCTTCCAAATACAACCACATCCAGACCGTCAACCATACTGATACAGGCAGATTCTTCGGCGTCGGTGGGATAACGCCCGAGAAAATATTCAAACATGGACAGAACAAAATTCTGGGTTCCCATGTTGATTTCATCGTAAAAACCATTGTTGACAATCCGCCTGTGCATTTCGACTCTGGTGACCTGGCCGCTGAGCAGTAATGCCGGCACGCCTTTTAGTTTTTGCAGGCGATCAATCTCAAACAGAATAAAATCGTAAAAAGGTTCGTACACCGGCTCATTCAACAGGTTTGTCAGCACAGCGATTTGAAAGGTAATGTCGGCGGTATCGAGATTATTCAGGATTTCCACTCTGGCGATGTCGTACATTCTCCGGTAAAAATCGGGGCTGCTTAGGATAACATTCATTACGGCTTCGCGGTTTTCAACTGAAGCGTTATCGGCTTCTAGCAAATCCATCCCGGCTTGAAACTCGCCGGTGGTGGGTTTTCTTCCGAGAAGGGTAATATAGAGTTTATTGATATAATTTTCCTTTACAACCTGAGGCACACTAAAATCCGGAGGAGCGGTATTGTCAGGAACAATGATTACTTTCTGTTCCGGCTGGCAGCCCGAAAGCACCAGCGCAAATACCGGAATCACAAATAATAACGGGTGCTTCATAAGTTTTTATTTTAGGACGATTTTAGGACTTCAAATGCTGTAAAAGGTTTAGAAAAAAATGTCGGAACGAAAAAAAAATTCACAGATGGAAACCAACGCCTCGCCGCAACCGGCACAGGCTGCTTATCAGGATCTGGGTTTTGGCTCCAGAATCGAACGATCCAGTAAGCGGATGATCAATCAGGACGGCAGTTTTAACGTGCGCAGGATTGGGGGAGGAATTGGCGCTTTTCACCCCTATCAGTATCTGATCACCATTCCCTGGTCAAAGTTTCACCTGGCAGTAGTGTTGTTTTACCTGACCGTGAATGGTCTTTTTTCGGGGCTTTATATTCTGGCAGGCGTTCATAACCTGACCGGAACACCATCCATGGGTATGGATATGCCTCACTGGCTGGAAGATTTTCTTCATGCCTTTTTTTTCAGTATGCAGACCTTTACCACGGTGGGCTATGGCTCTATCAGTCCAATGGGATTTGTAACCAATATGATTGCCGGAGTCGAGGCACTGTGCGGACTGATGGCCTTTGCGCTGATTACAGGTGTGTTGTATGGCCGGTTTTCACGGGCGACGGCCAAAATCAGATACAGCAAAGAAGCGCTGATTGCCCCATACCAGAACATCAATGCATTTATGTTTCGCACCATCAACCGGAGGCAAAACCAGCTCATCGAGCTATCGGCAGTCGTTACGATGGCCTGGTATGAAGAAACCGAAAGCGGTTTCAGGCAGAAATTTGCCCCGCTGCCGCTCGAACGTGAAAAGGTAGCTTTGTTTCCCCTTTCCTGGACTATCGTTCATCCGATTACTCCCGACAGCCCGCTTTATCGAAAAACACCGGAAGATCTGGAAAAAATGAACGCCGAGTTTATGATTATGATTCAGGGATACGACGACACTTTTGCACAGATCGTACATACCCGTACCTCCTACAAATACTTTGACCTCGCCTGGGGTCGCAAATTTGATATGATTTACCACACAGATGAAGACAGCGGGATGATCGTGGTAGAAGTAAATAAAGTGGATCAGCATAGCCACGCACAACTCAATTGAGGAAAATTTCAGAAATCCTTTACTTTCGGCTGAATTTATTCCTCATTTGTTACATGAAAAACTACGTTATCATCATCCCCTTCCTGGTTTTGGGGACAAGTTGCAAAAATCCATCTTCTCCAAAAGCCGTATTTATCATCCTCGACGGAATCCCTGCCGATGTGCTGGAAAAGGTAAATACACCTACATTGGATGCTATTTCCCAAGTGGGAGGATATACCCATGCTTATGTGGGAGGGGAAACAGGTCAATACAACGAAACCCCCACAATATCCGCTCCGGGTTATATGAGTCTCATCACCGCCACCTGGGCCAACAAACACAATGTCTGGGACAACAACAATCAATCGCCCAATTACAACTATTGGAATGTATTTCGTGCAGCGAAGACCCTAAGGCCAGAACTTCAAACCGCCATTTTTTCCACCTGGCTCGATAATCGCACCATCCTTGTCGGGGAAGGGAAACCCGAGGCGGGATTAGCTAAAGCCGATTATGCTTACGATGGTTTTGAAAAAGACACTGTGCGTTTTCCCCATGACAGTTTGGCCCTGTACATTCTCGAAATAGACGAACACATATCAGACGAAGCTGGAAAATATCTTGAAACCCACGGCCCTGACCTTTCCTGGGTTTACCTTGAATATACCGACGACATGGGGCACCGTTTTGGTGATAGCGAAAAATTTCACAACTCCGTCCAAACCGCCGACGCACAAGTAAAAAAAATATGGGATGCCGTCAAAAAGCGGCAGGCAATGGGCGAAGACTGGCTCATTGTTATTACCACCGACCACGGGCGAAATGCGGAGACGGGCAAAAATCACGGAGGACAAAGTGAACGAGAACGAACAACCTGGATCGCCACCAATGCTACAAACCTTAACAACCGATTTTCTGGCTCCGAACCGGGAATCATTGATATAGGTGCTTCGATACTACAACATCTGGAGATCAGGCCACCGCAGACGGTATTACAAGAAATGGATGGGGTGTCTTTTGTAGGAGATATTTCCTTTTATGATCTTCGGGTGAAACTGGAGGGAAATATTTTGAAGATTAACTGGGAAGTCGTGACGAAAGAAGGCGATGCCACGATTTTACTGGCCTTCACCAACTATTTTGCCAAAGGCGAAAAAGATGAATATATAACGGCCGCTACCGTCCCGGTAAAAGCAGGAACTGCATCCATTCCCCTTACCGAAGCACAGATCAAAAACTTTGAGCATTCGGGAATACTTAAAGTAGTTTTACAAGCACCACTGAACACCGGAAACCGCTGGATAACGATTGCCACTCAAAAATGACCACGGAGCAGGTTGGCCTTTGTCAAATTCTTCTCTATATTCCACGTAGAATTGATTGTTTCACAGGTTAACCCTTTTCCTTAATGAAAAAGCTATCTACTACTCTTTTCCTCGCGGCGGCCGTTTTACTTCTGGTAGCCGTCGTTACGGGGTTTGTTGCCGGGCTTCCCGCGTCCGGGCCATTTGTGGTACTGATGTTTCTTTGCCTTTCTGTCGCCATGAATCAGGAAGAAAAACTGAAAGGGTATTCGTTTACCATGGTGATATTTATGGCAGTGTCAGCGGCCATGTTTTACCCGACACCTTTTATCAGTGCAGGAGAATTTCAGTTTAAGACGCTGATTGTACCTATTCTGATGGTCATTATGTTTGGAATGGGAACAAGTATGAGTTTTAACGATTTTATGGGCGTCATTCAAATGCCCAAAGGCGTACTGATCGGATTGATGTGCCAGTTTACCATCATGCCTTTTCTGGGATACGGACTGGCAAAACTGTCGGGTTTTCCGCCGGAAATTGCTGCGGGTATCATCCTGATCGGTTGTGCGCCAAGTGGCCTGGCCTCCAACGTGATGAACTACATTGCAGGCGCAAACCTGCCGCTTTCGGTTACCATCACGATGGTTGCTACGCTGGTGGCACCGGTGATGACACCGTTTCTGATGAAAATACTGGCAGACCAAATGGTAGCAGTCAGCTTCTGGGCTATGCTGTGGGACATTATGAAAATTGTATTTATCCCCACAATTGCCGGGCTGGTATTTAATCACTTTTTCCACGGCAAATTTAAGTGGCTCGACAAAAGCCTTCCGGTTGCTTCCATGGCGGGTATCGGCGCGGTTATTACCATTATCACCGCTTTGGGCAGAGATTCGCTGCTGAGCATCGGGCTTACCCTGATCCTGCTGGTCATTGTTCACAATACATTTGGTTACCTGCTCGGCTATTGGGTAAGTCGCTTTCTCGGCATGGATGAACAGTCCTGCCGCACCATTGCCATTGAAGTAGGTATGCAAAACGGAGGGCTCGCCTCTGGGATAGCTGTAACTATGGGAAAAGTAGCAACCATGGGACTGGCACCCGCCGTGTTTGGGCCTTTTATGAATATTTCGGGGTCAATTCTGGCGACATGGTGGAGAGGAAGACCTGTGGGTGAGTTGGAAAGCAAAGCAGCGCAGCCGCAAAATGTAAACTAAAAACGTTTTTCTACGCATAAAATATCATCTTCGTCTGGTTTACGATTCATTCTAACAATTGCATTTCAGACAAGACGCCAAAGCCGGAAGGGTAATAATAATCCTTCCGGCTTTGCTTTTATACATTCTGAAGTCAGATTTACAGGAAAACCCCGCTTGTATTTCCATCTTTTATCAGGAAATATAAGTTTGTATCCGCACAAAAAGCTCCAAAACCCGTCTTTTTTTACATAACAATAGTTTACGTAATCAGAATATGTGAATTGTGATTTTTATGGAAAGTTAGATTTTTAATTCCATGGCATACAGAGGAGTTTTGCTATACCTGAACCGTGGGAAAAAAATCCATTTCATGAAAAACGAAAAACCTCACATCCCGACGATAACCCAGCCTGCCGATGATTTACAACTTTTCCTGAATGCAGAGAGCGGCCAGCATTTTCCGGTTCCTGTGGAAGGCTCGCTTGGATTACTGGCGATGGGATACATCGGACTAATGGCATGGCGGGAAGTGAGACAACAATACTCCAAAAAAGTTATTGGCACCTATTCCACTACTATAACACAAACCAGAAATGAAGGGTAAACCCATATCTTCCCGAATTCTCCTTATCGGCTGGGATGCTGCCGACTGGAAAACCATTCGCCCCCTGATGGATGCAGGATACATGCCCACCCTCCGCAATATGATGAACAACGGAGCTTCCGGGCGGCTTGCCACACTTGATCCCCCGCTTTCACCTATTCTGTGGACGTCCATAGCTACAGGCAAACTTCCTTACAAACACGGAATTCACGGTTTTACAGAACCCAAACCCGACGGAACCGGAATTCGCCCCATTACCAGCCTCAACCGTAAGACCAAAGCCTTCTGGAATATCCTTTCTCAGGAAGGATATAAAGTGAACGTAATCGGATGGTGGCCCAGTCATCCGGCTGAAAAGATCAATGGAACCATGATTTCCAATTTTTACCAAAAGGCTCCCGACAAAAATATCAGTAGTCCCTGGTCCATGATGCGGGGAACGGTTCACCCGGAAGAGAAAGCTGATTTTTTTGCCAGACTTCGCATTCACCCCGGAGAACTGACAGAGCAGCATATCCTGCCATTTGTACCAGGAGCAGCGGGCGTCAATCAGAACAAAGACCGGAAGCTGGAGAATCTGGCAGGCATTATCACCGAGTGTTCTACCATTCAGGCAGCTGCGACCTATATTCTCGAACGCGAAGAATGGGATGTAACTGCTGTTTATTTTGATGCCATTGATCATTTTTGTCATGGGTTTATGCGGTATCACCCTCCGAGAAGACCACATATATCAGCTCAGGATTACGAATTGTACAAGGATGTTGTGGCGGGCGCCTATCGGTATCACGACATGATGCTGGAAAGGCTGCTACAACTGGCAGGGCCTGAGACTACCGTGATCCTGATATCAGATCATGGCTTTCATGCCAATCACCTTCGCCCGGAAGTCGTTCCCCGTGAACCCTCAGGACCAGCTGCGGAACACAGTCCTTATGGAATTATCTGTATGCAGGGGCCCGGAATCAAAAAAGGAGTGCCTGTAATCGGAGCAGGATTACTTGACATCACCCCTACCCTGCTTTCCCTTCTGGGATTGCCCACAGGCAGGGATATGGACGGAAAAGTGCTGGTCAATGTGATGGAAAACCCGGTTCTTCCCACACCGGTACTGAGCTGGGACACGATAGAAGGAAATAGCGGAATGCACCCACCCGGTACTGAACCCGAAGCAGATATTGAAGCACAGGCCCTGGAGCAACTGATCCAACTGGGTTATGTGGAAGCTCCGGGAGAAAATGCAGAAACCAATATTCAGAAAACGGTAAATGAAAACTCGTTTTACCTTGCGCGATCTTTTTTGCATACAGGCCAACCTGACGAGGCAGTACAGCTATTGGAAAAACTTCACGAATCCTCACCGGAGCAATTTCGGTATGGGCTTTACCTGATCCAGGCCTATATCCAACTGGCCCGACCAAAAGAAGCCAGGGCAGTATTTGAAGAAATCAGGGAAATTCTGGAAGAATCCGTTGACAAAATTTCCGTCCTTTTGACCGAAGGGAGAATCCTGCTTTCAGAAAATAAAGTACATAGGGCACTCAAATGTTTCCGCGAAGCAAACAGGGAAGCACCCAAACGCGCAGACGTAAACCAGCAGTTGGGATGGGCATTCCTCCAGCTCAACAAATGGGAAGAGGCGAAAACTGCCTACAAACGCGAAATTGAAACTGATCCAGAGAATGCCGGAGCCTGGCACGGGCTTGGAGTATCGCTACTCAGGTTGGGAAAACCGCAGGAAGCGGCAGAAAATATTCTCAAGGCTATTGAACTCATGTATCATACTCCGGTTTATCACCTGCACCTGGGTGAAGCTCTTTTCAGGCTGGAGCAGTATGAAGTAGCAGCCGAAGCATTTTCGACAGCCCTGAGGTTTGACCCACAAATGAATCATGCCCGGTGGTGGCTCGCCAATCTGTATGAAAAGAATCTCAATCAACCCGAAAAAGCCAGGGAAATACTCAGTCAATTGGAAAACTCGGTAAAGGGTACCATTACCATTGTCTCCGGCCTTCCCAGGTCAGGTACTTCGCTGATGATGCAGATGCTGAAAGCGGGCGGTATGGAAATATTTACTGACGACCGGAGGGAGGCTGACGAAAATAACCCGCAGGGATATTATGAACACGAAGCAGTCAAACGCCTGGCGCGGGATAAAAAATGGCTTCCGCTTGCCTCCGGAAAAGCAGTAAAAGTCATTGCACAACTTCTGCAGCACCTTCCCGCTTCCTATCACTATAAGGTGATTTTTATGGAAAGAGATATACGGGAGGTAAGCGATTCCCAGCAAAAAATGCTTGAAAGACAGGGAAAATTGCAGAAAGGTGTGTACCCCTATCACCTCCAGGAAAATCTGGAGAAAACGCTCAGAGAGGTAAAACAATGGCAGGCAGAGCAGTTGAACATGGAAATATGCATAGTCAGCCACAGGGATCTGGTCACAAATCCTTTTGCTGTGGCCCTACAGGTAAATGAATTTTTAAAAGAACAACTGGCTGTGGAAAACATGGCGCTGGTTGTCAAACCCGAATTATACAGAGAGAATTATCAGTTAACAAACCCATTGCGATGAACAAAAAACAAAATAAGTCACGCGATTTATTTCTCCGATCCCTGGCACAGTATTCGGCTTTAGGTGGCGCATTGATTGGCAGTGTGAATCAGGCGCAGGCTACCATTCATTATAACACCCTGAGTGGGATTCCCTTTTCTGATGCATCTGCTTCTGTGGGCGGATTGCCGGCAGGAATGATGTTGTTCAGGGATGAACCGGGAAAACACTCTATCTGGTTGTCGATTGGAGGTGGGCTGTCTGTTTTTGGCTCTACGTCTTCTTATTTCCCCAATGCACTGAACGCCGGAGTTACGGTAGGTCCCGGCGCCGGATGGCATGTGGAAGCCACACAATTTATTGCCTATACCAACAGCCCCGGCCCCGACGGAGGGAATTTTCTCGGTGTGACAGGCAAATTCCTGGCATTCAGGTTCAATAGTGGGGGCGTTAAATACGGCTGGCTCAGGCTTTCAGCTTCCTCCGACGCATCGTCAATTACCCTTGTCGATTGGGCGTACCAGGACAATGGAGGCACGATCCTTACCGGCGACACTGGCACACCTACGCCTATTAAATTGCTTTCCTTTGAGGTACGGTCGCTGCAAAATGCCATTGCCCTTCAATGGGAAACTGCCCGGGAGGAAAACTTTGACGGTTTTTCTCTGGAACGCGCAGAAGGCGGGGGTGTTTTTACAGAAATTGCCTGGATACCCGGTTCCGGAAATTCAACTACTCCCAGAACCTATCATTTCAGGGATGAAGCCATTGTTGAAAACAAAAGTTATTACTACCGCCTGAGGTCAGTCGATCTGGATGGAAGTTATGAATACTCTTCTGTTGTGGAGATCGTATTTAACAACCTGGGATTCACCGTAAAAGATCCTTATCCCAATCCTGTCACCGAAAAAGCGTTTACAATTGAAGTTCAATCCGTCGAAGCTGAAAATATTCAGCTACGATTGTTTGCCAATGACGGAAGACTGGTTCATGAACAACCCGCGGTCCTTCGTAGCGGATTAAATACGATTTCTGTTTCTATTCCCCATCTGGCTTCGGGAATCTATTTTCTCAAAGTTCAGGGGAGATATTACAGCAGTTACAAGTCGTTGGTCGTCAATTGACAGATTATAACCAGGCCTGATGCTATTACTTTAAAATCGCATCCAGAGCGTAGAATTCGTACATGATTTTCCACGTAATGGTTTGTCCCGGCTCGATTTTCAGATGAATATAAGGCTCGGGACAAATCGTTTTTGGTGCAGACCAGAAAACAAATTTCGATATCGGATGGTCACTGGTAATTCTGACACCGGCGCCGGTTTTTTGATTTTCGATGATTACGTCGTAGTCCTCTGCGCGATTGCTAAAACCCTGAATCGTTCGGAAAAACAAATGTTCGTTACCAACCAACGCTTTGGTATATACGATTTGATTCCCTTCTATTTTCCCCCAATTACCTGTTTCTCCGGGATCACCGGTAGGCTTAAAACGGAATGAAACCCGATAATCAGGCCCGATGGGCTGATTATCCATAAGAAAAAAATTGTGGTTGTACACATCCGTTTCGATGGTTTGTTTACCCGTATTTTTGAGGCTATGGTCCAACACCATTTCCGGCCGTCCCTTTGTCAGCTTAACAGTTTTGGTGTATTGATACGAATACTTACTATCGTTCAGGGTTTGGGAAAAGATTACCTGAGTAGGTTTCGTTTTTACTTTCCACTTACCGGGATTGGTGATCTTATAAGGGGTGGTAAAAAAATATTTGGGTTACACCGGTTTTTCAGCCATGCCGATACCTACAAGCAGAAAGTTTTCTCCGGGTTTGATTTCCTCATAACCTACCGGAGAAAAAGCCTCCACCGGACCTAAAATCGCGTCATGAAGGGTGGGGCTGTATTTTTCAAACCACTGGCCAAAGTAGGAATGCCCATTGCAGGTAAGTTCGGGAATTACGCCAGCCCAGTCAAAGCGGGAACCGCGATAATAACCCGTCTGGGCATCGGGCAGGTACAGGCGGGCGTGAATGATTCCATTTGAAATTTCAGATTCGGGAAACTGATCCATAGGTTTATTAGCTGCTAATAAGACCATCAAGATAAGACCGATGAAGTGAATATTTTTCATATTTCTCACTATTTATGGTATAGACCGGCTGATTTCAATCGTAATGGCTATACCCGCTTAAGTTTATTATTTCACATACCAGTCCCGAAGCCTGACTTCAATCTTTGGGTTATCTTTTGTTACCATAGCCTTAAACGCTTCTACATCGCTCAAACCTTCTCTGCCCCGGAAGTGATAGGGGTAAACAATTTTAGGTTTAAAGTCGAGGACGGCGCTAGCTGCCTGTTCGATTGTCATGGTAAAAGGCTGATTCATGCAGACAAATGCTACACTTATCTTTTTCAGGCTACGCATTTCAGGGATGTCTTCGGTATCGCCGGAGATATAAACACGTTTTCCGCCAAAGGTTAAAATATACCCGTTGCCTCTGCCCTTTGTATGTCGTGAAGTTTCATCCTCCGGAAGGTTATACATCGGAATAGCTTTAATGGAAATTCCTCCCATTTTGATCAACTTCCCATTACTCAGCACAGTAGCCTTATCCCGGTACTTTGGGGGCAACAAATCTGCTACTGCCTGAGGAACGATGAGTGTTGTATTGGAGGTGTTTAAGGCATTTAGTGTAGTGGTGTCCATATGATCCTGATGTATGTCTGTAATCAGAATCAGGTCCGGCGTTTTCATACTTTTGTAAGCATTACCGCCATTATAAGGATCTACGTAAATGGTTTTTTGCCCCAGCGTTAATACCAAAGCTCCGTGAAATACCGGTTGAATGGTTATGTCGCCTTTAGAAGTCGGGATTATATCTGCAGCCGGAAGCTGCGCATAGCCGGAATGGATACAAAGTGCGAATCCAATAAACAGGAGTGGATAAAGGGTAGTATTTTTCATTTTTGCACAAATCGTTGATTATCACATGAAGATTATATCCAATTTATAAAAAAACCCCTGACTTTGTAGTCGGGGGTTCTTCGCAAATATAAAAATACTGTTCCTGTTATCGTATTCTTCTCTTAATGGCTTAGGGGAGAATGGATTTTTGCTGGTAGGTAATGGTCAGAATCTGTGCCTGCTCGTATTCGCCGGTAGTCAGATAACATTCTTTTCCTTTAAACTCAAATCCGGCTTCAACTGCTTCAACTTCGCCCATTCCGTTTTCCTGAAACGCCTGGGGTGTGTTGAGCATAAGATCAGCTACATTGCCGCTGACGATTACTTTTCCGTCTTCCATGATTTCCTGACCTTCGTTGCTGAATGACATGGAAATTTCGCGGGGGTCACCTCCGGGGTAAACCACAAACTCATATTTTGTGTTTTTCTGGCCGCCTTCAACCACTGCGGAAACTACCAGATCAATATTGAAATATACATTTTCATAAACCACTGTCTCCGTGCGGGCTGCCGTCTCGTTTCCGTTTACCCCGCCAGCATTTGCGCGGAAGGAAGATACTGACAAAGCAAGGAGAAGGATGATCGAAAAGTTTTTCATTGTCTGATGTGTTATTGGTTTCTTCGTGGGTGTTGATTAAATCTGATATTCAAAGAAACGCAATAACACTGACCTGGATATACCCTTTGCTTTGACCGGTCAGGAATACTACCTAAATGGAAATATTGCTGCATGACCGGTATCAAACCCCAACATCAGATCAGGGTATATTTGAGGCCCATTTCACGCAATTCCCGTACCAGTTTGTTGTTGGGATCAACCTGCCAGTCGGAGCATACCATCGAAATATCTGCCGGCAGCCTGTGATCCAGGATGCGGAATTTGAGATCTTTTCTTCCCCTGTGAAGGCTGAACAGGCTTTCGAGTTGTTTTAGCAGTTCGTCATCGAGGTCTTCATTGCTGATTTCGATACACAGGTGGCGAACCATTTTGTCAAACAATTCGTCGGTCATCAGCCGGATATCCAGAATGCGCAGTTCGTAGTCTGTAGGGTCGTACTTCCGGGGCTGATAGGTACCTGAAATGAAAATCATCTCGTCTTGTCTGATCAGTCCGCGGAATTTTTCGTACTGCTCGCTGAAAAGGGCGATCTCAAACGAGTCCGAAAAGTCTTCGATGGTAAAGGAAAGAAACTTGTTGCCTCTTTTGGAAATCCGCTCCCGCACGCCTGTGACTATACCTGCAATACGCGCATCGCGTGGTTTTTTCTCTTCCAGTTCGGCGAGCGTAACTGTAGTAAACGCCTCAATCTGCCATTTATACCGGTCGAGCGGATGTCCTGAAAGGAAGAATCCGATCACATCTTTTTCGTAATTGAGTTTTTCAAGTTCACTCCATGCTTCGGCGATCCGCCCGTCCTGCATAGTACCGACAGGAATAGGTGGTTCTGACTGCGAGGATGAATTACTTCCACCAAAATCACCAAACAGACTTACCTGCGGAGACAGGCGTTCCTGTTGCACCTTACTTCCATAGCTGAGCGCCTTTTCAAGCACGTTGGTTTCTTCTTTGGCAGATGCGGGAAGGAAATACTGATACCTTTCCACCCCAAAACTATCCATTGCTCCGGCATAGGCCAGCGATTCGAGCACTTTTTTGTTGAGCGTGCGCAGCGGCATCCGGGTGGTAAGGTCGAAAATAGAAGTAAAACGTCCCTCCTTATTTCGCTGGGCAATGATTTCGCCTACTACTGCATGCCCCACCCCTTTGATCGCTTCAAGTCCAAAGCGAATCTGGCCCTTTTTATTTACGGAAAACAAACTCTGCGATTCATTGATATCAGGAGGAAGAACTTCGATTCCCATGCGACGGCATTCTTCGATGAAGAAGGTGATTTTTTTGATGTCGCTGACATTGTGTGTAAGTACGGCCGCCATATACTCCGCCGGGTAATGGGCTTTCATGTAGGCGGTTTTAAAGGCAAGAATAGAGTAGGCAGCTGCGTGAGATTTGTTGAAGCCGTAAGAAGCGAATTTCTCCATCAGGGCAAATACTTCACCGGCAACTTTTTTGTCCACGCCGTTTTGCTCGGCGCCGGTGATGAAATGCGCCTTTTCCTTCTCCATGATCTCTATTTTCTTTTTCCCCATGGCCCGGCGCAGGAGGTCGGCCCCCCCCATGGTATAACCGCCCATGGTTCGGGCTACCTGCATGATTTGTTCCTGATAGACCATAATTCCGTAGGTATTTTTCAGGATGGGTTCCAGCATTTGATGGGGGTATTCGAGTTTTTCCCTTCCGTGTTTTCGGTTGATAAAGGAGGGGATATTGTCCATGGGCCCCGGGCGGTACAGGGCGTTCATGGCTATAAGGTCTTCTATATTGGTAGGTTTAAGCTGGCGGAGGTATTTGCGCAGACCATCGGACTCAAACTGGAAGGTAGCCACGGGGTCTCCGCGCTGGTAGAGTTCATAGGTTTTGGGGTCGTCGAGGTCAATATTGTCGGGATCAATCTCCACATTGTGGTTTTCTTTGACCAGCTTAATAGCGGTTTTGAGGATAGATAAGGTTCTCAGCCCGAGGAAGTCCATTTTGAGGAGGCCGCACATTTCGGCCATCGGGCCGTCGTACTGAGTGACGAGCGATTCGTCTTTGGCTACGGCTACGGGGGCGTAGTTGGTGACATCGCCGGGGGCGATGATGACGGCGCATGCGTGCACACCGGTGTGGCGGGCGGTACCCTCCAGCGTGCGGGCAAACCGCATGAGTTTGTTGATCTGTGGATCTTTGCTTTGAAAGAGTTGGGATAATTCGTCGGCATAATCGGGATTCACCTCCGGATCCATGGCTTTTTTAAAAGTCATGCCCGGGCGGTCGGGAACCATTTTCGCGATACGGTTGACTTCATTCAGCGGAATCTGAAGGGTACGCCCCACATCGCGGAGTGCGGTTTTGGCTCCCATAGTTCCGTAGGTGATGACCTGGCTTACCGATTTACGGCCATATTCTCCTACCACATAATCAATTACTTCCTGGCGGCCCTCATCGTCAAAGTCGATATCAATATCGGGAGGGGAAACCCGTTCAGGGTTGAGAAACCGTTCGAAGAGAAGATCGTATTTGAGCGGGTCAATATCGATAATCCCCAATACATAAGCGACCACACTTCCTGCGGCAGATCCCCGGCCCGGGCCCACATACACCCCGCGGTGGCGGGCCTCCGTGGTAAAAGATTGTACGATGAGGAAGTAGCCTGCATACCCCATCTTTTTCATGACTTTCAGTTCAAACTCGATTCGCTCCCGTATATCGGCGGTCATGTCAGGGTAACGTTTGGGGGCTCTTTCCCATACCAGCGCAGCGAGGTAATCGTCCATATCGGCGTACTGCGGGGGCACTTTGTACTGCGGGAGCACCATATCGCCGGCGAGGTTCATTTCAAAGGTACAGCGTTCGGCGAGGTGAATGGTATTGTCGAGTGCTTCAGGTATATCCTGAAACAGTTGGAGCATCTCGTCCTGAGTCTTAAAATAAAACCGGGGATTGAGACGGCCTTTATCATCAGTAAACCGGAATCGGTTGGGGTCGTTGTAGTCAGACTGGGTCTGGAGGGCGAGGAGTAGGTCATGGGCCTCGGCGTCTTCTTCGTTTACATAGTGGACGTCATTGGTGGCTATGACTTTTAGGTCGTGTTTTTTCGCCATTCGGATGAGCCACTCATTGCATTTATCCATATCCCCGAGGGTGTGGCGCTGGATTTCGACATAATAATTTTCTTTGCCGAAGAGGTCCATATATTCTTTCAGGACTTTTTCGGCGGCCTCGTCTCCCTTGTTGATATAAGTCTGATTGACTTCACTGGCGAGGCAGCAGGTGGACGCAATAATCCCTTCTGCATGCTGGCGGAGGACATCTTTATCGATACGGGGTTTGTAGTAATAACCGTCGGTATAACCAAAGGAGCAGAGTTTTACGAGATTCTGGTAGCCGGTTTTATCCTTAGCCCACATAATCTGGTGGAACCTGCCTGCGGTTTTATCCTTTTCGCGGGCGTTGCCATCAGTGATATAAAATTCACAGCCGACGATAGGTTTTATACCATTTTTACGGGCTTCGAGGACAAATTTGGGAATCCCGTACATATTGCCGTGGTCGGTGATGCCGATGTGGGACATGCCACAATCGCAGGCCTTTTTGACCATATCGGAGATTTTGGCTGCGCCATCGAGGAGGCTGAATTCGGTGTGATTGTGGAGCTGAACAAACTGTGGCATAGTTGTAAATTAGACCGGATAAGTTACGAAGGAAAAGGGAGAATCGGCAAATCGGATATCCACAGGTAATGTGAATATCTGGGGGGGGGGAGAATTCATTGGCGTGGAAAAATTGGGCATCCTCTCCCCCCCATTGATCATTCACGCAACCAAACGACACGTTTAATCAGTAAAAACACACGTTCGCTCAATTTGTCTGTCTTTTCTCGCAAAGGGTGAATACTTTTGGCTGTAATCACCGTAGTCGGTCTCTGCTATGAAAAAGCTGCGCTACATAATCACCCTGATTGTCTCCATCCTTTTGCTGGGGATGACGCTCTACGCGCTTTTTCAGACTCCGGCTCCTGCCACTGCCGGATTCGACAACAATTCTGCTTCCTTAATGGATTCTACCGCAGGCGTGGTCTGGCATGACACCATTTCCAGAGGACAGGAGTTGTTTCAGTAATATAAGTTTTTTATTTTATTTCAGCCCGCAAATCATAGTTTTCATCGGCCAATAGCGATGGCAAAACTTCGCGCTGCAGCGGGATCAACTGCCGGGCAATGATAAATTCTTTCGGACGATTGATGCAGTCTGCGGCAATCACTTTACCATCTTTCAGATACCACACCACAAAACTTCGCCCGGTTTCAGGTTCGCCCCTGACCACAATTTCATCATATCCCTGAAACAATCCCGCAATCTGCCACCGCACATCGTATTGTTCAGACCAAAACCAGGGCAACGCTTCGTAAGGTATTTCCTTCCCGCAAAGTATGGCAGCGGCAGATTTGGCCTGATCGGTTGCATGGGGTACGGACTCCAGCCGGGTAGCATGTCCGTAGAGCCGCGACGGAAACCAGGT
>JAWKNL010000020.1:0-118877 GCA_041391725.1 Bacteroidia bacterium
TGTGATACGAGAAAAAAGGATTTGAAAGTAACTGTTGGTGATAAAATAATAATTGAGGTTGAAATAGACCCAAGTTTCGACTCCTCAGGATATGAAATTGGCTGGGTATTCGACAAGAAAGACCAATCTACATTTATCGAATCTGCAAACAGAATTGAAATCGATATTGAAAATAAACACGTTAGGACAGATTTTGGGATTTATTGTCACGTAAAATCAAACAAAGAATGGCATCGTTGTGGGGATGTTGATGACTCGGTTTCTATGTTATATGAAATCATACCAAATGAATAAAGTACTATGCCCAACAACTAAGTTTCCGTGCGGCGCGGAGCGCCCAGCATGAAAACGCTGTTGCACGCAACCTTCGGTAGTTTAAAGCGCTATGGGGATTGGGTAGAGGCGAGGTGTCAGGGCGGTGGCTTTCAGGCGGCGGCGGCGGCCCGATAGAGGGCATGTGTGCTGGGGTTTGTCACTGTTGGCAGGCTTATCATGGAGCAGGGAGTACGCATGAATGGGTGAGGTCAATCAGGTTCTTTTGTTCATCGCATTGGAATTTAAAGGGTAAATCCCCTAATTTAGGACGATCGGACTTGGAAAACTACCGAAGGTTTCGTGCAACAAAATGTTTCTGCAATGGTGCTGTGACGTGTAGGCTATAAGTTTCTATCTTCGTACAACGTTTGGTCTCGGGGACAGGACGCTGCTTCGGAAGCGCACCACTGCAGAAACACAAACGTTATGCCTCACCCTAACGACACCGACCGACAATAAACGAATGAGAAAATACATTGACTATAAAAATGAAATTTCCGACACCGACTTATATGACGGCTTGGTTGGTCACGGACTTTTTGCCGAAAAAATACCTAACTTCTTAACGAGTGTTGACTTTTTAGCATTTACCAAAACACTAACTTTTCCAGTAAATGACAAACCCAAGGACTTTATTAGATATTCGAGTATGCGGAATATTAACATTCCAAGACCAATGGCAATACCAGAGCCATTTGCATATTCAAATCAAGCAAAGTGCCTTTCAGAGAATTGGGCAAAATTAAAACAACATTTTATTAACAAAACAATAAATGATTCATTCAAAATTAGCAGAATTCATTTAAGAAAACTTAAGAACAGACCAGAGCTTTTTGAAATGAACTACAAAAACTTTTCTAAAGACGGAGACCCTGAGCAAGACATTGTAATCAAAAGTAAATATGTAGCATTAGCAGACATTTCAAATTGTTTCCCAAGCGTGTATAGTCATTCTATTTCTTGGGCATTAGTTGGGAAAAGTTTTGCCAAATCAAAATCAAAACCAGCAGATAGAAACGAGTGGTTTAATCAGATAGATTTCAACACACGAAATTTAAAACACGGAGAAACAAATGGAGTTTTAATAGGACCACACTCTTCTAATCTAATTTCTGAAATTATACTTGTAGCGGTTGACAACGAACTAACACAGCAAGATTTTAAATACATTAGAAATATAGATGACTATACTTGTTATGTTGACACATACGAAGAGGCGGACAGGTTCTTTTTGAGCTTATCCGAAGAATTAAAAAAATATGAATTAGCTCTAAATAGCAAAAAATCAAAAATTATTCCTTTGCCTTTAGCAAGTGTAAAGAATTGGGTAACTAAACTAAACCATTTCAATTTCACAAACACTTACATTGTAAATTTTAAAGAAGCAATTCGAGTTAAAGAGTTGAAAGGTTTCATTGACTTTGCAATTGAATTAATGTTGGACGAAGATTCTGATGCTTCGATTTTAAATTATGCAATAAAGATTATTTCAAATAAGCATTTAGACGCAAATGCAAAAGACTACTACATTAAGCAAATACACCATTTGGTTTTGCTTTATCCATATTTAATAAATCTTCTTGAACAGAAGGTATTTGAACCTCACAAAATTGACAAAAGCATAATTAAGAAAATTGCACAAGACATTTATGCCTACGGTCTTAAAAAGAAAATTTATGAAGCCTGCGCATACGCAATTTATTGGGCAATTAAATATGATTTTGATATTGAAATTACAACAATTAAACAAGACTCTATAAATTCTTTGGACTGCATATTTTTAATGATTTCATTTTTATATGACAAAAAGCACAATAAAAAAGCATACCTCAAAGAATATAAAGACCTATCAAAAAGTCTAAAAAGAGATGATTTTGATAGGTATTGGCTTTACATATATGAAACACTACCTTGGACTGAATTGACAGATAATTATAGAACAATGAAAAAGAACGATATGACATTTATAAAACCAGAATTTAACTAATGAAAGAAGGGTGAAGGCATAACAGCACCTACCGAAAAGTGGCGGTTGGGTGGTTAAATCAAGCTTTGTGTCCGCCTCAAGCGGATTTCTGCTTGATTGATCCGCAGGGGCAGATGCTCAGAAACCCACCCAAACGCAAAGCCTGAAACCGTTAGCGCACAAATAAAATGAAAAGATACCTTATCATATTGCCAATCTTGTTGACTTTGACAGTTTGCAGGTCCGTTAAAGCACAACAAGATACGTCAAAACTGACAATTCTCGAATATGGTTTCCCGCCAGGTAATGATTATTTAAATGCCCGTGCGACAGTTTCAAATAAGTGGAGTATCCAATTTAACAGTGTCGCAGATTGCATTGTTCCAGACCAACTCATTGACAGTGTAAAAAATCACAATGAGAAAACTTATTCTAAAATCATCGACAAGTATGGCAAAAATTGGGAAACACACTTTGGTAAAGAAGTCGAACGCGAGTTACTAGTTCAAAAGAAGGCTCGAAAGCTCATTGATAACGAACCCTATATTGCAAAACTTGACTCGACACTTGGTACAGAAGGAAACGGACTACACTACTATTTAACACCTCAGTATCGTGCGACTTATTCAGCAATCGTGTTTGGTTGGGGAGACTGGAATGGTAAGACTGAATTAGTAACATACTATAAACTGACAATTGAAATTAATAAGGGGATTGTGAGAGTTGACAGCGACAAAATAGAACTGTTTGAATTTCAATAAAATAATAGTGTGCCAACAAAACCTATAGGCAATACCCTTCGTGACATTGCGCCAAGCCGTTAGCAGTAATGTTTGGACTCTTCCTTGAAAAACATTTAAATTGAAAAAATGAAGCTAGGAAACTCATTTAGTGGTGCTTTAAGAACGTTTGCATACTTTATGGCAAGCGGAACACAAAACACACTTGAAGGCATAGATTATCTTTCTTTGTATGGAGAGGAACCTAGCGCAATCGAACAAGTTTTTGCAATATATGCTAACGTAATTGAACTTGACGAAAATGGCGAGGTTATAAATGCCAAATACGCAGAGAAAAGAGCGACAGATTATTTACGCTCATATTGTGACCCAACATTTAAAATCGACCCGGCTTACCAAGACTGGGAACTTGAATTACATTCACCACCACCGTTGAAAGACCGGAATGCAAACTAAATTCAAATAACACTACCGCCAACAACCCTTCACCCCCACTAAGTTAAGCCCTCCGATTCAGGCGGATAGAATTTTTGCGGCAAAGCGCAAACCTCCACCACAGAAAAGCTGCTGCTACCAAAATCCAACAAGACCCTACTGCCTGGCCTTGTCTCTGGCAGAAACTTGCAAGTCTGAGAGAAATGCAGGATATTGGTAAGCGTCAATAAGGAAATCCGCGCTACGGGTGGCGGATATATGGATATTAGGAGTCATTAAAAAATGAAGTATTACATTTTAGAAATTTCAGAAGAGGTTAGTAATTTCGGATTTCAAATTAATCTTCCGGATTATTATGAATATGATATTAAAAATTCGCTCTATAAAATTAATGATGAAAACTTTAAGGAATATACCCCATTTTTCCCAATTTTTAACTACAAACATCTGTTCCCTATAACAGATATTATCAAGCATGTATTTACTCGCAAACTTATCATAAGTAATTTATTTAAAGATTCATTAAAAGGATTAAACCTACCTGAACATAAACTTTACCCAGTAACAATTAATTATAACACACAAAACCTAGAATATAACTTTTTATACTTTAAGGGGGAATCTCCTAGTTTTATTACTTTTCCTGGTTCAAAATATATTATTAGTAATGGTTTGGGTGAAAAAAAAGAAATAGAATTTAAGAGTATATATGAATATTATCAATTTATAGATATAGAGAAAAATTCTTATTCCGAGCCTGCGGAGAATGATGGGATGCCCAAAATAGGGGCCTTGAAGGAGATTCTTAACCATAAGAAGAATACCTGGAGAATAGTTAGACCTACTGAATATTTGATTAAAAAAGAAAATTTGATGACAAGAGATTTATTCAAACTACCTAGGGATATAAATATATATGTGTCTGAAAGATTTGTAGAGAAAATGAATATAAGAGGTATCACCGGTCTGGATTTCAAATTAACAGGCAAAATTAAAAACGACTACTATCATTAGATTGTGGCCATGGCAGGTTATCGTTTATACTTTTAATGTTAGTTTTTCTATCTCTCACACTTTTTTATTATTTTTCTATGGCGTGTGGACTTCGGCTCGGTGGATAGTTTTGATCTCTGAAACCCGCCATGTCAACAACCCAAACCGCTAGCGACAAGCGAACAACAATTCACAAGTAACATAAATGAAAGAAACTTATTCAATATTCAAAAAGTATCCGACTTTAGAGCAAGCAATCGAATTGAGAGATTTACTCAAAGAAAATGGAATTGAGTCTCTGCTGGCGGATAATATTCCGTCTTTTGATGTTACATTTTCCCCAAATATATTAAAAAACGAATTTGAAGTCAGAATCAGACAAACTGAATTTAAAAAAGCGGAAGAAATTCTTGAAAAGAATGCCGAAAATTTTGTTGACCAAATCGACAACGATTATTACCTGTTCGGGTTTACAGACGAGGAACTTTATGAGATTTTATTAAAGTCAGACGAATGGAATGTATTTGACTATACTCTTGCGCAAAAAATACTAAAGCAAAGGGGAAAAGCCATTGACAAAGAGTTACTGACCTCATTAAAAACCGAAAGAATAAAAGATTTGGCAAAACCAGAAGAAAATCAAAGATCCTGGATTGTTGCCGGATATATTTTTTCTATTTTAGGTGGGTTTCTGGGCCTTCTAATTGGATATTTATTGTGGACTTCAAAAAAGACGCTGCCGAATGGACAAAAAGTATATTCATATACAGTTAATGATAGAAAACACGGAAAATATATTTTTTATACCGGATTAATAATCGGATCGGCTGCTTTATTTTTAAGACTAATTGAACAATTTTAAATGTGCAGCAATGGCTTGCCTTCATTATGCTAAGTTCCAAAACTCCCAGATTCTCAGGAATCTGGAAAATCTGCTGCTACCAAAATCCAACAAGACGCTACTGCCTGGCCTTGTCTCTGGCAGAAACTTGTAAGTCTGAGAGAAATGGAGGATATTGGTAAGCGTCAATAAGGGAATAGACGCTACGGGTGGCGGATATGCTGGCCGTTGTGGTTAATACAAAAGAAGACAAATGACACTTGAGGATTTAGGATATAATTTAGAATTAGAAAACTTTAGAAAAAACCAAAATCTGGATTCTTTTGGGGTAGGACGAGTCATCTCAGAACATAAGGAAAGATATGTTGTGAAAACCCCTGAAAAAGAATGTGATGGTGAAATAATCGGAAACTTGCGTTTTACCGCACATAACAGGTCTGATTTCCCCGCTGTTGGCGATTGGGTCGCAATTTCTGAATATGACGAAAATAAAGTACTTATTCATTCTGTCTTCCCAAGAAAAACGATTATTGAAAGACAAGCCGTGGGAAAACAAGGAGAAAAGCAAATCATAGCAACAAATATTGATTATGCCTTCATTGTTCAAGCTGTTGACAGGGATTTTAACATTAACAGAATTGAAAGATATTTGACCATTTGCAATACATCCAACGTAAAACCAATTATAATTCTCAATAAAATTGATTTGATAAATGATAATGAATTATCAGAGTTGGTTAGTAAAGTTCAGGAAAGGATAAAACAAGTACCGATAATTCCGATAAGTAATGAGTCCCGAAAAGGATTTGAGAAACTCGAAGGGAAAATTGAAAAAAGTAAAACTTATTGTTTGTTAGGCTCATCAGGAGTAGGAAAATCTTCCCTATTGAACAACTTATCGGGTAAGCAGTTGATGAAAACCAATACGATTAGTGCAAGTACTAACAAAGGACGACACGTTACAAGTCACCGTGAGTTATTAGTTCTTGAAAATGGTGGGATTCTAATAGACAATCCGGGATTGAAAGAAGTTGGAATTGCCGATTCTACGGATGGATTAGAAATCACATTCAGCATAATAATTGAACTGTCCAAAGACTGTAAGTTCAAAGATTGTACACATACCACTGAAGTAGGTTGTGCAGTTTTAGAAGCTGTTGAACGTGGCGAAATAGACCATTCATCCTACGAAAACTTCCTGAAAATGGAACGCGAAAAAAAGCACTTTGAATCAACTGTTGCCGAGAAACGCAAGAAAGACAGGGATTTTGGAAAAATGATGAAGAACTACAAAAAAAGTAATTACAAAAAGTACTAAGCACAACAACGTGTATAAAAAAGGGTATGTCCTCTTCCCCTAAGCTGCAATAGGTCTAAAGTTAAAATTATCCATAATAATTTCTACTTTCCAACCGATGCAAACCAGGGGGAGAGGACAATACAAGCGGGGGACTTTTCAGATTGCCACTACCGTTGGAAAATCAGCGGACGGGCCATAGATACGCCGTTGGCTTCCATGCGCAGGATATATGTACCGGCAGGTATTGCCGGAAAATCGCTCCAGTTTAGCTGATGCGCACCCGCCGGCAACTGCTTCGGCTCGACCAGGGAAGCGATCCGCTGCCCCTGCAGGTTCCATAGTGATGCGGAGACAGTCGTATTTTTGTCAAGAGTAAATGAAAGATGAAATGCACCCGAGGTCGGGTTGGGATAAACGCTGACATTTGTGGCTGCAAATTGATTTTTGTCAACTGCCGTTGTCAGCGATTCAAACAGCTCGACCACCGACTTTGTCGTATTCTTCAGCATCGTAAAATTGGCCACCAGTGAGATATCGAAGAAAAATGAAAGTGTCTGGAAAGAATCTGCATCATACCACACCCCCGTAATGCTGTCGGCAAACTGATAAGACGCATCTCCCATGCGGTAAATGGGCACGGCCTCAGGGCGAATGCTTACCCCGTCAACATACCACAGCGTGGTAAATGTCCATGTCAGAGTACCAAGCCCTGCGATGGGCTGCGCAGGGTCAGGATTAGCTGCCGGAAGGCCGATAGATCCATCATTTATATACGATTGTAAATCGTACTGACTGACGCCCAGATAGTCATAGGGAAATGACCCCACATCAAAAGTGTCAGGCGCACTTCCATAACGATCAAACAGAAGATCAGTTCCGCTCAACCAAAGTTTTCCGCCGCCTTCGAGATAGGCTTTGATTGCGGCATTGTCTTCATCGAGGCCATTCCAGAAAAGCAGCCCGTCTCCGTCAGAAGCGGCATGCCAGATTACCAGATCAAACCCTGCCATATAGGTGTCAGTAGGGCTGGCGGCACTGTCAACCGCATTAAAATAGGTATAAACATATCCGAGGGAATCCAGTGAAGAGGCAAAAAGTTCCGCATTTCCGAAAACATCACTGTCATCATCCACAAACAAAATCGAAATCTGACTTCGAACGGATGATGCTGCCAGACTGAAGATTACAAAAAATAATGTCAAAGTTTTCATAGGATTGGTTTTGGGTTAATGTGAAAGAAATTTTTTGCGAGCAGTACACCGTAATAAATTCAGTATATAACCTCCTCAATAAAGGGATATGGTTTTACCGGAAAAGTGGGGCAGAGAAACCAAATATATACCTGCGGGTAAAACATCCAAAGATAAAATGTGTTTTTGTTCTCCGGCTGAAAGATAAACTGTCGTTTCCAGGCAGGTCTGACCATTGAGATTAATGATTTTCACAGGTATGATTAAGGGCCGGGAGGTTGAAAAGTATAACGTAACTTCCCGCGAACCGGCTGCTTGTTCCACCCTGAAAAATGGCTGCCGGGGAAAGTTGTTTATCCCCGAAACGGTGCTCACCTGAAATACAGCCGGCAATGAAGGGGCTGCACAGGTATAACTGTCGTTGTAAGCCCATACGCGCCAGTAATAGGTTTTATCCTCCAGCCATGCCTGGGAAAAAGTCGCAAATGTATCCGCCGTAATCATGCCCAGCGGTTCGAGACTGAATGAATTGGAGCGATCGGTTTCCACATAATAATATTTTGCTCCCACTACCCGCGTCCAGTGAAAATCCAGTTCATTACCGGAAACAGAAACCCCACCCGATGGACTGACCAATACAGCACCGGAAGATATCGTATCATCGGAAGGCATATACCCCGAATGGAGAAAAAGCCGCTCCGGGTTCACGTAGTCAGCCTGCATTGCGGCTATTTGTTCTCCGGAAAAACGATTACGGCAATTGTCCTGAAAATATGACATAATCAGGCTCTCATCAGGATCTACCGGCAGGCCGGACGGGTCAAGGGCTGAGCCACCATAATCGCAGGACTGTTGCCAGTTTAGCCCGAAATTGTAGTCGGGCGGAGTATCGCAAAGCATATCGCCGGCAGTGGTGCAGTTGCTGCTGTCTGCGCGTTCTGTGGGCGTAATTCCGTCAGAGGCAATGGCTGGCGCAGGATTGCCGTGAATCTGGGCATTCCAGGCTACAGCATCCCAGCCAAAATGTGGGTGAAGCAGGCTGAAAAAATGTCCCATTTCATGTGTTGTCGTTTTATTTCCCGCCTTAAATACATCCCTTCTCACCACAATCCAGCCATTGGCACTGTCATAATAGCCCACCGCTCCGCTGGCGATCTGGTTTACCACAAAAATATTCACTGCCGAGTCCACGCGATTGTTGCGCATGGGCTGCTGATTGACCAGAAGTTCGTGGTCATTAAAAATACCATCGTGATTGAGAAAAAAAATGCCTCCTTCGCGCAGGTAAAACCGGAAACCCGCGGGAGCGAAAAGTTCATTCATTTCGCAGAGTATCTCCAATGCCCGCCAGGTGGCGGCGCGGCCCGCCCCGTTGGTGCGAGCCACAAGCTGAAAAGCAACCGGGATGTACAGGACTTCATTCCTGCCTGCATTTTGTGGCTTTCGTATATTTTTCAGATACCGTGGCATCCATGCCTGCTGGGAAATATCGCTGTTGCCACAGAGGCTTTCTGTTTGTGCTGAAACTTTTCCCAGACAAAGGCATACTGAGAGAATCAGAATAGTGCGAAACATAAATCAATCATAAAGCGCCTCAAAAAATGCCGGATGACGTTTGATTCCTTCGTAGAAAAAGAATACCTCGCCTTCGATTCCATATTTGCGGTTTTCTTCGATCATTTGCCTCAAATACTCTTCTGAAGCATAATAATCGCCTACTTTCAGCAATATGCCGGGAACAATCATATTCCTTTTTCCCGGCGGCACCTGTTCTTCCACAATTTTTTGCAGTTCGCCACGGTACTTCTCAATATCGTAGCGATACACTTGCGGGCATACCATATCCACCCAGCCTTCCCGTACCCATTTGGGCCAGTCCTGCAGGTATTGTTCTTTGCTCCAGGGAAATATACTGGGCGACATGGATATGATTACCTCCGGATCGGCGGCTTTCAGTTCGGTATGAATGCGCTGCATAAAGTCATTCATCTTATCGGCACGCCACGACACCCATGCAGTATCGAGGGTATTCCGGGGCGGAAAATTGCCTGCGTGGTCTGCCTGATACAGAGAGATCGTGAGTGAGTCATAACCCGCTTCTGAAGGTAAAGCCGGCAGCCGGTCATCACCCTGAATCCCATCTACTTCGTAGTTTTCTACCACTTCTTTGAGCAAAGAAAGCATAAAATCCTGTACCTCCGGATCAAAGCCGTTCATCCACTGAAATCCGTTTTTGCTGACGATATTTCCGCTGGTATCTATGGCCGCCCAATGGGGGTATTTCCTTACAATCATGCCTCCGTCTTCTTCCTGATAGGAACTGGAAAACCCAAACTCAAACCACGCGAAAACTTTTATCCCCCTTGAATGGGCAATTTCGATAAGTTCATGCAAGGGATCCCGGCCAGCCAGTTTCGGATCGATCGCTACCCCAAACCGTTCTTCCATGATTTTGCTGGGGTAAAGCGTATAGGAGCGATTCCAGGTGACGGCGAATATGGTGTTAAATCCGTTTTTCGCACAAAGATCGACTGCATTTTCCAGTGCTTTTCTGGAAAACATGGCCTCGCTGTCCACATTGGTAAGCCAGACACCCCGGGTAGGGGAAAGACCTTTGTCAGCCGGAGGCTGGCAGGCAAAGAGGAGGATAAGAATAACCGGGAGATAAATACGCATAGCTGTAGTAAATGGATAAAACGAAGATAGAAACTACATTTAATTTCAAAAAATTTGCGGTAACTGTTAACCTCGGCTGCTCCTGTTACATTACTGTGTAAAGCGAAATCTATGTTGGCAGAATTAAGTAATTCAGTTTGTGCTGATCCCGAGTTTTCGGGATCAGTGGGGTTTCCGTTTTTGCGGGCAGCAGGTGTATATTCTCTTATCGCAGAGACCATCATCTGATACTGAATTACTTTAAAACAAAAAACTATGCGTACGCTATTTCTATCTCTTCTTATCCTGCTTCATGCAGGTTTGCTCAATGCCCAGACACAAGGCGATAACCTTCGCGCTGAAACCCGCCTCGACCAGGTGTATCAGCAGTACAATCTTACCGGCGACGGCGCCATCGTCGCGATGATCGAAAGAGGTATTGATTACACCCACCCCGATTTTATCGATGAAAACGGCAAAACACGTATCGCCTACATCTACGATATGATCAACAGTTCTGGCGCCAATGCGCCCAATAATCCCTATGGCATAGGAACCATATTTACCCGTGCACAGATTGACGCAGCCCTCACAGCAGGAACACCGCTGGGCTCGACCGACCGGTTTGGCCACGGTACTGCCTGTACCGGCATCGCCGCAGGAGACGGCAGCGCTATGCCCGGCGCACCTTACCGGGGCGCAGCACCCGGAGCGACCATCATTGCGGTGAAAGTAACCCACGACGCATTCCCCGCCACAGGCAGTATCGCCGGACAGGCCGGGTTTTACAACCCCAATTACCTGCCGGTAGCGATACAGTTTGTCAAAGACAAAAGCACCGAACTGGGCCTGCCCGTCGTCGCACTCATGAACCTGGGTTCCATCGGAGGTCCTACCGATGGCAGCAGCCTGATCAGCCGCGCCATGGAAGACTTTGGCGGGCCAGGGAGAATATTCGTTTGTGGATCAGGCGATGACGGCGGTGCCGCCAACCGCGCTGTCGATACAGTAGCTCAGGACAGTACTTCCGAACTGATTTTCAGAAAGGGCGTTGCCGGCAACCTGCGGCTGGAAATATGGTACAGCGGCGATGACCGGCTCGGCGTATTTATCGACCCACCGGTCGGGCCCAGTTCGGGCAATCTCCCCACCCCCGCGACCAATCAAACCTCTTCCAACTGGGGAGGAACAGGTATCAATTACTACCATCGGGGAGGAGACAATGATTTCTCCGGAGCAGACAACGGGCAGCGGCAGATTATGATTGATTTTTCCGGAGATACGGGCGTTTACCGTGTTTTTCTGAAAGGTAATACCATTGTCAACGGAAAATATTTTGCCAGCCTGAATCCATCAAACTTTCACAGTAATAACTATTTTCAGAACCATGTTTTCCCGGAGGAAGCATCAACGATTTCGCCGCAGCGTTTAATATCATCGTTCCCACCGACTATGTCTTTGATTCCACGTATGTCGATCTCGACAACGTACCCCGAAGCTGTGAGGGCGGGGTGCCGTCGGCGACCTCTGGCTGGGTAGCAGCGCCGGGCCGACACTTGACGGGCGACTCGGTGTGGACATAGCCGTTCCCGGCGAACTTAGCATAGGCGCTTACAGCCCCGATACTTACTATTCGCAGTTCCGGTTTAATATGATACAGGGAAGCGGCGGAATGTACGGACTTCAGAATGCTGTCAGCGGAGCCGCGCCCACACTTACCGGAACCATCGCACTTATGCTGGAAGTCAACCCCAATCTCACGGTAGATCAGGTGCGCGACATTCTGCACCAGAGCGCCCGGTCAGATGCTTTTACAGGCACTACTCCGAACCCGGAATGGGGTTATGGAAAACTGGACGCCTTTGCCGCTATTCAGGCGACGTATAATACCCTTAGCCTGGAGCAGACCAGCCTGGCAGAAATGGGCATTCGGTTTTTCCCCAATCCGACAGCAGGAGAGGTAAACTACGAATGGGAAACCTTTACCTCCCGCGAACCTGCCCGCATCGACCTGCTTGATACTCAAGGAAGACGGATTTCTTCATTTAATATAAATCAATCATCCGGAAAAATGATTCTTCCCCATTTATCACCCGGTGTGTATCTGTTGTCAGTAACGGCAGGCAGCCGGGTGAGTTTTTTCAAAATTCTTAAAATTTAACGGAACATGAGACGATTACTGTTTGGAATTTTTCTTCTTGCAGCACATCCGCTTTCAGCGCAGTACTATTACAATTTCCAGCAGGAGTACTTTTTTGGCAACCTGCCCAACGCACGGGCAGAAGCTATGGGCCGGGCAGCTACCGCCGTAGGCGGAAACGTTTCCTCCCAGTATTTTAATCCTGCGGCAATAGGACTGACAAAGGATCATCAGGTTGACCTTTCAACTTCGGGCCCTTTTTACGCGCTGACTTTTTCTGACTTTTATTATGCCGGCTACGCCCGGCGCATTCGTCCCAATCTGGTAGCAGCCGTGAGCGTGAATCAGCTCGCAGTGGGCCCTACCACGTTTAAAGTTGACATCAACAGCGTCGATTATGAACTGGACAAACCCACAAGCACCAACCTGGCGCTTTCTGCGGCAATGGAGCCGATCAAAGGCCTTCATGTAGGCGTAAATGCCAACCTCTTTCGCTGGGATCTCTTTGACGATGTGCCCGTAGCCAATGCCTTTATGCTGGATGCCGGTGTTTTATACCGAAAAGAACTGGGCGGAAGAAAATCTATACAGTTGGGTACGTCTGCTACCAACCTTACCAAAGGAGATATCACTTTTGCGAGCCCGGTGGGTGATGAGGCTACGAGTGAATTTCCCATGATATTTCGCGCAGGGGGTGCATTTTTCACCGGAACTGAGATTACCATTCCGGGTGCAGGAACCGGCCCGCTGGATCTTGTTTTTGCCATTGACTTTCAGGATGTGCTAAATAACCCTTTCCGCACCGGATTTCAGGTGGGAACCGAAGCCAAGGTTTTTAATGTTTTCTCCCTGCGGCTGGGTTATGTTAATCAGAGTCTGGATGATGGCGGATTTGCCAACAACAAAGACAAACTGACTGATTTTACCTATGGATTTGATTCCACATTCCGCTCAATGAACTCACAGAATCACGTACCCTTTGACCTGAATCTGGACTACACCAGCATGAAACCCGCCCCAGTGACATATAGCGGGAGGCGGCTGGACAACTTCCGCACATTCAGCCTTCAGATCAACTGGCCACTCGAAAATTAAATCCATCTAAAACTGAAAGTCATGACCTTATCCAGATTTTGTACCAGATTTTGCAAATACATCTCAGGAATCACCGTTCTGATTCTCTGCCTGATCAATAGCCCTTCCCTACACGCACAATCCTTCTGGGGATACCAGACCATCGGAAGCCATACCGTATTTTTTTCCGTTGCATGGCAGGGAAAAAAGACCTGGCTTGGCGCAGGTTATATTTACCGGGACTTCGGCAAAACCTTTACCGACCTCTCCGCAGAGATCAGGTTTCCACTCGCCGAAATGTACAAATTTGACAACTACCAGGTGATTGCAGGGGTGTATAAACCCACAGTCATAAAACGCGCGTTTATGGGTACTGCTGCACATATTCGCATAAAAAAAGGAACTTCTGATTCGCAGGAAACCACACAGGTACAACTGGCGCTTACGGTTTTGCCATCCTATACCTATGCAGCCAGTCTCAACGACGGAATCTATGGCACAACCGGTCTGCGCATTACTTACGCGCCGGTGTTGTGGGCATCGGTAAAGGAGGGCGGGAATGCACCCTCGACGCAGGCGCTGGCGGCGCATAAGCTGGAGCTTGGCGGGCATTTTGACCTGCATTCTGAGCGTACACTGGGGCTGAGTTTAAACGGATATGTTGTCGGAAGTTTTATTCCGCAAAAAAGTATCCTCCCTCAGCAAAACCGGTGGACAGGAGAAGGCGATTTTTACTGGGGAATGACTTATCCCCGGCGAAAATCCTGAGCGAATTATCTCCGGTTTGCTATTGCTTTGTCGCACGTGCCGGAGAATTTGTTAATTTCGGAAATGCTTTTCCGAACTGGCGGAAAAGCTTTTCTCCGATACTATGAACCAACAATTATTTGAGCGACTGGTCACACAGATACGAAGCGGAGAGGACAGCGGACTGCGGTTTGTTTTTCAGGAGACCAACCGCTATTGTGTCCGGACGCTCATCAAGACGACCAGTTGTGAAATGGCTGATGCAGAAGATATTTTTATGGATGCAATGTTGATCTTTCGGGAAATATTCTGTCGGGGAAACTGGTACAACTGACGAATGTAAAAACTTATATGTTTGGTATTTGCTGGAATCTCTGGCGCGACCTCAACCGGGCAAAAAACCTGGTGGGGTCATCGGAAAGTGAAATTGAACGCCAGTTTTTCCTTCTTTCTGCTCACGACCCCCAACGCGAAGAAGATGACAAAGAGTGGGTAAAAGAACAGGTAAGCCTGGTAAAAGCAGCTCTTATGAACCTGGGAGAAAAGTGTAGACAACTACTCACGTATGTTTATATAGAAGAAAGACCACAGAAAGAGATCGCCCAACTGATGAACTTTGCCAGTCCGGAGGTAGTAAAAGTTACCCGACACCGCTGTTATCAGCAATGGGTCAGACTAATTGAACAAACTGAATCCCGCCCTTATGGAAAATGATCTTGTACTTATATCGGACTACCTGGCAGGCGATCTCACGGACGCTGACAAATCAATAGTTGAAACAAGGATTCAGACGGATGCTGATTTTGCAGCCCTGTTTCGCGAGCAGCAGGTACGGGTCAATATTTTCCGCGCTTCAGTGCGAGCCGAAGAAAAGGCCCGAATGAAAGAAGTGTTTCGTACAGATACCAGGGTGCGAATGTTTTCCCATCCGATGTGGATTGCCAGTGCAGTCGCTGCGGCTATCGCCCTGCTGATTCTTGTCTGGGTTTCTCCCTGGAAAAAAGAAGTTACCGCAGAGCAACTGGCGATGAACTACCTGGACTCCTATCCACTTTCTGTTCCCCGTGGTGCGGGAGCCGATTCGGTGCTGAAAGATTCTGCCTACCGGTATTATCAGGCAGGAGAATACGCATTGGCCACGCCCCTGTTTCAGGAGATGTATGCCGATAGTGCCGAACCCCAGACCGGACTCCTCCTGGGCGAGTGTCTGAGCCAGACCGGGCGATACAAAGAAGCGACAGAGATATTTACCATCCTGGCAAAGGATTCACCTTTCAGAGATGCCGCGCAGTGGCGGCTGGCCCTCAACCAGTTGCTCGGCGGGGAGACAGCGGCCGCACGCCAGACCCTGACGGAGATCAGCGGCAGCTCGCATTACCGCTCAGCCCAGGCAGACAGTTTGTTGAATCTGCTTAGGGAGTAGGCAGGAAGTAATCGCAAAGTTTCGTAAAGGGGTCTGCGATCAATATTGTTATGGTTCACGCAAAGTACGCCAAGTAATCGCAAAGTTTCGCAAAGGGGTCTGCGTTACGCTGCGTCCTAAAGCAGGGAGATGATCTTCGATCACAGATTATACGGTTCACGCAGAGGAAAAGGATTTTTACTCCCGTACAACGGTGAGTACAGCATTGGTTTTAGCCCATTTCATATTTCAGGGTGTTGTAGGACTTTCTTTCCAGCCACCAGCCCAGGCCGGTCAGGACAATCATCAGAAGCAGGGCAAAAATAATGATAGCAGATATTCTGGTTTTCATATGGGGATTTTGGTGTTGAGGAAGTTTCGGTTTCAACACCTTAATGCTAGGTTCCTGCTTCTGTTACAGATTGTAAATAAAAACTGGAAATATCACATTTTGAATTCATATCCCGTTTATACTCGTCGTAAAGTGATTTGAGAAAAATTTAATTGTATTCGATCCATATTCGTGAATTCGTGGTTATTTTATTCTCGGCTGGTTCGCAAACCATTTTATTTTGAGTATAACTACGAACTTTTTATCCAAAAATGGAATGAAACCTTCCATTAACAAAGATACCCCTGACCTGTTATAAAACCCCAATCACCACATCTCCTCCTCCGGGATTTACCTCATAAAGGATAAAACTGCCATCCTGATCACTGCCTGGAGTTACCTCCCGGGTATTTTCTCCCTGCGTTACCGAAACTTTCTCCCAGCCTGCCGGTACACGTGTTTTCAGGGTAAGGGGGAAATTGTACATCACCGGGTCAAGATCACTTTTCAACGCAATCGTTATTTTGTCCTGCTCACTTTTCGGGGTTACTGTCGTATTCATTTTTTCTCTCATATATTTTGTCACATCGCCAAAGGTTCCTATCCACAGGTCATTTTCCCGGGCTTTTATATAGGTAAAATATTCCCTGAATTCGGTCAAGGGTTTTGCCTGCCAGCCAATGCCCTCCACCCCGTGAAATACCAGACACAGCCAGTTGTTGTCATGGGTGAGAATGGTATCCACCCACGATTGCATCGTTTCCATGGGGGTGTCGGTATGTGGTCCGCGCTGCCATTGCACATACGCTTTGTCTGACATACCGGGCGTATTTTCCGCCCACCGGTTGAGTTCTTCCAGAAAGGGCTCGGGCATGCGGTTTCGGAGTGCCGGATAGATCGGATAGGCGTATTCCATCACGCGCTCATTTTCTGTCCCATAGGGGCATTCGGCTGAAAAGGTATGCGCCGGGCCGATCTGCCGGAAAATTTCTTCCTTACTTTTTTCGAGCTCATAAAGCATATTGGTTTCATCGAGTACAGCCAGTCTGGGATGGGTGACAGTATGGCTACCAAACTCATGACCATTTGCCGCAACCTTCCGCACCTCCTCCCAGGTAAGCCGGTCGCGGGCCGGGTCATCCACAGCGGGTTTGGAAGGTTCGAAGGCTTTGGTCCGGACTTTCATATACGCTTCGTCAATGACTTTACAGGCTTCTTCGATTTTTCCCTGATCTACCAGTTCGCCCGCCTGGGTGTGGTACGCTAGCGCACCTTTTAGCCCGAGAAATCCGATGGCAGATGCTCTTTCAAAAAGGTTGGTTTTATCGGTAGGTATGGTTGCGGTCTCTCTGATAATGTCCTCTGCCGGTCTTCCGATAAAGGTCCCATTGTAGGTGGAGCCGGGGATATTGCCGGTGATAATGAAAAAGGTGGCGGGAAAATTCAGACTGTCCATCAGCGGAAGGGCCATCCTGAACTGGTTGATCGTACCGTCGTCATAGGTAAGGGATATGGCAGCTTTTTTGCCGGAAGGCCACTGCGTGATCTCCGTCTGTCCGATATTTTTATCTTCTGCACAGGAGAACAACAGAAAGGTGAAAAGGGCGGGCGCAAGGATAATTTTTTTCACAGCTTTTAATGGTTAATATTATTCGGGGATTGAAAATTCAAGCAAAAACCAGGGTTTATCTGTATCCCGCTGGCTTCCGGTTTCCATATCTCTGTCAAACGGACGGTTGAGATTATTGCCGGCAAGGTCTTCCAACCGGGCATCTACCCTAATTTTATACATTCCGGGTTGCCAGGGCTGGTCAGGGGTAAACTGCCAGACAGATTCATGATCTGAAATCGTTGTTTTTCCGGGCACAGGTTGGTCATTTGTATCGAGAATGGTCAGGCAATGGTCCAGCAGGGCGCGATCCATATTTTCTCCAAAATGAACAGCGATCAAACCGTTATGATCGGGAGAGCTGATCTTCCATTTGTGAACATCGGGGCTTTGCCTGTCTGCTCCTGTTACCGTTATGTTTCTGCGAAAAACATCCGGAAGGGTATTTCCATGAACGTCCGGCCATCCCTTTGTTATCAGAAGGGTATATTTTTCGCCTGCATTTAATGGTGGGCCCAATAACTGATTCGGAACAAGATCACGCTTGATTCTTCCCGGATCAAACCATACAGTGAGCCTTTTCCCCGAATGATCCCATAACTCAGGCTGCAGATCGAGAAAAACGCCGGGAAGGGTATCTCCTTTTTCGTCCAGCAAAAATAAATAATTCATAGCCAGGCCTTCTCGCATCGGCTGGGAAAAACTGAGGTAAATCTTCAGCAGATTTGCCGGAACGGTATCAGCAGTAGGGTAAATGGCCTCAAGTTTGGGAAGCGGAAGGTTTTCTTTCAGAGGAATGGAAAATGTAAACCAGCGCCTGTCCCCGCTCACAACTGAATACACAACGCCGTTGCGGAAAGGGAAGGTGGGAATAAATTCGACCGAATCTCCTCTTTCCTCGGTTTTTCCCAGCATGGGCGGAATCGTTGCCAGCGCCTCGGGGGAGTCTGTGGCAAAAATTTTTAATGTAGCCCCACCCGCTACCGCCGGAATCTTTATGGATCGGTTGTTTCCGGTCAGGTGGTAAGGCTTCTGGGCATAAAGATTTGCGGAAATAAGGAAACCGGCGACCATTCCCATGATCGCCGGACTGTTCATCCATTTTTTCACTAGAGCCTTTTTTTATCGAGCGTCATCAGCGTCAGATCACCATTTGCCTTGCGCTGAATAATGGCGATATACTGGTCGTTGAAATCGGCAAGTTGTTGCACATTCACATAGGGCATGGCAATAAAAGGAACCCCTGCTGTGGCAAAATTTTCTTCTACCGGCGTGGTGAGGTAGTCTTTATATTCAGAAACTTTTGCAATATCAATTTTCATCAGTGCACGGCTGCTGTTGGCCATCAGGAGATAGTTTTTTTCTCCTGATTGAAAACTGATTATATCCAGCGGAGTATTCCAGCTTCCAAGCTCGGCAACGGTTTTCCCTTTGGTAAGTTCTCCCTGTTTGATTTCAGTTAATGGAAAAACCACCAAAGGTGTACAGGTATAGCTGGCAATCAGATGCGGTTTGCCATTGAGTTCATAGGGAAGGAAAGTTTTGATCGGAGAATGTGTTTCAAACTTCCCGTGTGCTGCGTGGTAAATTTCCAGCGAAGCGTAGGTCTGATCTTTCCCAAAAGGAAAGGGAATACTGCGGAAAGTTGAACTGAATTCCTCGTTGGATAATCCTGATACCATTACCTGATCCTGATAAAAAGCCAGATCCGAAATGGCCCACTGACGCATACTTCTTCCGCCCCGGTCTTTGGCATCTTCAGATACAGGATTGGCGAGCATGGTTTTTGAATATTTTACTTTATCCAGGGGAACGTGAACAAAGGTTTTTCCGGAGGTTTTGAGCAAAACCGGCGTTCCGTCATCCATGTGTACGGCCAGATATACTGCCTGTGAGGCAGGGTGAACCGCCATATCCTGAATGGAGATTTTGTCAGCAGTTGTGCCCAGAAGCGCTGCGATAGTTTTGTCGATCTGATTGATTTCCACTGCTTCTGTCGCGGAGCGGGATGCCTGATCGTCAGTAGCTACGGCAAATACGCCGGCGCTTTTGGAGTCTCCGATAAACAAAATACCTTCGGGGCCAAAGGCCATTGCGTTGATAGATTGAATTTCCGGATTACCGGAAACAAATCCTTCTGTCCAGTTTTTGTCTGAATCAGCCAGAATCAGACCTGTCGAAAAAATAGTTAGCAGGAGAATAGCTGAGATTGTCTTTTTCATTGTGATTAAGTTTGGGTGAGAAAAGGGTTTCCTAAATTTACCTTTTTCTCCCCAAAGAAAAAAACGGCACCTGCTAAAGGCAGATACCGTTAAAAATACTAATCGAGTCCTGTGTACTGAATTTTACCTGCTGATTTGCAGTCTTTTGCTGATCAGCCCGTCGCGGGTGGTGAGTACAATCTGATACAGCCCTTCCGAAATGCCTTCCAGCGACATTTGCTGCTCAAACTGACTCTCGCCCGCCAGACGGATGGTTTTTATCGTTTTCCCGCTGATGTCGCATAAGGCCAGGCTCAGTGCTTCATTGTCTTTTCCGGTTGCACCTGAAATGGTAACCGCATTACCTGCCGGGTTGGGCCATACGGCTAGTTGCGTCGCTGTGGAAATATCCGTTGTCAGGGAGACTACCTGGCTGAAGCTAAACTGCCCGTCGAGATCGACCTGCCTGATTTTGTACTGATAGGTAACTCTGTCCCGGGTTTCGGGCATAGATTCGTCTTCGTACCGGTAGTCCGTCAGCCCGTTGCTGTAGCCAGCTGCCGGAACAGCAGCAATGTTTTGCCAGATTGCCCCTGCCTCATCCTCCCGGCGCATAATCTCAAAGTAATCTGTCGCCTGTTCATGGGCGGTTTGCCATTCGAGCAGCGCGACGGGTTTGAAGCTTTGATTTTTCCATCGGGCGGTAAAACCCATCCAGGTAAGCGGAAAACTGGATAGCGGTGCGGTAGTCCAGAGTGAAAATGAATTTATTCCTCCCACCTCCACCCAGTTGTCGGTTGTATTGTGGCTGGCGATACCGCCATTGGCCCAGGTGAGCCCGTTGTTGGTGCTCTGAAATAACTGAAACCCGCTTTCGGGGACGCCGTTGAGTTCTGCGTCAAAATAATAAAACCGCATAGTGGCATTAAGTCCGCTGTTATTGGAAGGGTTGATCTCAAATGACCGCAGAATACTGTTCCCGCCTCCGAGGTTGTAGGTATTGTGGCGGCGAATCAGGTTGGTAACACCCCAGTTGGCTCCTGAACTGAGTGCCACACCGATATTACCAGGATTTACCTGAGCGGGCGAATTTATATTGGCAGTAACGCGGACGGCGCCACCGCCTGCCTGATCCAGTACGTGATGTGTTTCGGTTTCATCAATCAGGAGTCCGGTGCTGCCCAGATCGAGCGTATAGCCGTTGAGATCGAGATTCCCCAGGAAAAAACTGAGTTTGCCGGTGATATTCAGCGGTGTTTCGAGTTGCAGGTTATTAGTGGTTTTTTTTAGCTCCAGTTGGTAAAGGGTAATCCCGGAGGTGGAGGCCAGCGCACAATCTGCGGCGATCGCATCTCCTACTACCCTTACCGTACTCTGCCCGGCATCAAAAGTGCCCTCCTGTTCCCACCGGGTATCCTGTAATACAAGTCGCACCTGTCCGTCGGCGCGGATAAAAGCGCCGCTTGTCGCTTTGAGATGTGCCTGTCCGTACAGTGCATCGCAAACAGCAAGGAGGAGGGGCAGGCAAATGATGTATCGGTACATGGGTTAGTTTTTTTGATAGAGATAATAGGTTTGTGCCATAGGGACGCTGAGGTTTCCTCCATCCTGAAGTTGTACATTTCCCGTTCCCTGCCCTGCCCATACGAGCATGGCATTTCCCGTCCAGACTGCGGTATGATACCGGCGGGCGGAGGGGCCGTTGGTAGTGGAAATGGTTGTCCAGGTATCGGTGTCGGGGTTATACAGTCCGCCGGTATTGGCAATACTTCCGGAAATCGTGCCTCCAAAAACGGCAAATTCACTGCCGGTCCACACGGCGGTATGCTGCTGCCGGGTCGTCGGTGCTCCGGTAAGGGAAATGGAAGTCCAGTTCATAGATACCGGGTCAAACATGGCAGCGTCGGAGACGCCGATTCCGCCCCAGATGATCATTTTGCTGCCTGTCCATACTGCCGGACATTCATACCGGGCGGAGGGTGCGCCTGCTGTGGTGATGGGGGTCCAGGTATCGGTTGTGGGGTTGTACATTCCGCCATCATTGAAATAGGTGAAAAACCCTCCCTGTCCGCCCCAAACGATCATATGGGTTCCTGTCCATATCGCCGAGTGGAAGCTGCGCGCCGCCGGGGGCATTGGTGGTGGAAATGGGTGTCCAGGTATCAGTTGCAGGGTCATATACCCCGCCGGTATTGGTATTGCCAAATCCGGGGAGCCGCCCCAGACCAGCATTTTGCTGCCTGTCCAGACGGCTGTGTGGCGATAACGGGCAGAGGGGGCATTGGTGGTGCTCATGGGTGTCCATGTGTCGGTAGCGGGATCGTAGATTCCGCCCGTTTGGGTTACCCCTGCATTGTATCCCCCCCAGACGATCATTTTACTGCCTGTCCAGACGGCTGTTGTGGTTTCCCGGGCAGATGGGGCGTTGACAGCAGAGATGCCTGTCCAGGTATCGGTGGCCGGGTTATAGCTGGCGCCGTCGCCATAGACTACGCCGTCCTGACCGCCCCATACGATCATTTCGTGCCCGGTCCAGATAGAAATGTGGTTGTAGCGTGCTGCGGGGGCATTGGTGGTGGTAGGCGCAGGTACCCGCCAATCCATGCCCTGCTGACCATTGGAAAACATCTGTGGCCAGAGAAAGCTGAATCCGGCATTACTCATGGTTGCGTCATTGCGTTGGGTGCGCATGACAATACTTCCGGCAGGTATAGGCGCAAGAGATGTCCATCCACCCTGTATGTAAGTCCACTGCGAATGGGTATCTGTGTCATACACATTCAGCCCTTCGGCGGGCGAAGCGATCGCGATGCGTTGTGCAGTGGTCATCCGGGGGAAAAGCATTCCTTTGGTTACGGACTGCACGTCGAGGACTGCCGAGGCATCGGGCAGGGCGCCATTGTCATTGATTGCAATGCCCTGAGCGGTAACAGAGAGAGCGGAAAAAAAGGATAAAGCAAGGCCTGCACATATGCTTACGCATACGCGGTAAAGTGAGAGATCAATCATTTCAGTAACAGAAGTTAAGGGTTACGGCATAAGTGCTGATAAAATATGGTTATCGGTTATGTCGGGAAAAAGCACGTCAGCCGAGAAATTTTTTCAAAAAACCCGCTTTTTTGCGCCGGGAAACGGGTAGTTCGTCGTGGTTAAACATGGTTACGGTTCCGCCTTCGCCTTTGGCATATTCGCGTATATGCCGGAGATTGACGATATAAGACTGGTGAATGCGGTAAAAGCCAAAATCGGAAAGCAATTGTTCATAATCTTTCAGGGTTTTGCTTACAAGAGCTTGTTCGCCTTTTTCCAGGATAAACCGGGTATAGTTGTCTTCGCCTTTCAGATAGACAATCTCCTGCAGCGGTATTACCTGAAATCCATTGACATGTTGTACGATCAGTTTTTTGACCTGCCCGCTGTCTTCGTAGCTTTCGATCAATACCCTGATCCGCTCCTGTCTCGCCTGTTGTTTTAGTCGCTGCTGTTCTTCAAAGCGGAGCAATACCCGTTGCAACTCGCTGAGGCGAAGGGGTTTGAGCAGGTAACCGAAGGCAGCAAACTGAAAGGCCGTAAGGGCGTAATTGTCATAGGCAGTTACAAATATCACTTCAATATCTTCCTCACCCAGCCGGGTCAGCAATTCGAAGCCTGTTCCGGTTTTGAGCTGAATATCGAGAAAAACCAGGTCGGGCTGCCAGGTGCGGATAGCTTCCATGCCGGTATCAATATCGTCGCCTTCTCCCACGACTTCGACGTGGGGAAAGTCGCTGGCCAGCAGGTTTCGGAGTACTTTTCTCGCCTGCCATTCGTCGTCAATAATTACACTTCTAATCATCTGCAAGCGGAATTTCAAGTAAAACACGGGTTCCCAGTACCAGGTCGTGCTGATCGACAATTTCCTCTATCTTCACATTTCCCCTTTTTCCCAATCTTTCGCGGATAATGGAGATTCCCCTGGATGTATTGGTTTTTTCATGGTTGCGCCTGGCTGCGGACCGCAGGCCCACGCCGTCATCCGTGATTTCTACCCGTAGCAGATCATCGCGGTCGGCGGGCATGGAACAACGAACACGGATAGTACCGGGGTTTGCCTTGGGTGCGATTCCGTGCCAGATTGCATTTTCGACAAAAGGCTGTAAAATCAGTGGTGGTATATCAATCATGCTCTCATCGAGGTCTTCCAGCAGATCAATGGAGTAGTGGAATTTGTCTTTCAGCCGCACCTGTTCCAGTTGCATGTATAAATTGAGCGTGTCGAGTTCCTCTGCCAGGGAAATAGACGATTTTCCTGAATGCTCCAGTACCCTTCGCATCAGTTGCCCGAAAGCGCCGAGATATTCATTGCCCTGCGCAAACTCTCTCTCCGAAAAATACGCCTGAATGGAGTTGAGTGCATTAAAAATAAAGTGCGGGTTCATACGGGCGCGGAGCACCTGGTATTCCAGTTCGACTTTTCGTTTTTCCAGTTCCAGGCGTTTCCGCCTGATCGCCATGAGAACCAGTGCGGTTATCGCAATAATGGCGATGAGACCACCTGCCAGCCAGCCCATACGGCGTGCATTCAGGGTTTGCTGCTGCTGCATAGCCAGGCGGGTGTCTGCCAGTTCCCGTGCGATTTTTTCACTTTCATACTGCTCTTTGGCTTCCTGAAGTGACTTCTGGACATTTTCGCTGAAAAGGCTGTCCTGTATTTCAATGTACTTGATAAAGGCCTGAACTGACTCTTTGTGTTTTCCGGTTTTATCATAGGCGATCCCCAGCGCGTACCAGGTTTCGGAGAGGAATGCGTAATTTCCTTTTTCCATATTTTGCTCCAGCGCCCTTTTCATATAAGGAATGGCTTCATTATACCGCTCCATATGCGACAATACGAGTCCGATATTGTGGTAGGAGTTGTCAACCGCCTGCGCGTAAGGCATTTGCTCGTCGATCTCCTTACTCGCCATGTAGTATTCATACGCCTTGGGGTAGTCTTTGAGTCCTTCATAGACATTGCCCAGATTGTTGAGGACATTGGATATAAGTTCGGCGTTGCCGAGTGTGTCTGCCAGTGCTTTGGCCTGGAGGAGCTGCTTCAGCGCGAGTGAGTCCCTTTCCTCCCGGTAATTGAGATACCCCAGTTGTGTCAGCAGGTGTGCGCGGAGAAAATCATTTTTATTTCTGACAGTAAAGGCCATCAGCGAATCGGCAGTCTCAAATGCAGCTTCATAACTGTGGCAGGCGATCAGGGTGAAAAAATAATTATACCACAGAATCCCTTCCCGCTGGGTAGCCTTTTTTACCCGGGCGATTTTCATACCCTGGAGAAATACATTACTTGCTTCTTCACATTGTCCCTGCCTGCGATAGACCAGCCCCACATTGTTGAGCGTGGACAAAAGCCCTGCCGAGTCTCTGACTTCGCGAAATATGGATTCGGCCTCCACGTAATTGCAAATGGCTTCTTCCATTGCATCTTCATTGGCAGCAGCCATGCCCAGTGCACGCAATGCCAGCCCTTCCTGATGCCTGTCCCGGAGTGTCAGTGCAAGTGTCCGGGCCTGTTCTGCATACGACCGGGCGAAGTCGGTGTCGTAGTCTGCATACTCCCACGCCAGGTCGTTGAGAATGGCCATCCTTTGGGCAGGCACAGACACAGAATCCAGCATTTTTGCCAGACTGTCGGCCAGGGGCGTAGGGTGTTGTGCAACCAGCGGCGACAGCAGACAGGTTGCCGGACAAAGCATGAGCAAGCGAATCCAAATGAAGCACCAGGGTTTCATATACTTTGTAAATATAATTTCCTGTTGCCACTCCTCCCAGCGACAATGAGAATTCGGCGGGAGGAGATGAGGAATCGGAGGGATTTGGGGTGGTTGCCGTAAGTGGTAGGTTGGGAATGGGATGGGAAGCGTCCGCCCATTACCCTACTTCCAGTTTACAGTAAACCCCAAGGTTTTCGGCCTCTTCCAAAAACTTCTTTGCCAATGCTACATCGTTGATTTCAACGATAACTTTGTTGTCACTTAAAAGAAGATCCACATTCGTTTTAGCCTCTCTGAGCGATTTCCCCAAAATATCCACCTGTAGTTTTACCAGTGCAATTTTTTGCGATCCATTCCGCCAGCTTTTTAATATTACTTTCGCCATACGATTCTGTCTTTGTTTTTATAATGGAGAAAGGTACGGATTTTGCAATTACACCACCAAACGCAACCTCCCGCAGAAGTACAATGTCACGCTGTTTTTGTGCAGGGCGATTCCCGCTGACAGACCGCTGTCTGTATTATCAAATTTGAGTTTTGCAAAAGAAATCAGTAAATAGGGCAGCAAATCTCTACTGCATGACTGACCTGCATACTATCCTTGCCCAGGCTGTTTTTAAAATTAATACTTCTTCCGGAAGCGGATCGGGTTTTTACCTTAAAGATAAAGGCATCATGGTAACCAATTACCATGTGATTGCGGGCAATAAGGCCGTTGCGATCGAGGACCAGAAACAAAACCGCTACCTCGCCGATGTGGTTTTTGTCAATCCCGAAGCTGACCTGGCTTTTCTTGTTCCCGAAGTGGCGCTTGATACCCCCGAACTCGATATTGTCTCGGGAAACGATCTCACCAGTGGAAGCAAAGTATTTGTGCTGGGTTTTCCTTTCGGCCTTCCTTATACTATCACTGAAGGCATCGTCTCCAACGTGCGCCAACTCATGGAAGGCCGCCACTATATCCAGACCGATGCAGCCGTAAACCCCGGCAACAGCGGAGGCCCCGTAGTCAACGCCAACGGAGCGATTGTAGGTGTGACCACTGCCAAATTTACCAATGCCGATAACGTGGGTTTTGCCATTCCGCTGGAAGTACTTCAGCAGGAACTCACCTCGCTGGAACAAAATCCGGAAAGGGTATTTTCCGTAAAATGCCAGTCCTGCAAAACCCTGATTTTCCAGAAAACCGGTTATTGCCCCAATTGCGGCGCCAATATCGATGAGACCCTGTTTGACGAAGCTGAACTGACCCAGTTTGCGCGGTTTGTCGAAGGTGCACTCAGTGGTCTGGGAATGAACCCTATTCTCGCACGGGCAGGATATGACTTCTGGGTTTTTCACCAGGGAAGTTCGCTGATACGGATTTTTGTATTCAACCAAAACTACCTCTACGCTACCTCCCCGCTCAACAGCCTTTCAGGAAATAACCTGGAGGCTTTGTACCGCTACCTGCTCAGCGATCCGGTTCAGCCCTACTCACTGGGGATTTACGAAAACCATATCTATATCTCGTACCGGGTTCACATTTCAGAGATATTTTCAGCAAGAGCCGAGGAGATCAAACACAACCTCACACATATGGCCCTGAAGGCCGACGAAATGGATAATTTTTTCGTTGAGCAATTTGGCTGCGAAATGACCAATTACTCCAAACTGGTGTAGTTTTTTCGACACAAATACCTGCTGGTTTTCGTACATTTGGGTATGTCAGAAAAAAAATTCGAACTCGTATCACCCTATACACCGTCAGGGGATCAGCCCGCCGCTATCCGGCAACTGATAGAGGGTATTGAAAGCGGAGAAAAACACCAGGTTCTGCTCGGTGTTACCGGGTCGGGAAAAACCTTTACCATCGCCAATGTGATCAAGGAACTCAACCGGCCCACGCTGGTAATGAGCCACAACAAAACCCTGGCTGCACAGCTATACGGGGAGTTTAAGGAATTTTTTCCCAACAATCTGGTAGAGTATTTTATTTCCTACTACGATTATTATCAGCCTGAAGCTTATGTGGCTGCTACGAATACTTATATCGAAAAAGACCTTTCCATCAACCAGGATATAGAAAAACTCCGCCTCCGCGCTACTACCGCCCTGTGTATGGATCGCCGGGATGTCATTGTGGTGGCTTCGGTTTCCTGTATTTATGGTATTGGCCGGCCGGAGGATTTTGAGGCGAATATTTTTTACTGCAATGCCGGAAGGGTGATCAGTCAGAATATGTTTCTCGACAAACTGGTTCGCCTCTTTTACAGCCGCACACAGACAGTGCTGGAGCCGGGAAAATTCAGGGTGAAAGGCGATACCGTGGAGGTTTATCCCCCCTATGACGATTTTGGGGTGCGTTTTATATTTTTCGGAGATGAGATAGAGCGTATTCAGCGGTTTGAGATTGAGTCGGGGAAAAAAGTCGAAGAACTGAGAGATTACACCATGTACCCGGCCAACCTGTTTGTAACGAGGCGGGAGACAGTCAATGAATCCATATTCGAGATTCAGAAAGATCTGATGAAGCAGGTAGAATATTTTGAGGCGCAGGGGATGTTTCTGGAAGCCAACCGACTAAAAGAACGCACCGAATACGACCTGGAGATGATGCGCGAACTGGGGTACTGTTCGGGAATTGAAAACTACTCCCGCTACCTTTCAGGCAGGGAACCCGGCAGTCGCCCTTACTGCCTGCTGGACTATTTCCCCGAAGACTTCCTCGTGGTCATAGATGAAAGCCACGTGACCCTCCCACAGATACGGGGAATGTATCACGGCGACCGTTCGAGAAAATTTACGCTGGTGGAGCATGGATTTCGCCTTCCTTCTGCGCTGGACAACCGCCCGCAGAAATTTGAAGAGTTTAACTCCCTGGTCAATCAGGTAGTGTATATGAGTGCGACGCCCTCTGACTACGAACTGGCAATCAGCGAAGGGGTAGTGGTGGAGCAGATTGTGAGGCCTACCGGATTGCTGGATCCGCCATGTGAGATACGTCCCTGCGGAAATCAGGTGGATGACCTGCTGGAGGAAGTGGATGAAACTGTGAAAAAAGGCAATCGCGTGTTGGTGACTACACTTACCAAGCGTATGTCGGAAGAACTAACCCGTTACCTCACCGATCTGGGAATCAAAGCCAGGTATATCCATTCAGATATTGATGCGCTTGACCGGGTGGATATCCTGAGGCAGTTACGGGAGGGGAAATTTGATGTACTTGTGGGAGTAAACCTGCTCCGGGAAGGGCTCGATTTGCCGGAGGTGACGCTGGTGGCCATTCTCGATGCGGATAAGGAAGGATTTCTGCGGTCGGGGCAGTCGCTGATTCAGACGGCGGGCCGTGCTGCGAGACACGCTGAGGGGCGGGTGATATTGTATGCAGATAAAATTACAGACTCGATGAAGCGATTGCTGGACGAAACGGAGTATCGCAGGGCAAAACAAATGGCTTATAACGAGGAGCATGGGATTGTGCCCAAAACCGTCAGCAAGGTCAACAAGGACATTTTTAAGGACAAGATCGGGAGCAGAGCCAAAACGTACGAGGAGTTTGAGGAGAATGTAGATATAGCTGCGGAGGCCGTGGCAGAATACCTTTCGGAGGAAGAGTTGAAGAAAAAAATATCCAACATCCGCAGGGAAATGGAAGCCGCCGCCAAAGAGCTGAACTTCATCGAAGCCGCCCGCCTGCGGGATGAAATGTTTGCCTTTCAGGCTTTGCTGAAGGAGCGGAGGTAGGGGGAATACATGGTAAACGGAGGAACATGAGCGCATTATGATGCAGGCGTGAAAACCATCACGACGGGCGTAGGGTCAGGTCGCGACCTGACCCTACGTGGATGGCACTACGTCGAATACGGATTACTTGTATGACAACCCCGGCAACCTCAAACAAGACCTCAACAAAGGCATTTCTTCGATTGTTTACAACCACCTGAACAAACCGACCCTCATCACGTTTCCCAATAGAAAAAAACTCAGTACATTTATGTCTGCCTGAGACTCTCCCATTTTTGTGTCGAAGGGATGCCGGGACATTTTCAACAAAAAATCAGAAGTGTGAACATAAAACCTCATGAAAGAACCCGACCCGGAAACCGAAATCGCCGCCCTTCTCCAGACGGCAAAAGACAAGCGTAAAAAAACGCAGGATTTCCTGCGCCGCCTCCGCAGGCAAAATCCACCTAACCTCGATTCGATTGTTCACCCGATTCACGATGAGGTATTTGCCGAAACCGACTGCCTCCAATGCGCCAACTGCTGCAAAACTACCAGCCCGATTTTTACTGACCGCGACATTGACCGGATCGCCCGGTCGCTGCGGATGAAACCTTCCCAATTTGTAGAAGAATATCTGCATATCGATGAGGACAATGACTATGTCCTCAACGTCGCGCCCTGTCCCTTTCTGGGGTATGACAATTATTGCAGCATTTACGACGAAAGACCCAAAGCCTGCCGCGAATATCCTCATACCAATCAGAAAAAATTTCACCAGGTACTCCGCCTCACCGAAAAAAATGCAGAAATCTGCCCGGCAACTTTCCGTATAGTGGAAAAATTGCGCGAAAGACTGGAAAGTTAGTTCGAAATCCATACTATATTCCGATAAAAGCCGTATATTCATTGTCTGATCAGCGTTTTTCCTTACACCAGTATAACCAACCTCAGCGTTGGCTGAGACTAATATTCTGGAAGCTCATGAATCGTTATCCCCTATTCGTTTTCTTATTTTTCATCTCTCTATCCGCCCGTAGCCAGATGATGTTTGAGGTCTATCGTGTGGACACGCTTTCGACTCAAAAGTCCTGCTACCTGCCATTTATTTACTTCGAACCCAATACTACCTTCATCCTCGATGAGTCTAAAAGCGACCTGCGCTACCTCGCCCATGTCCTCGAATCCCATCCCCAGATGAAACTTACACTTCGGGCCGACGGTGCAACCGCGCGTTTTGACAAAAACCGAAAGTTTATCAACCAGACCCGGGTGGAAATTCTGGCTGAAGCACTCCAGCGGTTGTATGGTATCGACCCGCGCCGCATCATCAAGGAAGATTTTGAAGCATGGGTATGGGCCTACTCCGGGCGATCCAGAGGGCAGGACGATGATTCACTTGAAAACAGACGCATTATCTGTGGATGCCTGTGGGAATAATTCCTACCTTTGCCCACAGGAATTTCGCACATGAAAAAGGTTCTGCTTATTACTTATTACTGGCCTCCCAGTGGCGGTGCAGGCGTTCAGCGGGTACTCAAACTGGTAAAATATTTCCGCGACTTCGGATGGGAACCGGTGGTCTATGCACCCGAAAATCCCGCTTACCCCATCATTGATGAATCCCTCCTCAACGATATTCCACCGCAACAAACCGTAATTCGCGGCCGGGTATGGGAGCCGTATGACCTCTATAAAACATTTACCGGTCAGCGAAAAAAGGAAAGAGTCTATTCGGGTTTTCTTTCCGAAGAAAAAAATCCTTCACTCACACAAAAACTCTCTGTCTGGATCAGAGGTAATTTCTTTATCCCCGATGCGCGAAAATTCTGGATCAAACCCTCGGTCAGCCGCCTCACTGAATGGCTGAAAACCCATCCGGTGGATGTCATTCTCTCCAGCGGACCACCACATTCCGTCCACCTTATCGCAAAAGGAGTTAAGGAAAAAACGGGTATTCCCTGGGTGGCCGATTTTCGCGACCCCTGGACAAATATTGATTTTTACGACCAGCTTATGCTCACACGTTGGGCCGACCGCAAACATCGGAAGCTGGAAAAGTCCGTAGTTACCCGCGCAGACAAACTGGTAACCGTAAGCTGGGTATGGGCAAAAGAATTTGAAACTTTAGGTGCGCGTCAGGTTGCGGTAATCACCAACGGATTTGATCATGAGGATATGAAGACAGAGGGGATCGTCCATCTGGAAGAAAAGTTTGTCTGTTCGCATATCGGCTATCTCAACCGCGACCGCAATAATGAAACCCTTTGGAAGGCTTTTGGCGAACTATGCAGGGAATTGCCCGGTTTTAAAAACGACCTGAAACTCCGGTTTATCGGAAAAACAGACGCCATTACCTTTGCCCAACTGACCCAAAATGAACTGATGGATCAGGTGGAAAAAATAGATTACATCCCGCACAATGAGGTATTAAACTATACCCGCTCCACTCAGGTACTTCTCCTGCTGGTCAACAACGTCCCCAATGTCATGGGGCATATTCCGGGGAAAACCTACGAATATATCGGCTCCCGGAGGCCCGTGCTGGCGGTAGGACCGGAAGACGCGGATTTTGCCCGGGTGATTCGTGAGACGAATTCGGGAGAGGTCTGCGGCTTTGACAATCTGGAAAAAATGAAGCGGGTACTATTTCAGTTTTACCGCAGATATAAAAAAGGCGAACTAACCAACCCCGAAGGACCGGTGGAGCGTTTTACCCGGCGCGAAGCGACGCGGCATATGGCAGCCGTACTGGACAAACTGGCTCAGTGATCAATGGCGTACAGAACCACATTGGTTCCCATCTGAAGGGCCTGTTGCCGCAGTTCTTCCGGATCGTTGTGTACACTCTGATCTTCCCATCCGTCGCCGAGGTCGGTTTCATAGGTGTAATAGCATACCACTCTCCCTTCATATATCAGCGCCATTCCCTGCGGAGGTTTGTTGTCGTGTTCGTGGATTTTGGGAAGTCCTTTGGGAAAAATATAATGGGTGCGGTAAATGTCGTGATTAAAGGGAAGATCGGTAAATTCCAGTTCGGGGAATACTTTTTTCATTTCCTTCCGGATGTATTTGTCAATCCCGTAGTTATCGTCTATATGCAGAAATCCGCCTGAAATCAGGTATTTGCGGAGGTTTTTTGCTTCTGCATCGGAAAAGGTCACATTGCCGTGGCCGGTCATATAGACATAAGGGTACTGATAAATCTGTGAGCCGCCCGGTTCTACCACTTCTTCCATAGGGAAAATGCGCGTTGTAGTATTTCGGTTGATAAACTCAATCAGGTTGGGAAGGGCGGTCGGATTGGAGTACCAGTCTCCGCCACCATCGTATTTGAGTTTGCCTATTTTAAAATTATACCTTTCCGTTCCCTGGGCAAAAAGACTGGAAAAAACAGGGGAAACAGCCAGTAAAAAAAGAAGTAGTTTTCTCATACCTAAATATACGCAATGTTTTGAATTGTGAGAGAAAGAACAGTTTTCTACCTTCGGGTTAAGATGAAAAAGCAATTCACCTCCGGGTTTATGGTCAACGGTTATTCATGGCTGATGGTTGTGCTTGTGGTGCTGGAAGTGGCAGTGATGACTTTCTGGCGCCGGGAGCTGGGTGTATGGGCAGGGCCTGTGGTGCTGATAATTCTTTCCGTTTTTATTGCGGGTTTACCGCTTCTGAAAAACCAGTTATTTCCTGCTCCGGTTGGGGCATCAGGCCTTTCGGTTTCTGCCAGACGTTGGATTTCGTGGGGTGTCTGGCTTTTGGGGTTGGGCGTGCTGATTCCTCTTTATTATCATATTCTCAGAAACCTGCCCACCGACATAAACAAATCAGACATTATCCCAACGATCGAAGTTTGTGTGCGTCGGTTTTTGAATGGAGAAAAAGTGTATGCAGAAATTACAGCATTTCCCTACCCCCACTTCCCCAATTATTTCCCATTCAAGTGGCTGCCGTTTTTCATCCCCGAAATCCTGGGAACAGATTACCGCTGGCTGCCGCTGGCGATGGTAGCGGTGGGACTGGGTTTTTATCACCATAATCTCCTTTCAGCCCGTATTCCCACATGGATGTTTTGCCTCCTTGCCGTGGCTCCCTGGCTGATTCTTCTGTATTATCATCTTCATATGCCGTGGAATATCGCCTATACGGTCGAATTACTTGATCTGGGGTATTATCTGATCATGGCGTATTTTCTGATAAGGGGAAAAGTGATTATAACGGCGATTACCATTACTATGGCTTTACTGTCGCGGGTTTCGTTTGCATTCTGGCTTCCTGCCTATCTGCTGGGGGTGTGGGTAAAGGAAAATAAACCCTATGCACTGAAACTGGGACTAATGGTTTTTGGCGGAGTAATGTTGTTTTTTGTTCTTCCATTTGTTGCTCCCGACCATGAAGTTCTGGCAAAAGGGGAAAATGCCTATTTCCGGGCTGCAATGGCTTCCTGGAGTATGAGCGAAGCAGACAGGGAATCAGGAAAAAAAGTCCCCCACGTCATGCGCGATGAGACGGGATTTGCATCGTGGGTATATCTATTGTCCGAGAAAGGGGCGGAGGAAAAAATCAGACTGATTCAAAAAATCCACCTGGGGGTTTCTCTGGGTACAGCCCTGCTGATCGGGCTGGGCTGGCTGTTGGTCAGGTGGAAGATTCCGGCGAAGTATTATTTTCTTTTTACACTAAAACTCTACCTTGGATTGTTTTACGCCTGGATACAGGTTCCTTTTTTCTATTTGTTTATAACCCCACTGTTTTTATCGCTATTTTTATTGCAGGAAATGAATATGAACCGATGGAACGCAGCAGCAGCCGGAGCTTTTTCCGGGCAAGAGTAGTTCACCCTTAATTTATTCCCAACTCATGATTGATCCATCCACTTTCACTTTTCTGACCGATCTCAAAGACAACAATCACAAAGAATGGTTTGACGCCAACCGCGACCGCTATCAAAACGCCCGTGAAAACTTTATCGAACTGGTTGACCAGTTGATCGAGGGAATTGTCGAGTTTGACGCCGCTGTCGCAGGTCTTGACCCCAGGAAGTGTCTCTTCAGAATCAACCGCGATATCCGCTTCTCGAAAAATAAAAGCCCCTACAAAACCAATATGGGTGCCTTTATGACAAAAGGGGGCAAACAATCCTACTATGCAGGATATTACCTTCATATGGAGCCGGGAAGCTGTTTTGTCGGCGGCGGTTGTTATCAGCCCCCGGCACCGGAACTGAAAAAGATCAGATCGTATATTGAAAAATCGGCAGCAGAACTGCGGGAAATTACGTCTGATAAGAAGTTTACAGATACATTTGGCGGTTTGCAGGGGGAGGAACTAAAGTCTGCCCCGGCGGGTTATGACAAACAACATCCCGACATTGATCTGATCCGCAGGAAAGATTTTTTTGTCGGGAGAAATCTGGAAGACAGCCTGGTACTGAGTGAAGGATTTGCTGATACACTTCTGGATATTTTTGAGACCATGCACCCGCTCAACCAGTATCTCAACGAGGCCATTGACCATTGAGGATTATGCTGAAAACGATTGTTCTGGTAACAGGAATTCTGGGTTTCTGCGCCACACAGGCACAGGATCTCATAATAAAAACCAACAAGGAAGAAATTTCTGCCGAGGTGCTGGAAATCGGTAAAAGGAAAGTTTTATACCAACCCGCCGAAAATCCGGAAGGCGAGCCTCAGATTATGCTCAAAAAAGATTTGTATCTGATTGTGTATGAAGGCGGGATGGAACAGTATTTTCAGGTGCAGGACGCACCTCCCGAATTTTGGGCTGCGAATGCTTCAGATACGCTGAGTCCCAGAGAAATGTATTATCAGGGGATAGAAGATGCTAAAATGTATTTTTACCGGCCGGGACATATGTGGGGAACTTTTGGCGCGACAGCCTATTACCCGCTTGCGGGAGTCTTCACGGGAGCCATAACCGGCGGTATTATTGCCGCTATTCCTCCCGATTTTGACCCGTCCCTGGTTCCCAATCCCGAAAATTTTCGAACCAGTCTGGACTACCGGGAAGGCTTCACAAAAGAAGCCCGCCGTGTCAAACTTCGGTCAGCCGCCAAAGGCTTCGGCCTGGGCATGATCGCCCAGGGCGCGTGGATTATCATCGCGATTGCGGTGTCGCAGTAACCTAAACCCCCAGCCGCTCCGATTGAAATGAGCTGATTTTTCTCTCCGGATCGAGGGTGCGCACGATGCTGCGAAACTCCGGCAGGGCCGGATAGGTTTTGGCAAATACCGCTGCGGGCATCCTCACGTCCTTGGCGAGATAAATCCGCCCGCCGTATGCCAGCACGATCTCGTCCAGCCGGTCGAGAAAGGGAAACAGCCGCCGGCTGATGGGGAAGTCAAGGGTAAGCGTATATCCTTCCATCGGAAAGGAAATCAGCCCCTCGCTGTTACCCAGCAGTTTCAGCACTGCCAGAAATGATCCCATTCCTTCCTTTCGCAGCAGGTCGAGCACAGCCCTGATTCCCTTCTCTCCCTCAGATTTGGGAATCACCAGTTGGTATTGGGTAAATCCTCTTTTCCCATAGACCCGGTTCCAGTGGTGAATCACATCCAGCGGATAAAAAAAGCTGTCGTAATCTGCCAGAATCTGCCGCTCTTTCTGCAACTGTTTGTGGTAATAGAGGATGTTAAACGCCTGCATCGAATAGCGGTTGAGCACAAAACCGGGAAAATCGAAGGGGACGGTAAATTTGAATTTATTTGGAACCGACAGTGGTGTTTTTTCCCATGCCGTACCGCGCACTTCCTCCCGGGTCGCATGGTCGCCTTTCATCATGATGCTCCTCCCTACATTTTTCCCTCCGGCTATACAGTCTATCCACGCCATGGAGTAGGTATCGGCCTCAAAGCGGTCAAACATACCCAGAATTTCCTCCAGATTGGCGGCCTTCACCGAGTCCATACGAATGGCCGATGTCTCTATGCGCCGAAGCTGAAGTGTGAGCCGGAGAATCATTCCCGTAAGCCCCATTCCGCCAATCGTTGCGCGAAATACGTCTGCATTCTCATTCCGCGAACAGGTAATTATGGCCCCGCTCTGCAGCATCAGATCAAAGGAAGAAACGTATCGGGAAAATGACCCCTCCCCGTGATGGTTTTTTCCATGCACATCGGCGGCCAGTGCACCGCCCATGGATACAAACTTGGTGCCCGGTGTAACGGGCGGAAACCAGCCCCTGGGGACAAAGGTTTCCAGTATATCTTCGAATGTAACGCCTGCCTCGCACGTGAGGATTCCCGCCTCCGGATCGAAGGCGAGAAAACGATTCATCTTCAGACTGGAAAACATCGTTTCCCCCAGCGAAGAATCTCCGTAACACCTGCCCATACCCCGGGCAATCCAGTGGGAATCAGCGGGTTTCATTCCTTCCCGAAAGTCTATCAGCGGCCCTTCAGCCAGCGGGTATTTTCCCCAGTTGGTGGTCGTATTTTTCACACAGGCAAAGGTAAAAAATCTCTGTTCATTAAGGGAAACAAATGGTTCATTCAGGCGCGATTTTTCCCCGTTCAGCAGGATACAAAAGGGGATATATTAAGGATGTATTATATTTGTGTTATCGCTTTTCACCAAAACAGAAACGATGAACAAACTAGTAGTCACACTGCTATTCGTTCTTTGCTCCCTAAATTCCTATACCATCTTGTCCCAGCCGACCGCGCCCGGGGAAGACAACAATTCCTGTCTGACCTATATTCCGCGTGCGATTTCCCCCAACGGCGACGGGATCAACGATTTTTTTGTGGTAAAGCCGCAATGCGAGCTGACCAATTTTTCCTTGCAGATTTTTGATGAAGCGGATCAGTTGCTTCACGAAACCCATGAGATTGAAAAGGGCTGGGACGGCTCCTTTGATGGAAATCCCGTGCCCGAAGGGCATTACTCCTACACCATCACCTATGAAGAGTCTGGTTCTGAGACGAAGGTAAGCCTTCATGGTGAATTTATTGTGGTGCGATAATTTCCCTGACACCAGCCGATTAAAAGGCAAAAACCCCGGCCTCGCGGTCGGGGTTATTTTTTTATTTTTGCAGCATTTCGACGCTGCGTTTGATGAAGTCGGTAAGTTCGCGCCCCTCCAGCATATTCTGGGAGAGAAGGGCGAGATCGAGCAGTTGTTTGGCCATGTCCGAATTTTCATCGCCGTCGGCGATGCGCTGCACCAGCGGATGCTGGGTGTTGACGACGACATTTACGGCATCGGGCATTTCTCCGAAATAACTCATTCCCCCACCGCCTGCCGCAGCCATTTCCTTCATTCTCCTCATAAACTCGGGGCGGGTAATCATCACCGGCAACTGCGCTGCACCGAGACGCTCCGTAACGATGGTCAGTCCGGCTTTGCCTGTGGTCGCTTTTTCGAAGTTTTCTTTGATTTTTTTCTCCTCATCTTCGGAAAGCATACGGTCGGCAGCTTTCTTTTTGCCCTTTTTGGTTTTTTCTTCTTCGGTGTCTGCGACTTCTTTGGGAATCAGTTTTTCCAGTGTTTCGGAATCCACCCTGGCCCAGCGGGTTTTTTCAAATTTCCGCTCCAGTTGCTGGATAAAATGGCTGTCAATTACGCCGTTCATATTCAGCACATCGTAGCCTTTTTGCCCGGCAGCGTGGATAAACATATCCTGAATCCGCTTGTCGGTGGCGTAGAGATAGACAATATTTCCGTCTTTATCAGTCTGGTTGGGCGAAATTTTGTCTTTATAGTCGCTGAGTGAAAAGAAGTTTCCGTCCACATTTTCGAGCAGGCAGAATTTTTCCGCTTTTTCGTAAAACTTCTCGTCAGTGATCATTCCGTATTTGACGAATACAGAAATGTCGCGCCATTTTTCTTCAAACTTGCCCCGGTCTTCCTTGTAGATTTCGTTGAGTTTGTCAGCGACTTTCCGGGTGATATAGTTGCTGATCTGTTTGACGCTGGCATCGCCCTGGAGGTAGCTGCGCGATACGTTGAGTGGGATGTCGGGTGAATCAATGACCCCCTGAAGCAGCATGAGATAGTCGGGCACGATCTGGCTTACTTCGTCTGTAATAAATACCTGGCGGGAATAAAGCTGAATATTATTTTTTCTAGGGTCAATATCCTGTCTGATTTTGGGGAAGTAGAGGATACCGGTGAGGTTGAAAGGATAATCCACGTTGAGATGAATCCAGAACAGCGGATCTTCTGCAAAGGGATAGAGTTCGCGGAAAAACTCCTGATAATCTTTGTCTTCGAGGTCGGCGGGTGCTTTCTTCCAGATGGGGTGAGGGTTGTTGACGACTTCGCCTTCAAATTCAATTTCTACGGGAAGAAATTTGCAGTATTTGTCGAGAATGGCGCGGATACGTGCGGTTTCGAGGTATTCTTCCTCGCCTTCGGCGACGTGGAGGATGACATCAGTTCCGCGGTTTTCTCTTTCGCCCGCGTCAAGCGTAAACTCGGTCGTACCGTCGCAAATCCAGCGCACAGCTTCGGCGCCTTCCTGCCAGGAACGGGAAACCACTTCCACCTGAGCCGCGACCATAAAAGCGGAGTAAAAACCCAGCCCGAAACGCCCGATGATATCTTCCTTTTCTTTGGCGTCCTGAAATCTTTTCAAAAACTCCTCTGCACCTGAAAAGGCCACCTGGTTGAGGTATTTTTTCACTTCCTCGCCTGTCATTCCCAGTCCTGCATCACTGACAGTAATGGTTCTGGCGTCTTTGTCAAGGCTGACGATGATTTTGAGATCGCCGAGGTCTCCTTCAAATTCTCCTTTGGAGGAGAGAAACTTCAGTTTCTGTGTTGCGTCAACAGCATTGGATATAAGTTCCCGCAAAAAAATCTCCTGTTCGGAGTAAAGCGATTTTTTGATAATGGGAAAAATGTTTTCGGTACTGACCGATATATTGCCTCTTTCCATAGATATAAACGGTGTATAAGTTTGTAATAATCAGTTCTCCGAACTGATTGCAAATTTAGTACCTCCGGCATTTTTATGACAAAGTGGCAGGGCATTTTACAAATTGCCCTGCCACTGCCATAGAATAAATAAAATTCATTTCCTGATTGTGCCGTCGTCAGATCGCCACTTTTACCTTTTGTGCTTTGATTGCCGCCTGTGCTGCTGCTATGCGGGCGATGGGCACCCGATAGGGCGAACAACTGACGTAATTCAGGCCGACATTTTCGCAAAGTTCGATAGATTTGGGATCGCCTCCGTGTTCGCCGCAGATACCCATCCGCAGATTTTCTTTGCTCTGACGGCCTTTTCGCACCGCTTCTGCGATGAGATAACCTACGCCATATTCGTCAAGAGACTGGAACGGGTCAGCGCGAAGAATGCCGGTTTTTAGATAAAATGGAAGGAACTCTCCGATATCATCGCGTGAAAATCCGAAGGTCATTTGCGTAAGGTCATTGGTACCGAAGGAGAAGAAATCTGCATGTTCAGCGATTTTATCGGCGACGATAGCTGCACGCGGAGTTTCGATCATCGTACCGACGAGGTAATTGACGGTTTCGCCTCTTTCTGCGAATACGGTTTTGGCTATGCGGTGGATGATTTCGGCCTGCATGTCAATTTCGCGGCCTGTGGTTACGAGCGGAACCATAATTTCGGGAATTACCTTAAAGCCTTTGGCCTGTACGTTGATTGCGGCTTCGATAATGGCCCGGGATTGCATTTCTGTAATTTCGGGGAAGAGGTTTCCGAGACGGCAACCGCGAAGGCCCAGCATCGGGTTCAGTTCGGAAAGTGCCTCTACTTTTTCTTTGATTTTTTCAAATGGGATGCCCATATCTTTTGCCACTTCCCGCTGATTTTCTTCTTCGTGTGGGAGAAATTCGTGGAGTGGCGGATCAAGCAGGCGAATGGTAATGGGCAGCCCGTTCATAGCTTCAAACAATCCTTCAAAGTCGCCCCGCTGAATGGGCAGAAGTTGTCGGAGGGCTTCCTGTCGCCCTTTGAGATCGTCGGCGAGGATCATTTCGCGGATCAGCATGATGCGGTCTTCCTGGAAGAACATGTGTTCGGTGCGGCAGAGACCGATACCCTGTGCCCCAAAACTGCGGGCTACTTCAGCATCGTGGGGGGTATCTGCATTAGCCCAGACACCCATGCGGGAGTATTTTTCGGCAATGGAAATCAGTGCCCCCAGATCTCCGCTGAGTTCGGGTTTTTTGGTTGCGATTTTTCCTTCATAGACGTGGCCGGTAGAGCCATTGAGCGAAATCCAGTCGCCTTCTCTATAGACTTGGTCGCCGATGGTGAGGGTCTTTTCTTTGTAGCTGATGTGAATTTCACCTGCACCGGAAACACAGCATTTACCCATTCCTCTGGCCACTACTGCGGCGTGGGAGGTCATACCGCCATGGGTAGTGAGAATACCTTTGGCGAGGTTCATACCTTTGATGTCTTCGGGTGAGGTTTCGATACGGGTCAGGATTACAGCTTTACCTTCTTCTGCCCAGACTTCAACGTCTTCTGCGAAGAATACAATCTGACCGGTAGCAGCACCGGGAGATGCCGGCAGCCCGCGGGCGATAATCTGCGCGTTTGCCAGCGCTTCAGGATCGAATACCGGGTGAAGCAGTTCGTCGATTTTGGACGGTTCAATGCGCATAAGCGCAGTTTTTTCGTCTATAAACCCTTCGCGGAGCATATCCATGGCGATTTTGACCATAGCAGCACCCGTGCGTTTTCCTGAACGGGTCTGAAGGAGCCATAGTTTGCCCTGCTGGATGGTAAACTCAATGTCCTGCATTTCGAGATAATGCTCTTCGAGTCGCAGGCGTATTTCATCGAGTTCGTGAAATACATCGGGCATCACTTCTTCGAGAGAGGGAAAACCGGCGGCCCTTTCTTCTTCGCTGATATGAGCAAGTTTTGCCCAGCGGCGCGAACCTTCAAGGGTGATTTGCTGCGGAGTACGGATACCGGCGACGACGTCTTCGCCCTGTGCGTTGATCAGGTATTCACCTACAAATCGATTTTCGCCGGTGGCCGGGTCGCGGGTAAATGCCACACCGGTAGCAGAGTCATTGCCGGTGTTACCAAAAACCATTGCCTGAACGTTGACTGCTGTGCCCCATGCTTCTGAAAATCCGTTCAGTTTGCGATATGTAATCGCGCGTTGGTTCATCCAACTGTCAAAAACAGCGGTAATGGCGCCCCAGAGCTGATCCCAGGGATCGGTCGGGAATTGCCGGCCGGTGTGGCTTTGTATAGCATTAAGAAAACGAGAGGATAATTCTTTCAGATCGGCGACAGAGAGATCGGTATCGAGTGTTACACCTTTTTCCGATTTCAGTTCAGAGATGATCAATTCGAAGGGGTCTTCATCTTCTTTGTTTTGGGGTTTGAGTCCCAGCACCACATCTCCGTACATCTGAATAAACCGCCGGTAGGAGTCCCATGCAGCCCGGTCGTTGTTCATTCTGGCTGCAAGTCCTTCGACAACTTCGGCATTCAGGCCGAGATTGAGCACGGTGTCCATCATACCCGGCATGGATACACGGGCACCTGACCTTACGGAGAGGAGGAGTGGATTTTCGGCATCGCCAAATCGGCTTCCGGTAATGATTTCCGTTTCTCTGACGGCTGCTTCCACCTGATCCTTCAGCAGGGTTATCAGTTTTTCTTTGCCTATGGAATAGTAGTCGTTGCAGGCTTCGGTGGTAATCGTGAATCCCGGAGGAACGGGAATTCCGATGAGATTCATTTCCGCAAGGTTAGCTCCTTTTCCGCCCAGTAATTCTTTCATCCGGGCATTACCTTCGGCGTGTCTGTCGCCAAATGTATAGACGTACTTTTGATTTTCCACGAGATAATTCTTTAAGTTGGCATGAGAAAAACCGTATTTTCAAAGCCAAATCTAGAACCTCGCTTTAAGGAAGAAGATGATGTATTACGCCGTAGCAACTGCTTTTTGTCACCTTCCCATACCTGTGTACCACAGCACCACCTGAAAGGCAAACAACAAAATCATGGCCAGCAGAAAGAGGTAGAAAGCCGTTTTCCATACCCTGGTTTTCCACGGTTTGCGCTTCCGCGTTCTCCTGCCAAAGGCTGAGCGCCAGAGATATATCAGGATAAATAACCCCGCAAGCAACGCGGTTTTCACGTAGGGAATCAGGTCAAATATCGCGATCACCAGGCTCATTCGCGATTCAAGAACCCAGACACATGCGTCTTCATATTCCTTTCCGTTTTTTTTGCCGGTAACCTTGATCTGGTTATTTCCCGGGGCCAGTACAATTTCGTCCCAGGTGAATACACCATTTTCACCCCTGACCGTACTCACCGATTTTCCGTTGACCCAGAGTGTGACATCATCGGTATTGGCATATACTTTTACCGGCGTCTTTTTTTCATTTCGAAGGGTATATCTTCTCGAAGTGATATACAACACCGGTTCTTCAGACCAGTTGGCTTTATAAAAGTAAAAAGCGTCTTTTTTCACCTTCCTGTCGTAGGTGACAAGGCCTTTGTCATTTCTCCCCGGGTGATCTCCTTAGCGCCTGAAATGTGCAATGAAATCAAACATATTCCACAAAAATGTCCCCCACACATAGGGCCGCTCAGCAAATGCCTCATAGTGTTTTTCGTGATAGTAGTTTTGCCATTCCTCAGGATGGGGCGCCCCAAATGGATTGGGCCGGTCGGGATCAGTCTCATGCTGATAAATGCTCGCTCCGGCGCCGTATTCGCTGATTCCGATCGGCCATGTCGGGTATTTTTCATGGGTTTTATCCAGCCATTCCCCGATTTTTTCGGGTTCGTTGTAATACCATCCGAAGTATTTGTTCCAGGCAATAACATTGGTGATATCGTGAATGGGTTCTTCGGCGTCGATCATACTGGCTCCGGTGGTCAGCCGTGTGGGGTCTTCTGCCTTTGCCAGGTCATGAAGGGCTTTTACCAGTTCGACCGGGCTGGCGTCTTTGGGGTTCTGGATTTCGTTGAATATACCCCAGAAACAGATCGAAGGGTGGTTGTAGTTCTGGCGGATCAGTTCGACCAGTTGTTGCCGGGCGTTTTCATGAAAGGGTTCGGAGTGAATATATCCATTGTTGGGGCCTCCAAAAGAAGGCATGCCCACAAAAGGGATTTCTGCCCAGACGACCAGCCCGGCAGAGTCACAGAGGCTATATATTTTGTCTGCCTGCTGATAATGGGCCAGGCGAACAGTATTGGCCCCCATCTCATTGATAAGGGCTATGTCTGTGCGGTGGTTTTCGGGAGAAAGCGCCGAGCCGAGATCTTCCCAGTCCTGATGGCGGCATACGCCGCGCAGCGGATAGGGAATTCCGTTGAGAAAAAAACCTTCGGAAGGGGTAACGTGAAAATACCGCAGTCCCAACGATTCTGAAAGTTCTTCGATTACCTGATTCTGACGATACATCTGCACCCTTACCCGGTAGAGGTAGGGGTCTTTTTTCCCTTTCCACAGGTGCGGGTTGTCAAAATGCAGGTTCTGCACAAGCGTCTGCTCCCCCGGTTCGCAGCGGTAAACAGAGTCTGCTGTCAGTACAATATTTCCCTCCGCATCAAACACCGTCGATCGGAACAGCACCAGTGAGGCCTGTTCTTCCTTATGGGAAATGATGGCCGAAAGTTCTACGTCTGCCTGGCGTTCGGAGACAAGTTTTTGTTTAAGATAAATTCCCGAAGAGGCATGGTCGAGGGGCGAAATACAGGTTTTGCTGGTGATCAGAAGTTTGACCGGACGGTATATGCCTCCGTAAAGATTAAAATCGCCTGCCAGCGGCAGGATTTCTTCTGTTTCTGCATTGCTGGCCACGACTTCGAGCTGGTTTTCTTCTCCATACCGGAGATAGCTGCTGATTTCATAACAAAATGCCGAGTAGCCGCCTTTATGTTCTCCCAGAAGATTTCCGTTCAGCGATACCCTTGCGCGGCTCATGACCCCTTCAAAGCGGATAAAAACCCGTTTTGCCTGCCAGGATATTTCGGGGGTGAATGTCTTGAAATATCTGCCTTCTCCCCGGTAATAGGGAATTCCTTCCTGTGCATCGCTGGCATTCCAGGTATGGGGAAGGTTGACGGGTGTTTCAATTTTGTTTCCTGTTACATCTGCTCCGCTAAACTGCCACTGATCGGTAAAGGAAACTTCCTGGCGTGCCTGAGGAAACGCTGCCATCAGGCAAATGACCAGGTAAAGAAAAAACGAGACGAGCTTTTTCATGACAAGGATTTAAGGCGCACGGGCAAATTAAGAAAAAGTAGGGATTAATATATATTTTGTACAAATCCCTGTAAACCAAATCCTTTGATATAACTCACCGGATCAACGTAATCGTTCCCGCCCGTTCAAATGTCTGCCCGGTATTAAATATCCCTTTTACCACATAGGTATAAAAACGCCTTCCGGAGCCGGATTCCCATTTTGCGAATAGCCGTTCCAACCCTGATCCAGCGAAGGTATTTCGGCAATTTTTTTCTCCCCAGCGGTTGAATATCAGTGCCCTGAGTTCGACAACGCCTTCTCCGCCAAAGTAATAAATATCGTTGTGGCCGTCGTCATTGGGTGAAAATGCATTGGGAAAATATGGCTCCGTCCGGAAGAATTTCTATGGTAAGCGTATGATTTGTCGGGCAAACCCAATACTCATTATAAGCGGTGAGGGTAATCGTATAAATCCCCGGTTCGCGATAGGTGAACAACGGATTTTCTCTGTCCGATTTTCCCTGTATCACGCCGAAATCCCATTCGTAGCCCACGGCCCCCAGCGACTGATTGATCATCTGAAGGGGTTACTGTGAAAAGATAATAGGCTGATCTGTCGGAGGAGAAGTTGTAAAATCTGCCACTGCCGGCGGTATATTGCTGACAAATACCGACAGTGAGTCCCCACACCCGTGTTCGTCTCTCACCCATACGGTATAATTTCCGCCAAAAACATCCAACGCTTCCGGGCCATCGAGTCCGGGAATTTCATCCCATATAAAAGCATAAGGGACAACGCCTCCGGTAGCTTCCACCATCACGCTTCCATTGGCCCAGTCGCAAAAGGCCTCTGAGACAGATATCAGCGACAATACCAGCGTGTCGGGCTGCAGTAGCGTAATGGACGCCGTATCGGCGCACCCCAGCGTATCGGTAATCTGAATCGCATATCGCCCTGCTTTCAACCCCGAAACAGCGGGGAGTGCGGGCAGTCCGGGATTGCTCCACGCTATCTGATAAGGAAGGTTTCCACCTGAAATCAAAGCCTGAATGCGCCCATCCGATCCGCTGTGGCAAGAATATTTTCGCCTGACAACGTCACGATCAGCGAATCGGGCTGCAATATGCTGAGCGGCCCTGCCAGCCGGGTACAGCCGTTGGCATCGGTGAGGCGTACCGTATAGTCACCCGGCGCAAGCCCTGCAAACAGGCTGTCACCGCCGGAACTTCCTCCATTGAGCTGCCAGGTATAAGGGAAAACGCCGCCGGTGGCGGAGACAGCAATCCGTCCGTTGTCTTCGCCATAACACCGCACATCGGTCTCGCTCCGCAACACCAAGACTCAGCAGCGGTGGTTCGGTAATTGTATCGGAAACGGTTGCCAAACAGCCCTGTGCGTCCACTACGATAAAGAAATAATTGCCGGAAGGGACATTCGCGAACAGCGAATCGGGTTGTGAAAGGCCGCCATTCGCCGAAAAACATAGGGCTGCGTGCCTCCTGAAACCGATAAAAGCAGACTGCCCGTGCTGTCGCCAAAACAGGCGACGGGCTGATTGTCTGCAATGGCAGCAATCAGAGTATCAGGCTGGGTAACCGCAATACTCAGGGTATCTGTACACGCATTTTCATCCTCAACCACCAGTTGGTAAACGCCCGCCGGAAGGTTGTCAAAAACCGGAGAAGATACCTGCAATGCCGTATCAAGCTGAAAAGTATAAAGACCCGTTCCACCGGAGGGGACTATGCTGAACCTGCCGGTGGCATTTCCATAACAGTCCACCATTTGCAGTGAATCCACAAACGCGCTGAGCAGTGGCGGCTGGGAAATCGTCGTGTCTGCGAGGGCCACACACCCGCTGTCGTCCTGCATCACAACCTGATAGAAACCCGCAGGAAGTCCTGAAAATACGGAGTCGGGCTGAGGGGTATTTCCATTGAGGGCGAAAGTATAAGGCCTGACCCCGCCTGCGGCGTGAAGGGTAAGGACAGCGCTGCTATCGTCAAAACACAGAATTTCGGTTACACCTGTAATCGCAAAACTGAGCGGCTGGGGCTGTGTGATATAATAGGGAATGGGCACAATACATCCGTTGGCATCGTACCCGGTCAGTGTGTCAGATGAGGCGGGGAGATTTGTCAGCGGTTGCGTGAGCGGGAAAAAATTAATACCGTCGGCGGTATATTGATAAGGACCTGTACCCCCAATGGCTTTGAACGTAAGTTGTCCGGTACTGTCTCCAAAACAGCCTACATTATTTTGCTGATCTATACCTATGGCAAGTCCGGTAGGGGTGGTAACAAATGTATCCACTGTAGCCAGGCATCCATTGGCATCAAGTACACTGAGCGTATAAAATCCCGCATAAAGCGAGTCAAATACCGGCTGATTCTGAAAGGGAAAAGCGTTGATCGCATATTGAAAAGGAAATGTGCCACCTGATCCTGCGACGCCCAGCACCCCGGTATTATTCCCAAAACAATCGACATCCTGCCGCTGATTTACAGAAGCCACCAGCAGGGGCGGTTCGGTAATCACAACCGTCTGGCTATCGGTACAACTACTGTCATCTCTGACGACGAGGGTATAACTTCCTGCGGCCAGTCCCTGAAATGACGCACTGCTGCCGTAGGCTCCTCCGCTAAGGGCAAATTCCCACGGTGCTGTGCCGCCTGTGGCAGCGAGAGTAGCCGAACCGCTATTATTCCCAAAACAATCGACCATAGAAAGTACCGGACTCTGAAACACAAGCTGTGGCGGTTCGGTGATCTGCACAGGAAAAATAGCCATACAACCGCTATCATCCTGTACGCTTATCTGATACACGCCTGCTGCCAGACTACTGTAAACCGTATCGCCTGTAAACGGGCCATTCTGGAAAGCATATACATATCCGCCAACACCTCCGCCGGCACTCACTGAAAATGCACCGGTAGCATTGCCAAAGCAGTTGACATTGGAGATGACCTGTGAGTTCATCGAAAGCGGTGTGGGCTGGGCAATGGTAAATGTAGTGGTGGATATACAATTAAGACCGTCTCTGATCCAGGCGGTGTAGTTTCCTGCTGCAAGTCCGGTAAATGAAGTCCCGGGCTGAAAGACAGTTCCGTTGAGCGAGTAAGTATAGGTTCCCGAGCCGCCATTTCCCCCGAGAAAAACTTTTCCGGTGTTGCCGCCATTACACGCTACAGAGATGGTCTGTATTACAGCGATGGTCAGCGGAAGGTTCTGGGTAATGGAAATCTGCAGGGTATCCATACAGTTATTGGCGTCGCGGACAAAACAGGTATAATTTCCCGCTGCGAGGTTGTTGAACACAGCGGCGCTTTGAAATGGCGTACCGTTGACCGAAAACTGATAAGGTGCAGTGCCTCCGGTAGCCTGCACCTGAAATGATCCTGTATTGGTACCTCCGCAGAGGACATTTTGTTGCTGAAGGAGACTTAGCTGGAGGGGTTGGGGCTGGGTAATGGAAAAATTCAGCGTTGTATCGCAGCCAATCCCGTCGGAGATAGTGACGGAGTAAGTACCGGGCGAAAGCCCTGCGAGGAGGTTCTGGCTGGAATTGGTGGTAGCGGTCTGTAGCGTATTTCCCAATGCATCTTTCCAGGTGAAGGCATAGGGCGGAATGCTGGAAATCGCTGCAAGGGCAGAGCCATTGTTGTTGCCGTTGCAATTGACCTGGGTGAGGTTGAGTGTCGGTATTGCCTGCGGCAGTATTGCGATACTGTCCTGCACGGTATCGCAGGGGGTAAAAACCGTTACCGCATAAGTTCCCGGCTGGGAGATCACGACCGTTGAATCCGTACTTCCGTCAAACCACAGGTAGGAGGATTCCGGCGTAGAAGCATTGAGCATGAGGGTACTGCCATTGCACAGATACGCCTGTGCTGGCAGGACATCTGTCACCGGCTGGCGGAAAGTAATATTGATCGTGTCGTAACGGATCACACATCCATCGGTAACCTGTACGGTATAGGTTGACGGGCTGGTGGGAGATACGATCGGGTTTCTGACAAACGGGTCGCTGATATTCGCGGAAGGATTCCATATATAGGTATCGCCGGCACCGGCATCAAGCTGGAGGGAGGAGCCGGGGCAGATAGCGGTATCGCGGAGGGCTTCATAAAAAGATACGAAGTCGAGGCAGAACGCCTGTTCGTTGGTATAGGAGCCGGTTGCCGCGGTAAATCCCCAGAATACCATAGGATTATTGCCAAAGGTGGACTGAATGATATTGCCGGTATAGGTGATTCGCAATACACAATCGAAGTAGGCGCGGAGGATCATGGAGTCGGCGTTCCAGGTGACGCGGAAGTCGTGGTAGTTGCAGTCTTCGACATTGGGAGTGGCGATGGAGATCGGGACGGGGCCAGCGAGGTTGTTGGCGTTGCCGTGGCTGATATTTCCATTGCGGAGCACGGCCATATGGTCGTAGGTGGGGTCATTTACATCCGTATTTTGCCAGGTATCGAGTTCGATAGCGATGGAGGGCGAAATACCGGCATAACCAAGTCCGCCGCCACTTGAGCCAACGCTGGTGCTGACCTGTTGAAGCACGAAAGCCATACCATCGGCGCCCCATACATCGTTGCAGCCCAGTTTGACCTGAAAGATAAGATCAAAAGACTGAGAGATATTGACCTGATTGAGGTACCAGACCGAGCCACTTTGGAAGGTAGCTGTAGTGGTAAGGCGGAAGCAGTCATTGCCGGTATTGACGGCAGCGCCATTGAGGGCGTACTGAGCCTGGGTATTAGCCTGGAACCCCAACAGCAGGGAAAGGAAAAAAACACCGCGAAAGTAGTTCAGCATGGTCGGAAGTCTGTTCATACCCAAAATTCGCGAAATATTGGTAGGGAAGCAAAGGGGGGCTAACCCAGCAACTGATCCACTTCAGATTTCAGGCTGGGGAAGTCAGGAGAATTTCTTCCCTTATCTGGTCATAAATCAAAACTTTGGTTTCATCTACTTCTTCCCGGAAATAGGGGTTTTTGATCCCATGATACCAGACCATATCTATTTCACGCTGAAGCAACGCCTGCAAAACATCAAAGAACCCCCAGAAACATTCATAACTTTCCTTTTCCGCGATGTTGGTATCGTCCATCTCGTACAGAAAATCCACATCCGAATCCGCCCCGAAATCGCCCCGTAAAACCGAACCAAAAACCCATAGTTGTTTCACCTTGTGCCTGATGCACAACGCCCGTATAGCAGGAAGGTGCTGCCGGAGAAACCAGGGGATTGTATGGAGGTCTTCTTTCATCTGCTTATGACTACATATTCATAGGCTTTTTCAGGGATATTGGAAACTGTGATTTTGCTATTGTAGATGATTGTATCTTTTTGTCCCTTTTTGGGAAAGCGCATTTTTTCTACCCGGAAATAGCCGGAATCATCGCCCTGTACCTTCGCGCCATTATAAGCAGGCACACGCTCGTAATTGATGTGCAAGTCTGCCAGCTTGCGCCCGGCATTGCTGAATGACCAGAAGTCCCGAACATCTTTCAATAATCACTTCTCAAACTTCACCTCCATCGCCTTTTTGATAAACCAGACCCGGCCCGTGAGGGGCTGGGTCTTCTTTATGGTTTCGAGAAATTTGTCGCGATCTTTTTTTGTTTCGATTTTCAGTAGTTGCTTGAAAATTTTACACGGTTGGCGTAAGTATCTTTATCCAGCCTGGGGATATTATTGGCCTGCCGCAGTCGCTGGGAGAGGGTATGGAGTTCGTCTGGAATGCGGGGATCCCGGTTTTGGTTTCGTACATAGCCTGTATGATCAGAAACTGGAGATTGATGCCATAAAACGGATCAGACAGAAGTAAGCCCGCATAAACCGACTCAAATTCTCCCTTATAAAACGAAATCGCCGCTTTATTGATCTCATAGGCATTCTCCCGAACCCCTCATCGAGAAAAGGTTTAAAATCCTCCAGAAAAGCTTCGGCTTTTTGGATATAGGAATCTTTTCTGCTTCATCGTCGCAGAAATAGGTATAGTTGAGATACAGGGAGATGACTGTCCGGTACATTTGCTGGCCGATCCGCTGCGGGCCTTTGGAAAAGCTATTTTCCACAATATCGATCAGCACATCAAAATCCTGTTTTTGTTCAAAGTATTTGGAGCGCGAGTAAAAAAATTAAATACCAGACGGGAGAGTGCAGGTATGAACTTTCGGAGAAAAACGGGCTTCAGTTCGCGTAGCTTGATATGGGTTTGGTAAGACGATTCGGGTAGGTTCTCTTCTTTAAATGGTATTTGTTTGTAGAGTTCATACACCTGCCGATAGACGATAAAAGGCGAGCGGGGGTCTTCGTTTTCCGGTTTTTGGGTAGCCCATTTAAGCAGGGGCGCAAGCATTTTGAGGATCGATATTTTGCGAAAACAGAAGCAGTGCGACTTCAAGTACTTCGGATTTTATGCTGTGTGTCCAATGGCTGGCGACTTCTTCGGCGAGGTCTTCTATTTTTACGGAGCCGGTTGGGGAAAATATTGAGATGAGCCTGAAGGAGGTTGGTGCGGTTAAATTTTTCGCGATAATATTCGGCACCTCTGACGGGGTCTTTTTCGAGGCGGTTGTTGACTTTCGTGTTATAAATCTGAAAGAGATCTTTGTCGCCGCGGGACTGTATTTCTTCGAGCAGGGCGGTATCGCGTATATGCGACTGGCTGCGGAAGGCGGCACACGCGAGAAAATCTTCGATTTCTTCCTGAAGCTCTCCCCGGAGATGGTGGATTCTATTTTCGAGCGGGTTGCCGTTTTTTCCGGTAATTTTTTCGATTTCCTCCCAGGGGAGTTTCTCTTTCCATGCGAGGAAGAGCGTTACCATATCCTGCTGTTTGTTTTCCATACGGGCGAGGAGGCAGACATCAAACTCACGCTGCTCCCTGGGTGAGAGGATCGCGTAAATCTTTTCGAAGAGGTAGGTTTTTGTGGTGTCGGGCATTGGGGGTGGATTGGGAGATTATTATTCATTCTTATTTCCATGTAGAAATAAGAATGAATATTTTAAATTAAAAACTATTGGGTAAAACTATTTCATCAATCACCTCGCCATAAATTTAATCTATACTCTATTGTTGGGTTTGCAGATGAAGGTGTCAAGGATTTAGATGTCAAAATATATGAGTATAATAACCTGTTGGAACGAGGGGTCCTGGTTTCTGAAAATAAGTCCATGAGTGATATTCACCGACCTGTATTACAAAATAATATTTCTGGGAGATCCTCACTTTTTTCTATCCGGAATTGATAAAATCCCTGAGGATATTACGCGCAGTAATTGTCCTTGACAGGGATGAAGTTTACGGGAGGGCCTTAAACCCTCCTTTTTTTATTTCTACCCGGATGCCGGAATTTGTATTTTACCCGAAAATATTCTCATGCATCCCATCTTCCCCGATATCGTCCAAAATTACCCCCACCTCAGACTCGCTCTCCTCGAAGCGCAGACCTTTGACCCCAGCCATTTTGGCTTTCCCGAAATCTATTACCAGATCATGGAGTCTGACCAGCTCCGCGTCAGCCGGTTTGCTGACACCTTCCGCCAGTACAATTTCTTCAAAAACCAGGTCGTGTGTGAAGCCGGTATCGGCAGACTCGCCCTCACTCAATATTACCTCCCTCATGTCAAAAAGGCTTATCTCATCGAAAACAACCCCGACCTCCGACCACTCATCGAAAAACAAATCGCCCAAATGGGTGCCACGCATAAAACAGAACTTATATTCGCCGATGCCCGGGAAGTCATTCTGCCCGAACCCGTTGACGCACTCATCGGCGAACTGATGAGTATATTCTGCGCCAATGAATTTCAGGTGCAGATATTCAGACATCTGCGCCAGTTTCTCAAATCTGATGGCGTCATGATCCCTGAAAAAATCGTCAATACCGCCCAACTCTGTGAGGCGGATTTCCCCGATCATATTTCCCACTATCCGCTGTGTTTTACCCGCCACTGGCCTACGATGTTGGCCCTCCCCGCAGTGGTCAATACGATTGATCTGCGCACCATAAACCAGACAGAAGAATCTTTTTCTACTCCCATGTCCTGCATCAGCCCCGGTTCCGCAAACGCCATCCTGATGAATTCCCATGTCCATCTTTCTGACCGGTATGCGTTTACGGGAACTGACAGCCTGATGCCGCCTACTGTGTGTAAACTGACTTCCCCAAAAACTTTCCGACCAGGTGATATGCCCATCCTGAAAAGTAGAATCCGCTACGGAACAACGCTCGATGATTGCAGGTTTTCACTGGAATAGGCTGTAAAATAATTTGTAAATTCCGCCACTACTATTAATCTGGACTATGAAATACGTAAACCTGATTCTGTTTTCGCTTTTAGTTTTTCTGTTTTCCTGCCGTCCCGCTCCCGAAACGACTGTCTCTCTCAATCCTTTTGAGTCGTATGTAAAAACCGTTTCCCCCGAATTTTCATGGGAAGTGGCCGACACAATTGCCGGAGAAGGATACACCACCTATGTCATTCGTTTTGTATCCCAGCGCTGGCTTACAGAAGCCGAAGTGAAAGACCCTGTATGGTGGCACTGGCTCACAGTTGTTGTGCCCGATGGGGTAGAATCTCCCACCGGTATGCTTTTTATCGGCGGAGGCAGCCGCAAACGCACACAGCCCGACAAACCCAACGAACTGATTCTCCAGACTGCCCTTTTGTCCAAAACCATTGTGGCCGACCTCCACAATGTCCCCAATCAGCAGATTGAGTTTGTGGGAGATGATTATGGCCCGCGGGAAGAAGACGAAATCATCGCCTACGGCTGGCGGAAATTTCTCGAAGGCGGAGCCAGAGACGAAGATGCGCGCTGGCTTGCCCGGCTTCCCATGACAACCGCTGCCGTGCGTGCAATGGATGTGATCGAAACTTTCTCCGAAAAAAACATCAATCACCCTGTAAAGAAATTTGTCGTTGCCGGCGCCTCCAAGCGCGGATGGACGACCTGGACCACCGGTGCAGTTGACGAGCGGGTAGTGGCCATTGCCCCGATCGTTATAGATATGCTCAATCTTGAATCGTCCTTCAACCACCACTGGCAGGTATATGGCCAATGGGCTCCTGCCGTAGGTAATTATACACATGAAGGCATTATGGAATGGCAGGGTTCCAAAGAATACGCACGCCTGCTTCAACTGACAGAACCATTCTCTTACCGGGAACGCCTTACCCTACCCAAAATGATTATCAATGCCACCGGAGATCAGTTTTTTATTCCCGACTCCTGGCAGTTTTACTGGAATGATCTCAACGGAGAAAAACACCTCCGTTATGTTCCCAACAGCGAACACTCCATGCGCGAAACTGATGCGCTTCAAACCCTGATTTCCTTCTATCAGTATATCGTGGCAGAATCGCCCCGCCCCGATTTTGACTGGAAGGTAGAAAATGGCGAGTTGGTCATCCAGACGCTTCCCCAGTTTGTACCGCAATCGGTTACCCTCTGGCAGGCACATAACCCAAACGCGCGCAATTTTCAGGTGGACTCGATCGGTCGCGCTTATCAGCCGACGGATATTCCCCTGGCATCTGAGGGAAAATACAGACTGAAAGCCGAACAGCCGGAGCGTGGTTTTACCGCATTTTTCGCCGAACTTACCTTTGCCGGGGTGGGGGAAGTGCCTTTAAAACTAACAACAGGTGTTGTCGTAACACCCGATACTTATCCATTTCCACCGTATCAGGCGTCCTCACCCCGGGGCACACACCAGGAAGAATAAAACAGCCTATGAAAGCACTTACTTTTCAGGGGATAAGAGATATTCGATATGAATCGGTTCCTGATCCGTCCATTCTTTATCCCGGAGATGCGATCGTAAAGGTGAAATACACCGCAGTCTGCGGCTCAGATCTGCATATCTATCATGGACGGGAACATGGTCTGGATATGGGTACAGTAATGGGGCATGAGTTTGTGGGTGAAGTCGTAGAAACCGGAAAATCGGTCAAAAAACTTCGCAGGGGAGATGCCGTGGTGAGCCCGTTTACAACCAGTTGCGGATCGTGTTATTATTGCCGTATCGGGCTCACATGCAGGTGCGAGCGCGGGCAATTGTATGGTTGGGTGGAAAACGGACACGGACTTCACGGCGCACAGGCAGAGTATGTGCGTGTGCCGATGGCCGATTCGACCCTGGTGCCTTTTTCTTTGGGAATAGCCCCCGCGGCAGCATTGCTTACCGGTGATATTATGGCTACCGGCTTTTTTTGTTCGGATCAGGCGGAGGTACGGGCCGGAGGCATATATGCGGTACTGGGTTGTGGCCCGGTGGGGTTAATGGCGATTTTGGGCGCAAAAGAAAGGGGGGCGGAAAAAATATTTGCGATTGACGCGATACCCGAGCGACTGGAATGGGCGGCAAAACTGGGAGCAGTTCCCGTAAATTTTCAGGAGGCAAATATGCTGGAAATGGTGCGGGATATGACAGGTGGCCGGGGGGTTGATAGTGTAATGGAAGCGGTGGGTAGCGAATCGGCTGCCCGTCTTGCGTATGAACTGGTCAGGCCTGGCGGCATTATTTCTACTGTGGGTGTACATACCAGCCCCGGATTTGCATTTTCACCCGCGCAGGCCTATGACAAAAATCTCACCTATAAGATCGGCCGTTGTCCTGCACGGGCGTATATGGAAAAGCTTCTGCACAGAATTGAAGCGGGGGCAGTTGAGCTGAGTCCGTTTCTCTCCCGGATCGAGCGGTTGGAAGAGGGACGAATGGCATATGAGAGATTTGACAGGAAAGAACCGGGATATCTGAAGGTAATTTTAGAGGTTTAGGCTAAAATTTTACCCAAATGGGTAATTTCACAGGTCTAATCGACGCCCTATTTTTGTTTCATCACTTTTAAACAAGCAAAATGATGAGACAAATTGTAAAACTTACCTTTGTAGTACTGACACTAATGTTGTTTGCCTGTAAGGGAGAAGTCCCCGATCCCAATGAAAAACTCCCCGATTTTGTGGCAAATGTTCAGATAAAGAAGAACAGTACTGTTATTGAGCAAATCAGTTTTGAGTTGGAGGAACAAAAAGCTTTTGGCACGTTTGCCGGAAATGGATCTTATTCATCCAGCCTGGATCTATTTTCATTGCTGGTAACTGCCAGCATGGTACAGGGACCGACGCTGAATATCTTTGCTAATACCGGCGGAGTACAAAACGGGAGCCATGATCTGGTAACATCTACCGGAGGCTTAAATGAAAATTTTGCGACCCTTGTGCTCAATTCAGGTGCGACTTCCTATACATCTGTGTCCGGTACAGTCAAACTTTCCAACACCAGCCTGTATCAGGATATTGGTGTGGGTGCTGCAGATTATTTTGTTGATGTCGAGGTCAATATCTCCATGAAAAATGTAGCAGATGATACCGATGTGATTAGCGTGGAGGGATCACTAAAAGGGGTAAATATCAAGGCACAGTAGCAAATGTATAGGTATATAAAATATCCGGGTATAAACCTCTGCATCAGTTGTTTATACCCGGATACACATTTATATACAGTAATCGCTTTTTACGGTTTTCTCTGTTTCTGTATCTGCCTAATATACGCAGCGAGTTTTTGCCGGCTGAGGCCCAGAAATTGGGCAATGGCTGGCCTTTCGATTCCTGCATCGAGCATTCGGGCGATCGATGTCTTTTTCTCTGTTTCCAGCTTTTGTAAGGCGGCTATTGCTTCGGCTTTTGCTCTTGCCTCAGCTTCGGCTCTTTGATTTGCGGCGATGGCTTTCTCCTCCGCCTGAGATACTTTCTCTTTAGCCTGAGATACTTTCTCTTCAGCCTGAGATACTTTCTCTTCAGCCTGAGATACTTTCTCTTCAGCCTGAGATACTTTCTCTTCCGCCTGAGATACTTTCTCTTCCGCCTGAGATACTTTCTCTTCCGCCTGAGATACTTTCTCTTCCGCCTGAGATACTTTCTCCCATGCCTCTGCCCAGGCTTCGGCTCTGCCCCGCTCAATCAGCCCCATCGCCGGCGAATCCTCAAACATCTCCACCTCTTTCCATTCCTCCGGAATCAGATTGTACATACTTCTCATGATACTTTCATCTTTTGTTTTCGCGCCGTGAAGTAAATATACGAAAAGTGTCTGGAAAAAGGTATATCCCAACACCTCCTCCCGCAATTCGCCTACCCCCTCAAAAATTCGCTCCACTTTCGACCCGATATCCTCATCACGAATCGCCTTCATCAACCGAAACGCAATGCGCAGCGACGGCTGACGAAAACGCGCCCCGATCTCCTCAAAACTCGACGCCTGAAGATTGAGCATCTCAAAACCAAAGCCCGGCACGTAACCCTCCAGACCGCTGAGGTCTCCCCCAAAATAATCCCCAAACATCCGGTATTCCCACGCCTCCCGACCGTGATACACCAGAATGGGAACCACCACACTCAAGGGCGCCTGCTCCCGTACCTCGCGATCCCATATCTCAAGCATATAGCGCAACAACTGTAGGTGAGGATAATCCACCGGATAACTCTTGTGCTCAAACAAAAAGGCAATGTGCACCGGCGTCCCCTCCTGCGTCTCATAATATTACGAAAAAGAAAAATAACAAAAAATCTGTATCTTCACAGATAACAGATTTTTTGCCATGACTCCAACTACTTACTCCGGCGCGTTGCTTACGCTGCTGTGCTTATGCGTTTGCACCCGGCTTTTTTCCCAGACAGATACAGAATATTGGTTTGCCGCGCCGGATGTCAGCGGAGTGGCAGGCGAATCACCGGTTTACCTTGTGATAGGAAGCGCGGGAGCTCCGGCAAATGTGGTGATTGATTTTCCCGCCAACCCCTCATTCGCTCCAATTACCTATAGTCTGGCGGTGAGTGAAATGGAAGTGATTGATCTTACTCCCTACCTCGGACAACTCGAAACCCGTCCCCCTGACTTTATTCTACCCAAAGGACTCCATATTACAGCAACCACACCCATTACGGCCTACTACCGTGTGGCTGCACCCAATCATGCCGATGACTACAACCTGCGGGGAAAACAAGCGTTGGGAAGCGAATTCTTTATCCCCGGCCAGACGCAGTTTTCCAATACCCAGGGTGCGTCATTTTTTGATATTGTAGCTACCCGCAACCAAACGACTGTAGTCATTACGCCCTCTGCCAATCTACAGAATCATGTAGCAGGTGTGCCGTTTTCCGTCGTGCTCAACCGGGGGGAAACTTTCTCATGCAGGGAAAGTGGCACTAATCTCGCAGGCAATCTGGTTGGATCTGAGATTGTGGCCGACAAGCCGGTGGCAGTAACCGTTTCCGATGATGCGGTATCTATAATTCCGGGTACGACAGGCGATCTTTCCGGTGATCAGATCATCCCGGTAAAAAGCCTGGGCACAGAATACATAGCCATGAAAGGGGAGGCTTCAATTGAGCGCGTGTATATCACTGCAACCGAAAACCTGACTCAGGTCAGTATTTACGGAAAACCGCCGGTTTCACTCAATCGCGGCCAGACAAGTGTAGTTGACCTTACGCTTGCCGCAACGATGATCAACAGCAATTTCCCTGTTTATCTGTGGCATCAGAGCGGGGCAGGCGACGAACCAGGTGGTTCTGTCATACCGCCACTTACCTGTACCGGAACCCGGGTGGTGAAGTTTGTCAGACCTGCCAGCGACAATTTTTTCTTTTATCTGCTTACCCGTGCAGGAAATGAGGATAACTTCCGGTTAAACGGCACTTCAAATATTCTCGCATCTTCTTTTGCTCCTGTTCCCGGTACCAACGGGCAGTGGATGGCCGGGCGGATTGAAGCATTAGGTTCGCTCGTAACTTCTACCAATCAGATCGATAATACCTCCGGAGTGTTTCATATGGGAATGATCAATATGGATACCGAAAAACAAGCGTCTTATGCTTTTTTCTCCAACTACAGCCCAGTGGCCCTGGGAGAAGAAGTCTCTTTTTGCAGGGGAGATTCTCTGGTACTGGATGGCGGAGCGGCAAACAGTCTGTTTCTGTGGAATACAGGCGATACCACGCAGCAGATTACAGTTTCTCAGCCCGGATTATACTGGGTATATGCCGAATTTGAAGGATGCCCGCTCGTTGATACTGTGCAGGTAAATGAAATCTTCCCTCAGGTTGATCTTGGCCTCGATACTACGATATGTGAAGGCGAAAGTCTTTTACTTGATCCCGGACTCGCCGGAGCCGTGTTTTTATGGAATGATTCTTCTACCACTTCCACACGTATTGTTTCTGATGCCGGGGTGTATCACGTACAGGTAAATCTGGAAGGGTGCACAAATGAAGACTCTATTATTGTTCAGATTCAGCCTTTGCCTGTACTTGATCTGGGATCCGATATTATCCTTTGCGACGGACAGACTGTTTCACTTAATGCCGAAACTACTTTTGCCACTTATCTCTGGCAGGATGGCAGCACAGGCTCCCACCTTGAGGTGGGAAGTGCGGGCCTGTATTCTGTCACCCGGTTTTTTGCTGGTTGCAGTCAGCGTGATACCGTATCCGTTTCGGTCTCTTCCCTGGACGCACCGGAAGGTATAGACACGACCTTATGCCGGGGAGACTCCATCCAACTGGATGTGTCAGTGCCCGGCGGTTCTTATATCTGGGAAGATGGCACAACTGAGCCGGTTCGCACCATACGGGAAGGAGGGAGGTATTTCGTGCAGATTTCCGATGCGTGTGAAACGGTACAAACCGACTACTTTATCGGGCTTACCGATTGTGAATGTTTTGTATTTGTACCCAATGTATTTACCCCCAACGGAGATGGGATTAATGATGACTTTCGACCCAGGGTAATATGTGCACTTGAAAACTATGTACTTATTGTGTTTGATCGCTGGGGGAGAAAAATATTTGAAGGTCATTCGCCTCAGGATCACTGGGCTGGGCAGGCTGGCAATAATCCGGCATCAGCAGGGGTTTATTACTGGGTCATACAGTTTCGACAGGCGGGACAGTCAGTCACAAAAGTAGTGAGAGGAAATGTAACCCTCATGCGGTAGCAGATTTATAGCCCGCTTCCTTTCCGGATGATCCGTAACCCATGTTTTCGCCGGATATGATCCAGTGCGGTGTAAAGATCGCTTTGCCGTGGTATGTCCTGAAACAATTCTATCTGCTGCCCGCCGGGCACCAGGTGGCTCAGCTTCAATCCGACCAGCCGCACCCGCAGCCGCTTTTGATAGAGTTGATCAAGCAATGCCAACGCCTTTGTTATCAGAATATCATCGGTCTGGGCCAGCGGAATAGTAATCTGCTTCGTGACTGTCTCAAAACTGGCGTAACGAAGTTTGACCGTAATGCAGGTGGTCAGCAGATGGGATTCACGCAACTGAAACCCCAGTTTCTCAGCCATCTGCACCAGCGTTTTTTGTAAAAAAGCCACGTCTATGGTGTCTTCGGGGAATGTGGATTCGGTAGAAATGGATTTTTTGTCGCGATAGGGAATCACCGGACGCTCATCTCTGCCTCTCGCACTTTCATACAGAAAATGACCCTGCCTGCCAAATATTCCCGTCAGCATCTGATACGGAATCAGCCGTAGTGTGGCAATGTCGCGCACTCCCCGGTAACACAACCTGTGACTGGTTTTTTCTCCAATCTGGGGAATCTGCCCGACATGAAGGGGCGCAAGAAACGGCTGCACCCGTACAGAAGGGAGATATTGTTCGCCGTTGGGTTTGGCGTGGTTGGTGGCAATCTTGGAGACAAGCTTGTTGACTGAAAGTCCCATCGACAGGGGAAGTCTGGTCTCTCTGATAATGCGCATACGCAGTTCGTGTGCCCAGCGATAACACCCGTAAAATCGCTCCAGCCCGGTCAGATCGATATAAAATTCGTCAATAGAGGCTTTTTCAAATAATGGACTTTCCGCCTGTATTAATTCTGTGATTTCGCCCGAACATCTTTCATAAGCATCATAGTCGCCTTTGAGTACGACTGCGTAAGGACAAAGTTTTTTTGCCAGATGGACAGGCATACCCGACCGCACACCAAAACGCCGGGCCTCATAACTGCACGAACTTACCACCCCACGGTCGCCGGTTCCGCCGATAATCAGAGGAATGTTTTCCAGCCGTGAATCCTGCCTTCTTTCTACCGAAACAAAAAAGGCATCCAAATCCATGTGTACAATCGATCGCGTCGTTTCCATTGGTTTTGTCCGGGTCAATACTAAATAACGCCAACAACATGATAATATTTTTAGTAAAATATCTAATTATATTAGTATTTTGCGACTGTATTATCAAACGCAGAAGTATATCGGACATGTTTCATTTACCGCCGGGCAAGGAGTACAAAAATCTGTACCTCAACTGCCACTCGGTTTTCAGCCTGCGCTATGGTACGCTTACCGTAGATGCACTGGCACATTTGGCACAAACCCATCAGATAGAATATCTGGCACTGACCGATATTCACAGCACTTCTGCATGTTATGACTTTGCCAGGGCCTGCAGGAAAGCGGGCATCAGTCCTGTGATTGGGATGGAATTTAGAAAGGCGGGAAACCTCCTTTATGTGGCTATTGCCAGAAACCTCACGGGCTTTCACGAGATTTGTCAGTTTTACTCCGACTACACCACACGCCATCAGGATTTTCCAGAACTTCCCCCCGCATGGTCAAATGTATTTGTGATTTATCCCTGGACACGGCAGGATCGCTCCGGTCTGGGTGAAAATGAATTTCTTGGAATCAGAGCCGATCAGGTTCCGGAACTGCTTCGCTCGCGTTACCGCCACAGGCAGGACCGGCTTGTAGTGCTTCAGCCCCTCACTTTTACCGACAAAAGAGGACATAACCTCCACCGCCTGCTTCGCGCTATTGATCAAAATGTGATCCTCAGTAAACTCCCCGCCTCCTCGTTTGAATCACTGACACAGATATTTATTCCCCCGGGCGAACTTTCCCGCGTATTTGCAGACTATCCGCAGATTCTGAAAAATACCGAAACGCTCCTTGCACGTTGCAGTTTTGAAGTGGACTTTAATCAAAACCGGACCCGAAGCACATTTACCGGGGGCAAATATGAAGACATGCTCCTGCTGGAAAAACTGGTTTTCAACGGACTGGAAAAGCGCTACGGTAAACACCACGCGGAAGCGAGAAAACGGGTTGAAAAAGAACTGAATATCATTGATCAACTCGATTTTAACGCCTATTTTCTGATTACCTGGGACTTTGTGAACTACGGCAGGTCGCAGGGTTTTTTTCATGTCGGCAGGGGAAGCGGGGCAAATAGCGTGGCCGCCTATTGTCTGGGCATTACAGATGTGGATCCGCTGGAACTCAATCTCTACTTCGAACGATTTCTCAACCCCCGCCGAAAATCGCCTCCCGACTTTGATATCGATTATTCGTGGAAAGACCGCGACGAGGTCATTGACTACGTTTTTCGCCGTTACCGCCATTCACATACCGCTCTTCTCGCTACCTATAATACCTTTCAGGACAGATCAGCCATCCGCGAACTGGGAAAGGTATTTGGTCTTCCCAAAACAGAAATTGACGAACTGGTGCATCTCGCCCATTACGAAAAACTTCCCGCCGATATGGGGAAAATTCAGCAGCAGATTATCACTTATGCCCACCTGCTGATGGATGTACCCAACCATCTTTCCATCCACGCCGGCGGCGTGCTGATTTCAGAAGCGCCGATTACGCAGTACACCGCGCTTGATCTTCCGCCAAAAGGGTTTCAGATCACCCATTTTGATATGCATGTGGCAGAAGAAATCGGTCTTCACAAGTTTGATATCCTCAGCCAGCGCGGACTGGGCCATATCCGGGAGACAGTAGAAATCGTCAGGGAAAATCAGCAGATCAGTGTGGACATTCATCAGGTTGGGGAATTTAAGCAGGATAAGGCTGTCAAAAATCTTCTGGCAAAGGGCCAAACCACAGGGTGCTTTTATGTTGAATCACCGGCCATGCGCCAGTTGCTGCAAAAGCTGGGTTGTACCGATTATCCCGGCCTGGTAGCTGCCAGTTCGATTATACGTCCCGGCGTGGCGCGATCGGGCATGATGCGGGCGTATATTGCAAGGCACAACGGGGAGTCATTTGCCTGCCTCCATCCACACCTGGAGGAGTTGCTTAGTGAGACTTATGGCATTATGGTCTATCAGGAAGACGTGTTGAAAGTGGTTCACGGTTTCGCCGGACTTTCCCTGGCAGAAGCCGATTTACTGCGAAGAGCCATGTCTGGAAAATCCCGGTCAGGCGAAGGTTTTCAGGTTGTAAAAGAAAATTTTTTTACCGCCTGCCGGGAAAAAGGATATGCGGAAGGAATCGTGCAGGAACTGTGGCGGCAGATCGAAAGTTTTGCCGGTTATTCATTTTCCAAGGCCCACTCTGCGAGTTTTGCCGTGGAGAGTTTTCAGAGTTTGTATCTGAAAGCGCATTTTCCGCTGGAGTTTATGGTCGGGGTGATCAACAATTTCGGCGGATTTTACGATGCGGAAATTTACCTGCACGAAGCACGGATGGCAGGAGCCGTTATTCATCCACCCTGTGTCAATCACAGTCGGTTTCACACCCGCATTATCGGAAAGGATATTTACCTGGGATTTATTCACCTCAAATCGCTTCCGCAGAAAACAGCAGAGGAAATTCCTTTGGAGCGAAAGCGAAGGGGGAAATTCCGGGATATGGCCGACTTTGTACAGCGCGTACCGGTGAGTCAGGAGCAAATGGAAATTCTGATACGTGCGGGGGCGTTTCAGTTTACGGGCAAATCCAAATATACGCTGTTGTGGGAAATGGACTATCAGCTCCGGCACCAGAAGATCAGGCAGCCCGATGTATTGTTTGTGCCGGTGGGAGAGAGTTTTTCCGTACCCGATCTGCCTGTCAGCCTCGTAGAAGATGCCTGGGATGAAATGGAATTGCTGGGGTTTCCGCTCTGCTCGCCATTTGAACTGGCTGTGCCCCGGAATGAAAATACACCCCTCCTGAGCAGGCAATTTGCCGGATACCTGCATCAGGAGGTGGAGATAATGGGCTATTATGTGTGCGCAAAAACAACCCGCACGATCAGGGGCGAACTGATGATGTTTGCCAATTTCCTCGATTCTGAAGGCCGCTTTTTCGATGCAACACTTTTTCCGGAGGTAGCAAAAAAGAGCGCCCTCACAGGCAGAGGTTTATATCTGATGCGGGGGAAAGTCGTGGAAGAGTTTGGACACTATTCCCTCGAAATCACAACGATCAGCAAATACCTCTACCAGCCTGATCCGAGACAGGAGTAGGAGTGAGGAATCTATTTCTCCACAATAATCTTTTTTGCCACCCTGAATTCTTTTCCGGTTACCTCCATAAAGTATATACCTGAAGCGTATTTGTCCAGATTCAGTTCCATGGCAAAATTTTCACGCCCGGGGTTTTCCCGGTTTTGCCATAAGACTTTTCCCTGCAGATCCATCAGTTGCAACTGAAATGCCTGATTCGCCAGTCCTTCCAGCGAAATAGAAACCGAGTGGTTTGCAGGATTGGGGAACATGGTCAGCTGAGGGGAATACATATGATCATCCAGGCTTGCGGTAGTGATGTCGATAAAAAATGTGGTATCGGTTTCTCCACAATTGTTGCTCGCCGTCAATGTAACCTGGTACAAGCCGTTAAACTCATAGATATGCACAGGGCTCGCACTGCTGTCGCCCGATGTGCCATCGCCAAAATCCCATAGATACTGTGTGACTATCGCAGAAAGATTCTGAAAAGGTAATCTGCGCGCCGTACTGAATGTAGGTAAAATCCACTGAGGGCAGCGGATCGACAAATACCACCACGGAACGTCCCTGTGCAGCCGGAGGTTATCTGAAGCGGTTACGATATAAGTAGTTTCGGCAACAGGCTGAACCTGAATAGAACTACCATTTTGGCCATTATTCCAGCTATAGGAAATACCACCAGCCGCATTCAGTGTGGCTGTTTCGCCTTCGCAGATGGTCTGGTCTTGTCCTGCATCGGCCACGGGGTCTGGCTGAATGGCTACCACTACACTGTCGCTGTTCTGGCATCCGTTCTGGTCGGTTACCGTAACCTGATAGCTTGTAGTCTGGGAAGGAGAGACGATAATCGCGGCAAGCGTATCGCCCGTGCTCCACAGGAAACCCACGCCACCTGAAGCCACAAGGGTAGCAGAAGCGCCATTGCAAATGGTCTGATCCGTGCCTGCACTTACTGCCGGACTGGCATATACTGTGATAAGCTGATTGGCAAGATTGGTACAGCCATTGGCGCCGGTGACTGTGTAGTTGATCGAAAACTGACCCGCGCCTGTGGCTGCGGGGTCAAAATTCTGCCCCGAGACACCTGTGCCGCTATACACACCCCCTGCGGGCATTCCTCCGGAGAGAATTACGGGCGGGGAAAGTACACACAGTGGGTCAGGAGGAGTCAGCGATACATCCGGAAGTGCCAGTACTTCAATGGTCTGCGTAGCGGTATCCGAACAGCCATTGGCATCGGCATAAAAATAAGTCAGCACATGAATGCCCGTATCTGCAATCGCAGGGTTAAAAGTCGCGCCGCTTACGCCTGTTCCGCCATATATGCCTCCGGCGGGAAGTCCTGTATTCAGTGTAATCGGGGTTGCATTCTTACACAGAGCGCCAAGCGTATCAAACATTACGGAAGGAATAGTATTTACCACTACACTTACCGGAGTTGCACTCGTCACACACCCTGAAGCATCGGTCTGGAAACTATAACTACCGGCTGCGGTTGCGGTCAGAATTGTATCCGTAGCACCGGCGATGGAGTCTCCGTTAAACAACCACTGATAGGTTGCGCCGGACAGCGTTGTACCCTCAAGAACCACGCTGTCGCCCTGACAGAAAGAGAGCGGGCCTTGCGCGCTGATGGAGACAGACGGCGACTGGGTCGCCATGATAAACTCGCCCGGCGTATTGCCGGTCGCCAGCAACTGACTCACGGCAGTGAGGTTTTGTGTGGCGGCAATATTTGTCCATGCCGTTATGGCGTTGTTGTTGCGCCGGGCAAGGGAAAGCCCGCAGGCTCCGGCAGCAAGCGGATTTCCTGCATAATGATATCTGACGCTGAAGGTGGGATTGGTTCCTCCCACGGCAAACACGCCCCAATACCGCTGATTGTCGAGTTGTGTAGTTCCTGCCGGAGGCGTGGTGACATTCGGCGCCTGATCTATCCGGTAGATATGCATACCCGCAGGGCTTCCGGTGACTGATTCTATACTAAGACTGTCGCCATTGGGGTGTTTGAGCCCGAAGGCGTTGGTGTTGTACTGTTGTTTGCTCTCATCACCAATGGGGGCACTGGAGGTTACCCACGTAGGGCCATTGGTCATGGTGCCATTGATCGTAGTGCCGGCACTACCGGAGACGGTCAGGCCTGTGCCTGCATCCATCTGCCAGTAGCCTGCAAGGCCGGCAAAGTTGGGATGAGAACTGGTAACTTTTTTGCACATCCACTGGCGGAGGGTTGCCACGGGAAGGCTCTGACTCCAGATGCGTACCTCATCAATCTGGCCGTCAAACGGGCGGCTGCCTCCCGCGCTGTAGGCCAGTTCGCCGATACGCACATCGTAACTTCCCACGGCCATAGTGCCAAAGTACAGCTGTGTAGCCACCTGTTCGCCGTTGATAAAAATACGGATGGTACTTCCGTCGTAAGTTCCTGCCACATGATACCATTTGCCGGTAGTCATAAGGGAAGCGGAAACTGCCTCATGCCAGGCTCCGGCGGCACCGATATTAAATGAGAGCTTGCCATTTTGTCCGCAGCGGAGGGTATATCCCTGCGATCCCAGGGCCCAGCCTTCTTTGTTGACAATGGAGTTGCTCCAGGGATTTACACCCCAGGTGTCAGCTTTGATCCACGCTTCCACAGTAATAGCAGCGGTAGGGTTCAGTGCCGCAGTATTGGGAATATTTACATAATCGTTGACACCGTCAAAATTGACTGCATAGCCGGAGCCGGGAGGCTGGGCAAAGGTGCAAAGGCATAGAAGAGTAAGTAAAATAAGGGGTAAAGCAGGTTTCATAGAATGGAATGGTTAGAAGCCGGGAAATAGTTGTTTGAGCTCTGCGGGGGTGGGTTGTCTTCCGTACTGGCAAAGTTCGAAGGCTTCGGCATATTTGATCTTGCGGCCTTTTTCTTCGCCATATAATTGTATCAGTTTTTCGCGATAGGTATTGGCAATGCCTTCGTCGCGTTTTTTTACCAGGTCAAGGAGATAGGCTTTTCGCGCCTCGTCCCCTTCGGGAACGTCGGGGCGTGTGCTCGCCTGCCACGAGTGTGCGTCGCCAAACTGCGACGGCATAGCCGAAACACAGTCCCATTTTTGCTGCGCAGCCGCATCTATTCCGACCACAATCGCCGGATCAAACGGGTAGGGGCGCTGAAATCCGTCAGAATAAAAAAGGAATACAGGATTTCTTTTTACCGGTGGCGTGTCCGGCACAAAAAATGGCGCAACCACCACTACGGCCGCATCCTGAATCAATTCGCCCGTATAACGGTGGTCGGGATGATAGTCGTAGGGGCGGTGGCACATGACAATATCGGCCTGCCATTCGCGTATGAGGCGGGCTACGGTCTTGCGGTTTTCGAGCGTAGGCATCAGTTCGCCGTCGTGAATATCCAGCACTTCGGTTTCAATGCCCAGAAGGCGGGCGCACTCCATCACTTCGGCTTTTCTGCGGATGGCCAGTGGCCCCCCGGCCATTTCAAAATGGCCTACGTCGCCGTTGGTCATGGCTACAAATTTGACTTTGTGCCCCTGCGCCGCCCACATGGCGGCGACGCCGCTGGCTTTGAGCTCGGCATCGTCGGGGTGTGCACCAAAACAGATAATCCGCAGCGGTTTTTCAGGCACAGGCTTTTGTCCGAAGAGAGTCAGGGTTGCTGATAAAAGCAGAAGCAGAGGTAACAGTTTTTTCATATTCAGGGGGTTATCGGGTAGTTATATAGCCTCGCCCAAACTGATCTCCTGCCTGGAACGGGCGGCCATTGAGAAAGTCAATTTCGACTACTTTTTCGCTTTGCACCATTCGCCCCTCCTCATCACTCAGCGCGGCGATAATCTTGTGAGTACTGACATCAAATACTTCACCGGTGGATAACCACGCAAGTTTTCCGTCAATGCTGAAAGTAACCCATCCGGGTTGTTCGCGAAGGGCCGCACTGCCTGTCTGCCGGGGTGGCATCACGGTCGCATCAAAAAAATGAACCTGGCTGTTGGCTCCGTCCACTACCCACAGTTCTTTTTCATCGGGCGTAAGGCCGATGCCGTGGCTGGGACATCCGTGGCGTTTGACAGGGCCTTTTTCAAATCCTTCCACCTCCACCCGATGGATCATTTTCCCGGTCACCATATCTCCGACCTCAAATCCGAGCAGTTCGTTGACATTTACAAAACAAAGGGTCTGGCTGCCATTGACGGTAAATGGGCGAATGGAATGGCTGAAAGGGCCAATCGTTCGCTCTGCGGTATGGTTTTGGGTCTCGGCGACCGTCAGATAAGGGCTGCCCAGTCCGGCGAGATAAACATATTTCCCGTCAATACCATAGACGGTATTGTGTGCCCGGCTGTCGGGGACTATTTCTGATACAATTTCCCCGTCTTCCCCCTTCACCACATACCAGCGATCCTTTTCAAAGGACGGGAGGTAGATGATTTTTCCATCGGGAGAAATGGACATGCGGTCGCAGCCTTCGGGGTATTCTTTTTGCCAGAGCACCTTGTCGGTATTGATGTCGATGCAAATCAGGTGGCGAATGGTGGTAACATACAGGCGACCGGTACCAGCGTGGGCGCAGACGCCCTTGATGTTGAGCGGTTCGCCTTTTTCGTTTAATCCGTACCCATCCAGAGAAATTCGCCTGACAAACTTATGCCCCTGATCGATGTCATAGACAAGCACTCCGTGCCCGCCAAATTCGAGATAGTTGCGAATGCCGGGGGAGGCCACATACAAAAAATGCTGAATATGATCTGCCTGGGGAACGGACTGGCAACCTGTCAGGAGATTAATCCCTGTGAGGATCAGTAAGATACCTGCAAGGTACCGGATTGAGGTGGTAAAGGCGTAATACATGATACAGAGGATAAAGGATATTCCAAAGTAGTAAAATAATCTGAAACATGTATGAGCGCCTTCGCGCAGGAGGGAAATATATTGGGATGGAGGAATGATCAGGAGGGTTGATCAAACAGAGAAGGAGTTCTTTCAAAATTTTTGTTAACAATAAACCGGGGAGATTTTCCATCAGCCCTGGTAATAAACCCTTTTTTCTCCAGTGAGTTTACGATCGTGCGTACTTTGCGCGAGAAGGTATCATATTCACGGAGATTGCGCACTACTTTATGTTCACGGGTATAGAGGAAAATATCTACTGCCTTTGCGCTGATTGCACTCTGTTGGCTGTATTCATTGTGCAGATAGATGGTTTGGAGCACGTTTTTATATTCAGGCTTCAACAAATCAAAACTATTGCCAAACAAAGAACGGAGCGCCGGATAAAAGTCATCCTGCGTGAGGATCGGATTTACTACTAAAAGGGAGTATATAGATTGATCTTCATGTCCCGGAACCCGGGAAATCAGCCCGTATTTTTCAAGTTTACTGATAACATCAAAGTGATTGTTATCTGGTGTGAGCAGGATCGTATAGCGTTCATTATTGTTGTGTTGTTCTGATTTGTAAAAATAGGTGAGAACGGTTTCCTCTTCCTCACTTAACCCTCTTCCCCCTGTCTGGCGATAAATCCAGCCGGAGAAGCTGGTAAGCCAGAGCCGGGCGTCATCGTCCAGCACTTTTCCTTTCGGGACATATAAACTGATATCATTTTTATTCTGGAAAAGAAAATAGGGAACATCGATTTGGTTGTCAAGGCATGCATTTATCAGAGACGCCATTCCTAATCCTCGGCCTTCCCACCGATCATATACCTTTAGTATATCTGCGAGATTGGGGTTTCTGGGTTTAGGATTTGGGATAATCCGGCGAATTCTAGCCGGTTTTTCAAGGATAAGTTTTTGATCCTCTCTGAAACTTCCCGGATTGCTCACCCGAATCCATGTGTCAGGTTTAATAATGATATTGGAAAACTTATCCGAAGAATAATCCCTGTGCGCCAACGCGTTGTTCACAATCTCCCTGATTAGTTTTTCCGGATACTCGGGCCGGCTCGTACCCCCTCCTTCGTATCCGACTCCTACGGCAATATTTTTAAATACAAACCCTACCGTGCTTTCCATCAGTGGAATAATATTGTCTTTCAGCACCTGTTTGTTCTGAGCAATCTGGTGCGCGGAATCTACATAACAGTCCACCTGACAGCGTCCCCCCACCCAATCGTATGGGTGATTACCACAAAGAAGGATACCCAGCAGTGTAGGGGTTTCATTCCGGACAAAATTTTTACGGGTCAGAAATGGAAGTGCTGATGGAATATCTGCCTTCAGGCTTTCTACTTTGACTTCGCGATTCAGCCTGATAATGTAGTCATTGAGCCGGTCTATGTCCAGCGTCTCAAGTGAAGCACCTTCAACAAGATTTAGTTCCCTCGCATTTTTGAGTTCTTCTTTCTGCTCTTCCTTGCGGGCAATTTTTGAAGAATCGATTTTATGATCACCTGTTATTTTGCGCTCATATGCTACTCCTTTATAAAAAGCATATTTCGTATCCTCGGGGAGTTTTTCAACATAAACAAGGCATATACGCTTATCCATGAATTCCCTGATTTCAGTCGCAGGAAAGTTTTGCTCAAGCGAGAGTCCTATTCCTTCTTTATCAGTAAATTTTTGGGGTAATTCCTTTAATTTATCCTCATTGCCTGCATTATATCCTGAAAGCAGGTATCGTTTACCTTTTTCTCTTATACCTACGATAATAATTCCCCCCTCCGTATTCAAAAAGGCGCATACTGACTTATACAATTCAGTCCAGTCGTCAGAAGACGACAAATCTTTAATCTCTATTTTATCGGCCTCCAGTTCGCTGTATGTACCGGCGACAATATGGGATTCGAGTTGCTGTAAGATCCGGTCTATATAGGCCATTACCAATAATTACCTTTATCCTGCTAAAATACAGGTTTTTACGGACAGTCGGTAATCAGATTTTACGCCTCTCCTAAAAAGAAACCGGAACCTCCACCATGGTCTGATCCCATACCATTACCATTGCTGCCTTACCTGTGCCAATGAGCTTAAACTGGATAGTAAAGTTTTCTACTGCCTGATCTGTTTTCCCGGCGGGAACCTTCACCCGGAATACATCGTGTTCCTGCTCATAACTGTAGGCACCCCAGTAATCAATATCTTTGCTCAGGATAATTTCCCACTCGTTTTCTCCGGGAATGGTAAAAAGGGAATAAACTCCGGGTTTTAATTTTTTATCGCCCAAATATACAGTTTGATAAACCTTGATTTCCGTGGCTTCATTGGCTCCGGTACGCCATACTTTTCCATAAGGAACCAACTGACCAAATACTACCCTTCCGTTTTTGGCCGGGCGGCTATAGGTTACTTTGACAATGGCTTTTTCTCCGGCTTTGCGGTCATGGGCAAAATTGTCAGGGAAATATGCAATATCAAGCGGGCTTTTATCGAGTCCGCGGAAGGATTGTCCAATAGCTGCGGGTAATACAAACCCGAGAATCATCAGAAGGAAGATAAGATTTTTCATAGGAGCGGGTGTTTAGGAGAAAGTAAGTGGTTGAATATGGTTATTTCTGTAGATGCAATTTTCGCGTGGCAGTTGTTTTCCCATCCGAAATCTGTAACAGATACAAACCTTCAGGAAGACCGGCGACATCCAGTTTTAACGGTGCCGGAGCCAGATCGCTTTTTGCGAATATATGGGTTTTGACAGTTCTGCCCCGCATATCCGTAAGCGTAAGGCGGAGAAACATGGGCGAAAATCCCGCTTTCAGCGAAAGGTATATTGAGCCGGTAGCCGGATTGGGGTAAAGGGAAATCTGCTGCGCAAACAGGTCGTCTTGTATTCCCGCAGTAAAGGTCTCGCAACTCTCCCACTTCACTGCAAATGTCGTATCGTAGCCGGGAATCACATATCCTCTGTCGCTGTTCCACCAGGTTGCGCAGGCGGAGGGCACCGTTTCCCGATAGTCGAGATAATTGGTCCAGGTGCCGGTTGTCAGATAATAATATGCTCCCGAGCTTCCCGCCGGTATTTGTGTCGAATATTTATACAGGCTTCCCGAATCATGGGTCATAGGCAGGATCTGCCAGTTTGTGCCGGCAGCAGAACCCGTAAAAGTACCGGTAATAAAGACGCCATTGGATACATCTTCTCCCGCCATATCCACCATAAAGGTTACGGTAGGGGTGGTGAGATTTTGGTAGAATAAGGATTCTGCCCATCTTCCACCGCCATTGCTTATAAAGTTGTAAGTACCGGGTTCGAAAAAGGCTACATGATCGTGGGCTGATCCCTGTCCCCAGGGGGTAGTACACGGTGTCGAGACCCATGCGGGTTCCCAGAAAATCACGCCGTTCCCGCCTGAGGTCATCACTTCCCGGGTTAGTGTTACCATATAAGCGAGCTGGTTTTCGGAGGAAAGAGGATAAGCCGGATCTGCCGCAGTGATAATGTTGGGCATGGCGTCGTAATTCTGATTTGTCCAGGGATAGGCTGTTTCCAGTACTACCACTTCATAACCGGGAAAACTCGTCACCAGGTCTTCCACAAACGTGCCCATCTGCGATATGCTGCCCCCGTGCCAGGCGTAATAATAGGAAAATCCCATAATGTCGAAATCGGTTACGCCCAGGGTAATGAGGTTCTGGAAAAACCATTTGGTATTGATCCCCGAAAAATGCGCGGCGATTTTGGGATCAATGGATGCTGTGTCTCCCACTGCCCGGATCGCCTGAATGGCGGCATTGTACAACTGCGCGTCGCGACTCCAGTCACTGCCCACACTCCCTCCTGCAACATAGTTATTGTCTATGGTGGTATGCCGCAGGATGCCTCCGTTGTTTTCATTACCTACGGTTACGATTTCGGGCATAAGGTCTTCCTTTGCCAGGTCGCCGAGTACTTTTGCTGTGTAGTTGTAAACCGAGTCCTTCAGGGCAGTAAGATTATACGCCACCGGAAGCCATCGGGCCGGGATCAGTTGTCTGCCGGGATCAGCCCAAAAGTCAGAGTAATGAAAGTCCAGAATGACCTGCATCCCCGCGGCCTTCGCCCGGGAAATGGTTTCTTTTACATCAGCATAATCGCTGTAGCGCGTACCCGCACCCACAGGTTGTACCAGTGTGTCCTGCCAGGCAGGCTCAACCCACAGGCGCACACGCACAAGGTTCGTTCCATGATCTGCGAATATCTGATACACATCTTTGGGGATGCCGTCTTCTTTAAAAACCGCCCCGCAATCTTCCATCTGATTGACGTAGGAGAGGTCGTTGCCAAAATAAAAGTTCTGCCCCGATACGGAGAAATGAAAAAAAACAATCAGAAGCGCGATATGTGGTTTCATCGTGGCAAATAATGTTTCGGGTTAATCCACAACTGATAATTTCAGCAGATGTTCTTTCCCCAATATTTTTTCCAGGGGTTTCCAGGTTTTCTTTTCGGAGGAATGAATCACTACCTCCTGCTTATCTGCGGCCATAAGTATGGCAGCGGGAATATCCATGTATTTCATCACATTTAGATAACACGGGCCTTCGCGGTGACTGGCAGGCGGCTCGTAAATGTGGATGGGCTGAAGTGAATTCGCAAAAAGCGAAGCGTAGATCATTTGCACGCCTGCTGCACCGTAAGCATGAATTTCGGTATTTCCGGGCTCTATATCTGCAATGACGTTTAGCCCTTGAATCAGATCCATCGTCTGCATACTTTCCAGTGTCTGCCCCAGCAGATAATATCTCCGCCTGATTTGATTGAACTCTTTTTCATCTGCCGAAAAACTTGCGGGCCCTGCACCCCGCATAGGAACAAGAATAATTTTCCCCGCCTGCTCAAACCGCTGTTTTAGTTCTGCGGCAAGGGCCGCATCTTCTTTTGCTTCGGGCCAGCATTCTCCGCCGGGAAAAGCTGCCCCCAGTTTGTCTTTCCACCAGGGCCAGTTCTGGTCATTGAGCGGAATGATCTGCGCGGGTTTTCCATTGTTTTCTTTGGGTTGAATGATAAACATCGGAAGATGTGTCTGCCCATCGGTTTGCAAATCGAAAAGGGAAAGTTCTGCGAATGTATTATCCTGCTTACCCACCAGCCGGGCAGAAGGGGCAGTCATTTCTTCCGGCCATCCGGCAAAAACCTTTTCCTCCAGCGCTTTTCTCCACTGGCTTACGGCATCGCGCCACGGGCGGTTTTTCAGTACTTCGGCTACCGGCGGAGCTGCGGGGACAAACGTCTCATCAATCCGGGTATTGATCTGGTCTGTGGGCAGGGTTTCAAATACCTTTAATTGCTCCGGCTCAAAATATTTGATGGCGGCATCCTGAATGATTTCATCTTCTCCTTTCAGGTAGTGATTCATCCACCGGAAGGCGTGGATTTGGAGTTCCTGAACATCCATATGCGGACCGGCGACGGTGTTGAGTGCGAGCAGGTCGCCTTTATCCATTTTTTCATATACTCCGCGCACTTCCTGATAAGTTCTGAAAACGCCATTAATCGGGAAGATAGGGTCTCTGTCGGAATTGGAAATCAGCAGGGGTTTGGGCGCAAATAAAGCGGCTACCTTAGGATAATCCCACTGGTAGGTATTGACCATAAACATACAATCGCAGTGTCCGGTGACACAGCCATCCACGACGTAATTGCGCAGATCGGTGATCCCGGCTACGGGTATGGCTACTTTTATTCGTTCGTCAATTCCTGCTGCCCACCAGCTGTAAATTCCGCCGCCACTTCTACCGGTAATGCCGATTTTGTCGGGATCGACTTCGGGGCGGCTCACAAGGTAATCGACCGCGCGGATGCCATTCCACGCTTCGACACCGGCGGGGGTATAACCACGCGATACCCACCACCACCGGTCGAGTCTGTGCGTACCGTGATGAACCCCTTCAATTTCACCCAATTGAAGTGTATCAATAATCAGGCATACATACCCATGCCGGGCAAACCACGCGGGGTGATGCTGATAATGGACTTTGCTGCCGTATGCGATCCCATCTTTAATTACCTGTCCATGTCCGCACACATAAAGAATGGCAGGGGCTTTTGCCGTGAGATTTTTGGGGCGGTAGAGATTACCCGTAACGTAAAGTCCCGGGCTGGACTGGAAATACAGTTTTTCGACAATAAAGTCTCCGTGGTCAATAGTTCCGGTAATGACGGGGTTGAGCGGAGTTTTTGGAGGCAACGGCGATAAGCCCAGCATCTCCATCAGTTGGTTTTGCGATTGTTGCTGAAAGTCCGGCCAGTTATCAGCGGCGCTGAGTTCCTGCATGGTACGGACTTCCAACTGATGGGTATGATATTCGAAAAAAGCTTTTAGCTGCATGTCGAAATCCCACAGGGGAGTGGGGACATGCTCAGATTTTCCCGGAAAAAACAGGGTGGGAAAACCAATCAATAAACAAAGGGTCAGCGACTTTAGCATAAGGCAAAAGGTTTATTTGACCAGATTTTTCCATTCAGGCTGCTCAGATACGTCCACGATTTCGTAACCTTTTTCTCCTGCACAGGGAGACAAAACGGCAATAAAACGAGCGGGTTTTTCATACACATTAAAGGTGGCATGAATTACACCTTTGGGGATAAAAGCCGATTCCCCTGCCGAAAGTTCAATAGAGGTTTTTTCCAGCCATTGCCGGATTTTTCCTTCCACGACATAGATGATTTTTTCCTGATGCGGATGAAACTGAAAGCAGTGGCCCTTGCCGGGTTCAATGACTACTTCAATCATGACCAGGTGCTGCGCACCGGTTTGTTCTGGTCCGCTATGCCAGAAACCGCTTTCGGGTGCACCGGGTTTCCATTGCTTTCCCTCGGTTTTCTCTGTCATAACTGCATATTTTTAAAAGCTCTGATCTGTTCGGTAATCGCAATTTCGGTAGGAAGTCGCTCCATACTGCTCGCACCATAAAATCCATGGATGGCAGGGCATCTTTTGAGGACATAAGCAGCGTCTTCGGGCATGGCGATAGGGCCGCCATGGCAGAGTATGAGCACATCTTCCCGCATGGAACGGGCGATATCGGCCCATTCGTTGATAAGTTCGACGCTCTGGTCGAGGGTTTTGGCAGTTTCTGCGCCGATGCTGCCGCTGGTGGTAAGGCCCATGTGGCATACGATGATATCGGCGCCGGCTTTGACCATATCTTCGGTTTCGGAGGCGGAGAAGACATAAGGTGTAGTGAGCAGATCCATGTGCCGGGCGATGGAAATCATCTCAACCTCAAGCTGGTAGCTCATGCCGGTTTCTTCGAGGTTCTGGCGCATCAGTCCGTCAAACAACCCTATTGTGGGAAAATTTTGTACGCCTGCAAACCCGGTATCTTTAATTTTTTTCAGAAAGCGGGGCATAACGACAAACGGGTCGGTGCCGTTTACACCGGCGAGTACAGGTGTTTTTTTCACTACGGGGAGGACTTCCTTAGCCATGTCCATGACGACATCATTGGCGTTGCCGTAGGCCATCAGCCCGGCCAGGGAGCCGCGGCCTGCCATGCGGTAGCGGCCTGAGTTGTAAATGACGATGAGGTCAATACCGCCAGCCTCTTCGCATTTTGCGGATATGCCGGTTCCCGCTCCGCCACCGATAATGGGTTCGCCTCCGGCGACTTTAGCTCTGAATCCTGCCAGGATTTCCTCACGTTTCCATTCGAGTATCATAGGGTATGATGAAGTTGGTTAAATGATTCGATAACTGCTTCGGCAAAAGCTGGGTCGTTGATTTCATATGGAAGACGGATCAGCCTGCGGCTTTCGGTCTGAACGACCGACTTCTCCAGTGCTTCAAACAGCGCATGATCTGCTTCAGGATCGTAGAAGGGTTTTCCCGGACTATCAATCATGGAGACTCCTTTTTCCGGAATAAAAAACCTGACGGGGCCTTCCATCCGGTTGAGTTTGGCGGCAATCCATTCGCCCATTTGCCTGTTTTCCTCCGGGGTGGTGCGCATCAGGGTTACGGCTGCATTGTGAACGTGGAGATTTCGGTTTTGATAGTGTGCGGGGACGGTATCCCGCGGCCCGAAGTTGACCATGTCAAGCGCGCCTACAGAACCGATATAAGGGATCTTTGTCTGGATAAATGCGTCAAGACGCGATTCGCCGGCGCTCAGTACGCCTCCCATCAGATGGTCGCACACCTCTGTTAGGGTAATATCGATCACGTGGTGCATCATGCCCGATGATACCAGCTTTTCAAATGACTGTCCGCCGATACCGGTTGCGTGAAAAACAATACAGTCGTAATGATCCTCAAAATGCGAACGGATCGCCTGAACGCAGGGGGTCGTTACGCCAAACATGGTCATACCCAGTGCAGGTTTTATGTCGGATAATACCTGCGGTTTTCCGCTTAGCATACCTGCAAGGGCCTGGGCGGCGTTGTTGAGGATGGTTCGCGAAATGGAATTCAGCCCGGCGAGATCGGTAATGGGATAGACCATCATAATATCGGTTGCCTCCACAAAAGGGCGAATATTGCCCGAAGCCATGGTGGAGACCATCACTTTGGGCAGTCCTGCCGGGAGGGCTTTCATCGCATGGGTGATGAGTGCGGTTCCGCCCGAGCCCCCGATGCCGATTATGCCCGAAAGCCGGGGCGTGTTGAGTACAAAGTTGCGAAGCGCCTCCCCCATTGCGGAGATTGCCTCCCCACGGTCGGGCAGACTGAGAATCTGCTCACCCAGCGGGTGATGGAGCGCTATATCCAGATTTGAAATGTCGGCAGGGAATTCATGATGTTGTGTGCTTACATCAACAATCTTTGCATCAAATCCTTCGCGCGCCAGTACATCGCGGAGGAAAATCAGCTCGGCGGATTTGGTGTCGCAGGTGCCGGTAATAAAAATGGCAGACATGGGGCTGTAGTTTTGAGGGAACAGGAATAGCGCTCAATTTATTGAAAAACATCAGAATCGCAAGATATTCCTTTGAGGGGTGTTTATATTTGTATAGGGAAATTGTATGTCGGGAAGCGGCTGAAAACCATTTTACACATAAATCATGGCTGAAAACAAAACTAAAAAAACCTCACAAAGCGTAACCGAATTTCTCAACGCTGTAGAACCGGAGCACCGGAGGCAGGATTGTTTTACCGTATTAAAAATGATGGAAACCCTCACCGGACAAAAACCCAAAATGTGGGGGCCCGCTATCGTGGGTTTTGGCGACTATCACTACAAATACGAAAGCGGGCGCGAAGGCGATTTTTTCAGAATTGGTTTTTCCCCCCGCAAACAAAATCTCACGCTTTATATTATGGCCGGATTTGACAGATACGAGGAGATCATGGAGCGGCTGGGTAAATACAAAACCGGTAAGTCCTGCCTGTACATCAACAAGCTCACCGATATAGACATGGACGTACTGAAAGAGCTGAGTCAGGCATCGCTGGCTTATATGGCAGCGAAATACCCCGAAAAATGAGGGAAAGTGATATAGTTTTTTTGCGGGGGCACAACAATTTATAATTTCCTCATATGTTGGAAATTGATATATGCACACCGGAAAATGGCCTCATAAAATGATATGAAGCCCGTTCGTACGCATTTATAACGGCATATCGGATTATCAAACTCCGACAAATCACCAATAACCAAACAACATTGGGGTTTCATTATTCTTTTTCTATAAATATTCTATTCTCTGAACATCTGTAAGTAAATACAGGATATTTACAGGCTATTTCATGCTAATATGCTTCAATTTGAAGTAAAATTTCTTTGTAGGGAACCACCTCCCAAATATTTAAACCAACGTAAACTATGTGTTCCATTAAACTGACTAAACCATGTTCCTGTATCTTCCTGCTCTTCCTTGTTATTTTCAACTTCACCGCAAACGCGCAGACGTCCACCGTAACATTTACGTCTGACAACCCTGCCCTGGGCCAGTCAGGTAGTTATACCTACTGTACTGCTGAAGGGTGGATTTTGAAATCCAACAACTACTGCGGTCAGGTCGTTTCGCCGGCTTTTACTTCTAACATGAACAGTGCCTCTATTATGTTTCTGGGGGTGAGCCCATCCTTTACGGGTCGTACCACGGTCTATCATATGACTGCCGGAAATTATGTGTTATATACGGCCTCCGGCGGTGCTACTCCTGAGGCAATGCTTGAGTTTATCGTAAGAGCATCGAATAGTGCCACCTACCCTGTGGATATCACCAGCGTAGAGATTTTCCATGAGCATGGAAGTGATATGGAATTCACTTTCACTGGTGGTTCGACCTACCGGGGAACGGACTTGGGAAGCAAAGTCGTAACTGTGCCAAGCGGAGTAGCAACAACCGTCAGTCTGAGTGGAAGCGGGTTTTATGGGTTTAATACAATCAGAATTATACCGGCTTCAAATATAATTTTTGGTACCAACGCTTTTACTTTTACCGACCTGGATACAGGACTACCGGTAGAATGGTCTTACTTTAATGTTGAAGATCACAACTCACAGGTGAATCTCTCATGGGCTACACTGAGAGAAACCAATACCAGCCATTACGAAATTGAGCGAAAATTCTCCGGTAATGAGGATTTTATCTCTGTTGGCAGTCTGAGTGCCGCAGGCAACAGCGATAAAACCACCGAATATCAATACACCGACTATCCGCCTATGGCCGGCACAGTTCAATACAGAATCAGACAGGTGGACAATGACGGGCATTTTTCTTTTTCAGAAGTAAAAGAAATCAATGTAAATCCCACGATTTCCATTTACCCCAATCCCACCAGTGATATGATTTCTATCTATACGACAGATGACACCTGGTCGGGTCAGTTGCTGGATCTTTTTGGAAAAGTGATTATGGAAATTCCTTCCGGTCAGTTGCAAATAGATATTTCTACCCTGCCCAGGGGGATTTATGTGGTTGACCTGAAAAACAGCGCCAACGAAACCATCACACAGAAGATCGTAAAGCAAGAGTAAATCCACGGCTGAGATACCCGACCTTCACCCGGCCAGGTATCTCAGCAAACCTAAAATCTTTAATTAGGAACAATTTATATTGTCATTTATGCCACAAAGTATTACTTTGTGTTAATATTTTTTACACAAAGTAATACTTTATGTTTATCAGACCCATATTCAATCTATTGGAAGAGCATCTGATCCAGCCCGATGTGACAGTTCTTACGGGCATGAGACGAACAGGAAAAACTACAGCTTTAAAATATCTTCTTGAGAAAACACCACACGAAAATAAATTATATCTGGATCTGGAGCGACTGGAGTATCGCCGTATTTTCACCCAAAATAGTTTTCGGGAAATGCAGGCTGATATTGAGTTTTTGGGCTATGATTTTTCCAGCCACGGAGTTATTGCCATAGATGAAGTCCAGCTAATTCCCGAAGTGGTTTCCTTTATAAAATATTATTATGATCATTTCCAGGTCAAGTTTCTTATTTCAGGTTCAAGTTCTTATTACCTAAAAAATCGAATTACAGAAAGTCTTGCAGGAAGGAAACAGATTTTTGAAATCTTTCCATTGGATTTTCCTGAGTTTCTGACTTTTAAATCGGTAGATATCACAGGTATGATTTCCCGGAAAATGCAACCTTATCGCCCGCTGGTTTTTTCTACCTATCAGCATTACTATGAAGAGTATTTGAGATATGGAGGTTTCCCGCAGGTGGTACTTTCCGATTCTTCAAGTAAAAAAGAACAAACACTCCGCGATATTCTCAATTCTTATCTGGAGCTTGATGTTAAAATTTTATCTGACTACTCTGTAATCGATGATTTATACAAAATGGTTACCCTGTTATGTTCCCGCATAGGCAGTAAACTGGACTATCAAAAAATGGGGGTACTGACGGGACTGAGCCGCCATAAAATCAGAGATTATATCCAGCTTTTTAAGGCAACTTATTTTCTGAATACAGTCTCGCCTTATTCTGTAAACCCAGATCGAAGCATAGCCATTCAGCCGAAAATTTATCTGGCCGATACAGGTTTGATCGGACTGCTTGCACAGGTAAGCAGCGGGGCCCTGTTTGAAAATGCTATTGCCAACCAACTACTACGCCTGGGAAAAGTCAATTACTACCAGAAGAAAAGCGGCCAGGAAATTGATTTTATTTTGAATGAAACGCAGGCCATAGAGGTAAAAGAAACGCCCAGTCCTTCAGATCTGAAAGTACTGCAATCCCGGGCTGCACTTATAGGCCTTTCGGATTCAATGCTGATCGGGCGTTACCCGCCGGGGATACCGTTTGCTGACTTCGTATGGGGAGGGTGTGTATTTTAAAATACCCTTTATCAGAGGATATTAATTTTTACCTGTCTGATATATTTTCGCAACCGCGCAGCCTTCACATGGCGTTTTTTTTGCAAAAAAACTGCGATAGCCGATTCGCCCGACATAAAAGCAGGCCGCCAGAAAAATAACCGCTACCAGTATCGTCTGTATCATCAGGATAAAAGTTGATAAGCGATGAATGCGGCAATATAAGCCAGTATGGTCATAAATGCCATCTGTATCAACGGCCACTTCCAGCTTTTGGTTTCACGATACACAATGGCCATTGTGCTCATACATTGCATGGCAAAAGCATAAAACAGCATAAGCGAAATGCCCGAGGCAAGGGTATAGACGGCCTTTCCCGTTCGGGGATTCTGCTCTGAGCGCATCCGGTCAATCAGTGACGCATCTTCTTCAAAATCTTCTCCCACACTGTAAATAGTGGCCATTGATCCTACAAAAACTTCTCTTGCCGCAAAAGACGTAATCAGCGCTATGCCGATTTTCCAGTCATAACCCAGCGGGGCTATCACCGGTTCGATCCCTTTTCCCAGCAGACCGATCCAGGAGTTTTCAAGACGGGCCGTATTGACCTGTCGTTCATAGGTTTCCATTGCCACCGCATCAGTTTCCACTGGCACAGGTACAGCCTCTACGGCCTTACGTACCCGGTAGCCGGGGCCATACGATGCCAGTACCCACAGGATAATGGAGATAGCCATAATTACCTTTCCCGCTTCCCACACAAATAGTCTGATTTTCTCCCAAAGGGTAATCCATACGTTTTTCCAACGGGGCATCTTATAGTGCGGCAGTTCCAGTACCAGAAAGCTCTTCCTCTCCGATTTTACGATATAGCGAAAAACCACTGCGGCAGTAAGTGCAGCCAGAACTCCTACCAGATACAATCCCAGCAAAACCAGGCCCTTCACATTCATAATACCTCCGATGCGCTGGTCAGGCACAACCAGGGCAATCAGAAGGGTATATACCGGTAGCCGTGCCGAACAACTCATCAGCGGTGTAACCATAATGGTAATCAGCCGGTCTTTCCAGTGATCTATATTGCGCGTGGCCATAATTGCCGGAATGGCGCAGGCAACGCCTGATATCAACGGCACGACGCTTTTCCCATTCAACCCAAATGGCCGCATGATCTTATCCATAATAAACACCACCCGGGCCATATAACCCGTTTCTTCCAGCAATACGATAAACAGAAACAGAAGCGTGATCTGTGGCACAAATATCACCACGCCGCCAAGACCGGGCACAATCCCTTCTGCCAGCAGATCGGTAAGTACTCCCGCCGGTAGTACATCCTTGCACCACTGACTGAGCACGAGAAAAACCTCGTCAATCAGGTTCATGGGGATTTCGGCCAGCGAATAAATAGCCTGAAAAATCAAAAACAGAATTGCAAGGAAAATAGCATATCCGGCAATAGGGTGTACCACCAACTGATCGAGCCGGGAAGTGATTTTCCGGTTGAGACTGACCTGTGGCTTCGTTTTTACCACAAGTGGCAGCAATGTTCTGATCTTCAGGTAGCGCTCTTTGGTTTCGGCGACCTGTGCTGCATCATCGGCAGGAGAGGCCATCTGCGCAACGGGTGTCGCTATGAAGGCGGGATGTGAAGCCGGAATCTGGTATGCCGAAAGCAGTTGTTTCAACTCACTTATCCCTTCCCCTTTGCGGGCATTCACCGAAATCACAGGTGTACCCGAAAAAGCATCACTGAGTATGGCATTATCGATGGCAATCCCGTTTTTGGCAGCCATATCGATCATATTCAGCACCAGCACACAGGGTATATGGAGATCGTATATCTGGGTAAATAAAAGAAGATTCCGCTCCAGGTTGGTAGAGTCAACCACGACGATGACAAGGTCGGGAAAATCAGGGTTTGAGGGATCTGTCAGAAGATCAAAAACCACTCTTTCATCTTCTGAGCGGGGATACAGACTATAGGTTCCGGGGAGGTCAAGGACTGAAATTTTTTTCCCGTCCGGCAGTTTTAATGTTCCCGACTTTTTATCGACAGTAATACCGGGGTAGTTGCCTACCTGCTGGTTGAGCCCGGTGAGTTGATTGAAAACCGAACTTTTTCCAGAATTGGGATTGCCGACCAGCGCAATTTTCTCAATTTTATTCACAGGCTTTGTCTCATTCCACCGGCGTAACCTGAATCATGGCAGCTTCGTCGAGGCGCAATGAAAGAATATAGCCTTCTACATCAACAGCAATCGGATCGCCCAGTGGTGCGCGAAACAGCACCCGTATTTTCTTACCCGAAAAAAGACCCATATCGGTAAGCTTGGCAGTAAGGCTGTTTTGAACCACCGTGCTGATCTCAGCCATCTGATTGATTCTGTATTTATCCAAACGCTGCGTAATCATAGGATTAGACCAGTTAAGTACAGGGACAAATTTAGAAAGATTCTAAATAAGAAAACAGAACAATAATAAAAGTTGGCAGTGATTTTTTTGACTACATCGCCAAATATGCCCGAAACAAGCAATTGCTGCAAATAAAGAATATGACTTTTGTCATTTTACCCTCAACTATTTCATATCTTATCTACATACCCGATACTTACACCGATGCTCCGGATCGGATCGGGCGACTGATCCTGCTCTACCATACAGTAATCCACACCGTATTTTTCGGCAGCAGCAAGCACGCCACTGATATTCACTTCCCCGTTTCCGAGTTCTTTAAATGCATCTTTGGGAACCTGAGATTCATCGTACTGCACAGGTGTTCCGGTGAGTTTATCTTTGAGGTGAATAAGCGACAGTCTGTTTTGAAGTTTGTCCATCAGTACAACCGGCTCCACGCCTCCCAGGCTTGCCCAGAATACATCCAGTTCGAACTTAACCAGTTGCGGGTCAAACTTTTCCACAAGTATATCAAACCCTGTCGCGCCTTCCATCGGCTCAAATTCGAAGGCGTGGTTGTGATAACATAGCTGAATACCCGCCTGCCGGCATTGCTCTCCGGCAATATTCAGTTTGTCGGCAATCGCTCTGTAGTCGTCAAGCCTGGTGCGCTCACCTTTCATCATATAGCCAAATACAAGATGGGAAAGCCCATGTGAATGCGCCTCTTCTACCACGCTTTCAAAAGTAATGCCCGGGTCTTCCATTCCCCTGAGATCCCAGCGCCCGGTAATCACCGACCAGTCGATAAAGGAACTTTTTATTACCAGTCCGAGGTCATCGGCAATGGGTTTGAGCGTCGATAGTTGCGCCCCACCGGTTTCTACCTGATAATATCCCAGGTCTTTAATGGCTTTGAGCGTACCTTCGGGATCGGCTGCGATCAGGTCGCGCACGGTGTAAAGCTGGAGGCCGAGCGTTTTGCGGTAAGGGCTTTCGGCGGGAATCGTACAGCCGGGCAATAAAGCCTGGAGGGCGATACCGGCACCTGTGGCAGCAGAAAGCTGGAGGAAATTTCGGCGAATCATAGCGGTAGTAGTTACTGAAAAGATTTTCTCTCCCCAATAATACAAATTTCCCCGAGATATAAAAGTAGGGCCCGCAAGTGCGGCAACCAACCTTACTGATTAATCGCTTTTCCTTCTTCCAGTGTCTTTATCATCGATTCAAGCGAATTTTTGTTCAGATCGTCAGGTGCCTGTGTCAGGGCAGTTTTGGCGTGTTTGAGCGCTTTTTTCAGATCTCCCACCGCCGAATATCCTCTGGTCAAGCCTACATGCACCGGCCATGTGTCGCCGTTCTTTTTATAATTCTGCTCAAAAACTGCCAGTGCTTCCTCATATTTTTTCTGAGCGATCAGTTGACGCCCGTAGCCGTGAAGTTCAATGACCGTCGCATTGGCAAGTCCGGCCTGCATGGCAGCGTCGGCATCGGCTGTATTGCCTTTCAGCCGGAGAAGTTCTGCTTTGGTAGAAAGTGCGGCAAAGGTAGAAACCCCACCCAGACGGGGATCGGTAGCGCTGTTGATCCAGTTGAGCGCCTCATCGAGATTTACCTGATTGTTGAGACACCAGCGGGCAGCGGCCTGAAGGCTTGGCGGGTCAAAACCCAGTGCACCACTCATTTGCTGCTGAACCGAAGCCAGGGTAGTGGCTTTCAGATCAACGCCAACGGTAAAAGGTATCCGCCAGCGTTCCCATTCGAGTGCGACCACCACACTGTGATCAGTCTGGTCGGAGAATGTGTATTCCAGCCACTCACGGCTTTGCGGCTGGTCTTTTTGCTGCCTGACAGTGACATGCAGCACATCTGCTTCAGGTTTGTAAAAATAACTGCCCCATGCCGCTGTGTTTTTGGAAAAAATCAGGGTGCATGAATCGGGATACAACGCAATGAAAAAGCCATATTTCCCGGCAGCCAGTTTTTTGCCTTCTATGGTTACGTCAGTTGAAAAGGAGATGGTCGTATTTTCATTTGCACCGGCACGCCAGGGGGATGCTCCGTTGGAACCGAATCCCAGTACTGAATATCCGTAATAAGCGACCGGAGTTCCCCAGATTTTTCCTTCCCTTCCTTTCACACCGGGGGCGTTCCAGTGAATTTCAATATCTGTAACTCCTACACGTCTTCCTGCCCAGCTTTTATGGTTGACACCACCATCGGGCAGAGAAAGTGCCTGCCCACTGAGATCAGAAACCCAAAACACAGTCAGGCACACAGACAGCGCCAAAATCCGGATCACAAAGCGAAAGATTTGAGTAGCCATAAATGAATACATTAGTTATTGGTGATAATCCCGGCTGAATATAGGAAATATAGATATGGAGTTGATTTTTTATGGCGAATTCAGCAATATGCGCAGCTACTGACCCGTATGAAAAACTATTTCCTCCCCCTCTTTCTCCTTGCGTTTTGCCTTCAGGGCATCGCACAGGATGCAGATTTTATCAGAACCGACATTTTCCCATTTCAGCCGCAGCATGTACACGGCGCTACCCTCGCCGAACTTCCCAACGGGGATATTCTCGTAGCATGGTTTCAGGGGTCGGGCGAAAGACAGGCCGATGATGTGGCGATTATGGGAGCCAGGAAGGACAAAAAATCAGGCAAATGGTCGCCACCTTTTCAGATGGCGGATGTGCCCGATTTCCCTGACATCAACCCGGTACTGTTTCTCGACCCGCAAAAACAACTCTGGCTGGTATGGTACACCGTACTGGCCAATCAATGGGAAACCTCCCTCCTGAAATACCGGATCAGCGACAACTATCTCAAGCCGGGGCCCCCGGTATGGAAGTGGCAGGAAGTCATCCACATGAAGCCCGGAGGCAAGACCGAACAGGGTATTACCCCTGACGATCCCTTTGCTCTCGCTGTAAGGGAGAAGTTTGAAGAATATGGAAAAACCATTGAAGCTACCGGTGGTTTTTCTACAATGGGAGAAGCAGACTCACAGGCCGCAAGAGAACGATTTCACCAACGCGTAACCGAGCTCAATGATCTGGCCGAAGGAAAAGACTGGATAGCCAAAGGCAAAGGTTACCCCCGGTTCCGGAGACTGGGCTGGCAGACGCGCAACAAACCGCTGTTTCTGGCGGACGGAAAAATGATTCTTCCGCTATACTCCGACGGGTTTGATTTTTCCATTATGGCCATGACAGAGAATCTGGGGAAAACCTGGACCTTCAGCGAACCGCTGGTCGGGCTGGGGCCGGTGCAGCCGGCATTGCTCGAAAAAAAAGACGGCACAATCGTCGCACTCATGCGCGACAACGGACCGCCGCCCCAGCGGCTGATGTGGAGTCAGTCAACAGACAGCGGATTGCACTGGTCTCCGGTTACCGATACAGAAATCCACAATCCGGGTTCTGCCGCAGATGCAGTAAAACTTCGCGACGGAAGATGGTTGCTCGTGCACAACGACACGGAAGATGGACGGCATTCGCTGGCGGTATCGGTTTCAACCGACGAAGGCACGACCTGGCGCCTTCTCACACATCTGGAAACCGATCCGTCAGCCCGTTCCCATTATCCGGCAATCATTGAAGGGCATGACGGCAGGATTCATATTGTGTATAGTTTTCATAAAAAAGACAGCGAGGGTAAAGAATTAAAATTGATACGGTATGCAGCGTGGAAGGTGAAATGAAGATTAATTCCTATCTTTCACATAGATTTAATACTCCCTGTAACTATGCCCCCCTTTGAACCATTCCCTGTACTGGAGACACCCCGGATGATCCTGCGCCGGATTGTGCCCGATGATACCTACGAAATGTATGTTCTGCGCTCCGACGAGCGGGTCATGAAATATATTGACCGTCCCAGAAGCAAAAGCCAGGAGGATGCCGCAGCTATGATTCAGTCTATCGAATCCTCTATCCTCAATGGCGAACTGATTGCCTGGGCCATGTGCCTGCGTGACGACCCGCGCATGATCGGGAATATCGGTTACTGGCGTATGCAGTTGCACAATTTTCGCGCAGAGATTGGATATATGCTCCACCCCGATTTTCACCGGCAGGGACTTACCTCCGAAGCCATAAAAGCAGTGGTTGAATTTGGGTTTGAGAACATGAACCTCCACTCTATTGAGGCAGACATCAATCCGGGAAATACCGCATCCGCCCGGATTCTGGAAAAACACCAGTTTGTACGGGAGGCTTATTACAGAGAAAATTTTTTCTTCGAGGGTACATTTCTGGATACTGCGGTGTACTCGCTGCTGCGAAGTGAATATCGCCAAAATACCGCATCTGAGTGATGGATTCAGGTGATTCCGGTGGGCAATTTTACCCCGGAATACATTCTAAATCCTTATTGCCATGAATGATCGGTTTATTTTTATCATCGCTTTCTTATTTTCTTTTTCCTCCCTTAATGCCCAGCATCAGTGGGCACGCCAGTCTGCGGGTCAGGGTGTCGATTCACGCGATATCGCAACTGATCTCCGGGGAAATGTTTATGCCTTTGGCGATTTTACGGGTACTGTCATGTGGGGTACCCATACCCTCGTTCAGGATAATACCGTCAACACCGAAGGCCCCTCATTCCTCACCAGATACGATACAGATGGCAATGCGGTCTGGGTCAGGGGAATTAAAGGAAAAAGCTCCAATAACGGCAATGCTGTGGCAACTGATGCCGCCGGCAATGTGTATGTCTGTGGTGAATACGACCAGACCAACAGTTTCTCAAATCTGGATTTTGGAAATGGCATTACCCTCGACGGTAATCCTTCTTCCAGTTTATTCCTCGCCAAAGCAGATTCCTTCGGAACCTTCCACTGGGCAGAACGAATCCTCGCTACCGATGCTCCAGGCTCACAGCGCATTACAGCAAAGGATATTCTCGTGAGCGGAGCAGACATTTATATTACCGGAGAGGTGCTTCAGGCCGTCACGGTGGGAGGCAATTCATACAACACCACCAACGGAGACAAAGCGCAGCTTTTTATTGCCAAATACGATACATCTGGCAATTTTCAGTGGTTTAAGCATACCAACAGGGTAGGGGATTTCGGTACAGCCGGAGGGTCCTGTATTTATGCCGGGAAAAACGGAAATATCTATGTTACTGGCACACACAATAAGTTTTCCGTAACCTGGGACAGCGATACCTTTGGTGTTTATCCGCAGACTTCCAATGCGCACCTGTTTATCGGGTGTTTTGATTCGGATGGAAATATGCTTTGGCACCGGTGGGCAGCTACTTCGAGCAACGGGGCACAGCAGCCACATCCTTCTGGTGTGGACAGCGATGGGAATATTACCACAACCATCAGGGTAATGGGCAGTACAGTGCTCGCCGACACCACATTTTTTGAAACCGGAACCGAGCGTTTCCTGCTCAGACTTGATGCTCAGGGAAACCGGGTGTTTCTGAAACCCATGTACACATTCTCGGGGTTTTCGGGGCCGGTAACACAGATTCATGCGCTTTACACCCAGGGAGACGGTATAACGTTTGTAACCGGGGCACACGTACTCAACCCCATCATTATCGGAAATGATACGCTCCCGGCAGATCCCGGAGGTATAAGCCAGTGGAATTTCTTCGCAGCCTATGACAACCAGGGCAATCCTATAGACGCCAGATTATGGGCAGATGAATACCTTGCTTCTTTCAATGAGTTTGAAATTGCGGGAATTTGCGGTGACCCGCAGGGGAATGTTTTTGTAACAGGTAAAATGGAGGGTGCTGCCAAAATCGGAAACGATACCCTGGATCAGATGTTTAATATGTTTCTGGTGAAAACCCGTCCCGATGGATTCTTCAATCTGAGCACAGATATTTACGACGAACTAACCCCCGGCCGGTCGTTTCGGATATTCCCCAATCCGGCGGCTGAGTCTGTATGGCTGGAGTACGAACCACAAAAAGCTGAGAGTATTCAGATCAGGATGGAAAACCTTCAGGGGCAGATCATCTGGCGGGAAGAAAAATTATTTTCACCCGGAGCGATCAGACAGCAGATTACGTTGCCGATGATTTCCTCAGGCATTTATATTGTCCGGTTTCAGCATGGAAATACCGTTTTGGGAGTAGAAAAAATTATTATCAGCAGGTAAGGAGAACACATTCTCTTCGATAACCTTTATAAGAATTTTAGTGTGGTCATTAGTTTTTCCCGCAAATATTCCTAACTTAAAAATGCGAAGTTCTGCCCGTATGTTCTCTTCATGAACACCTTTAACCTTACCCCGAGATGTCAGACCACTACATTGCGATTTTTGGCGGTGCAGTCTCCGGATCGGAGGCCGCATGGCAATTTGCCCAGAAAGGAATTCGCGTTGCCGTATTTGATCAGAATCCGCTTCCCTACGGAAAAATTGAAGATGGACTCCCCAAATGGCACGTAAAGCTCCGCGACAAAGAGGAGGAAAAAATTAACGAAAAACTCTCCCACCCCCTGGTACAGTTTATTCCCAATGTTCAGCTTGGGAAAAATGTTGATTTTCAGGAAGTGGTCCGGGAATGGGGTTTTAGTGCCGTACTCCTCGCCAATGGCGCCTGGCGCGACCGTCCGCTTCCGATTGAAGGGGCTGATGATTTTGAGGGCAAAGGACTGTATTACCAGAACCCCTTTATCTATTGGTACAACCACTATCACGAGCCCAATTTTTCCGGTCAGCATTTTGATACCCCCGACAACGCCATCATCATCGGAGGAGGGCTTGCCTCTCTGGATGTGGCCAAGGTACTGATGTTTGAAAATGTACAGCGCGCCTTAAAAGCCCGCGGGCATGAAGTTGATCTTTTTACCCTTGACCGCAGCATTGCCAAAGTGCTGGAAGACCTGAACCTTACCCTTGATGACCTCGGGGTGAAAGGCTGTACACTTTATTATCGCCGCAGGGCGATGGATATGCCGCTTTCTTCCAGCCCTACCGATACACCCGAGCAGGTTGCCAAAGCACAGATCACCAACGAAAAAATATTTAATAATTACCAGTCCAAATACCTGTTCAACTTCGAGCCGCTGCACGTACCTGTGGACAAAATTGTCGAAAACGGGCAGATGGCAGGTCTGATTTTCCGCCGCACCGAAATGCAAAACGGCAGACTGAAAGAAGTTGCGGGAAGTGACTATGAAGTGCGTTCGCCGTTGGTGATTTCGTCGATAGGCAGTCTGCCTTCACCTATTCCCGGCGTTCCGATGGATGGCACGATATACGAAATCACAGAGCAGACCTGTTGCCGGGTCAAGGGGTTTAATACGGTTTTTGCACTCGGCAATGCCGTTACCGGGAGGGGCAATATCATCGAGTCGGCCCGCCACGGGAGGCAGGTTTCACAGGCGATCATCGGGCAGATGGAGCAGGGAAGGGAAAAAGACATCGAGACAGGATTCAGAAACCGCGAAGACGTGGTCGCCGGACAGGTAAACCAAATCCTCGATTTTCTGCCAGAAGAACTGACGCCGGAAGCAATGACGAAAGTCAATCATAAAATCAGCCATTTGCAGCAGGCCGCAGGTTATGGCGGCAACTTTATGGAATGGGTAGAAAAACAGTTACCCGTCAGGCTGGAAGATATGATTGGTGTGAAACATTGAGGCGGATTTTATTGTGTGAGTCCATTCAGAATCAGGTATTGAATGCGAAATCCCTCAGGGGCAGGTTATTTACGGTCTGAACGATGCGCGCTATCTACGTGCAGAAGGACGCAGAGGAGAAGTTGCGGAGTAAGAAGATATTTAGGGGATATACGCATGGCTTGATAAGTCGGACGGTGATTTTTGTATTTTTGCACTAAATTGTTTCAAATGAAGTTCGCTGACATTAAAAACGACATCGCTTTCCGAAAAATCTTCGGCAATGAGAACAAGAAGGAAGTGCTGATTTCCTTTTTGAACGCCATCCTTGATTTCAAGGAGAAGCACAAAATCACAGACGTAAATATCTTGAACCCATACCAGTTGCCCAAGTTTCGGGACGGTAAGGCAACGATTATTGACGTGAAGGCAAAAGACCAAAGCGGCAGGGAGTTCATTGTGGAGATGCAGGTTGCCGATGCTTTGGGGCTCAGCAAACGGGTTTTGTATTACACATCGCAGGGCTACGTTAGCCAGATTGACCGCGGAGAGTTTTACGATAAACTCAACCCGACAATTTTCATCGGGATTTTGGACTTTGCGATTTCAAAGAACCCGAAGTATCTCTGCCGACATCGAATTTTGGATGTTGAAACGGGAGAGCGGATTATGGAGGACATGGAGTTCAATTTTATCGAACTTCCGAAATTCAAAATTGAAAGAAAGGATTTAAAAACTCTTGTTGAGAAATGGGTATATTTCATCAAAGAAGCGGAAACCCTTGAAGTTATCCCAGACGGTATGGATGACCCTGGATTGAAAGCGGCGTTTGAACAAGCAAATATTCAAGCATGGTCTCCTGAAGAATTGGAGGCATACGATTACGCTGGGTTGAGAGAAACGGAAGATAGGTTGAGGCTTGAAAAAGCGAGAGCAGATGCGAAAAAGGAAGAAAAGAGAGAAATAGCGAAGCAAATGAAAAACAAAGGAATAGATAATAAAACTATTTCAGAATTGACAGGGCTGCCGGAAGAAGAAATATAAAATGCCACGAACAAAGCATGGTCGCCTATGCTGCCTAACAGCCCGCCCGCAACCCCAATGCACGGCGGCATCGCAGCAAGCCAAACGTTCTCACCAACTAAAAAAAGAAAAAGAAAAATAAGTAATGACCGATGCAGAAACCATTTTCAAAGAATTGATGAGCGAAGAAGTTGGCGTTTGGTATGTTTCTGATGAATACGGCTCAAAAATGATGATAAAAATTCCCTCAAATGCCATTCGCTCACTAATAAAAGGTTGTAAAATAGATTTGACTTTTGGCAAGGACGAAAAAGGCGGAAAATCATACTTCCACACAGGAGCAAGGATATTCGATGATGCAATCAGCCACTTGAATATTTCAAACCCGAATAGACATTATAGAGAATATAAAGCCATTCAAAACATACTCAATGACGAGTGTATAATTGTAGAATTTTATAACGAGATAGTAGTTTGCGTCGCAACAACTGAACTCAAAATAAAAATTCAAGAAAGAAATAGGTTACTCGACTTCATGGGCGACATAAACGAACTGTATGTTGGCGATTATAATTCTGAAATATCATCGTCTTTGGATGCATTTGATTTTACTCTGGATGCATCTAACCCGAATAAGGGAACTTATAAAATCCCTGTGGTTAGCGTAGATTGCCAATTAGAAAATTGGCAAAATGTAAACGTTACATTTGTTGGAATTTCAGAAGCCCATGAACTCAACGTTAGCAATCTTGATGAAGGTGGAACATTCGAAAAGCAAATCTGGGCATCATTAGAAACACTCTTTAATTTTGGCTTGTACTTGAACCCAGAAATAGTAGAAAGCAATAAAAAACGAGAGTTGACTGATATTTTAGCGTTTTACGAATACGGCGTATTTCTATTCGAGACAAAAGCATTAGGCGTTTTAAATTTAGATAAAGAGCAAACCATAGAAAGAAAAGTTTCCAACATTCAAAAACAAATACGCAAAGCAATCGGTCAATTAGTAGGAGCCAATAAAAAAGTCGAGAAGAACTTACAGATAGTTAGTTTCAATGGAAAAGAAATTCACTTCAATAGAAACATCATTCCCCATTGCATTGTATTGGTTTCGGAACTTTTACCCTTTCGAGAATGGACAGACCTTGAATTAGAAATGATGCAAACAATGGTTGAAGAGAACATTTACCTTCATGTTTTGGATTTTAGAGAATTTATGAATTTTGTCAAGGCGGCTGGCGGCAATAAGGAAAATTTCGATTACTATTTAATGCACCGTGCAGAAAAGTTTGCAGAAGTGAAATCAATTCATATTCGTTCAAAATTCATCAAATAATAAATCCCAGAAGCCAATAATTAAAAGGTGAGAACAAAGCACTGCCGCCAAGCCCAACCCGCAAGCCCAACGCAGGGCGGCGACTGCGGCAGTGCGCCCGTTGTGTGAAAGAAAAGAAACCCAAAGTAGTGCACAAAAGGTAGTGATCCTGTAACTGTATCATAGTACGAAATCGGATAGAACGGAGGGAAGCGAACCCCCACCTGTAAAATCCTTAATCAAGAAGTTATTTCTCCATCCTCATAAACCGCTCCCGCAACAGCGGAAGAGCGGTATCTCTCCAGAATGGAGTGGAAACCATTCCCCCCGACATACCGCCGGAGGGAAATCTGTCTATCAGTATGTTTTTGCCCGAATAGGCGGAGACGCCCGTTAGCTGTTCAAAAACTTCGTAAAACAGTTGCTCAAACGCTTCCACCGTTTCAGGGACTGGCAGGCTGGCAAACAGCAGCGCCATCTCATCCCATAGATACGGATCGCCCCGCAGTCCCCACTGACCGGGCCGGGGATAGAAAATTTTGTCCAGGGAAGAAGAATCTGCCATTCCTCAAAGTACAATTTTTTTCCTGTAAATAATTCCTTCTCTATTGTAAATTGCAAAGAAATATACCCCACCAGGCAATGCAGGGAGCCTTACAATTGTTTCTTTCTCCTGCCCGGAAACCTCCGCAGCAAAAATAATTTTCCCGGCAATATCAATCACCGAGACACGGACCGGGTCTGAAGGTTTTTTCCAGATGTAAATTTCCCTGAGGTAAGGCATATAACTGGCCCTGACTTTATTTTCAGGAAGGAAAACCTCAATCACCTGAGAATAAGCTGATTCACCGTTAAAATCATTCTGCCGAAGGCGATAGTAGTAATGGTTTTCATAACCAGGCGGAACGTCAAAATAAGTATAATCTGTCTGTGCCTGGGTGTCTCCACTTCCATTTACCCATCCGACGCTGGTAAAGACCCTGTCTTCGGTTGCTCTTTCAATTTCAAAGCCTTTATTCTGGTTTTCCCGCGCAGTACTCCAGAAAAGGTGTACTCCTTCAGATTGTGTTTTCCCCTCAAAGTGAAGAAGTTCGACCGGGAGGGGTTCATTTATTCCGTTATTTGCGGCGGCACAGCCAAGGGCGCAATCCTGCTCACAATTTACGCAGGGGTTGCCGGAGCAGATTACCGTACAGTTGCATGAACCGCCAATATCGTTGATATCGTCAATACCGCCATAGTCGGATACGTTGGCGCTTTTGTAAATAACAGGGTTTCCGGAAGTATTGGAAGCGGGCACGATACGAAATGTTGAAGTAGGACTCAGACCAGAAAGTTGGCTAAACTGAATATAAAACACCCAGAGTACCGGGCTTCCTGTCCCGCATGCGCTACTTCCCGCACATACCTGAATACTTTCGGTATTGCACGGCTGACACACAACACTACCCGCACCATGCGCAGTATTACAATCGGAGGTACCATAACAACCATCTACATAATACAGATTTACATTCCCGCCAGTATTTCCCGTAACCAGCTCTACTTCATATTCAAAACAGGGATTTCCACAGACATTGTTGGGGTCGCCTGTTTCGCAGTTGTTATCTGTGTCAAGCAAAAACAAAAACCCAAATGCGCCGCTGACTTTATCGGAAATGCGAATGGCAACGGCGAGTATTTCGTCTCCGTTGTTGGCCGTACCGTCGGGGTCGGCTATGGAATAATATGCATAGTCTGCCCCGCCATCACCATCAGTGACAATATCTGTATTGCCGCAACCTCCACTGGCCTGCAAATCGCTGGGAGGGTCAATACCGTTAATTCTCGTCCATTCTACATCTGCACCACCAGCTCCGGTAATAGGCTCAAATTCGGTGTATTCATTGGAAGTAATGGTATAGCCAGAACCATTGTAAACAGAGAAATAGCCGTCGCTGTTGGGGTCAAGAATCGAACTTGTGCCGCGTTCAATGGATCCGGCTGTTCCGCATGCAGGGGGGAGCGTTGGGGTAAAAAAGGGAATAAAAACAAGGAATAAGGTTACTGTAATTCCCATTGAGATGTAGTTTAGATTTACGGGATTTTGAACCAAAAATAGGATTATTTTGAAATCATAATTTTTCTTATTTGAAGCAAAAGCAACATACTATCAGCTATCACGATTCATCTCTCTTCTCTCCTCGGGCATCTGAACCGGAAATCAGGGTAAACGTTTGACCCCTTATGAATAAAATATCAGGCAATCCACAGAAAATCAGTATATTAGGTTTTGTTTTCAAAACTATGTCTCCTTTTCCTCATTTCAGGCTTCTACCTTTGGCATTTTTATGCATCTTTTCAGTCCGTGTCTATGCAGATACGGAAGATGATTTTCGTTGGAGAAAAGAAGTAAGACCTATCATACGGAACCATTGTTCCTCCTGTCATAACCTCTCCGAGAAAAAGGGAGGGATCAATCTCGACGATACCGATTTTGCCGTAGGCGTAACCAGCCGGGGCGAATTGTATCAAAATGTCGTACGGCAGGTACAGGCCGGAACCATGCCTCCGATGGGGAAACCCCGGATGTCGCACGAAGAAGTAGAGCAAATGGTCGCCGGCATCAACCGCCTGCTCGACAAAGCATTGTCTGAACCTGACCCCGGCGACGCCATACTCCGTCGCATGAGCCACCGCGAATACCGCCATGCCATCCTTGACATGGTCGGCGTCGATTTTGATGCAAAAGCGTTTTTCCCCTCCGACGCCTCCGGCGGCGAGGGATTTGACAATCAGTCAAGGGTATTGTTTTTTACCCCGCTTCTGATTGAGCGTTATTACGAGGCCGCTGATTCTATTCTCCGCGCTGCCCGCAGACAGGAAACACTCTGGCGCAAAATCGTGCCGGAATCCTATCAGCCTGGAATAGGAGAACAAATCAGTCTTTGGTGGAACCTTCAGGTTCTGAAAAAAGATGACGATATGAAAAAACCGGTGGCAGCAGCCGAAAAAGTGCTGATTCCATTTGCAACGATCGCATACCGACGTTTCCTTTCCCAGGAAGAAACCGATCAGTTGCTGTCTTTCTTCAGGGAAATGTATGCTGCCCGCTGGCAAAATCAAGACGGGTTTGACCAGGCGATCACCGAAACGCTCAAAACTGTACTCATTTCACCCAACTTCCTTTACCGCTCAGAAACCAACCTTTCCCTCACCAAACCCTATCTCATCAGTAACTTCGAACTGGCAACCCGGCTTTCTTTCCTTCTATGGTCTTCCGTACCCGATAGCCAGTTGCTAGATGTCGCTTACCGCGAAAATCTTCACGACCCGGAAATCATCCGACGGGAAGGGCTACGTATGATGGCTGATCCCCGTTTTATGCGTTTTGCAGAAGCATTCTCCGGCCAGTGGCTCGGGGTCGAACAGGCAATGACAGAACCCAAAACCGATACCAAAAAATTTCCTGAATTTGATGATGCCCTGCGCAGTGCCATGTATCAGGAAGTGGTGCAATACTTTTATCACGTTTTTTACCGAAGCCGAAACCTCCTCGACCTCATTGACAGCGACTACACATTTCTCAACGAGACTCTGGCAAGGCATTATGGTATAGAGGGTGTAGCCGGAGATGAAATGCGGGCCGTTCTCTTATCAGACAAAAGCCGGGGGGGCGTACTGGGTATGGGTGCCGTACTTACTGCCTCTTCCCTGCCAACCCGCACCAGCCCTGTACTGAGAGGAAAATGGGTACTCGAACAAATGCTTGGGACACCGCCACCGCCACCACCACCCGACGTACCGGAATTGGAAGACGCAAAAAAATCCGTCAAAAACGAACTTGACCTCCGCGAATTGCTGAGCCTTCACCGCGCACCTTCTACCTGCGCAGGATGTCATCAGAAAATGGCTCCCATAGGCCTCGGCCTCGAAAATTTTGACGCCATCGGGCGCTGGCGCGAAAAATATGGTGAAACCCCGATAGACGCCTCGGGCGTACTTGTAACCGGACAACAATTTGAAGGCCCGGCAGCGCTTAAGGAAATCCTCTGCGAAGACCGGGAAAAATTTGCCCGCAATATCTCCCGCAAACTTCTCTCTTATGCGCTGGGACGCGGGGTAGGATTTACCGATTCGCCTACCATCAACCAAATGACCGAAAGTTTAACCCAAAATAATTTTGACAGTCAGGAACTTATGCTCACGCTGATCACTTCATATCCTTTCCACTACAAAAGGAGCGATATGCCTGAGCGATACAACAACGATCAATAGCTATGGAAAAAAGTTGGCATATTTCCCGCCGCCGGATGCTCAAAGGTATGGGCGCCTGTATTGCACTTCCCCTGCTGGAAGCCATGATCCCCCCGGGATTTTCCTCGTTCAGCGGAGCCAACCAGCCCCCGCAACGCATGGCCTGCATGTACATGGCCAACGGAGTCAATCCCTATAAATGGACGCCGGAGGGCTGGGGTTCCAATTTTACCCTTTCGCCCATCCTCCAGCCACTGAAAAACGTCAAACATCAGCTCAATATCCTGGGCGAATTGTACAACCGCAATTCAGATACACGACAGGAAGGCCATTTTACCAAAACCGCCAACTTCCTCACTTCCATGCGCATAACCAAAACCGTGGACAGTGGACTCGACTGCGGGGGTATTTCGGTAGATCAACTGGTGGCCAATAAAGTGGGGAAAGAAACCATGTTCCCCTCCCTTCAATACGGAGTGGACAGAATAGACACCGGAATTTGCAAATCCACAGGTTTTACCCGTCTGTATGGGAGTTCGATCTCCTGGGCAAGCCGTAACCAGCCCTGTGCCAAAGAAATTGATCCCCGGCTGGCTTTCGACCGGATATTCCGCAATTATATTCCCGGGAAACCGCCAGTTCCTTTCGACCCCAACAAAAAAAGCGTCCTGGACCTCGTCCAGAGCGATGCCCAAAAACTCAACCGCCAGTTGGGCGTCTCCGACCGAAACAAACTCTCTGAATATATGGAGTCGATCCGTTCGGTAGAAAAACGCCTCGAAGACCGTCAGAACCTCAAAGATTTTGAAGCACGCATTACTCCTGATGTCAGAGAAGAACTGGCGCGGATGGACACCCGGATCGACGAATGGGCAGAATATTCGGAGGGAGTGGACATCACACCCAAAGTGCGCTTACTGCTCGATATCATGGTACTGGCCTTCCAGTGCGATGCGACCCGTGTTACGACCTTTATGTTTGGCAACTCTGCCAACAACCGCAACTTCTCCTTTCTGGAAGGAGTATTTGATACGCACCATTCGATCTCACACCACAAGGACGATCCCAAAAACCTCGACCAGTACGAGCGAATCAACCGCTGGCATATGGAGCAATATGCTTATATGCTCGAAAAAATGCAGGACATCTGCGAGGGTGAAGGCACGCTGCTCGACAACTCGATGGTGATGATCGGATCAGGGCTTCGGGATGGCAACCGCCACTCCTGCCACAATCTTCCGATTGTGGTAGCAGGCAAAGGCGGCGGCAAACTTAAAACCGGACAAAACCTGCAATTTGCCAAAGACACTCCGTTTGCCAATCTCCATCAGACCATGATGAAAGTAATGGGCGTGGACGATGTGCAATTTGCAGACAGTACGGGAGACTTGTGTGAAATACTGGCGTAAGGGGATTGAGTGTTTTCAGTCAGGAAGTGTGCTGTTCTCAAAAAGCTCATGCAGCTTTTTCTGCAGTAGCTTTTTTTCGGGTAGTTGTGTTTTATATTCAGAAACCATTGTAGGAGAAAGACTTCTGCTTAATGCATATTCTACTACCTCATCATCTTTGTCTTTACATAGCAATATACCTATGCTGGGATTTTCGTTTTGTTTTTTCACATCCCGGTCTAATGCCTCCAGGTAAAAATTTAATTGTCCCAGATGGTCAGGTCTAAATTTATCAGCCTTTAATTCAAAAGCAACCAGACACTGTAATCCCCGATGATAAAATAAGAGATCAATATAAAAATCACTATTGCCGACCTGTAATCGATATTGCTCTTCTATAAACAAAAAATCCCGGCCTAACTCAAGTATAAATCTTTTCATTTGTTGAAGCAGCCCTTTTTGTAATTCATTTTCACTATGGGGTTCGGGCAAGCTCAAAAAATCAAAAACATAACTGTCTCTAAAAGTATTTGTAACATCTGGATGAGCTTCTTTTACCGATTGTGGTAAATGTATATTCCCAATCATGGTTCGTTCGAAGATGCCGCTGTTGATTTGTCTTTCAAGTTGTCGAGAACTATACTTTTCCTGATGACAAAGTCGAATATAAAACTCCCTCTCCTCCATTGATCTTGTTCTGCTAAGAATTGTCAGGTTATTTGTCCAGCTAATTTCTCTCAGCAGTGCCGAGAGTTTTGGGTAATCCTTATAGGAGGAATAAAACTGCTTCATTCTCCAAAGATTTTTGTCAGAAAACCCCTTTAGACCAGGTTCAATCTTTTGTATATATCCCGCTAGTTCTTTTACTATTGATTCTCCCCATTCAGCAGTTTCAATCCGTAAATGAATATGTTCCCCAATATTCCAGTAAAGATTAATCAGTTCGGTATTAACCGACTTAATCACTTTGGCACGTGACTCTTTAATAAGCTGTACGATAGCGGTAAATTGGGTTTCTTTCATGGTTAATATTTCAGGACTATAAATTTATAGAGAATATCATTGCTTCACCACTTGCTTAAATAAAAAACAAACCCCGGCAGGTTCATTCCTCCGGGGTTTATTTTTAATGGCTAACCTCTTCTTCTGGGCGCAAACCGCCTGGGCTGGGAGGGATTGGTAATAAAAGACAAAAACTTACCTTCCGCAGCAGATTGCTGGTGGTCTCCGATCAGGAATACAAATTCATTGCCGGGGGATTGATCAGGAAACACGGCCTCCTGAGAAAGTGGAAGTCGTTTGGCATCCAATAAAGCGACTTCGGCAGGGGTCAGTTTCCGGGGCATTACAAGCAGCGCATTGGGAGTGGCTGCGAATGTCTTTACTCCCTCTTCTTCAGATTTGATCAGCAATTGTACGTCATACTCGTTGACTGCCTGTGAGTTGTAGGCTGCGACGATTTCGCGGGCAGAATTTTCATAAGCGGCAACCGTGATCAGAAAGTTGGCGGGTTGACTGTCACTTTGTTTGGACAAAAGAGACGAAAACCCCCAGTAAATACCCAGAATAATACAGGCGACTTGTGTGAAAAACAGATAAGTCAGCGCAGGGTTTTGGGCAATCCATGCCCACATCTTTTTCATAGGTAGGGTTGTTAATGGCCTTACTGGCCAGCTACAATACGATACCTGAAAAAAAAAGTAAGCCAGTTATAAAAATATTCTTCCAAAATGCTATTCCCGCCTGTGAATCAGTCATTTACCCGCCTTAACTCCTCTTCCCGTGTTCGTTTTTGCTGCGTCACTCTGCCGCCAAAACTTCTCGAATAGCTCAACCTGAAAACCTGATACAAGGCGGTTTCGTCGCGCCAGTCAGATTCACTTTTAATATCAAAAATAAGATTTGTCATTCCTCCAATATAAGTATGCACTTTGAATGTTCCTGAACAGATCGGGCAGGTTCAAAGCAATGGTTCCTTTGTCATTTTTGAGTTTCTTGGCCAGGCCAAGATTTACCACCCCAAAACCCGCGGTGCGGTTACTTCCATCATAGGAACGCAGGTTTCTCCAACCGGACAATTCCAGTTCTATATCACCCAGCACCGTAAAATTCTGACTAACATTAAAGGACTGAAACAAATAGGTTTTTGCCGCCACCACTGGTGTATACAGAAATCTGATAATTCCGGAGAGAGCTGGTGCTGCTTACAGACATTTTCCACCAGTGGGTGATCTGGAGTAGGGGCATTTAGAAAGAGGGTTATACTTTTACTGTAATCAAGGTTTTGTGGGGAAGAAATCCCGATGTTCTGCTCCTTATTGGTAGTAATCTGGGTACCCTGAGAATGGGGTTTTTATCGTATTGAAAATCAGACTGCTACTCAGCCCGGGGATATTATAGTCCAGTTTGATCTGGTCTGTCAGCGTTGGCTTCAAAGAGGGGTTGCCAGAGAAAACAAGGTTTGATCGTTGTAAAACAGATTGGAAATCAGATCGGTGTAAAGCGGACGGGTAATTCGCCTGCTGTAACCCATGCTGAAGGATTGCCCTTCTTTTATACCTTCTGGTAAAGCACTGTGGGAAAGAGGCCGGAGATGCGAAATGGCTCTTTTTCGGTATTGATGTCCCTTCGCCAAAACTCATATCTCAGACCGGCATGCAAACTGTTTTTCTGGCCCAGATTCAACCTGAACTGGCTGTAAGCGGCCATGATTTTTCTTTACTCAGGATAAGACTTTGGGATCGGGTGTCTGTCTGCCAGATCCCGTCTATGAGACTTTCAATATTGCTGTCGTTTTTATTGTCAGAGAAACTGATTTTTCCGCCAAACTCTCCTTTTACTGATGAGCCAAAAGACCGCTCATAATCAATTTTGGCTACCCCACGTGTATATGTGAAAGACTTTGTCCCCGGTTGCCTGTGGTAAATATTTCTGAAGGCGGAAGAATGGGTTCTCCGTTTTCATCAAAGTAATCGGAATCTATATTGGCCGGGTTATCGTTGAAATATCCCAGCGTACTCAGGTCAGGCTGATTCGATTTTCTTCCAGTTTTTGTCGAGAAAAACTGAACCTATCAGATTCGCCCTGCGGCTTTCCCATCAGCGAGACCTTTCATGGCCAGATAACCAAATTCTTCGGTATCCCAGGCTACGTTATTGTTGGATAAATTGTGGTTTTGGGCGAAGGACAAAAATCCAGTCTGTACCTAAAGTAACACCGGCTGCCGGCCTGTATTCTGCAGCCAGATTCAGATTATGCCTGTTTTGAAATGCACGACTGAAAGTGGAAAAATTAGCCGTACTGTTGCCACCGAGAATTGCCGGTTTGGAGGAGTGCCCAAACCAGCAAAACCGATCGCTGCACGTCTCTCAGATACCCGTAGTGCCGGTTAAGCTGAATTTGTTCCAGTTTCTCTGGTAATTTATTGAAACAGAAGCCTTCTCCTGAAGCCGTATCCGGCCATAGTGGTAAAGCCAAACCGACTTTTCTGAGCGGTGTTTTGCAACATGATGATATTGATGATACCAAGCACCGCCATCCGCATCATAGCGGGAAGAGGAGAGTGATCAACTCCACTTTTTCGATATTATCTGCCAGCGTGTTTTCCAGCAGCGCCATGATTTCGGACTGGCTCATCATTACCCTTCGGCCATTTATCAGTACCGTAACTCCCTTCTGCCCGTTAAGGCTGAATTCATTATTACTTTTATCTGTAATAACGCCGGGTAGCCGCTCCAGTAACTGTAAGGCATTGCCTTTGGTGAGAAGGCTGTTTGTACATTGACTACTTTTCCCAGAGGCGTCTGCTGGATAATGTCTTTTCTGGCAGAAATTACAACTTCATCCAATGTGGCGGCCTCACTTTCCAGGGTAATCGTTTCCGATCTGCCTGACCATTTTCACTAAGATTTACAGGTAAACAATCACTGGTTTTGTATCCAATCCTGCTGATCTGGATGTAATAATTTCCAGGAGACCTGTGATGGATCGTGAAATGTCCGGTTTCATTGGTATTCACACCGGTGAGGAAACTGCTGTCTGCAGATTGATACAATAGCACATTGGTAAACGGGATGCCCTGTTGCAGATCATCGGCAACGACGCCGCTTATCTGGGCAAACTGGGAAGACTTATCAAAGTGATAAAGGCTGATAACAGAGACTTGTTCATTTTGCTTTTGAACAAAATAAAAGCGCTTATTTCCTCAGGCAGAAAGCATTGACTATCTACCTGAAAACTTGACATGCGGCACTTAATTGGTATTTTTCCGTTTATCAATTATTTCAGGCCATTCGTCAATGTTGTGCGGGTTATCTGAAAGTAAACCTTACTTTGGCCGGAATCTCATGATTTCACTCAATGATCGCCTGGTTATACAAATACAAGATTTACCATATCCCGTTCTGGATCTGTTACCACCTCACCTGGCTGGTAATCAATACCGATAGTCTGAAAATTCATGGGCCTATCTTTTTGGCGGAGAACTGCCTGTAAAATTTATCGGGTATATTATTTTTCAGGCTATGGTGCCTATTTTAATCTGTATTATCTTATTCCGAAGTTTCTTTCCAGGGGAAAGTTTGGCGTTTATATCCTGCTGCTTTTACTGACCATTTTCGCCTGCTCAGCCCTCATAGCCTCAGGTTATTATTTAAACGCATACCTTTCGGATAAGACATTTGCCCAGCTTTTCGGAAGAGAGCCTTCAGACTTTATGTTTTTCTTCTCAAGGGCAGCCCTGCCTTCGACTTCGGCAAGCATGACGCTGGCCATGAGTGTGAAACTGGCCAAAAACTGGATTCATACCGAGCGGGAAAAATCACCCTTCAAAAGGAAAATCTTGAATCAGAACTGAAATACCTGAAATCACAGATCAACCCGCATTTTTTGTTTAATACCATCAATTCTATTTATGTACTGATCCACAAAAATCCTGATCTTGCCGCTGAGGCACTGGCTTCATTTTCTGATATGTTGCGATACCAAGCAACTGTATGAGTGCAATGACCCGTTTATTCCCTTAGAAAGGAGCTTGATTTTATTGAGGATTTTATCGAACTGGAAAGTCTCAGGTTGCGTGAAGATCAGACCGAACTGACCTTTGATATCAATCAACAGGTGGATCAGTCGGTAATGATTGCCCCTTTTATAATCCTTCCTTTTGTAGAAAATGCTTTCAAACATGTCTCTTAAAGCAAAAGGTAAAGCTAATTTCATACGGATGCATCTTGCCTTATGTGAAGCAGAGACTATTTATCTGGAAATTGAAAACAGCAGAGGATCAGGCAGATCTGAAATATCTCCGGGCATAGGACTGTCCAATGTAAAACGAAGGCTGGAACTGCTATATGCCAATAAATATGAACTGATTATTGCTGAAAATCCTGAAGTATTTACTGTTAAACTGAAACTGGAGCTGGCGTGAAAATAAGGTGCATAATCGTAGATGACGAGCCGCTGGCATGTGAAGGCCTGGCCCGCCATGTGGAGGTAGTCGATTACCTCGAACTGATCGGAATGTTCAGAACCCCGTTGAACTTGATCAACTCATGGAGACGGAAAAGCCTGATCTTATTTCTGATATTGAAATGCCGTTTATGACCGGTATTGATTTTCTTAATCTCAGGTCGTCTCTTCCGCCAGCTATTCTTACCACAGCTTATCCCCATTATGCCCTGAAGCCTTTCAGTTTGATGTAGATTACCTGCTGAAACCCATTACTTTCAACCGGTTTTTCAAGGCGGTAAAAAAGCGAGGGAATTGTACTTGCTTAAAAACAGAAAAATATTCCTGAGCCCGTTCAGCCTGAGCCAGATTACTTTTTTATCAAATGTGACGGCAAATATGAGAAGATAAACACCGCAGAAATCCTGTTTATCCAGTCGCTGCAAAACTATGTGATGATCCACACGGAAAATGGAAAATATATGACGTTGATGCCACTCAAGGCTTTAGAAGAAAACCTGGATCACGATCAGTTTATTCGCGCATAAGTCCTTCATTGTTTCCGTATCGAGGATTAATAGTTTTGATAATTCTGAAATAACAATCGGGAGGAACATATTCCCATAAGCCGGTCAAACAAAGACTGGGTTCATGAAAAGCTGTTGTCAAACAAGCGATTCTCCAAATAACTGCAATCAGGGCCAGGGGCTACTTTTCAGCCTCACCCCATACACTGGCGGTTGTGTGCCATATTCCAATGCCCCGAGATCAGGCGATTTTCCGGCAAAACCGTCGGTGATATTGGGTAAAACACACCCCGCATCAATGGCAGCGCACTTTTTTCAGGCGGAAATCGCTGTTCCCCACCGGATAAACAAAGCCCTTCCGGGAAGGGTCGGGTTTTGTAACATTTTCGAATATATCGTAGTCGAGTTCGACCGAATGTGTCTCCCAGCCCATAATATCCTCTACACCGGTCAGTCCGCACATCTCTGTCCAGATGAGTTCATTGTCTGCGGCGTGATTGTGCGCAGGATCAACGGGATACCGCCACCGGTAAGGGGTTTTAGCCCCCTTTTTATATCTGTATCCGTTGTAATCAGAAGAAGAATAATTTGTGTATGTAGTAGCACTGATCGCTGCACGACTGTCATCGGGGCCTAAAAAACAGATTATTCCGAAAATGTCCGTTGGAAAATCCGCTGATGCTGGTCTCCATACAAAAGGTATTGTTGTAAGTCAGGATACCCGCCGGGCGAATGGTATATTTCAAAGCTGTACCGGGCACATGGTAGCAGATATTTCGAACAAAATACACCGGCCCGCCAAAAATCGGCTGTGCACTCAACGCTGCGTGATAGGCATTAAATCCCCGGTTCTCAAATATGCGGATATTGTGTACCCCGCCGTCAGACTCGATAAAGTCGTCGGACATGTTGAAAATATCATTCCGGTAAATATCGATGGAAACACATTTTTGTCCTGCTCCTGCTCCGGCAGTCCGTGGGTATCTACACAAATGCCGTCGAAAATAGCGGATGGTATTGTGGCAGATCACATGGCTTTGCCCATATACTTTCACTGCGTAATATGAGGTAAGGGGCGAAGGGTTTTCAAATCCGTACCAGCCCAGCAGGGTGTCGGGGTCGTGGCGTCCGGTCATATCGTTGTCGGCGATATAAAAGTCTTTGGAGTTTTCACTATGTGTCATCACGGCAATGCCAACATCTTCGATTGTGCAGTTTTTGACCGTAAGGCCGCTGCAACCCATGACGTGTTTGAGTCCGGCGTAAAAGGCGATATCTGTATTGCGGATAGTGATGCCTTCGAATAAATGATAATCGGCAGCCATCACATCAAAGAGGCGATAAGCGCCATCTCCGTCAAAAATCACTTCTCCGTCGCCTGCCGCTTTGATGGTAATAGGTTTTTCGGGAGTGCCTTTTTGTGTGAGCACATACGCGCCATGAAAGTTGAGTGCGAGGGGATCCACATAGTTTTTCCGGTCGCCTTTGTAAAGGCCGGCGTGAACGAGAATCACATCACCGGCTCTTACCCGGGCCTCAGGTACCAGCCACCAGTCGCCAGTGTTGCCACCGTCAAAATAGGCTTCGTTGAGCCCGGTAAAGGCGGGGCTTTCTTTTGTACCTTTGTAGCCGGGCGGATAGACGTGGTAGGTATTTCCATGTGGATAGGGCTGCGGTTCTGTTTTGGTGCGAATGGTGACAATTTCTTCGGTTTTGCCCTGCGTACCGTCGGGGTCAGAAAGCACAAACCGGCATTCGTAAAGGCTGCCCGGCGTGAGATTAAATATGCTTCCGGCAAACATGTGGGGTGTGGTATAAACCCATCGCTGGTCGTGGCCAAATATTTTTTCACCCCCAATGCGGAGCAAGGGAAGTGCCTCTTTCCAGACGGCTTCGCCCTTGAGGCGATAGGAAACAGCGACTGTGGCGTTTCGGTTTTCGTCGCCATAGACCGGCCACTCAAAGCCGGCACAGATCAATGTAGGCGGTTCCACAACAAAATCGCCCGGTCGGGACTGATTTTTCAGCAGGGGCGTTTGTGCCCATAGGGTTGCGGGGAAAATGATTCCCGGCAAAATCATTCGGAAGAGGTAGGTGATGAAATTCATATTCCGGCAATTTTTGAGAGAGTAATCAATATAAACAGATCAGCACGAATTCCGGAAAATTTCATAAATAAAAATTGATGTTTAAACACAGAAATTACTATATTGTATCTGCTCATTAGCTATTGGCTATTGGCTATTAGCTATTAGCCAATAACTAATAGCCAATAGCCAATAACCATTAACCATTAACAACTAGCCCTTATGAACATTGCATCATGGATTGTACAAGGCCTTTTGGCATTGGCTTTTGCCGCCGCAGGGTTTACCAAAACTTTCACTCCGCTTGACCAGTTGGCGACCCAGATGCCCTGGGTGTCAGATGTCGGATCGTGGGTACCCCGCCTTGCGGGCATTGCCGAACTGCTTGGCGCTATAGGTTTGATTGTGCCTTCGCTTACACGCATCCAGCCCAAAATGACGGTGTATGCCGCATACGGACTGATTGCCGTCATGGTGCTTGCTGCCGGTCTGCATCTTAGCCGCGGAGAATACAGTATGCTCCCGGCCAACATTGTGATGGGTGCGCTGGCGGGTTTTGTCGCATGGGTGCGCACCTCCAAAGCGCCGATTGCTGCGAAGAGTTGATTTTGGATTTGGCCAGATACAGGAGCCATTCTACTTCAGGAGTGGCCCTTTTTTTTGCCTATAGCCCAGCCTGCGATCATTATTGCGATTGCAAGGCCAAAGCAGAAAATAAAAGTCGAAAGCCAATTATCTCCCGAACCGATGTTTACCTCCCCTCCCTCGCCAATCAACACATATCCCGCCCAGAAATAGGGGTGGCAATGATAATCGTCTGACCTCCGGAGCCATTCCTGGCGTGCTTTCTGGAGGGCTGTGGCTGACGCATCTTTTTGAGAAAGAAACCGGAAAAAATCGGTGGTCAGCGTCGCTCCTGCCTGGTCATCGGCAGGCCAGAGGGTGGAAAGAATATTGCTGCTCCCGCTGTATTGAAATGCGCGGGCAAGGCTCATTATTATCCCTCGCCCTTATGCAACGGTCCCCGACCGGTCTGGCAGGCGCTCAATACCGTCAGCGGACTATTGATCATCAGGCCGTATATTTCATATATGCAGGATTCCATCTTCTCCCGAAAGGCTGTCATTTTCAAAAAATATTCCCGGAGTCCATCAGGTCAGTCTCGTCGGCAATGGCATGGGTAGCAAAATGGAGAATAGCTGGCCGTGTATCCAACGCTTTCAGGGTGGCTTCCTTTGCTTCGGCACCGGTAAGTGCTGTTCCTTTCAGCAGCCGCGCAACCCGCTTTACTTCCTCCTGATTGTGTGTCAGCGGGCTGAAATTGCCACGGGTTTCTGAAGGCAAACTCTGAGAAAAAGCAGGAGCAAAACCGTAGTAATTAGCCGAATGAGTATCTTTCCCCTGGTTTTGGCCAAGCCAGATTGACGCAGCGTAAGCATACGAAACCGCATATCGTTGTGTCAGAAAATCCCAGTTGCGAAAGGTCGTATCTGCCGGATTGTTAAGCGGAAGGCTTTCAAAAGGCAGATAACCGAGCTCGCCATCGGGAATAATCAGCAACCGCGAAAAATCTTCAGACAGACCCGGCATAAGGGTTTGCGCAAGGTAAAAAGCCACCGCCGCCAGCGGCTGAACCGGCGCTTTTTCGGAGGGAGGATGACCGATAAAATCCAGCCAGTTGTCAAGTTCCGCCCGCAATTGTGCGGTATTCTCTACACGAAAAAACTGCATATCATTTCCATAAAGGCGGAAAATAAATACATCATGCTCACCGCTGAAATAGCTGTATGCCGCCTGTCCGGGGAGCAGTTGCGCAGCAACTTCTTTCGCATCCGGTACATTTTCGGAAAATTTCAGTTTATAATATTCGGGGTACTGTTGTTCCAGTTGCCTGAGAAAATCCCGGTAAGATTGATTGATCTCAAATCGCCGGTTTTTCAGTCCTTCAATATAATCGGGATCGTCTCCGGCTGTATGGATTGCGCCGTCGAGCGCAGCAAGTCGTTGCCGGAAATACTGTTCTTTTTCAACCAGCGAATCGGGTACTCCGGCAAAATGAAGTGCCCTGATTCCGCGAAGATGGTCGCGGAGAATACCAGACTTACTTTTTTCTGCAATACGGAAGGCCCGCTCGGCATATGTCTGGTCACCGGTAATCTCACTGAGCTGCCATGCGGCATGGATCGCTATTTCATACACCGGCAATTCGTCCCTCACCGCATATCTGCCGGAGCCGGGTGATTCGTAGTAATGTCTAAGGCTGTCGCCAATACTGAACAACAAATCGGCGCACGCAAGTGCTGCCTGAAGGTCGTTTGTATCCCCCGATTTTTCAGCAAAAAATACAAGTGTTTCAGACCGGGAGACAAGCCATTCTCGGAGCGACTGGTTCTGCCAGTACGCGCGCACCCCTATGTCAGGAGAAGATTGGAAGGGCATTTCGGGAACAAGCACGGCCCAGGCAATCTTGTGATATTTAAGGGCGGAATCGGGCTGATTTTCCTTTCGCCAAAGATTTGCCAGACATACCAGGGTTTTAGCCTCCTCAAAGGCATTTCCATTGGCCCGGTAAACCGCGATTGCCTGGTGATACAATTGTAATGCGCGGGATTTTTCCCCCATTTTTTCCCGGGTTTCGCCCATGAGGAAGAGTCCGTGGCCTTTTCTCAGGGCTTTTTCTCCTTCATGTTTCCGGGCGAGATTATACACTTTTTCATAGGAGTAAAGGGCCGAATCGTATTTTCCCGCCTGGGAATACAGATTTCCCTCCTGCATATAATCGGTAATCAGTTCGGGGTGATTTTTGCCAAAAATCGATTGATTGATCTGTATGGATTGTCTGATTGCCCTGATAGCGTTTTCGCCCTGGTTGATTTCCCGGTAAATAAGACTTCGGTTGAGGGCAATATAAGCGTGACTTTCCGGAGCCATGCCGGGAAACTGGTTGCGCCAGATCTCGGCCTGTTCGAAATAACTCAGCGCGGCTTCATAATCCCCTACTGTGATAAGGGTAGCGCCCATGTTGAGAAGGGCATTGAGATGTGGAGACGGCTGGAGACGGTCGATTCCCCCAAACCTCTCTGTGGTATTCCAGCGACTTCCAGAAAAGGCCCAGTTCGCTGTACAAAACGCCAATATTGGTTTTTACCTGAAGTACATCGGGGTGGTCGGGACCAAGTTTTTTGCCGAGCAGGCTGACCGCGGTCAGAAAGTTTTCCAGCGCGGGCTCGAATTCACTGAGATACATCTGCATGATTGCCAGTGTATTGTGGCAAACAGCAATGGGCATCTGGTCTTTTTTGGAGGACTGATTATACAATCCCAGCGCTTTTTCAACAAAACCCAGTGCTTTCCGGTATTCGCCCAGATCAAAATTTGCCTGCCCCAGCCCCTCATACACTGTCGCACGGATGGAGTCGCCCGTCGGGGGCAGCTTTTCACAATCGGCAGCGAGTTGCCGGTATCGGGTTTCCGCTCCGGAAAAATCACCTTTCATCATATCGAGGTAGGCGCGCTCTTTTCGTGCAAAAAGAATAAATGGTGCCAGCGGGTCGAAAACACCTGAGAGGGCAATTACACTGTCGAGGGTGGCTGCGGCTGCCTCAATCTGCATTTGGCGGGTGAGATACACGCCTGCAAACTGCATGGACTGTGCCCATAGCTGTTGGTTGTTTTCGATTTTTGCCTGGGACTGAGCTTTGCGGAAAAGCGTATAGGAACTGTCATAACGGCCTGCAACCCAGAGTTTTTGGCCCTGTTTATAAAAATTTTCCGCTTCTCCTCCCGAAGGTTTTTGCCCGGAGAGCATAAAAAAGAAGACCATTCCCCCGGTGAGAAGGAGCATTTGGGCAGCGCTGATTTTTCGGTTATCCATAAAAGATAAAAGAAGGCTAAGTTCTAACGAGAGGCCGGGAAAAGCATCTTTTTGCTGAATATCAGGATAATAACTATGGCAGACAACAGTATGCCCGCATAAATCAACCCATTCGCCCAAAACCCGCTGCCCTTTATGTTTACATTTCCGCCATTTCCGATCAGCACATATCCTGCCCAGAAATAGGGGTGGCAGTGGTAGTTGTCTGATTTTCGAAGCCAGTCGGTTTTTGACTCCCGGAGTGCGTTTTCGAGAGACCAATCTTCATTCACATAGCCGAAAAAAGAAGTGGTTATCTCCGCTCCGGCCTGATCGTCGGTTTGCCAGAGGGTGGTAAGCACATTGCGGCTACCGCTGTACTGAAATGCCCGTGCCAGGCTCATGATTCCTTCTCCTCTTTGCAAAGGGCCGGCGCCTGTCTGGCAGGCACTGAGCACAGTAAGCGGGCTGTTGAGGTCTAATCCAAATATTTCCCACACATGTAGCATATTGTCTTCGGCGCTGTCGGTCTGCGGTCCGAAATACAGTTTTGAAGCCATTGGGTCATTGTCATCTGCAACGGCATGTGTGGCAAAATGAAGAATATGGGGGGTATCTTCCAGTTTTTTTACGGATGCCTCATCTGCGGCGATTCCCGTCAGCGCTTTACCTTTGAGCAGGCCTGCGACCTGCATTACTTCGGTCTGATTATATCGCAGGGCACCGGGCATACTCCTTGTGCCGCCGGCATAGGCGTCTTCACCAAAAGCAGGCGCAAACCCCAGGTATGGGGCCGGATATTCGGAGGCTTCGGCATACTGGAGCCAGATACCCGCATTGTTGATATACCGGAAGGTAAAATTGCGGGCGAGAAAAGCCCATTCCCTGTATTCGTTGTCATATTTGCTCTCGCTGTTTTCCTGCAAGAGTGTTTCAAACGGGAGATACCCCAACTTCCCGTCGGGAATGATGAGGAGGTTTTTCATTTCTGAAGAAAGTCCGGGAAGAAGGATTTGGGTGAGAGATTGTCCTTTTTCAGCGATATTTTGGATATCGTCGGATGGAAGAGCGCGGATAAAAGCGAGCCATTCTCTTAGCGTTTCGTCTGTATCGGAGCCAGTGTAAAGCTTTATATACCATTTGCCTTCAAAAAACCGGAAGACAAATAGTTTTTTCCCCTCCTGAAAATAACTGTAAATGGCCTGAGTGCCTGGAATATTTGCGGTGAATTCGTCAGGGGAAAGCGGTGATGGATATTTGAGACGGTAGTAACCAGGGTGTTGGTTTTCCAATTTTCGGAGAAAATTGCGGTACTCACGGCTGATGCGGTAATAGGCTTCCCGGTTTTGGGCAACTTGCAGGCTGTCGGTCTCCTTCTTCCTCCTGAGAAATATTCATGGAAGCAAGCTGCTGCCGGTATTCTTGTTCCTGTTTCAAAAGGGAGTCTGGTACTCCCGAAAAACGCAGGGCCTGTCTGGTTTGGATATGCGCGCGTAGTTGATCCGATTTCCCTGTTCTGCCAGTTGGAAAGCCTTTTTTATATAGACTTCCGCCCCCGTTTCCATGTACAGATCATTACAGACCGAAAGGGCCTTTTCCAAAATCCTGCGCTGGTCGGCGGCCTGGGTCAGCCGTGATTCAGACGATTCATAATAATAACGCTGGCTGTCGGTCACGGCAATCCGGGCTTCCAGACAGGCAAGTTGAGCGAGCTGGTAGTCAAACACGCCTGATCGACGGTAAAGCGAATCATTCCAATCGGCCATTTCCTCAAACAATGCAGGCAGAAGTGTATTCCTCCACATACTATATGTCTGCGAATCGGGAGACAACTGAAAAGGAAGGTCGGGCATGGCGATTTTCCAGGCTCTTTCAAAGTATGAAATGCTGGAATCTGCATTCCCTTTCGAAAGCCAGGTTACGGCCATCTGTCGATAGGTATCGACCAGATTCCACTGCATTCCTCCGGAGATATAAATTTTTTCGGCAGTATGCAGGCTCAGTAGTGCGTCCTCATATTTTTTTGCATTCAGCTGTGCCTCTCCCATCAACTCCCAGGCCCAGGCTTTGCGCATGGAGTAGGGGGCAAGGTGAATTTCAGCAATGCGGATAGCCTTTTTCTGCGCAGTTATCGCTTCGGGGTAATTTCCCATCAGAAAATAAATCGTACCCAGCCTGCTGTAATCCTGTACCAGTTGGGAATTGTCCTTCCCAAATACGGCCACATCGGCTTCTATGGACATGCGAATATAACGGAGTGCTTCTTCATACCGGCTCAGTCCCTGCAAGGCTGCACTCCTTGTGTAATAAATGCGGTTGAGCCCGTCGGGCTGAAGGTCGGGCCATTGGCGGATAATCGCCTCTGCCTGGTCGAGATATTTTAGTGCCTCATAGCAGTCGCCGACCGAATTTAATGCCCCTGCATAATTATACAGGGTTGCGTACTTAATGGCGGGTTTTACGCTATCGATATAGGGGAGATTTTTCTGAAACTGCTCCACTGCTTTCCAGGGTTGCCCCAGCGACTGGTACTGAACGGCAGCATTGCTGCGTACCTGAAGCACATGTGCATGTCCCGGCCGCAACATCCGGGAAAGAATTTCCGCAGCCCGCTGATAATGCTTCACAGATTCATGCGGTTTGTCAATATTGGAATAAATAATACCCAGCGCATTCTCTACATAGGCAATATCCAACCTGTTTCCTGAAGGGTAGCGTTTTTCAAATAATTCGAGTGCGTGATGACAGTAATACAGCGCAGAATCATATGATTCAATATACGAGTAAGCCTGTCCTGCCCATTGAAAAATAATCGGTCGCAGGGTATCGCCGGGAGCAAGTGCCTTACAGTCATTGAGAATAGCCTGGTACCGGCTGATGCAGTTGTCAAATTCTCCGAGCCGGGCCTCTATGTCGGCACGTTCGCCACGTGCAAGAAAAATCTCGTGATGAAGGGAGCCGATCCATGCGGAAGCATCTATCACACTGTCGAGAATAGCGATGGCTTTTTCGGTATAACCATTCCTTGCATAATACTTCCCGATCTGCCGCATGGCTGCCACCCGGAGGAGGGTATCATTTTCCTGCATCGCCTGTTTTTGCGCCTGCTGGCTGAAGGAAAGCGATTCGTCAAAGCGACCATCTTTCCAGCTTTTTTGGGAAGCATGAAGCAGACTTCGGGCAGAACCTCCCGCCATACGGGGAGCCTGGCCGGTAAACAAAAACAAAACACAAAGGAAAAACAGCAGCCATTTCCCTAAAAAAAACTTTCGCATCCGTGTTAACCTTGTAGAGGATGTTTCCATAGCTCTGTATTAACCACCCAATCTATGAAAATTCCATCATTCCTCACTGCAACCCTGACCGCGCTGATGTTTTTTTCGGCATGCGGAATGGAACAAACTTCCACCACCAACGATGAAACCGATTATATGAACGGAAATTTCTCATTCACCAGCAGTAACGGCGGCGATGGCGACTATGTTGCTATGACCGATCCGAAAGAAAATGCGTTTACCGTAATGATGCCCAGCGGCTGGAAATCGCAGGTAAGCATGGAGCGCCCGCAGGGGCAGATTCGCAGTTGTGGTGTAGCTACCAGCCCTGATGGAAAAAGCCGGATTTTCTTTGGCGACCCCAACCTGCCTCAGTTTATCGTACCCAATTCGCAGACAGCCCAGTTTCTCAGTGGTAATACCGGTTCTCCGATGCTTGTCGTGCAACAGTTTATGCAGGCCGAACAGTTTGCCACCGACTACGCACAAAGGTGTTTTGGAAGAGCGCCCGGATTTCGCGTTCTCGGCGTTGCCCCTGATCACGCTTATGTACAAAAAGCAATGGAAGAAGCCCGCAAAATGGGACTCACGCAAATGCCCTCGCTCACCGCAGCCAATGTCGTCTTTGAATTTAATGACAACGGAAAACCCGTCAAAGGCAAAATCAAAGCCACGACCTTCAGCCTTGAATCTATATGGAACGCAGAAGTAAACGGATTTACTACCAGCGGCGACTTCACAGAAGTAGAAAAAATCCATGAATATGTAGTCAGTTCCTACAAAACCAACCCCCAGTGGCGCCAGCAGGAAAACGCCCGCCATCAGCAGGCTATGCAGCAAAATGCAATCAATAGTCAGCAGATCATGCAAAATATGACCAATGCCCACAACCAGCGCATGCAGAATATGCAGCAAAACTTTAATGCCCACCAGCAGCGGATGCAGACCATGCAGAGCACTTTTGATAACCAAAACCAGGCATGGATGAATAATCAGGCTTCACAGGATCGCATGCACGAACAATTTATTGATTACATTAGGGATGAAAATACAGTTACCAACGGAACACAAACGGGTAAGGTCGAAACGGGATATAATTATTACTATGTAGATCCCAATACCGGCAACTACATAGGCACCAATGTACAGGAAAACCCCAATCCGAGTGTGTATCATGGAGTGGCAAAAGAAAAATAACTAATCTCTGATATTCTCTAACCTAATCTTTATCATGAAATCCAGTCTTTCATTTTTACTGATCGCTTTTCTGAGCATTGCAGGGTTTGCTCAGACCGGAATTGCCGTGCCCGAAATGGCAGCCTGCGACAATCTGGTCAACAATTTTCTTACACAATTTGGTATTCCCGGGGCTACGTTTGCCATGGCAAAAAACGGCAAACTCGTTTATATGCGCGCATTCGGTGATGCTAATCTGGCCAAAACCGAAGACACCCAGCCGTACCATATGTTCCGCATTGCAAGTGTATCAAAGCCCATTACGTCGATTGCTGTAATGAAACTGGTACAGGAAGGGCAGCTCAGCCTGAGCGACAAGGTCTTTGGCCCCGGCGGCAGGCTTGCCAACCATCCATATCTCAGCACGGTGACCTATAGCGATACGCGGATCAATGATATTACCCTTCAGCAGTTGCTGGAGCACACTGCGGGCTGGAACCGGGATCTCGATTGTGTACCTTTCCCCAATCCGCCCTACACATGGTCTATTGCCTATTGCGATCCGATTGCTTTTCCGCTGTATGTAACCCAGAAGTTTGGCGAAACCAACCCTATAAGAGAAGAAGTCCTGATACGGTTTCTGATGGAAAACGGGCTGGATTTTACTCCCGGTACTCAATACGCCTACTCCAATGTGGGCTATCTCGTCATAGGGGAAATCATCGAATCCGTAACCGGAAAATCCTATGAAGATTATATAAAAGATGAAATCCTCACTCCTCTGGGCATTTACGATATGTATATCGGTCATAATCTGCTCAAAGACAAAATGGAACGTGAAGGGGAATATTTTGGCAATGGCTTTACCGCCCCGAGTATTTACAATACCGGGCAGAATGTGCCCTGGGAATACGGAGGATGGAACCTGGAAGCCATGGACGCCCACGGCGGCTGGATTGCAACCGCCCGCGACCTGGTACGCCTTCTGGTAGCAGTGGACGGATTCAGCACCAAACCCGATATTCTGAATGCCGCCTCTATTACTGCTATGACCACCCCTTCCTCCGTACAGGCCAACTATGCCAAAGGCTGGCAGGTTAATTCCGCTAATAACTGGTGGCATACAGGAGGGCTTGACGGCACGGCCAGTGAATGGGTGCGCAGCAGCGGCGGTTATACCTGGGCAATCATTCTCAACAAACGCGTCATCAATAGCAATGTTAGTGCATTCTCGGCCGCCCTCGACAATCTGCCCTGGAACTGCCTTGGACAAACGACCACATGGCCTACCCACGACCTGTTTGATTTCCCTTCACAGAACGGCAAAGACTTCGTTTTTACCAGCCAGGGTACGACATCATTGAAAGTCAGTTGGACCAATGGAAACGGCAGCAAACGGATTCTGGTAGGAAGAGAAGAAGGCAGGGTAAATGCTTTCCCGCTTGACGGCGAAGACTATACCGCAAATGCAACTTTCGGGCAGGAAACTGACCTCGGAAATGGATGTTTTGTGCTCTACAATGGCCCCGGATCAGATGAAATCATTACCGGTCTGACCGAAGGCAAAAAATACCACTTCCGGCTTTTTGACTACAACAAAAGCCCTAACAGCGGAAACCACGCCCTTTATCAGCTTGCACATTCACCACAGGACAGTGCCACCACCGCAACCAATACCAGCATAGAAGACCTCGCCGACCTGGGGATTCGGTTTTATCCCAATCCCTTCAGCGAAAACGTGCACATCAGCCTTCCATCAACCCAGGTTTGCACCCATATCGAACTCCACAACATGCAGGGACAACATTGTGCGAAGAACGAATATCACCGGTACAGAACAGGACATTTACACCGGCGATCTGCCTACGCAGATTTACATGATTTCCTTCTTCGGAGAAGAAGGCTACCTCGGCAGCGAGCGGCTGCTAAAGCGGTAAGATTTTTCTCATAGCAACATTCTATCCGAGTAAATTGTGATTCCAGATTGCAATTTACTCGGATGAGTGTTATTTTGAGCTATGATTGAGCGCAAACTTACCGGGCGATTGCTTCGCGATCTGGAATGGTCGCCCATTTTAGGGCTTGTAGGATCCAGACAGGTAGGAAAAACTACCCTTGTTCAACATTTGCGCGCACTGCTTCAAAAGCCCAGTATTTATCTCGATCTGGAATTACCACAGGATATTTTCAAACTGGAAGATGCACAGAGTTACCTTTCCAGCCATACAGACAAAACCGTTATTATAGACGAAATACAGGTAAAGCCGGAATTATTTGCCCTGCTTCGTGGGCTTATAGACCAGAAAAGAGAACCAGCACGGTTCATTTTACTAGGTTCCGCATCACCCCATATCGTTAAGCTCAACACGGAGACGCTTGCCGGACGTATTACCTATCACGAGTTGCCTCCGTTTTCACTTACAGAAGTTCTGACACATACCAGTCAGGAGCAGCACTGGATCAGAGGAGGTTTTCCAGGCTCCCTGCTCGCTCCTTCGGCGCAAATCAGCAGAAAGTGGCTGGACGACTTTGTTGAAACCTTCATTTACCGCGATTTGACAAGACTGGGTTTCGCCATTCCCGCACCATTGTTGCGCAACTTGCTTCTGATGATCGCCCATATGCATGGAAGTGTGCTGAATGTGAGCAATATTGCAGCTTCTCTGGGCATTAGTCGCGGAACCGTAAATAAATATCTGGAATTACTGGAGGGTAGTTTTTTAATTCGTCGCCTGCCGCCATGGTTTGAAAATACAGGCAAGCGCCTGGTCAAATCACCTAAAATTTATTTTCGGGACAGCGGCCTGCTTCACTATTTGTTGCGGGTATTTGACATGGAGACCTTGCGGGGCAATCAGGCGGCGGGCATGTCCTGGGAAGGGTATGTAATCGAACAAATCATACGCGAAGCCCCCGAATTTTCTGATTTTTACTTTTACCGCACCCAGCACGGAGCCGAAACCGACCTGCTGATGATTACACCAGAGGGGAAAAAAGTATGTATTGAAATAAAGTTTTCCATTGCGCCTGTGATTTCCAAAGGGTTTTTCCAAAGTGTGGAAGACATCAAACCCGATTACAGTTATGTTATTATTCCCGCCGGCGAGTGTTTTGACAGATCCGGAGGGCTGAGGATTTGCCCGCTCAATACCTTTCTGGAGAAGGAGTTGTCCGGGATGAAGTAGGAGATTGGTGGAATAAATGAAAAAGTTGTATATTTAATCTGTAAAAAACATTTCAAAATCTCTGTACACTATGAGTCGGATGGAATTGGTTCTCGCCGAACTTGACAATTGGAAAGAGGAAGAAGTTCAGCAACTTTATCAAGTGCTGGTTCAACGCCTGATGAAAAAACATTTTGGTACTTCTGAAAAGATGAAAAACCTTCAAAAATACATTGGTATCGGGCGTGGCATATGGCAGGAAGATGCTCAGAAATATGTAAGCGGGCTGAGAGAGGATCGTGAGATATGAGTAAAGTGTTTTTAGATACCGCGCCAGTTATCTATTTAATAGAAAGTCATCCTACCTACATGCCACGTGTAGCAGGCTTTATTCAGGATGTGATACAAGCAGACAAACAGTTCATTACTTCACCCATTACTTTCGCAGAATTTGGAT
>JAWKNL010000021.1:0-118457 GCA_041391725.1 Bacteroidia bacterium
CCATTCAGAAGCTGATGGTTCGATAGACAGATAACGATCCGTAAAAAATTTTACTCTCATAGACAGGTTTTAGGTTGATTAACCAACAGATAACCGGGTAGTAGGGGAACAACCCTTACTGCCCGGCTTTTGGGTTTAAAGGGGAAAGTGCTTATCTGAGAATAATCTATTCACCCGCTAATGTGAGCACTTCCTTTTTTAATGCTTCGCCCATCCAAAAGCCTGCAATGGTTTCGAGGTCAAGGAGCAATGGCGCAATTTCTGATACGAGCCCTTCTGACTTGGCTCTTATCAAAACACCAAGTATCCCTAAGGTCTTGATATTTAGGGAATTAGCTACCTTGTGCCCTCTTCGCTCGTCAATCAGAAGGAAATCAGCGTTAAGTTCTTGCGCGATCACAATAGCCTCACTTTCGCCTCTGTCAAGATGTTTGCTTAGTTCGACAACAGCTGCCTGATTATTTGCAGGTCGAATATTAATCCATTTTGCCTTTTTGATATCAGATATATCCTGCCCAAAGTCCTCCAATTTAGATAATTCGGCCAGTACATTTTCAGGCATGACTATTTTACCAAATAGTTGAGGAAGCAGGTTCAGTTTGCCAATCAATAATAAATTGGAAACGGGTGAAGTATCGCTTACAACAACCATCCTGTATGGCTAATATTTTTCATATCCTGTCGAAACTCATCCACGCCATAGTGGACGGCGATTTTCCGCTTTCCAAGCTCTTTTTGGAAAATAGCCTGTGGCAGTTTCGCCAGTTCGGCAGCTTGTCCTAGTGTCAAAAATTCTTCTTTGAATAAAAAAATTGCAAAAAGCAGTTTGATATTCTCCTCACTCATCTGGGCGTTTCTCAGTATTGAATCCGATAGTTCAATAATCATTTTTTTAAAAAATTAATAATGTGTGAGCTGGCTAACAAACAAACGCATTCATTTACATTCAGGTTTCGCTGGACTAAGATAAAGATAATGCCTTTTTCTCATTTTTCAACTTCCCTTTAACTGGCACAATAAGTTTAAACTTAAAATTGAATGATTCGCAGCCCCCTTTATTCTCAGTATAAATTCTACTCCTCATCAATAAAATCCCTGATCAGGGTAAAATACGCCATTCCTTTCCTGCTGATAATATCGTGCCCCGCATCTTCTATTACTTTCAGTTGTGAATGTGGAAACAGGTCTAAATATTCTTTGGTGAATCCCCATTTCTGATTGTCGCATTGTCCTCGTAATATGAGTACAGGTGTGGTTAGTTGCTTCAACCGTTCTCTTTTGTTTTCAACATTCCGAAGCTAGTTTACGGTCATGACATGACTAAAATAGCTTCGCCGCCGCCTATCGCCTGATGCTCGCGAATTTCACAGTCTGTGGACTTGCTGAGTTCCTGGTTAAGATAGGTAAAAAAGTCGTCTGGTTTCCTTATCTGAAGCTAATTTTGAATGAAAGAGATGGGCCCATGTTAAAATGAATTTACTTCGCCAGGTATAGGCTTTTTTATTTGCTTCGGCATTGGAATATGCGGCTCTGAGAGATAAACTGTCAGGACTAATTTCCCTGACCAAATCCTGATTGACGGGCAGTATGTGTCCCGGTCCGGATAAAATTATTTTTTCCACTGTTGAATCGAAATCCTGAAGATAATTGATAGCTAACACGGTTCCCACGAATGCCCAATCAGGATGACTTTTTTTTCCGTTATCCTGGAGACGATCTCCTTAAGTCGGTTTGATGTCTTTTTACGGAATATTCACCTATATCCGCTAATCTGGCGGAATGGCCGCTGCCTGCCTGATCGTAGAAATACAGGTCATGACCTTGTTTTGCCAGCGGTTTTAAGGTTTCGATTACTGCGTCTGTGATCCTTCCGCCCGGGCCGCCGTGCAGGTATATCACCGGACTTTTGCGGTTGGGCCCCTCTGCCCTCAATTTTTATATACCCGATGTGAGAGCCGGTGGATAATTCCCAATATTGTGTCCCTCTTCCCTTTCTTCAAAAGCGGGGACCGGGTATTTTTTCGGGATAAGCAGGGATCCGAAAAGAAACAGTGCGGTGGGAAGCTGGTGGGGATTAAAAGGGAAATTTTTTTCTGGTCATTTTTGCCGGGAGTAGGCTGGGGCTACAGTTTTATATTTTCAGATATGGTCTGAGTTTTTGTAGAGGATGCGGAATTTTCCGGTCAATCAAATACTCATATAGGAAGGTTTGAGAATGTCTATATCACCCACTACCTGGCTCAAAGGATGGATGTGTGGGACCCGAGAATCTAATTTTTTAAAAGTGTCTGTGGCTTCTAAATGAAAGGATTTCTGCTGAAACAATTTTTGAAAAACTGAGTTATTACTCAATTTCGGTCTCCGGGCAATAATAACTCTATTCCTCTTCATATTGGAGACCTTCCTGTTTTACCTGCTTTTTTAGCATCTCTAAAAGATAACTCAACCTCTAGCGTTTTTTGTGGAGATTCTGTAAATATTACTGTATAATGGTACTCATGGGTAAAATCATACCAACAGTTTACGGTTTCAATTTTGGTTTGTAAACATATGATCCAATTCCAATGAGCATACTGAAAAGAATACCAGAAACTTTTCCCAGACAAAACGATTTACCTGTTCTGTTGTTGGTGTGAACAAAACGAGCAATAGAGCTACTACTTAAAGGCATAATAGGCATGATCATTCTGCCATAATTGCCTGTCAAAAAAGATGATAAATCCAATCAATTCAAAATTGAAACCATCCAAGCCCATCCGGTGAATACAAATAGACTATTTGCATGTTTGTATCTGGCGATTCCTGCCATAATCGAAGCAGCAGTGAGAATGGTTAAAAATGGAAATGAAGACCTTCATGGAAGAGCTTGATAAATCCTGAAAGTATGCCCCATATAATTAGCAGAGTAGAAAAAAGTATTTAAAATACATAAGCATCTCTGGATAAAAGCCTTTTTAGTGGTATTTTGAGAAGAACGCCCCGAAATTGCAATTCCAATGAAAGGATTTTCATAGTGGACTATTGATAGAAAATCGATACTCAATATGGCAATATTCCCTCGAATATGCCATCACTACAGATTTATCGATCGAAAAGTGGTTTTGCGAAAAAAGTTTGATTGTATTCGATCCATATTCGTGTCGCAAGATCCCATAAGGGGAATTCGTGGTTATTTTATTCTCGGCTGGTTCGCATAACACTTTCTTTTAAGTATAGATTTGATTCTATTCAGTAGGCTTTAGGATTATTTTTTAGTAAATTAGCAATTGGATTGCAGATTTACTAAAAGATATGCTGATAGAACGACAAATAACACAATGTATTCGGGATTTTCGGAGATGGTTTCCAGTGGTTTATCTGGGGGGACCACGCCAAAGCGGGAAGACCACGCTTTGGCGGCATCATATCTTGTGTTCAAGCTACCACCCTATTTTGAGAACTTTAACAAACGCCTGATTAAGTCTCCCAAGCTGTATTTTTTTGATACGGGTTTGCTCTGCAACCTCCTCGGCATTACCTCTCCCCGTCAGTTGGAAATACACCACAATTTTGGGAATATTATCGAAAATGCCCTCATTGTTGAATTATATAAAAAACGGACTAACGCTGGCAAACGCCCATGGTTCTGGTTTTGGCAGGATCAGAAAAATAATGAAATTGATTTACTAATCGAAGAAGACCTGAAGCTGAAGGCCATTGAAATCAAATCCAGCCAGACCTACAACTCCCGCCTCACGTCGGGGTTAAAGCTTTGGCAAAAAATAGCAGGCAGCCAGCCGGAAAACCAGTTTCTGGTTTATGCCGGAGAGATGGAAGCCGAACTGGAGCACGGAAGCCTCCTGCCCTGGCGAAAAGGACTGGCGTTGTTGTAAGGCATGGTGATGCCTTTCTGCTGCTATTCCCGGTGAAGGCAAATATTAAAGGCTTCACTCCCGCATAAACTGTAGCGTAAATACCGACTTTCCCGAAGTGTAATGCAGAAAATACATTCCCTTACTCAACTGCTGTTCCGTATCTAGCTGAATAGTCATCTCTCCGGAAGTCTTTACGCCTGTATGTTCCATACATAATCTGCCCCTCAAATCGGTAATCCTGATCTGGTATTTGCCCGAGTAAGTGTCTGTTACTTCCAGCGCGAATGTACCGCCATTGGGGTTGGGGTATAAACGCCAGTTTTGCCAGCCGCTGGCCGGATCAACAGAAACCTGGTTGCTGATAGTCACCACCCGTGAAGTAGAAATCGTACACGCTCCGTCACTTACCGTCAGGATAACAGTATATTCTCCTGTCTGAGCATAACTGTGCTGCGGATTGGCAGTAGTAGCGGAAGTGCCATCGCCAAAATCCCATACCCAGCTCGTGGCCTGGGTGTTGTTGTCGGTAAACTGTATCTGTTCTCCTGGTTTCACAATGGGACTGGAAACCGAAAATTCCGCCACCGGCCCTTTTTCCAGAATGCGGCAGTTATATACTTCCCGGGCATGCTGCGCGGCGAGGGTAATTTCTGAGTAGGTCTGCCCGCCTGAGATGGCAAAAGCAACGGTATCGGTTCCTCCTGAAGCGATAGTATAAGGGCCGGAGGAAATAAAGTGCATGATATCTGCGCCACCATTGGTAATGCCCGCTGAAGCTGTGGCAGGTGTGGGCGTATTTTTTAAAGCCTGGTATTTTCCTACCCCGTTGAACTGAAATCCCGGGTTGGGGTTGGTGGTGGCATAAGCTCTGAAAATTCCGTCAGAAATCAGGCTCATCGCATAGTAGTGGCTGGTACTTCGGGAAAGGTCCCAGGCAAAAACGGTTTTCTCTGTCGAATCATAATTGACGGCGTTACGCGTTCCCGGAATACCTGTAAGCGGATCGGGCGTGATATGTATGTCCCAGTCGGCAAACAATCCTGCATACAAACCCGTCAGCGACTGGGGTCTGGTATTTTTAATCAGGTATTGGAAAATAACAAAATCGTCGTAGGGCGGATTCTCATATACATAAGCTTTTTGTGTGACATCAACTCCCAGTGGCAGGAGCGCTGTATTGTCGTTGAATGTGCCGGAATAAACAAAGTCGGCCCGTTTGTCTGAAAAATCCCTTTGTATCACCTCCATAATCTGGAAGTCATTGTCTCGGGTCTGTGTATTGCGGATATGGTCTGAAACCTGAGAGAGGGAATTTCCCAGGAGAAATCCGCCCTCAAACAAGGCGTTTTCCAGAAAATTATATGAAACGCCCAATCCTTCCTGCTGCCCGATAAAATCATTGTATCCCCAGCCGCCTCTGCCGGTGAGGGTGGTATGCAGGCGGTTGTGCGTAAGATTTACCTATATCAAATATCCACCCGCTGGCTGATGTATTCAAAGTCCATATATCCGGTAACCGGATCTTCATACGTAAGCTTAAAATCCAGTTCGGCGTCATAAGGCACAACCGGTGAAAGGACGATCCGGAAAGACTGGCCCGTTAGCATCGTAACCTGTTGGCTTTTCCCCAGGAAAATTTCCGGGCTGACGACATTGGCAAATCAGGGTAGGAGAGGAGAGGGAAATGTTGAGATTTCCGGCATCGTAGAGGTGGTTAAGAATGTACATGTATCAACCACGGTATCCCCCGGCCAGGGCTGTCGCCGTCGGTATCGGTAAATGTAAAATCATCTGCCTGATTGCGGGTTTGAGCGGATCGTGAATGGCCCGGTACATATTTACCCTTCCCAGGCCGAGGTAGTCCTGATGTTGTGGATTCGCTCCGTAAATATCATCATTGTGATTCTCACCCTTGGGCCGCCTGAAAGGGTGTGAGGTCTGGAAACGCTGCAAGCGTAATGCCTACCACTCCGGAGACGATAGGTGCAGCGGCAGATGTGCCTTTCCAGCTTCGGTAGCCGTCATGCTCATAGACGCTGAAAATAAACCAGCCCGGAGCAGAAATGTCAACCGAACTGTGAAAGGTGCTGTTTCCTGCATTGTCGGGGCAGCAAAGGGTGTCGCCGTAGGCGACATTGGCCACAGAAATCACTTCATCATATCCAGCCGGATAATACCGCTGGTTTTGCCCGCTGTTGCCGGCAGCAGCAATGACGGCCACCTGATGATTGACGGTGGCGTAGCGGATTACGTCCTCCGCCAGTCTGCTCCTGTAAGTGCCTCCCCATGATGCGTTGATAATATGCGCTCCCTGTTCAACGGCATATACAATTCCCTGATAACCAAACATGATGCTTCCTATCGAATCATCGGGGGCTGCCTTGATAGGCAAGTAGGAGCAATTGAACGCCGTGCCCGTTGTACCGATTCCATTGTCGGCAGTAGCTGCGTAGGTTCCCAGCACCCAGTGGCCATGTACATTTCCTATCGAGGGGTTATTGTCTCCCTGTCCGCCGGTAGTACTCCCTCCAAAATCCCAGCCACGGTAATTGTCAACATAACCGTCGTTGTCATTGTCGATCCCGTCAATGGGGTCATCGGTATTGAGAAAAATATTGGCTTTCAGATCGGGGTGGGAGAGGTCGTAGCCAGCATCAACGGTGGCAATAATAATGTCTTTGTCGCCCCTGTGCGTATCCCAGGCCTGGAGGGCCTGGATTTGTTCGTGATACCATAGTCCGGTAAGGAACCCCGTGGTATCGGATGCCGGATCATTGGGGATATACAGCGGCTCATAGATATACCAGGGTTCGGCATATTCTACGGCTTCATCTGTGAGGAGAAAACTTACCACCTCTTCTATTGTCCATTCGCCCGAATAGGAAGCCACGTAAATAGCAGAAAGATCGGCCAGCGCTTGTCCATAGCCATTGGTTGGAGTTGCCGGGGGTGTTTTTCCGGGAAAAATAACGGATGCACCGGATGATTTTAAAGCCCCGAGTTTTTGCTGAAGGGAAGGCCAATGAATTGCGTTGGGTTTTATTTTAAAAACCACCTTGCCTTCGAGATAACGGGCATCGGGAGGCAGGGAAAATGATTTGTATTTAAATTCCGGAGCAGGTTGCGGAAAGGCAATCGACCAAAGAGTGGAAAATTGCGTGAAGAGCAAAATATGCAGGCAGATTCTCAGGTTCATGAGCTAAAACTAGAAAATTAACCGAATTTTTTTTGCGCTACTGTGTCACTAAATCTAACGATATGGTGTTTTAACCAAAATATCCGTAAATTTAACCTCCTTTTTAATCATTGCCAATTATATGAATCAAAACGAGTTTTTGAAATACGCCACCAAACACGTGGGTATCAGCAGTCTGACCATGCACGACTATGTCAGTGCTGCCAATCAGCAGATAAACGCTTCGCTAGTTCCGAATGTTTATGGTCTCACTCCCAATATCATCGAGGAGCGCCAGCTGAATGTGATTGCAATGGACGTATTTTCCCGTCTGATGATGGACCGCATCATTTTCCTGGGTATGCCCATCAATGACCAGGTCGCCAATATCGTCAGTGCCCAGTTGCTCTTCCTTCAGTCCGCCGACGCATCCAAAGATGTAAATATCTACGTCAATTCCCCCGGCGGATCTGTATATGCAGGTCTCAGTATTTACGATACAATGCAGATTATCAGCCCCGACGTGGCAACCATCTGTACCGGTATCGCTGCTTCCATGGCAGCCGTTCTGCTTTGTGCAGGCGCCGCAGGAAAAAGGTCAGGCCTTCCGCACTCCCGCGTGATGATTCACCAGCCGATGGGTGGTGCTCAGGGACAAGCTTCCGATATCGAAATTGTTCACAACCAGATTCAGATCCTCAAAAAGGAACTATATGAAATCATTGCACATCACTCCGGACAGGAATTTGATAAGGTCTGGAAGGATTCCGACAGAGATTACTGGATGACGGCTACTGAAGCCAAAGAATATGGCCTCGTGGACGAGGTGCTGGGTTCAAGAAAAAAAGATAAATAATGAGAAGTGAGAGTTGCTCCTTCTGTGGAAGGTCCAAGCGCGAAGTCCAGATCCTCCTTGCAGGATATGGGGGTGCACATATTTGCGAAAATTGTGTAGCGCACGCCAATACCATCATAGAAGAAGAGTTTAAGGAAAAACCGGTTACCCGGATCACCAAAGTACCCAAACCGAGCGAAATTACTGCTCACCTCGACAAGTATATCATCGGGCAGGAGTCTGCAAAAAAGGTGCTTTCGGTTGCAGTCTATAACCATTACAAGCGTATCCTCAATCCCGGAAGAGATGAGGATGAGGTTGAACTGGAAAAGAGTAATGTTTTGCTGGTCGGGCAGACCGGAACGGGAAAAACCCTTCTGGCAAGAACCATCGCCAAAATGCTGAATGTGCCCTTCTGTATTGCCGATGCCACGGTACTGACCGAGGCAGGCTATGTGGGAGAGGATGTGGAAAGCGTGTTGGTAAGGCTTCTTCAGGAGGCAGATTACGATGTCGAAGCCGCACAAAAAGGAATTGTCTATATCGATGAAATCGACAAAATTTCGCGAAAGTCGGACAACCCTTCCATCACCCGCGATGTAAGCGGTGAAGGCGTGCAGCAGGCACTGCTCAAACTTCTGGAAGGCTCTGTGGCCAACGTCCCACCAAAAGGCGGACGCAAGCATCCCGAGCAGAATCTCGTGCAGATCGATACCACCAATATCCTCTTTATCTGTGGCGGTGCATTTGAAGGGATCGACCGGATTATCTCTAACCGAATCTCCGTAAAAACGATCGGTTTTGGTGGCGCGTCCACCAAGAAGCTCGAAGAAGGAACCAATATCTACCGGTTTATTCAACCTGCTGACCTCCGCTCCTTTGGGCTGATCCCCGAAATCATCGGACGCCTTCCTGTACTGAGCTATCTCGACCCGCTCGATGCCAAAACCCTCCGCCGGATTCTCACCGAGCCCAAAAACTCGATTATCCGCCAGTATCAGAAAATGTTTGAGCTGGAAGGGAAGAAGTTGTCCTTTGAAGAAGAGGTGCTTGACACGGTTGTAAGACGCGCAGTAGAACTCAAACTCGGCGCCCGCGGACTTCGCTCCATTATCGAGGCGATTATGCTGGATGTCATGTTTGAAATGCCTGACAGTGATCAGATTGAATATCATATCAACCTGGATATTGCTTCAGCCAAGCTCTCAGAGGCCAACTACCTCAATTACAGGGCTGCCAGCTAACCGGTTCAGGTAACAAAAATCTTTATCAAAAGCCTGTACGAGCTTGTTCGTGCAGGCTTTTTTTCTTTTCTTCTATCCCATTATGGGAAATAAAGACTACTCCTCCGACAACTCTCCCGCCATTCTCCGGCAGCGGGAAATTTACCTCAATGGGGCCGCCGGGCTTAAGCCGCGGATACCTGTGAGTTACACCGCTCTTGAGGCGGCGGCCAGAAAAAAAATGAGCCGGGAGGCCTTTAGTTATGTCGCGGGTGGAGCAGGTGAGGGATCGACCATTTTGTCCAACCGAAAAGGATTTGAAGCCTGGCAAATTGTACCCCGAATGCTACGGGACGTTTCCCTCCGAAATACTGCTACCACAATCTGCGGAACATCTTTCCCGCTACCGCTTTTCCTTTCTCCGGTAGGTGTGCTGGAAATGGCACACCCTGATGCTGATCTCGCCGTGGCCCGTGCTGCTGCACGGTCGGGGGTTCCTTATATTTTCAGCAACCAGGCTTCCGTGCCGATGGAACAGGTCTCCGCAGCCATGGGCGACAGCCCCCGGTGGTTTCAGCTTTACTGGAGCAAGTCCGACGAACTGGTAACCAGCCTGGTTCGCCGCGCAGAAAACTGCGGATGCAGTGCCATTGTGGTTACGCTTGATACCACCCTCCTCGGTTGGCGAACCGAGGATCTCGATCTGGCATTTTTGCCATTCCTGCGGGGACAGGGAATTGCGCAGTATATTTCCGACCCGGTTTTTCAGGAACTGGTAAATGCTCCTTCAGACGAGCCGCCACCGCAGCGGAAAATTACCCTTTCTTCCCTATCCCTTCTCATGGAACTGAACCGCCGCTTTCCGGGTAAGTTTTTACAGAACCTTCGGTCAGGTATTCCCCTTGCTTCGGTCCGGAAGTTTATCAGCATATACTCGCGCCCCTCACTGGTGTGGGAAAATCTCAGTTTTTTGCGGGAAAAGACGCGATTACCGATCATTCTCAAAGGCATTCTTCACCCTGATGATGCCCGTATGGCGGTGGAAGCAGGAATGGATGGCGTGATTGTTTCCAATCACGGCGGGAGGCAGGTTGACGGGGCAATCGGAGCAATAGAAGCTCTTCCCGGGATCGTATCAGCAGTAAACGGTAAGATTCCGGTTATGCTCGACAGTGGTGTCAGAACCGGCGCCGATATGCTGAAGGCGATTGCCCTGGGAGCGGCAGCCGTGGGCATCGGCAGGCCGTATGTGTATGGCCTTGCGTTGGGGGGGGAGACAGGAGTAGATGAAGTAATTCGCAATTTTTGGGCAGATTTTGAGTTATCTATGGGACTGGCAGGCTGTATTTCGCCCGCTGAATTGCACAATACGGCACTTGTCAGGGTTGGGGGGTAAATGAGGTTGGATAGTAAAAAAAACGTCTGTAATTTTTCCCCCGAAACAGATAATTCGTGCGTATGAATATTTTGCTGAATATATATCGAAACCCAGGGATTCTCCTTCCGGTTGTTTTTCTGCTTCTGCTTTCCGGATGCGGCAATTCCGGGTCTCATTCGACCAGTGAAGCAGAAGCAGCAGAAGAAATGCCTGAGGGCGACACCATGAGAAGTCGTGGCCTTCCCAATGCGCGAATGGCTTCGTATTCCTTTGACCGGTATTTTCCTGCGATTTATAATCTGATAAAAAATGATGCGGCGCTGGTCAGCGCAATGAGTGCGTTTGCCGAAAAAGTCGTCAACGCCTCGTCCATTCAGACAGAAAAGGCGCTTCTGGCTGTGTTTGCTACCCGCGATAGCTTGCTGGAATCCTCGCTTTATGATGCCATTGCAGATGTAAACGGATATGCCGACGGCACAGAAGATGATGGCGGACTGTATGACGAACTGGGACGTCTGGGGATTCAGATTACCAGCGCCGAGGGAACATTCACCGGGCTTGGCCCTTCTTCATTTCTCGAAGACAGACTGGTTGCAGTAGGTTCGCCTGCGCTCAAAGCTTATATGGATTTTCTGGTGGCAGATGCCAATTCAAGAAGCGGAGAATACCCGTTTGCCAATATGGAGCCGTATCTGCAAATGGTGGAAGCAGGCGAAAAACTGACTGAACTTCAGCCCAATCCCTATTTTGCCAAAATCGAACAGCGGTTTTACGAGGCGCTCGAAAATCTTACCGATATCCACCGCATTGTACCCGAAAAGAATGCCCGTCAGGAAAATTCCACCTTTACTATGGTAGGCGGGACAAATGTGGAGACCTATCCCTATGTATCGGAAACGAATACCCTGAAGGCTTTTTCCCGTGATTCGGCGTCTTCTCCCTACGCCAAAGTTGGGGCGAAAATCTTGCAAAATATGAGCGAGATGACCGTAAATGCTGAAAATCTCTATGTGATTGTAACCGAATGGGTAACAGATGAAGATATGGCCAGAAGGCGGGTATATACACACCTGCGTAAAGGAGAGGACATTCCGCACCACCTTCAGGTCAGAAGGGGAGATGGAAAGGATTATTACGCCATCGTCTATCGCTTTTATGAAGACAGCGACAAAGCAACTGCCGCCCTCAATAAAATAGAAAAAATATATCCCCAGGCCCAGATGATCTATGCCAGTTTCCAGGGCGGAAAACTGTACCAACTGGGGCCTTCTGCAGATTGATATTGTATGCAAAAAAGGATTATCCTGACCGGAAGCAATGGGCTTCTTGGACAGAAAATTGTTCCCCTGCTCGCCGACCGTGCAAATATTCATCTTCTGGCAACTTCTGTAGGCATTAACCGCCACCCACTGCGCCAGGGATATGATTATGAGCCTGCTGACCTGACCGACTTTTCCCGCTGGGATGAGCTTTTCAATGAGATCAGACCTACAGATCTTATTCATACGGCTGCCATCACAAATGTGGATCAGTGTGAAGATGACCGCAAGCTGTGTGACGCTGTGAATGTAGAGGCAGTCAGACATCTGGTAGCGCTTTGCAAAACCTACGGCACGCGTCTGACTCATATTTCGACTGACTTTGTTTTTTCGGGCGAATCAGGCCCTTACCGCGAAGGAGACCCTACCGGCCCGGTCAACTATTATGGGAGGTCCAAACTGATGGGCGAAAATATTATTCTGGAAAGCGGAATTCCTTCGGCAATTCTCCGAACCATGTTACTTTATGGCATTACACCGGGAATGTCGCGCAGCAATATCGTACTTTGGGCAAAAAAATCGCTGGAGGAAAAAGTACCTATCCGGGTAGTAAATGACCAGTACCGTTGTCCGACGCTGGCCGAAGACCTGGCTGCTGCTACCGTAAGCGCTGTAATGCGGAGCCGGTCGGGCATCTATCATGTTTCCGGGGCCGAGATGATGCCAATGAGCGAACTGGTCTATGAGGTTGCGGATTTCTGGGGACTGGATAAATCGCTGGTTACAGAGGTGAGCAGTGATTCCCTCAATCAGAAAGCAAAACGCCCGCCTGTGACGGGGTTTATTATCCTGAAAGCACAGACAGAACTGGAATACAGCCCCCATTCATTTGAACAGGGACTTCGCCTGGTCGATCTCCAGATGAAGTCCCTGTAAAAATGGGTTTAACAATAAGGAAGGAGAAAATTAATTTTTGGTTTTAATCCTGGCGCAACTGTCCTTATAGAGGTTTTCTATAATCATAATTACAGTTTCCCGCTTGCTGTTCGATACACCGACTTCCACTTCTTCTCCATCATTTATCAGTAATAATTTGCCAGTTCCGGCGCGCTTGTAGTATTTGTCCTGAACCTTGATCATCTGATCTGATCCGGTGGTACGAAACTCCATATTGTCAAATTTGGTTGAATAACTGCGTCCGCTGGGAACAACGGTTTTGGCTACTACTTCGCCATCTTCGCCATCTGCGGTAAAGAGTTCACACAGGCAGGTTCCTTTCAATTTTTCATCTTCAACCTGCATAAAAGTGTAGTGAACGATTTTCCACTCATCACCCTTTTTTTCCATGGCCATGGATACAAGTTCTTTGCCCTTTACCCAGATCCCGTCGGGGATTTTGGTTTCATAATTGACCCTATAAACCAGGGTAGCCACATTCCCGCTGACTTCTACGTCTAGGAGGTCCGCGATTTCATAGCCCAGGGTAATGCCCGGTGTACGCAGGAGGTTGTCGAGATAGGCTTCAAAGCCATTGTAGTCGCCATTGGTAACTCTGGATAGCCCGGAAATATTGAAGACAAAAATATTGGACGTTGCATCCTTACTGAAATACTTAAGAACATTCGCCTTATTTTTGGAGTTGGGTAGATTGGTGTAAGCATTGACAAATGCTCTTAACTGGTTGGCAAGCATTTTTTCAGTTTCTGCATCGGATTGGGCCGAAATCCTTGCAGGCGCCAGCGCGATCATGCATGCCATCAGGGTCAGATAAAACGTAGTTTTAATTAAGAGATTCATAGTTTTTATATCTTACATAAGTTACATTGCCAGATACCAAATATACATAAAACAGAAACTTAACCAATAGCGGTAAATTTTTTTACTTTTCGCGGTACAGTCCGAAATTTTGAATTATGAACCTAATCCACAGACTCGCATTTTGCTTTTTTGTATTTGTCTCAGTTTCCGAAAGCGCCTGTAATCAGAAAACAGCCGAAAGTAAAGGAGAAAAGGTTGATATTCTCATCTCCGGGGCAAAAATTCTCACCTCCGAGCCGGAAATACCTCTGATCGAAAACGGATATGTTGCCATCAGAAATGGAAAGATTGTTGATCTGGGGGCGATGGACAGTCTGGGGCAACGGTACATAAGTGAAAAGATGATTGACGGCAAAGGGAAACTGGTAATGCCCGGGCTTATCAATACTCATACGCATGCCGCTATGACTTTATTTCGTGGTCTGGCCAATGATCTCCCTTTACAAGAATGGTTGGAAAAACATATATGGCCTGCGGAGGCCGGTTTTGTCAAGGCCGGTACGGTCTATGCGGCTTCTCTTGTCGCAATGGGTGAAATGGTGCAGGCAGGTACAACGACTTTTTGCGATATGTATTTTTTTGAGGAAGAAGTTGCCAGAGCCGCAAAGATGATGGGAGTACGTGCTGTTTTGGGAGAGGGGATTCTGAATTTTCCCACCCCCAGTCATCCAAACCCCGATGAAGCCCTTGCCTATTCTGCCCGCATGGTAAAAAACTGGGCCGGCGATCCGCTGATTAACATTGTGATTTCTCCCCATTCGCCCTATACCTGTTCCGAAGCCCTGCTGCAAAAGTGCAGGAAGTATGCCGATAGCCTGGGAGTGCGAATGGTAATTCATCTTGCTGAGACGCGCAAAGAAGTGGCCGATATACAAGCGCAAACCGGGCTTTCGCCTGTCGAATACCTCAACAAAATTGGATTTTTGGGCGAAGATGTACTCGCAGCACATTGTGTACATCTTTCAAAAAAAGATATTTCCATTCTGGGTGCCACCCATACCCATGTGTCGCACAACCCCCAGAGCAATATGAAACTCACCTCCGGTGTGGCGCCTGTGCCTGACCTGCTGGCAGCCGGCATCAACGTCGGACTGGGTACCGACGGGGTGGCAAGTAACAACGACCTCAACCTGTGGGAAGAAATGAACACTACCTCATTGCTTCAGAAACTATTTCGCGATGATCCTACCATTATGACACCGCAGGAAGTATTGCATATGGCAACACTCGCCGGAGCCGAAGCACTTGGGCTTGATGATATTACGGGGTCGCTCAAAGTGGGCAAACAGGCCGATCTGATTATGCTAGACCTGAGTTCATTTCACCTTCACCCCAACTATGATATATATTCTCTGCTGGTGTACAGCGCCGATGCTTCTGATGTGGAAAGTGTTATCATTGATGGTAAAATGGTAATGGAAAACCATCGGCTGCTGACTATTGATTCGGAAGAAGTAATCGCTAACTTTGAAAGGATTGCCGATGAAATCAGAAAAAAGATGATTCCCTGACAGTTTTGGGATGTTTATCTTTAAAACAATGTTTGCGTATAAGCAGTCACTGAAGCATGTAGCCAATGAACCGACGTCTCCCCTTATCCATCATATCATTCTGGCTTTTGCTGGTGTTTTGTTCCGGAGGACTGCATGTATCTCTGGCACAGGACAGGGGTGCTCCTTATATCCGAAACTACAAACCCCGTGAATATCAGGCCAGTTCGGCCAACTACGCCATCGCGCAGGATGGCCGGGGAATTATCTATGCCGGCAATTTTCGCGGTATTCTTGAATACGATGGCGTCAACTGGCGGCTCATTCCTGTCGATAATCACACCATGGTCAGGTCGCTGGCCGCTGATGATGCCGGGAGTATCTATGCCGGAGCCCTGGGAGAATTTGGCTACCTGGCTCCTGACTCTCTGGGAAGTTTGCGATACGTTTCGCTTAGGTCACGGCTGGACAATCCTGATCTGAGTATATCCGACATGATGACAGTAACGCCGCTGGCAGCGGGGGCTGTTTTTCGCTCCTCAGAAACCGGTAAGTTGTTTTTCTGGGAGAAAGGCCATCTGCGTGTAAGCCACCACGGGGTGGAGGCCGGGGTCAAAAATATCTTCCGTGCAGGAAACCGGCTGCTGGCAATTTCGGATCTATACGGACTGGCCGAATGGACAGGGCAATCTTTCCGCCAACTGAATGGCGCCGAAAAACTGTCCCAATGGTCGGTCATGGCTATGATTCCTTTTTCCGGTGGCCGTGTGCTGATTCGCACCTTTGAAAATGGCTTTTTAATCCTGTCCTTTGACCCTGACGGTGTTGTGATCACGCCCTTCCCTACCGAGGCGGACCAGCGAATTGCGGACAACCTGTTTACCATGATGACTCCAGTCTCCCACGACCACTTTTTTGTGGGTACAGTAAAAGGCGGTGGACTGGTGATTGACAACAGCGGAAAACTAGTGCGGGTGATCAATGAAACCTCAGGTCTTCAGGATAATCTTGTGCTGGGAGGAATGCAGGATAAAGGCAAATCGCTCTGGCTGGCGTTATCGAGAGGAATCTCCCGTGTCGAAATCGCGAGCCCGCTTTCACACTGGAATGAAGACAACGGCCTGAACGGGCTGGTGTTTTCGACGATCAGACACAACGGCACGCTGTATGCCTCCACACCACTGGGCGTATTTTATCTGGAAAACGGGCGTTTTTCCCCCGTCAAAAATATTGATGCAGAGGCATGGAAACTCCTGACCTACCCCGGACGGGATAACAAGCTGATGGTGGCCACAGTGAAAGGGGTATATGAAATACGGGGAAAAACGGCTGTAACGATGGATGCGGGCGTGCGCCTTACCAATCCCTATCAGTCTCCCCTGCATCCAGAAAATCTGTATAATATCTCAGGATCAGCGGGAGTACAGGTGATGAATTTTGAGAAAGGCAGATGGAAGGTGCTCGAAAGTATTGAGGGACTGGAAAATCGGTATAAAAGCATTGCTGAGGACAGGAAAGGCCGGCTATGGCTCGTGGATATGATGGATCAGGGGGCACTTTCCCGCGCCGAATTCTCCACTTATGGCGATTTTTCCCGCCCTGAGGTAGTTTTTTTTGACACCGATACCCACGGCATTCCTCCCGTATTAAAAATCTACCATCTGGGTGAGGAACTGATATTTTCCACTACACGGGGGCTTTATCGTTTTGATGAAAACCAAATGCGGTTTTACCCCGATTCCCTCCTTCAACTTCATCATGATCAGGGAGCCGTACTTCGGTTTGAGACTGACCACACAGGCAATATCTGGGTAGAACGGCAGATTCGGCCACGGCGCTGGCTGGAGATCATTCGCCCCGCAAAAGATGGCCGCTGGCAAAGAGACACCACAACGTTAAAAGAACTGGAAAACACCGAAATATGGGGAAATATTTACCCCGAGCCTTCCGGACTTACCTGGATCGGTACGCAGGAAGGTCTCTATGTGTATGACACCCGCATCACGCCTGCTGCAAACAACCCGCCTGCCCCGCTGATTCGGGAGGTTTCTATTGCGAAGGACTCCGTCTTGTATTTTGGCGCCTTTCAACCCATTTTAAACAGATACCGGGATTCGATTCGAAGCCATAACTCCGGACTTTCGCGCTTTCCTTTACTCAATTACAGACATAATTCCATCGTTTTTCAGTATGCCAGCCCCTGGTTTCAGGAGGAGTCTCCGCTGATGTATGCCTATCAACTCAAAAACTGGGACAGCGACTGGGGCCCCTGGACAACAGAAACCCGGAAAGAATATAATTCTCTCCCGCCGGGAACCTATGAGTTTCTGGTCAGGGCCAAAAACAACAAAGGGCAGATTACAGATGCCGCGATCTATCACTTCGAAATATCACCGCCGTGGTATCGCACCGCCTGGGCTTTTGCAGCGTATTTGCTGATGATCGGGTTTCTTATTTATCTCACCGTAAAACTCAACACCCGGCGGCTTCATTTGCAGAATGAAAATCTCGAAAGACTGGTGTACGAACGCACCTCCGAAATCTGGGAACAACACAAAGAAATTGTCAAAAAAACCGTCGCACTGAAGCGCCGCAAGGAGGAAATCGCCACGCAGCACGACCTGCTGGAAGAAAAAAATGCAGCGCTGGAAAATACACTCAGACAGTTGCAGGAGACACAGTCTCAACTGGTAGAATCAGAAAAAATGGCTTCCCTGGGGCAACTGACCGCAGGTATTGCCCACGAAATCAATAATCCTATCAACTTCGTTAAAGGCAATATCAATCCGCTCAAGAGAGACTTCGAGGAAATAAAGGCGCTTTTTGCGATGATGCGGCAAATCAATCCAGGTGAAGATTTGCAGGTGCAGTTTGCCCGGATGAAAGCCTATTGCGAAGAAATAGATGCCGAGTTCCTTTTCGAAGAAATGGAACTTCTCCTCAAAGGTATCGAAGAAGGCGCAGTGAGAACCAAAGAAATTGTCGATGGGCTCAGAATTTTTGCCCGCGCCGATCTGAATGCGTTTAAACATGTCGATATCCATCTGGGCATTGATGCAACACTTACCCTTCTCAACAACAAACTCAAAGACCGTATCAGAGTAGAGCGTCATTATGCGGAAATACCTGTGTTAGAGTGTATGCCCGGAAAAATGAACCAGGTTTTTATGAATATTTTTACCAATTCGATTCAGGCCATAGAAGAAAAAGGCCGGAAGAATGGCGTTGATCACCTGGGCGAAATCGGCACGCTTTCCATCACAACGGAAATGGCTGACGGGTGCCACCCCGAATCGGGCGGATGTGTGCGGATTCGGATCAGAGACGATGGCCCCGGGATGAAACCCGAGGTCAAATCAAAAATATTTGACCCATTTTTCACTACCAAGGATGTAGGAGAAGGAACCGGACTGGGTTTGTCTATTACTTTTGGGATCATAGAAAATCACAAGGGCACAATCCACGTCAACAGCGAACCCGGAAAAGGAACGGAATTTGTGATTACCCTGCCATTCAGACAGCAAACTGTAAAGCTTTAACCTGGCAAACACGATGGAAGACGCAAAGCCGGCTATTCTCTATGTAGATGATGAATACCAGAATCTGGTATCTTTTAAAGCTTCTTTTCGCAGATATTACGATGTGCTTACTGCTCAGAGCGGTGAAGAAGCGCTTGAACTGCTTCGCTCCGAGCCTGTCGCACTTATCATCAGCGATCAGCGCATGCCCCAGATGACAGGGGTGGAGTTTCTGGAGAAAGTTTTGTTATCATTCCCCGATCCCATCCGAATGGTGATGACCGGATACAGCGATATGGAAGCGATTGTTCAGGCAGTAAACAAAGGGAAAATATATTATTATATCACCAAACCCTGGAAACAACAGGAACTGAAACTCATCATTGACAACGGACTGGAAGCCTTCCGGCTCAAAACCGAAAATCGCGGACTTCAGGAAGAAAAAAGCGCACTTCTGCTGAAGGCGGCCCGGCAGGAAAAAGAAAATATCCTTTCCCGGTTTGAAACGCTTCGCAATCAGGTGAATCCCCACTTTCTGTTCAACTGCCTCAACGCACTGAGTACGCTCGTACATGATGATCCCGACCTGGCCGAAACCTTTATTGCCCGGCTTACACGCGTGTATCGGTATGTGCTCGATTTCCGGGAGGAAAACCTGGTGCCACTCGAAGATGAACTCAATGTGCTGAAAAATTATTTTTTCCTGCAGCAAATCAGATTCGGCAACAACCTGCGCATGTATTCACAGGTGAGCGAGGCACTCTGGTCTTGCCTGGTTCCCCCGATGACCCTCCAGATGCTGGTCGAAAATTCAATTAAACACAATATTATCTCTGGCGAACAACCCCTTACCATCGAACTATATACCGAGGAAGATCGTTTTTTTGTGGTAAAAAATAATTATCAGAAAAGAACCGGAAATGTGGAATCTACGGGTGTGGGGCTGGAAAATCTGATCGCCAGATATGCATTTTTTACTTCAGAAAAACCTTCATTTGGGGTAGAAAATGGCTATTATTATGCCCGTGTACCTATCCTCCGTCCGGGAGAAGTGAAAGAATAGGCAGTTGACCTGAGAAAATGTTAATATTACGGGATGAATAAAAATTTCTCTATCCTTTACGTCGATGATGAACCGCAGAATCTCATCTCATTCCGGGCGACTTTCCGCCGGGAATATGCGATTTTTACGGCTTCCAGCGGGGAAGAAGGATTAGAGGTGCTGCGGCAGAATAAAATCCATCTGATTATTACCGACGAACGTATGCCGGGGAATGACCGGCGTTCAGTTTCTGGAAAAACCATTCCCGAATACCCGGAATGTATCCGCATTGTTCTTACCGGCTTTACCGATATGGAAGCCATTATCTCTGTGATCAACAACGGGAGAATCTTTCGTTATATCACTAAACCCTGGGACGAAAATGAACTCAGGATGACCATTGAAAACGCACGGCAACTTCATGAGCTTCAGGATAAAAACAAACGCCTTTTTCATGAGCTCAAAGCAAAAGTGGAAGAGCAGGAGCGCACCCTCAAGCTGTTTATGAAGTACGTGCCCGAAACGATTGTGGAAAAGGCGCTGAGCAATACAACAGACTCGATATTTGAAGGCGAACTCAGAGAAATTGCGGTTCTGTTTTGCGACATCAGGGGGTTTACCAACATGAGCGAAGAGCTTTCTCCCAAAGAAGTCGTGGCGTTTCTCAATGACTATTATGCCATCATGTCGGCAGTGATCAAGCGCTACGAAGGCACGGTCAATCAGTTTGTGGGCGATGAGATTTTTGCGGCATTTGGCACCCCGGTGATTATTCCCAACTATGAGCAGCGTGCTGTATTGTGTGCCCTCGATATGATGGAAAAGTTGAAAGAACTCAATGCCCGCTATAAGGAAAAGATGGGAAGGGAAATTGAAATGGGAATTGGTATCAACAGCGGCGAAGTTGTAGCGGGAAATCTGGGCTCAGAAGACAAAATTTCATACTCCGTTACGGGGGATACCGTCAATACCGGCAAACGGATAGAAACGCTTACCAAAGAAGCCCCGAATACGATATTGATCAGCGACAGGATTTATCATAAGGTGGAGAATATGATCACCGCTTTTCCCTGGGAACCAATAGAGGTAAAGGGGAAGCGTGAAAAAATCCAGGTTTATCAGGTTACAGGAAGAAGCTGAACCCCTCCCACGTTGGAAAATGAAGGGAAAATTCCAAATCATTACAAAAAAATGAATTAATTCCACGGAAATCTTGATTTCTTACGTGCAACTCTGCCTAAAAAATTGTCTATAGTACAGAAGAATATTTATAGAATTTGTACATATTTGGTTTCAGACTATAAAGGACGATACAAAAAATGTGCATTTTTTACTGAAATATTACATAAGGAATAGTTGATATGCTTTTAGTCGTAACTTAGTACCCATAATAGGGGATTAGCGGAAGATGAAAAGCTCTTGTTATTTATTACTTGCACTTTAATTCAGGAATTCTACAGGTAATCAGAAAGTCATGAAACATCTGTATCTGGTTATAGCGCTCTTTCTATGTCTTTCTATAATGAAAGGCATCGCGGGAGGGGAACCGCAAAAATTTGGAAAATACATACCGGTAGCAGAAGGTTTTACCTATCTGAACGCCTCCGCTGACGGAGATGAAATCCGTATCGAGTGGGGGCTTGTCAACGACGAAGACCCCGACTACTTTATGGTTGAACGTCAGGTGGGCATCCTTGGCTTCGAGACCATTGGCGGTCTCAACTACCACAGCGAGCGCCCCTCGCGTATGTTTGCCTTCTACGATATGGCAGCCAGAAAAAATACAACCCTAACCTACCGGATCAAAATGGTAAGGGAAGACGGAAGTGTCGTTTACTCCGAGACCTTTACGCTGTTTGTTCCCGAAAACCGCGACTACTATACCTACCCGGCTGTTGTTTCAGATATTATTAATCTGGAGTACGCCCTCCCGTTTCTTACCCGATACGAAATCCGTCTCTACAATTTTAACGGAACCCTTATGTTCCACCAAAATGGCCGCCCGGCCAATGATCTCCAAATCAGAGACCAGATCCATGTAAACCATTTACCCGCCGGACTGTATTTTCTCCAGGTGATTGTAGATGGAGAAACACACACCCGACGGGTAATCAAAAACTAACACAACCCACTATTTACGGCAACTCTTTATCTACATACTAATGCAACCCCCTGGAGGATCTCTTTTTCCGGGGGTTTTCTTACTTTTCTATTTTACAACTTTCTCCTGTAAAACCCGACCTGCCTGGTCTGTCAGCCGTACATAAAACAAGGCATCAGGCCCGTCTTTGTGCTCAAACCGGTAGGCATATCTTTTATTGCCCGGGTTGAGTTTGTGTATGTCAAAAAGAAGCCTTTTTACCCTTCCTTCACTATCATAGATGGCGATTCTCACATTCTCCAGTTCTGTTTCCTGACGAAATGAAAATGTGCCTGTAACTACACGGGTAGGATAAATAACCGGAGCCGGCACGTCCCAGCCGACTTTCTGTTCTGCCAGCGTTTCTCCGTCCATTTTAACCTTTATCGAATACTGATGCCCTTCGGGGAGATGTTTACCTGCGATATAGGTGCCCCGGTTGAAGCCCTCCCTGATGGTCCTTTTTTCCACGATATAAAAATACAACTGATCGTTTTCATCATAAATCCCCACACTGGCTTCTCCGGTTTTCTTTACCAAAAATGTCAATACCGCTTTTGCATGCAGTTGCTTGAGTTGTGAGATTTCATCACCGGAAAATACCTGCCGCTCCATAATGATTTCTTCTCCGTCTGTAAGCCTCAGATACAACTCCGCCGAATCGCCCATCATATGATTTACTCCGATTCTGTACTGCATAAAACCAGGCTCAAAGTGTTTTCCTTCAAAATATTGCCTTACCACGTTGCCCTCCTTGTCGTAAATGGCCAGTTTTGCCTGGTTGATATGCCGGGGGATCAACCCCTCAATGCTGGTATTAATAGATGTGATCTGGTGTTCTCTCGGACGAAGATCAAACTGCCCCACCGGAATGCCCCATGCTTCACTCACGACTTCGGCCACGTCTCTGACCATCGCTGTATCCCTGCCATAAATGTTGGAGATAGGATCGCGATTGGCGACCGCCCATACCGCAGACTGCGCTGTGCTGTTTTGGTAGTTGCCATTGGCAATTTTCTGCGCAAGTTGCAACAAATGCCCTTCCGCCATATCGCCCATTGTAAACAATTCGCCTTCTGAAGGAGACATATTGTAAGACTGGGTACACATGGTAAACAAATCTGCATTTTCTACCCCCTGAGGCGGAAGCGATACGATTACCTCGCCCGTGATAATCAAATCCTGAACCGATGAGTCTTCGCTGATAAACATCTGACCTGCCGGAACCTCAATGGACAAAGCCTCATTGGTGTCGTTTTTCAAGGCAATTTTTATACACTTGCCCTGATAACCACCATTACCTTTGAGTTTGATCCTCACCCGTTTCTGGCTTAACGCCTCCTTCAGGGTAAGTCGCTGCTGCGCTACAGATTGCAAAGAAAAGGAAACCAGTAAGATTGCTACTGCCAGTAACTGCTTCATGACACGATGATTTTTTGTTTTTTTTTCATAATGGACTTTCCGGAAAAAGGATACAATAATTCCTCAAAGAACCGTGTCCCTAACCTCCACTCAAAGTGTCTCCAGAAAATCCATCACCGCCCATCCGATTCCTTCTGCACTTCCAGCTCCGGGGGTTCCGCAAAGGACTACCACTCCCCGTTTTTTTTCGTAATCAAATGCTACAAATGCCGCCTGTGCAGCTTCTCCGGACTGATAATACACCGTATTATCTGCCTTTTGTTTGATTTCCCAGCCCATACCCAGGCTGATTCCTGCGCCAAGATCAAAACGGGAAACCCTGGTCAGCTCAAATGCATCTGAAAGTGGCGAAAGCGGATCCATTTCTTCAGCCAATAACCGGAGCAAATCGGCGACAGAACTGTTGAGCGAGGCGGCTCCCCGGTATTCTCCCCACTGATAATGGGTGAGCGGTTTCTGCGTAGAAGACCAGGCCTCGGAGAGGCGGTCAAACTGTATCGAATTCATCTGATCCAGCGGTTTGGTATCGCGCATTCCGAGGGGAGAGGTTATCCGCTCTGCCAGAAAATCCGGCCAGGAACTGCCTGTAACAGCGGTCAATACATATCCCAGCACCCCCATTCCCGACCGGGAATAATTGTACCGCGTACCCGGAGGGTAGGGAAGGGGATAGGTCTGGAGGAAAGTCTGAAAATCTGTCTGCGCAAAATCCTTATAAACCAGCGCTTTTTCGAGCGAAGTAAGCGACTGATACTCCGGTTCAATCTCAAAAGGCAGTCCTGCCGTGTGTGTCAGTAGTTGCCCGATTTGGGGTTTTTCTCCGTTGTAGTCAGGTACCGCAAACGGAATATGGCGGTCAAGGCTGTCTGAAAGCCGTATTTTTCCCTCCAGAATCAGATCTGCAATGAGCGTAGCTGTAAAAACCTGGGTGAGATCGCCGATGGCATACAAGGTAGAATCATTGGGGGGAATGGATTTTTCGATAAAAGCTGAGCCAAAGTGAAATGTCTGCGTTTTTTTTTCATCCACTATCCCCACCGATACCGATGACACCCCGCCAAATAGTAGATAAGGATTGACGGCCTCAGCAACCGCTGACTCCGTGTTTTCCGGAACGACAGCAGCCGGTCTGCACGACCAGCAAAAAATAAAAAAAGCAGCAAAACGCCATGTTTTCATAAGTTTCGGATTATTCTTGTTTCTTTTTTACGGGCAAATAATTGGCAACAGCCAGAAACACGCTGCCCATTCCAAATGAGGGGCCGGCACTGTTTCCCGTGTATTGGGGAAAACTACCGCCAATTGTGGATCGGGCGCCCACATAAATCGCCCATTCTTTTTGGTTTTTCATTTTGCTCCCGTAACCCGCTGCAACTATGCCTGAAAAATAGAAAGGCCGGGTATAACGGGTAATCTCAACATTGCCGCCGCCATAGCGGTGAGTAACCCGTGCCAGATATTCGGTACGAATACCCGACCTGAGAAAGAAATTTCCCCGGAGATTTTTAACCGGTTTTTGCCACTGAATCAAAAGTGGTACTCCGGTAAAAATGAAACGATTGCCTGATTGATACAATTTCTGATGGACCATGGCTCCCGTAAGTCCAAAGTACAACCGCCAGCCGGAATTCAGGGCGTAAAACCCACTCAATCCGCCGCCCAGCTCGTAGTTGTTCCCGCTGGTGAGGGAAATATCGGGGACTTCAAAAAAACGGAGATAATGACCCTGAACTTCCGCGCCAAGATAAAGCGGTGGCTGACCGGATACTTTTCCCGTAGCTGCCACCACAAGAAAGAGAAAAAGAATATACTTCATGTTCGGAGAATTTCTTATAAATTAAGCCGCAGAATAGGGATTGCATTCATCCAAATTCATCCAAAAGTTAAATATAAGTGATTATGAAAAACTTCCTTGCCTCAGGAATTGCATGTGTGCTGGTGCTTACTTCCTGTAATTCATCCTCTTCTACGCAAAAAGAACCCGCTGAAAATATCAGTGAGGGAGAATGGACTTCCATTTTCAATGGCACGGACCTTACCGGATGGAATATACACGGTACAGAAAAGTGGTATGTGGAAGAGGGGTTGCTGGTATGCGAAAGTGGGCCCGATCAGGCTTACGGATACCTGGCTACAGACAAAATTTATAAAGATGCCGAGATCGAACTGGAATTTAAGCAGGAAGCCAATGGCAACAGCGGCGTGTTTTTCCGTTCCTCGCTGGAGGGAACCAAAATCAGCGGCTGGCAGGTAGAAGTTGCGCCTCCTGACCATGATACTGGAGGGATATATGAATCCTACGGAAGGGGATGGCTAATCCAGATTCCCGACGAAAAAGAGAATATCCTGAAAATGGGAGAGTGGAACCATATGCGCATCCGGGTGCAGGGCGACCATGTCACTACCTGGCTCAACGGACAGGAAATGGTGGATATCCACGACGAAAAAATTGGCCAGGCTGAAGGGGTAATTGCCCTGCAGATCCACGACGGAGGGGGGATAAAAGTGCGCTGGAGAAATTTAAAGGTAAAAGAACTGTAAGTATTAATTCACCCGTACCATGAACTACCGTATTATCTGCCTGTTGTCAGCAACGCTGACGGGGTATGCTTTCGCTTTTTCGCAGGATGCCTCCGGACTTAAGCCACTGGGGCATGAGGTCTATAATTTTTGGCAAACACTTGATAACGCGCAGATTTCTGCCAACGGAAACCGCGTTCTGTGGGAAGAAAATCCGCAAAAAGGCGACAACTGGCTATATGTTTTGGAACTGACTTCGGGCAGGAAAGACTCATTTCCAAGAAGTTCGCAGGCAGTGTTTTCTCCGGAAGAAGATTTTATCGCTTTCCGTATCAAACCCCATGAAGACAGCGTACGAAAAGCAAAACTCGCCAAAAAGAAAGAGGATCAGATGCCTAAAGATTCTTTAGGCATCTGGGTATTTGCCCAAAACACGCTCTACAAAGTACCGCAGCTTCAATCATTCCAGTTGCCGCTGGATGCAGGCAGTTGGATAGCCTACATGGTGAAACCCGAAAAACCGGTTGTGCCTCAGGATTCGACAGCAGCAGACAGCGCGAAAAAAGAAAAACCGGCAGAGAAAAAAACAAAAGGCAATCTGCTGGTGATCGAAAATCCATTAGCCGGCTTAAAATTTTCATATGAAAGTGCAGAGGAATTTGTGATGAGTGAAGCGGGTTCTACCATTGGTTTTACCCAGGTATCAGGCGATTCGATAGATTCTGTTGCTGTGAGAATTTTTGACACGGATTTGAAAAAGGATTCATTGCTCTGGATTGGCGATGGCAAAGCGGCCAAACCTTCCCTGGATCCATCGGGACAAAAATTTGCCGTGCTTATCACCCGCGATACCGGAGAGGTTAAGGTCTATGATATGTATTATTCCTTCCAAAAGAGTCGGCTCAAAGCCGTCGTGGATACCCATACCTCCGGCATGCCTGAAGGGTGGGCTGTAAGCACCAATGGAAATGTGAAATTTTCCCCCTCAGGAGAAAAAATATGGATCGGCACGGCGCCCATTCCACCGGCCCCCGTCAAAGACACAATTCCTGACGATGAAAAGGCAAAAGTGGACGTCTGGAACTGGAAGGATGCCCGGCTTCAACCTCAGCAACTGGCAGAACTCGATGCCGACAAAAAGAAAACCTACACCGCAGTCTGGCATATAGAAAAACAGCAGTTTGTACAGATTGCCAGCCCGGAGGTGGATGCGGTGTTTTTGCAGCAGGAAGGAGACGACCAGCGTGTTTACGGATTTGCTCAAAAACCCTATCAGCGCGAATCTTCGTGGGAGTCTCCCGATTCGAAGGATGTCTATGTCATTGATGTAGCCACGGGCGAAAGGGAGCGGGTATTGGAGCGGCAGCAATATGCTTCCCGCCTTTCTCCGGATGGGAAATTTATGATCTGGTACGAGCCCTCCGATCAGGAATGGCATGTTTATTCCCTCGAAAAGAAAAACCGTATATCCCTCACACACGGACTTAAGGTGGCATTTTACGATGAAAAAAATGATGTGCCTATGCCAGCCTATCCCTACGGTATTGAAGGGTTTGTGGAAGACGCGCCTTTTGTTCTGATCAAAGACCGGTTTGACCTGTGGAAGTGTGATCTTACGGGGGAAACAAAACCGGTAAATCTCACCGGAAAGTATGGCAGGAAAAACGCCATCCGGTTTGACTATATTGATACAGACCGGGAAAATCCATTTCTCGAAAAAGAATCTATTTTGCTCAAAGGCACTTCGGAAGACGATCAGTCGGAAGGGTTTTACCAGCTTTCGATGACAGGAAAGTTTGAGATGAAACTATTGCATTCTGACGCTGCCAATTTCCGCGACGTGGCGAAAGCAAAGTCGGCGGAGACCCTGATCTGGACGCGTCGTACATTCACCGATAATCCGGATTTGTATGTGTCAGGAAGCGATTTTTCAAACCAGAAAAAACTCACGGCCATCAATCCGTGGCAAAAGGAATATCGTTGGGGCAATGTACAGTCGGTCGAATGGAAAACCCCTGAAGGAAAAAAACTGAAAGGATTGTTATATACTCCGCAGGATCTCAATCCTGCCCGCAAATACCCGATGCTTGTGTATTTTTACGAGGTGCTATCCGATCGCAGATACTGGTATTTTGCGCCCTCTCCCAGTCGTTCCACGATCAATCCTTCCTATTATACCAGCAATGAGTATATTGTTTTTTATCCCGATATCGAATATACGGAAGGACAGCCGGGAGAAGATGCCTTCGATGCGGTGATCAGCGGCACACAATATCTGCTGGATCATTTTGAGTATATTGACAAAGACCGGATTGCCCTTCAGGGCCAGAGCTGGGGAGGGTATCAGGTGGCTTATATTGTGACCAAAACCAATATGTTTCGTGCCGCAATGGCTGGTGCACCTGTAAGCAATATGACCAGTGCTTATGGAGGTATCCGATGGGAGACCGGCATCAGCCGGATGTTTCAGTATGAGAGAACACAGAGCAGGCTCGGCACTACCTTATGGGAAAATCCTTCCAGGTATCTGGAAAACAGCCCGCTGTTTTCTGTGCCTCAGATACAGACGCCATTGCTGATTATGCACAATGACGCGGATGGGGCAGTGCCCTGGTATCAGGGCATAGAATTGTTTAATGCTTTGAGACGACTGGATAAACCTGCGTGGATGCTGGTTTATAATGGCGAAAAACACAACCTCACCCGCTGGCCCAACCGGGTTGATCTTTCCATCCGGATGCAGCAGTTTTTTGATTATTACCTGAAAGATGCACCGATTCCCTCATGGATGGAAACGGGCGTGCCCGCTTTGGAAAAGGGAATAAACACAGGCTATCAGGTCAGGGGAAAGGAATAAATTCCCTTTCAAATCCGCGGCTTTTCAACCAGTCCCGCAGCGCTACGCCTGTACCTGCGGGCCAGGGTCTGACCTCGGAGATGGGAACTTCTTTGTAGGCTGTAAGTTCTGTTTTATCGAGGATTACAGGGCCTGCTTCTGCGATCACGTGGTAAACCAGAAGAAGCTGGTTTCGGCGAAAGAAAGGGTAAATACCTACAAAACTGCCGATAGTTGCATCCAGCCCGGTTTCTTCTTTTACTTCCCGCAGGACTGCATCTTCAGGAAGTTCGTGGGCTTCGAGAAACCCGGTAACGAGCGCAAACCAGGTGTCCGGCCACCCGATACTTTGTACAAGAATCAGCTTTCCTGCACGTTCTACGATGGCACAGACGACCGGCGTAGGGTTGTCCCAGAAAACAAAATCGCAGCTACTATCACTGCATACCAGGCGGTCTTTTCCTGCCCGGTGGCCGGAGGTAAGCGGTTTCCCGCAATTTGGACAAAACTTCATAGTGGGTTAAATATAATAATTTTGACCTAAACCATGAATTTCGGCATTCATTCGAAAAAAAAGGCCTGCACCAAACCGAAGTTCAGCCGCAGGCCTTCAGCATATCGCATCAGCGATTTTTTATTTTCTGATTACTTTTCTAAAGTGTATATCGTCTTCTGTCTCAATGGCTACCATATAAACACCGGGAGCCAGGCTTGAAAGATCGACGGAGACTTCTGTATTTTCCGTACGGGTTTCGACGGCTACCTGGGCGCCGGTTATGGTATATACCCGAATAGATTTTACCGTACCCTCACTCTGCACAAATAAAACATCAGTAACAGGGTTGGGGTAAACCCGGATTCCGTCCGTCATGCTACCTGTAAGATCAGTAGTATTGAGTCCGGGAACAGCTTCGAGGCTGCTTGTACCAATAGAAGCACCCGATGCACTTATACCCGTTACAGTAACTTCATCGATATAAATCTGGTCATTGTCCGCACTGGCGTCGCACTGGAAGCGGAAGCTGGCGTTGCTGGAGAAGGTGACCTGACTGGAAGTAAGGGTAACTGTGGCTACATAGAAGGTGCTGTTGTTGAAACTGGTACCACGTGCATAGGAGGCTACGGTCTGCCATCCTGATCCGCTGTTGTAGCGCAGCCAGAAATCCTCCCCGATTTCCATGCTGTTGGCGTAAAAATAAAACTTCACTTCCACCGAACTGTAAGGCGTGAGGTTGTATCCCCCTTTTGTCATGGAAGAAGCCGTTCCCGAATTGTCTCTCAACTGAATGGAGTAGTTTCCTTCCCATGAGAAGGCGGTTGATAATCTTGCGCAGTCCACCCCGCCATCCGTCCATCCGTCCAGCCCGGTTTCAAAATAATCTGCTGACAATACAGTATTGCCGCCGCCGCCACCAGCCTGGGTAGTGACATTGATAGATGCCTGGCCCGAAACATTGGCTGCTGCGTCATAGGCAGATACGGCTATCGTATAGGTCGTAGCAGCGGAAAGGCCTCCGACGGTATAAGATGTGCCTGTAGTTGTCCCGTCAAGTACGCCATTGACAAACACATTGTAGCCGGTCACACCAACATTGTCGGAAGAAGCTGTCCATGTCAGGTCGGTAGAAGTCTGTGTTGTATTGGAAGCTGCCAGGTTGGTTGGGGTAGTGGGTGCCTGCGTGTCGCCGCCACCGCCACCACCACCTGCTGCCTGTACTGCAGCGAAGGCGTTGACGCGACCGTTGCCGTAAGAATTGTCAAAACCGGCAGTGCCCATGTCAATCGCTGTGGTGTAGAGGATATTTTTTACTTCTGTAAGCGTAAGCGAGGGATCAACGCTCAGTACAAGTGCGGATACGCCTGATACTACGGGGCAGGCAGCCGATGTTCCGCCAAATCCGGTGGTATAGTTACCTGATTCATACCCTGCGCTTCCCATACGGTCGATGGTGCGCACACCTGCGCCGGTAAGGAAACCCGCCGAACTCACATCGTTGGAAGGTGCGCAGATATCCAGCACGCTACCTGCGTTGCTATAAGAGGATTTGATGCCATCATTTCCAAATGCTCCCACCGCGATGACTGCGCTAAGATTAGCAGGATAGTCCACGCAGGTTTTGTAGCCGTTGCCGGAGGCAAAAACAATCACACAACCCAGGCCGCCGCGACCAGTATTGGCTGCATCGTTGATGGCATTCGTGATGTTGGTGGCTGTAAAGGTACAGGAGGTATAACCCCAGGAGTTGCTCAGTACATCCGCTCCGCTGTTTTTTGCATAAGTAATGGCATTGGCGATATCCTGAGTAGTTTCTCCACCAACAAAAATATTCACAGGCCGAACGTAAACCTCTGGCGCTACGCCCTGTACGCCGATATTGTTGTGTGAAGCCGCAATAATGCCTGAGCAGGACTGGCCATGAGCGCTGCCGGTTACTGGCGCGCCTGTGCCATTGCCTACTGGGGAGTATCCGCTGAGCACCCGGCTTGCACCACCTGCGGTTACGAGGTCTTCATGCGCCTCTACACCGTCGTCAATGACTGCAACCGTAATGGAAGAAGACCCTGTGGTAATTGCCCAGGCTTCCGGAGCATTACAGTCCATATCATTGGTGCCGGCAAATCCGTCGATGGTCTGCCCGGTATTGTTCATCTGAAACTGCTGTGGATATAGCGGATCGTTATAGCGGGTAGCCTTCGCATAAAGGTCGGGCGTAGCCCATTGTGCTGCGCCTGATTCTTGTAGCGCATTGGCCAATGGCAGCACTTTCTGAATGTCGCCTACTTCAAGGATGATCTGATCATTGTCGGTGCGGAGATAAGTTGCACCATATTGATTCATCAGCGACTGGATGGAAGAAATATTGGATCCGGGATAAAGTTGTACGACTACCTCATGGGTAAGTGCCAGTTGAAAACCATCATCTTCGATGATGTACCCGTTGCTGATACTCCGCACAGAAACCGGTGCGATCCCCAAATCCTGAATTACTTTTGATTTGCTCAGCGTCTGACGACTGGTACTGGTGATTACTGCCCGATGGTGAAAATCTGAATAATTTACATCTAGTGAAGCAGATGCCTTCAATGGGCTGATCTGGGCATTGTCGTGGAAATAAACCACCACCGAACCCGGATCGTCCTGTAACATAATCTTCTTTCCGTCGGCCCAGTAATAGGTCGCAGATTGCGCAAAGGCGGAAAAATAAAATCCCACCCATGCAAGAAGAATCATAAAGCGTTTGGTAGTCATACGTGATTAGTGTTAAGTTGTGATTGGATTAAAAAGCATGATAAATCTTTTTTTCTAATTTTACAACGGGGGACGAAAAATTTCGGGATTCGGCCTAATTTGTTTTTCTCAGAATCGATGAACAGCGCTTATATGAAATGGTTTTTTGTTGTAAATCCTCAATCTGGCGGGGGAAAAGCGGCCCGCGAATGGTCAAAAATTGAACGGATTCTCGTAAGGGAAAATCTGTCTTTTGAAGCCGCATTTACCCGCTCTCCGGGTGATGCGTTGCGCCTGGTGGCAGAAGCTGTCGAAAAAGGATTTCGCGGTATAGTTGCCGTTGGCGGGGATGGGACCGTAAGCGAGACCGCCAATGGGATTCTCATCCAGCGGAAAATCCCTTCCGATCAGATTCTGTTTGCCTGTATTCCTATGGGAAGCGGGAATGATTGGGCCAGAATGTACGGCATCCCCCGAAACTACGAGCAGGCCATCGGGCTGCTCCGCAAGCCGTTTACTTTTACTCAGGATATAGGCCGTATTACCTGGCTCGATTCTCCCGGTCAGCAGATTCGTTATTTCAACAATATTGCCGGGTTTTTATTTGAGGCTTTTCTTACCGAAAAAACCCTTCACGTAGATAAGTCGGGTGTAAAAGGGCAGTTTGTATATATATTAGCGCTGTTGAAGTATATGTTTCGCTTCCGCGCTTCGCAGGTAACGCTTCGTGGAGATGATTTTTCCGAGTCAGGGCCCAGACTGCTGATTACCGTTGGCATCGGAAAATATAATGGCGGAGGAATGAGCCTCGTGCCCCGCTCCCTGCCTCATGACGGACTGCTGGATATTACGGTTGCCGACGATATGCCGGCATGGGAAATCCTGCGCAATATTCTCAAAATATATAACGGCAATATTTACCGCCATCCCAAAATTCGCCATTATCGCTCGCGAAGTGTCTGGATTGATGGCGATGCCGGCCTGAAAACCGAGGCAGACGGAGAGCTTCTGGGCACAATTCCTGTAAAAATAGACCTGATACCCCAGGCACTGTGTGTAGTAGTTCCGCCTTCTTTTTCTATTCCCCCGTCTCTGTAATTTTTGTGTAACCTTCACGCTTCCAATCAGTACAATCGGACATGGATTTATTTGTCAACGCGCCACCGCAACCGCTGCTCCATATCGTCAATCAGGTATTTGAAATGGAGAAAAAAATTCGCCTCATGAAAGATCATTCCCTGGAAAGAAACCTCCTGCGAATGAAATCTTCCCTCGAAGAATTGGGCCTGATATTTGAGAATCCTCTGGGTGAAAGTTATGACGAAACCCGTACCGATTGTGAGGCTTCTATCAGCGGGACAAATACCGAAAACCTGAAAATTGTTGAAGTGATAAAACCGATCATCCGCCTCAAAAGCGATGGGTTCAGCCATATCGTGCAGCGGGGAGTCGTAATCGTAGAATCAAATATATGATGATCAATTTTGGAATAGACCTCGGCACTACCAATTCGGCCATTGCCCGATACGAAAAAGGACAGGTAGTTGTATTTAAGAACCCCGTCGGGCAAAAAGACACTCTGCCCTCGGTAGTGGCTTTTCGCAAAGACCGGATCATCGTGGGAGAAAAAGCCCGTGAGTATCTGCTCAAAGCTTCGGATGAGGTAGCAGGCTCGTTTAAGCGTAAAATGGGAACCACCGAATCCTGGTATTTTCCCTCTACCGGAGATACCAAAACACCGGTGGACCTTTCAGCCTATGTGCTCCGCGAACTGAAAACCTTTGTTCATACAGGTGAAAAAGTGGAGGCCGCAGTGATTACGATTCCTGCTTCCTTTGATACCATCCAGTCCAATGCGACCAAAAAAGCAGGTTATCAGGCCGGCTTTGAAGAGGTGGTGTTACTTCAGGAACCCATAGCTGCGAGCCTGGCTTATGCCAATCAGGATGAAGCTGACAAATTTGAAGAAGGGCAATGGCTGGTGTACGATCTTGGCGGTGGTACATTTGATGTGGCGCTGGTCAGAATTGCAGATGGAGAAATGAAAATCGTCGATCATGAGGGCGATAATTTTCTGGGGGGAAATGACTTTGATAAAGAAATTGTGGAGAAAATTATTGTTCCGGCCCTGGAGGAGAAAGGAAAATTTGTGAATCTGCTCAGGGAGATGAAAAGCGCTTCGGGCAGGTACAATCGCCTTTACCACTCGCTGTTGCTGAAATCTGAGGAGGCAAAAGTGCAGCTTTCTGTGGCTGATTCGGCAGAAATAGAAATTCAGACCACGGATGATAGCGGCAATCCGGTTGATTTTTTCCTTACCCTTACCCGCAGTGATTTTGAATCCATCCTTTTTCCCTACGTTCAGCGCACGATCGATATGATGAAGGAAATTGTGAACCGAAACTCCGTCGAAACCGCAGACCTGCGGTTTGTCCTGATGGTGGGAGGTTCGACCTATATTCCTTATGTGCGCAGCGAGGTCGCAAGGCAGATGGGCGTTGCTGTCAACACCAGAATTGACCCCGCAACGGCAGTCGCCGTTGGAGCTGCGTTTTACGCCGGCACCCGCCCCCGCCGGCAAGAGAAAAAAAATAAAGAAGAAGTCCCTGTACTTTCCGTGAGTATGGCTTATCAGAAAGCGACTCAGGATCTTACTGAATATTTTACCGCAAAATTTTCAGGAGAAACATCCGGACTTTTTTATCGCATTGTACGCCTTGATGGCGGGTTTGACACAGGGCTGAAACCTCTTCAGACACAGATTAGTGAAGATTTGCCGCTGATAAAAGATCAGTTTAACCAGTTTGAACTGAAGGTTTTTGATGCGCAAAATGAACCGGTTGTGACTGACGCTCCTTTGATTGGTATCGCGCATGGAAGGTACCATGTAATGGGGCAGCCCCTACCCGCAGATATTTGTCTGGAAATCGATGATCTGGAAAACAGTGCCACCGTGCTGGAAGTGGTCTTTGAAAAAAATACCCTTCTCCCGGTGAAAAAGACGTTGGTCAAACAGGTTACCCGTACTCTTTCCAAAGGCTCTGCCGAGCGGGTAACCATTACGGTAGTAGAAGGGCCCGGCACAGTTTTACCCGCAGCCAATCTGCCTATCGGATTTATCAGTGTCTCGGGAAAAGAACTTTCGCGCGACCTTGTCAGGGGATCGGATATAGAAATAACCCTGGAGATGACAGAATCCCGTGATCTGAAAATCAGCGCCTACCTGATGATGACGGATCAGGAGTTTGCCGACGTTTTTACCCCTTCGGAGCGCAAAGTCAATATTTACCGGCTTACGGAAGAACTTCATGCGCTCCGGGCCAAACTGAGCGGGGAGATTCGGGAGGCGGAGGAGCAGGGAAATTTTGAATCAGCCCAGCAACTGGTGGATCTGGAGTATGACATTCTGGAGCTTGCAGACAAAGCCGAAAAACTCGCCGAAGACGACAGTACGGATGAGAAGTTTCAGTTAGAAGATCTGAAGCGAAAGGTAGCCCGTAAGGTGGACGAAATCACAAGGGATAAATGGATCATCAAAGTGAAAAACGAATACTTCGAGACCAAAAGGTATATGGAGTATGTGATGAAAAATTACGGTCCCGAAGCGGAAGATGTGAAGGCATATGAAGATATTCTCTCTGCAGAAAAAGCTACGCTGGCTACCAACAGCTCCCTCAAAATTCAGGAAATCGTCGAAAAAATCCGGAGATTAAACTGGCGTATCCGCTGGAAAAGCAGCCGCTATGTGATGGAGTTTTATCAGGATTTGATTTATGGAAGATATGGCGCTTTCACTCAGCCAGATAAGGCGTATGAAATTATGCAGCGGGGAAATGATGCGATCGGAGAGGAAAATTTCGATAAACTCAGGATTTGTATTAATCAGCTTTGTGAATTGCTGCCTCCCGCTTTGCGTAAGTCTGTCAATTTTGGCGGAACCGGCATCGGCTGATTGTGAATATCCTTTCCAATAGTAAAAAAGAAGGTGGTACCTGTACCGGGACGGGATTCGACCCATATTTTCCCGCCGTGCCGCTGGATAATGCCTTTACATATTGCAAGGCCCAGCCCATTTCCCGCTTTGGTATGGGTTACATCCAGTTTTTCAAACATCCTGAATATTTTGTGGATGTTTTTTTCCTCTATGCCTATTCCATTATCCCTTACCATAAAAAGGTAGTGGGTAGGTGTATGCTGAAAAAATATACTAACCTGCGGAGGGAAAATACTTCGGTACCTGATAGCATTGTTTATAAGATTCTGAAATAGCTGAACCAACTGATAATAATCACCCATCAAACAAGGCATTTCTGTAAATTCAATACTTGCATCCGACTCTTCGATGACAGCATGGAGATTGCCGATGGCCTCTTCAATCACTTTCTGGATTTCGACCTGCTCAAATGGCCGTTTTTCACTGCTGATCCGCGAATACTCCAGAATACCGCTGAGCATGTAGTCCATTTTTCTGGCTCCTTCAACTGCAAAATTAAGGAACATCTTTTCCTCATCTTTAAGCCGGTCTCCCAGTTTCATCGACAGCACCTGCAGATGTGAAACAACCATACGAAGGGGGGCTTTCAGATCGTGGGAGGCAAGTGAAGCGTATTGTTCCAGTTCTTCATTAGATCTTTGCAGTTCCTGTACCAGGCGTTTGACTTCTGAAACATGGTGCTGCTCGTTTTTCAGATCTTCCATGACACTGAGCAGCGCAGATTTAAAGTCATTGAGCTGGCGGTTTTGTTGGGTAATATAATCCAGTTGTTCTTTGAGGGTATTGGTGCGTTTTTCTACCCTGGACTCCAGAATCTTATTGAGTCTTTCGTATTTTTTGTACTGCGTGACGTTATGCAAAACAATATAGGTTTTCCCCTCTGCGTATCGGGAATGCATGACAACATCATGCCTGCGACCGGAGAGATCATTTATAATTACTTCCGAAATGACTGTTTTGTTGTGTATGGGTAGCGTAGTCAAATGGCGACTTACGTCTGCCTGGTATTCCTCCGCGATCAAAAAACTCAATGGTTTTCCATGATAATCTGTTTCCGATCCCCCGAGAACCTGCAGCACCAGTTGGTTGATATAGCTGATTTTTTGGTGGTCGCTGTCAATGATTATGAGCATTACCGGAATTTCATCCACAGAAACCGGAGATCCTATTGGGCTGTGTTCATGCACCTGAGGCATGAGAAGTTTATCCTTTGGATTGTTATCAGATTTGCTCATAACGCTATGGGGGATGTGAGCTACTGCGATAAAAAACGAAAACCAGAAACAATAACCAGTAGTTCGGACAATGATTCAGTCGATTAGTTGTAAATAATATGCGGAGCTTGAAATATCCTTTTCGGGAATAATTCCTGTATTCACTTTTTCACAATCAATATGTTTTGAAAAAATATGGCAAAAACCCTGCCTGTTTGCGAATAAATTGTCTATGTGTTTGATATTTATATTTTTCGCCCGTTTTTTTCATATTGCGAAAAATTCATCACCTATGGCAGAAATATATGAGCGATTTTTCAGTGTCGAGGTTCCAGAACTGCTTGAAAGACTTTCCCCGGAATCTGCACCTTTGTGGGGGATTATGGGCCCGCAACATATGGTCGAACACGTTTCCGGTTTGTTTTATATATCCCGAAACAATTTGGGGATCAAATGCAGCACACCTGAGGACAAACTTCCCCGCATAAAAGAGTTTATCTGGAATGATGCCCCGTTTCCCCGAAGTGTAAGGGTACAAGGGATTCCGCGCGACAGCACGCTTCCCCTCAGATTCTCTTCTCTGGATGAGGCTAAGGCAGTATTACTGAAAAATATTCAGGCGTTTTTTGGTTTTTTTGCCCAGAATCCCGATGCCTCCACTATGCACCCGGTCTTTGGGCCCCTCAACTTTGAAGAGTGGAAACGAATTCACTGGAAACATACCCTTCACCACCTCCGGCAATTTGGTCTCACAGGGGAGGATGCCTAACGTTTTTTTTCCCAGTCTTTGAGCAAATCCGGCAACTTTCGCATGGCAGCAATCTCTCTGAGCATCTGCCGTGCTTCCACTGCGACCATGCCCAGGTATTTTTTCCCCCCTTCCAGGGAAGACATGACACCGGTTTTGCCAAGAAGTTCTGCTCCGCGGCCAATCGTCAGATCCTTTGTAACCCCTACCTGACCCCATAAAATCACATCGTCTTCTACTGTGACGACACCCGCAATTCCTACCTGCGAGGCGATAATGCATCTTTTTCCGATGACCGTATCATGGCCGATCTGTATGAGGTTGTCGAGTTTTGTCCATTCTCCTATTACTGTGTCTGCACTTACTCCCCGGTCAATAGTGCAATTGGCGCCTATATCCACATGATTGCCGATAATGGTTCTGCCTTTCGACAACATTTTTTCTCTGCCCCAGGGCCGGGCCTTAAAGTAAAAGGCCTCGCCGCCTATGACAGTTCCACTGTTGATACATACTTCGTCGCCCAGAATACTGTGGTCATAAATGGTCACATTTGCATGAATACGGCAGTGTGCACCTAGGGTGACATTGGAACCGATGACACAGTTGTGCCCGATTTCGGAAAATGCGCCAATTTTCACATTTTCACCGAATACAACGTGTTTCCCTGTTTTTACCCCTTCTCCCATTTGTGGGGTTCCGGCGGTGTCGAGCGGTTTTTGGGGTTGAAAATACTCAGTCAGGCGGTTATAATCCCGAAAGGGGTCCTCACTGATGATCAGCCCTTTTCCTGCGGGTACATCTACGGTTTTGTTGATAATCACGGTAGTAGCAGCGCTGGAAAGGGCTTTCTGGTAGTATTTCTCTATGTCCACAAATGTGAGGTCTCCTGGTACAACGCGGTGGATTTCATTGATTCCTTCAATCATATGATCAGAGGGGCCTGTAATCGGACATCCCAGAATGTTTCCCGCTTCCTCTAAGGTTATGGGCTGCTGAAGTTTCATAAATTTTTTCGCAAACATACAAAGACCGGGACATCCATATGTGATAAAATAAAAAAACGCAGAAGAATTCTTTCCTTCTGCGTTTTGATGTTGCGTGCGAATAGAACTATTCGCGGCGGATATCAAATTTTTCGATCTTATTGTAAAGATGGCTTCTTTGTATATCCAGTACTTCGGCGGTTTTGGATATGTTCCACCCGTTTTGTTCCAGCTTTTTGATGATAAACTGTTTTTCCACGTGATCTTTAAACGTCTGAAACTGCTCAAAATCGTCGTAAATGCTGGTTCCTCTCGGTTTTACCTCCCTTCGCTGGGGCACTGCATAATCGAGTACATCCTGAGCAGTGATGAGGCCATTGGACAAAATCGCCAGGCGTTCCATTACGTTGTGGAGTTCGCGCACATTGCCGGTCCAGTCGAGTTTTTGAAGTTCTGCCATAGCTTCAGGTTCAATGGAAAGCGAAGGCATGCTGTACTCTTCTGCGATTTCATCGAGAAAACTTCTGGCAATGAGGGGAATGTCATCTCTGCGGTCGCGAAGCGGCGGTACGTGGATCAGGATTACGCTGAGCCTGTGATAGAGGTCTTCGCGGAAATTACCCATTTCGATTTCATGGAGAAGATCTTTGTTGGTAGCCGAAATGATGCGCACATCAACCGAGATTTGTTTGTCGCTGCCAATGCGGGTAATTTTGCTTTCCTGGAGTGCGCGCAGCACTTTTGCCTGGGCTGAGAGGCTCATATCGCCGATTTCGTCAAGGAAAAGTGTACCGCCGTTGGCCTGTTCAAATTTGCCGATTCGCTGCTTATAAGCGCCGGTAAAGGAACCTTTTTCGTGGCCAAAAAGCTCACTCTCAATCAGCTCAGAAGGAATGGCCGCACAGTTTACTTCTACAATCGGGCCTTCGTTCCGGTTGCTTTTTTCGTGAATCCATCGGGCAACCAGTTCTTTTCCTGTACCATTGCTGCCTGTTACCAGCACACGTGCATCTGTGGGAGCGACGCGGGCAATGGTTTCCTGGATTTTTTCCATTACGGGGGAGCTTCCGATAATCTCGCGGGTTTTGGAGATTTTGCGCCGCAGGCGCCGGGTCTCTACTACCAGATCTTTTTTCTCTGCCGCATTTCGTACAGCGAGCAGAAGACGGTTGAGATCAGGTGGTTTCTCCAGGAAGTCGTAGGCGCCTTTTTTGGTAGCTTCTACTGCGGTTTCAATATCAGCGTGACCGGAGATCATGATAAACGGAGTTTCTGGCCGCGCTTCACGCGCTTTTTCCAGCACTTCGAGTCCGTTCATTTTGGGCATTTTGATATCGCATAGTACGACATCATAGGTGTTGCCGGTAATCATTTCCAGGCCTTCTGCTCCATCAACCGCAGTCTCAATTTCGTATTCCTCATATTCGAGGATTTCTTGCAAGGTAAGACGTATGGCTTCGTCGTCGTCAATGATTAAAATTTTAGCCATTCAGATTGTATGAGTTTTGTACAAATTAAAATCATGCTGTACAAAAAAGCAACAGTGTTCATAAAAAAGATCAATTTATTTTTAAAAAATGTTCACAAAAGAATACACGTTGATGCCGTTAATTTGTTGAAATCCGTAGTATATTTGTATAACTGAAAACCAAGATGTTGAATAAGTCGCTGATTAATTGCTGTCTGCTGTTTTTTGTCTGGGCATTATTCTCCTGTAACAACGACCCGGACGCGGATGTAAAAGATATTTCCCTGTCGCTGGACTTTGTGCGAACCGACAGCCTGATGTTTGCCGCCTCAGATGCTATCGTAAATGGGGGGGAAACCGATTTTCAAAAGGTATATGAAACCTACCTCCGGCCGGAAAAGGCATTTTTTTATCAATGGACAGGAATTGAGGAAATGTTGCGGGGAAGAAAGATTTCAGCGGAAATGTCGGATACCCTGATTGCCCGCAATCTTGGGCCGCTGCTGGCAGATCCGCATTTTTTCCACCTCCTCGATACCGTAAGGGAAGTATTTCCCTATGATTATCCCTTTGAAAAGGAAATTCTCCCGCCACTCAAACGACTGATAAAATATGTTCCCGATGTGGAAATTCCCGCTTTCCGCACACATGTCAATGGCTATATGCCCGAAGGAGACCTTCGCAGTGCCGATCAGATGGTATTCCTGGGCAACTATTTTAGTTTTGGCCTGCATTATTTTCTCGGCCCTGAGCTGAAATATTATCCCCCAAATATTCCCCAATTTCAGAAAAAACGCTTCTCTCCCGAATATCTGAATGTAATGATGGTGCACGAAATTGCCGAAGGAACCGTGCCTCCCGTGGACCTCACCAATCAACCCACCCTTCTGGATCAGATGATCCGCCTCGGTATTAAACAGTATTTTATCCACCAACTACTGCCACATACTCCGGATTCACTTCTTTTGCTGTATTCTTCGGAGCAAATGCGCTGGGCTGACTACTATGAAGCGAGAATTTATAAGGAACTAAGCGAAAGCTTTTACAGTATTGATTTTCTTGTACAACGCGATTTTCTGACAGATAAACCCTATACCACCAGCCTCGCGCTCGAATCGGCTCCCCGCCTGGGCGAATACCTGGGGTGGAAAATTGTCAGCTCCTATATGGAAAAAAAACCGGGCGAAACGCTTAGCGATCTTATCGAACGAAAAGATTACGAGGCCATATTCAAAGCCGCCCGCTATAAACCCCTGAGTTATGAATAGGGGCTTTTTATAGTGTAATATTTATGTATAAATAAATTTACGAAATCCGTATAAGTTGACCAACTTGCTGGCATCTCTTCTGTTTGCGGCTAAATCCTGACAGGAGAATGCAAATGGCTAAACTGCGTCATAACCAGAACATATATTTAGTACAGCGGCTAAAGTTTACCGCCTGGTCAGTTGCATCTGTATCGGCTGTTTTGGCTATTTTACTGTTGGTCAGGCCCAACAACAATACGGAGGAGGCGCTGAACCGGGTGCGAATTTATAGTTTTGCCACTCCCGGCGGAAATGGTACAGTGGCAACCACCGCTACCACACAATCTGCCATTTCAAACCTTTACCTGGAGAAAAAACGGCTTTCTGCCCTCAAAACGCCCAATCCGGCAGAGCAGGCAATGCTGCTTTCCGTTGAAAAAAGACTCAAAATGTGGCGTGAAATCGCTGACCATGAAATCCGCATGGATTTCAGGGCCGACCGGCCTGATTTTAATCCGGAATCGTTGCGCGCAAGGGTAGATTTTCTCAAAGAACAAATCAGCCTGGAAAAGAACCGAATCGAATCCTCCCAATGAACGCAATCCTGAAATATCTGCGCCGGCTGTATTTGCCGGGCCTGCTTACAGGAATGTTGATTCTTTCCCGAACAGTTTCCCCTGCCCAATGTCCTGACCGGGGATATGATACGATATTTTCAGTCTCATGGGACGGAGGCATTCCTCAGGACTGGCAGACTCCGCTTACCTCAGATGGCGATAACTGGAAAGTGGGAAGTGGTGGTTTTGGTTTTTCGCAACCCGGGGAGGGAAGATGGATTTATGTGGATGACGAATCTTCCAATAAAGTCGGAAGGGCAGAGATACTGACACCAGAGGTGGATATTGCCGGATTTCAGGGCGACCTGATACTGAGTTTTTTTATCAATTTTCAGGAGTATGGAGGGAAAGGTAAAGCTTCGGTAGAGTTGGGTTCTGATGGGGAATGGGTGGAAATATGGGCTGATTCCACGGATTTTTCGGGCAAAATCACACTCGATATTTCTGCTCCGGAGCTTATAACCGGGCAGTTTCGCTTTGTATATGACGATGGCGGTGAGTGGGGTTGGGGGATGGGACTCGATGACATTATCCTCACCGGAAATGCCAGCCAATGCGGAGACGGAATCTGTAGCATAGGTGAATCACCCCAGTCATGTCCGGGTGATTGTGAACTGCTGGGTGATCCTGCTCCGTTGTGGATTCCACCAGGAGAGGATCTGGCAGGCGTGGCCGTCAAATACAGGACTTTTCAGGGCGGAACCATTTGCGATGATTGTTCGGAGGAAATTGATCTGGGATTTGATTTTTCGTTTTTTGGAAAAAAATACCATAAAGTATGGCTGAATCTGAATGGTAATCTCACATTTGGAGAGGATTATCTGACCTTTACGCCAGAACCCTTTTGCCTTGGCGGGCCGCTGATGATTGCGCCTTTTTTTGGTGATGTGGATCTCGCAACCGGCGGAGAACTCAAATATTATGCAGACCCGGAAGGCCACTATTTTATTGCAACCTGGACGGAGGTGGGATATTTTGGCTGCAAGGAAAGGCCCTGTGCACTTTCCAATACTTTCCAGGTGATAATGACCGACAGTACAATTCGCCAAATCCGCAATGTCGTTTTGCCTGTCGGCACTACCATTGTATTCACGTATGGAGATATGCAATGGACTACCGGAAACTCTTCCGGCGGTGCGGGTGGATTTGGGGGGAGTGCTGCTACGGTGGGCAGCAATCTGGGCGACGGGAATACCTGTTATGACTACGGTACGTTTGGAAAAGAAGGATTTACCTACGGGGGCAATTCGCAGACAGACGGTTGCCCGCCCAACGGAGTCGATCATCTCGACTTCAGGTCTGTTTTTCTGGATGGTAATAAAGGCGAACTGCTGTTTCCTTCCGGAAAAGTTGTCCTTGAAGGAGAAGCAATGCCGGATGGGAATCAGCTCTATTGGACCATTGACCTTTCCGAAATTGTCGATTATTTCATTGTCGAACGGTCTGTTGATCGGGTGAGGTTTGAAGAATTGAATATGGTATCTGCCGAAAGCAATATTTTATCAGGTACATTTTACTACGAATATTTGGATGAAGACATTTCGTCCGGTGATCCCTTGTGGTACAGGCTGGTACAAATCCGGTCAGACGGTTCAATCGTTTATTCTGATACCGTGCAAATCATCAGAGGCAAATCTGATAAGAAAGTTGAGGAAAGCAGTTTTACCCTGCTGAAGGCCGGGCCCAATCCATTTGAAACAGAATTGTGGGTGCAATATGCTGCTAAATCGGCGTTTACCACTACCTATAAGCTGGTTGATATGGCCGGACGTCAGCATTTGGCCGGGAATATGAATGTCATTTCGGGGACAGGCGAATTGAGGATTCAGGTACCGGAATTACCCAGTGGAATGTATGTGCTCACCTTCTTTTTCCCCAATGGCCAGCAGCATGTGAATCTGGTTCACAGATAAAATTAGCCCAGTCTTTTCAGTGCAATGGCAAGTAAAGCAATGCTGGACAAAGTAAAGCCTAATGCCAGCCAGCGGGTGTAAGGATGTTTGGGCGCCGGTTTTTGAGAAGCATCGCTGAAAGCGTGATCGTAAAAATGATTCAGCGCGTTGACTTCCATAAGTTGCGGGATATCATCGCCTCCGACTTTTACCGGAATCAGATCTATTTCAAGCGAGTCATAAGCCTGTCTTTGGGTATTAAAATAATAAAACAATACAGGCCCGAGATTGTAAGTGCCTGGATATGCGGGAATGATTTCATATACAAACTGCTTCCTGAATACCAGTGCTGTATCTTTATGCTCTTTTGAGGTTCGGACAGATGGCTCGAAATAAACCAGCTTTTCGTGTTCCGGCAATCGGGGCCGGGTAATAAGATCGGGGTTCCCTGACCCTGAAATCGTGATTTCAAGCCGAATATCCTCCCCGGTCGTATATTCTTTTCTGGATACTTCGTGGAATAGGGAAAATGTGCCGATGGCAGGAGATTTGGTAAGCGTGGTGGGCGGGACTGCTTTCGCCTCAAAGGTAGCTGGGGGGATTGGTATTTCACCGGAAATAGTCTGGCTGCCTACGACTACGTTTTTACGGTTTCTGATCACCTGCTGTCGCTCAACCTGAACTTTCAGGTCATTGAGGGTGAATATGCCTGGCTGAGCAGGGAAAATATACAGCCGGGCAAGGGTAAGTCTGGTAAATCCATTTGCGACTATCGGGGTTGCCTGTATGGGGTCAGCAACTCCTTCTATCAGGAGGCCCACAGATGAAGCCTGACGAGCGATATCGGAAATACTCACCGGAAGAAAACGGACAAATTTGAGGTCGCGGTCAGCTATGGTAGCAATGACTTCGGCTGTGATTTGTTCGCCTGCATAACAGGTATTTTTGTCGGGGACAACCGCGATGGAAATATCTACAGGTACATCTTCAAATTTGTTTAAAACCGAAGGCTTTTCTACTTCTACCAGAAGTTTTCTTGTCATCCGGGTTCCACTGCTCGTCGCAACGGCAAAAGGAGGAACCGTAAACTTGCCCGTTTTCAGCGGGTGGTAATATTGGGAATAATGAACTTCTTCCGGATACCTGCGCACAAGGGAAGAAAGATCTTTGGAAGTTACCCTGGAAAAACCCGTAATTTCCGGGAAAACCGGAGAAGCGGAAAGCGGATCCCCTTTCACGATCAGAATAAGTTGCAGTTGATCATCCAGTGTGATAAAAGGCTTCCCGGAGTATAGCTGAATTTCCTGTCCGGAAACTATTCTGGAAAAAAACACCAAACAACTTATGAGCAGTAATCGTTTCTTCATTATTATAGGGGGAAAAACATTTTACCTTTTCGATTTAACCATTTACGAAAACTAAGGTTTTTTTGCATTTTCTGACTACACACGGGTTTAAGCGGTTGAAATTGGCGTATGAATGAACAAAAAAAGAAAATAGTATTGGCAGTCACAGGCGCAAGCGGTAGCATTTATGCCCGGAGACTAATGGCGCAACTGGCCCGGAGAGAGGACGTGGAAGTCGGGGTGGTTTTTTCGAAAAATGCCCCGGATGTATGGCGCCACGAACTTGGAGAAGCGTGCTGGAGCCCGTTTCCGGTATATGACCGTACAGATTACCGGGCGCCTTTTGCCTCAGGTTCGGCCCGATATGAGCATATGGTGATTGTGCCCTGCTCTATGGGCACACTTGGGCGCATCGCCTCGGGCCTATCCGATGACCTCACTACCCGGGCAGCCGATGTCATGTTAAAAGAGCGCCGCCAACTGATCTGCGTGATCCGCGATACCCCGCTGAATCTGATTCACATAGAGAATATGCGTACCATCACCCTGGCAGGCGGAATCATTTTACCGGCGGCGCCTTCATTTTATTCCCATCCCAAAGATTTTGACGAACTGGCCGATACAGTTACGCACCGCATTATAGATTTGATGGGATTACGTGCTGATTCGTATCGCTGGGGGAGAAGGGCGATTCGTAATCATTCTGGCAGTATGCGCTCTTCCTTCCAGCCGGCAACGCTTTTTTCGTGGCTGCTGAAACTTATTCCCAAAAGGTGGATGGTTTTTCGTGAAGAGATATATCGCTCAAAATATCTTTTATTTCTGATCTGATCCAGCGCTACAGAAGCGGGCTCTTCCAGTTTAAATTCGATGATATAGATATCTCCGGGGGTATGGATGACTGTATCAATCCTGCCCATATTGGTACTGACTTCAGTTTCCGTGTAGTTTCCCAAAAAATGAAAACAGATGTACAAAAGAGAATGATAATACGCCTCTTTATTGGAGATAAATATTTGGTAAGGAATTCTTGCAAAGAGTTCTTTTACAGCATCAATAAATTGGGGGACATTATTGGCAAACAAAGCATCCTGAATATTGAGAATGCTATTGGTTGTGAAGGCCGGATCTTCAAACATGAGATCTCCGAGAATATACTGCTGCATGGATTCTCTCACTTCTCTGTTTGGATAATCCAGCGTAAATCGGTGTGTTTCTTTTTCTTTAATCGTAAGGTATCCTGTCTGGAACAGTAACGGAAGAAGCCTTACTCTTTCGATATCATAAGCAGCAAAACTGCTTTCATTTACTTTCAGGTTTTCAATTTTATAAAAATTCTCGGCCTTCATCAGTGGAAGAAGGAAGGCGGGAGTACCTGTCTCAAACCAAAAATTTCTGAAGGTCTGTTGACTAAGAAATACCAGCAGCGAAAATGGGTTATAAACAAATTTTTCCCCATCCCAGCTGTATCCGTTGTACCATTCCTTTATTTTCAGTTGCAATTGATCGTTGGTGATTTTTTGGTAACTGGCAATATTGAGGAGATAGTCTTCCATATATTGTGATACTTCCTCATCGGTTATTCCAAGAAGATCCGAAAAATCCTTGTGCATCGTAAGGTCGTGCAGGTTATTGAGGTCGGAAAACAAACTTACCTTACTGAAACGGGATACGCCTGTGAGCATGAAAAAACGAATATATGGGTCTGCGTCTTTCACCACAGAATAGAAGTTTTTCATTACCCATTGGTTTTCTCTTGCCTGGCTATTTGCTTTTCCGAGGTAATCAATAATGGGTTTATCATATTCATCAATCAGAATGACAACCTGCCCATGGCTTTCATAAACCTTTTCCAATAGTTCTCTGAACTGGTCTTTTAATTCTGGCGATCCTAATTGAACTCCCAGTCGCCCGGCATTTTTCTGCAATTCTTCTGATAGTGCTGTCTCCAGCGATCGTTTATGGTAATTGAGAGAAGAAAATCCGATGTGAATAACCGGATAAGACTTCTGCCAGTCCCAAAGCTGATAAATCTTTAAGTCTTTAAATAAAACGCGGTTGCCTTCAAAAACTTCTTTGATAGTGGATAGAAGCAGAGATTTTCCAAACCTTCATGGACGGGAAAGGAAAAAGTATTTTCCAGCCTGAAGCAACCTGTAAATATCAGCCGTTTTGTCAACGTATAAATAGTTGTTTTGAATAATTTCCCGCAGAGTCTGGATGCCTATAGGTAATTGCTTCATTTCTCAAATATACTGGGTTTCGGTTACTTCTGAACAAATTCTTTGTACCAGTTTTCTATTTTTGCGGCATCGGGAGGTGCTCCTTCCACGACAATCATCCGGTGGAAAAAAGTAGTTGATTGTTTTTTTGTAAGGGTAAATTTTACCTGATCTTCTTTTTTGTTATAGGACTGCCGGCCCAGATTATTCACCGCAAACAGCCCGTAGTCGCGGGCATGCCAGTAGGCGGGAAAGTTCTGGTTGCCGGGGTGATCCATGAAAATAATGCTTATGGTTTTTCCCTCTACATTTCCGGACAGTCTGATCCAGCGCGCGGTTTTTCCCCAGGCATCGTCGTCTGTAAGGCCCTCACTGGTGAGGTAACTGCCGGAGGTAAGCAGATGCTCCGTGATGGGGGTAGCAGAAACCTTTCCGGTGGCGTCGATTCGCCTGGCAGGCTTTGCGGTGGGCAGTTCCAACTCCTGCCGCAGCCGGATGCCATACATCCCCTCTTTGGAGTCCGAAAAAGTTACCGGATCACCCAACGCAGAAAGGCGGGTTTTCCGGTCCAGTATCCAGGCATTTCCGTCAACCGAAAACAGATAGGAGGTTTTTTCTTTGAGGAGTGGACGGCCCTCGTGGTTTTGCCATTCAGACAGCGTCTCAATGATGGCTCCGTGCGCGTCTGATCGTGTAGTCAGTATTTTGACAGGGACGATAGCGCCGTATTTGTCCCGTTTCTCTTCCGCTATGGCATCTGAATTATTCCAGAAATCCAGCCCGTTTACATCTCCGTGGTTAAACCATATTCCTATATGATGCGGATGGTCTATCCGGTCTCCTTCTCTGGGATTGAGGGGAAAACCACGGGTGATTTCAGTGCCTTCTGTAGAAGTTACCGGGTATAAAACGGGTTTGGGCAGATCTTTAGTAAAATGAAGACGGGTAACCATTTGCTCCCCAACCCTGATTTCAACTGCAGTATCTGAAGGGTAGAGCAGAACCGGTTTTTGGGCAAACAGGGATTGACTCATAAAAAACCATAAACTCAATATCAAACAAATAGTTACCCGCATAATCTTAACCATTAAAGCCGAGCACACCTTTCTGCTTTTCTTTCTTCTCAATAACCACTACTGTAAAGTAAATTCCCTTTTCCGTGCTGCTGGGGACGATATATTTAATGCCTTCGATCTGATCTTCGGGGATGATTTCGTACAGTTTGGCAGTAACGTCAACCGAGCCCTGCTCAAAAGCCTTTGTCTCGAAATATAAGGTGATGATTTTCTGTCTTTCTTTCATAGGGTTTAAATTAACCTGTTTTTAGGGTAAGGGCAAACAAAACTTTTGCCTGCCGGACCGGAGATAGACGCTTCGGGAAAAAAAATATTGTAAAAAATCAGTTAAAGTTAAAACATTAATGTTTAAACATCGTTTGAATACCGTATTCACTTTAACACTAAAACTAATTGAAATGAAAAACCTTATTATTCTCACTCTGATAGCTTTTTGGGGGCTGAATGCTGGATTAGCACAAAAAACATGGAATGCGGATGGTTCACACTCCAACATCAATTTTACGGTTACCCACATGGTGATTTCCGAGGTGGATGGTTCTTTTAAAGATTTTACTGCCTCTGCCGTTACCAAAGGCGAGGGTTTTGAAAATGCTGAGATTTCTTTTTCTGCAAAAGTTGCCTCAGTAAATACCGACAATACGCAGCGCGATCAGCACCTCCAGTCGGCTGATTTTTTTGATGCGGCCAATTACCCTGAGATTTCTTTCAAAAGTAAGTCTTTCACCTCCGACGGCAATGGCAAATATAAACTTACAGGAGACCTTACGATGCACGGGGTTACCAAAGAAGTTGTACTGGATGTGGTAAACAAAGGTACGGTCAAAGATCCCTGGGGAAATGAGCGCAGCGGATTTAAGCTTTCAGGCGCGGTCAATCGTTTTGATTATGGGCTGAAATGGAATATGGCGCTGGAAGCCGGAGGCCTGGTAGTTGGCGAAGAAGTACAAATAAATTGTAATATTGAGCTTGTTGCTGCAAAATAGTGGCTATATTCATGGTTGAATTTTAGAATACCCCCTCCTGCCATTGGCGGGAGGGGAAAATTTCGTTTCAGGATGAAGTTAGAAGATGCAATTAAACAAAAGACCCCTTTTCGCAGTGCCAAGCAAAAAATGCTGGTGAACATTCTTTTCACTCAAAACTGGCTGCTGGACTTACAGAAAAACGTATTCAAACCTTATGGGATTACCCCGCAGCAGTACAATGTGTTGCGCATTCTCAGAGGCCAGCATCCCCAGCCGGTTTCCACCTGTGTGATCAGAGATCGTATGCTCGATCGTATGTCTGACGTTTCCCGTATTGTTGACCGGCTGGTCAAAAAAGATCTGGTGATCCGGACCACCTGTCAGTCAGACAAGCGACTGGTAGATGTACATATCAATGACAATGGCCTGGCACTTTTGACATCTATTGACGACCGGACTCAGGAAATGGACCGGGCTTTTGCTTCAGTGACCGATGAAGAAGCATTGCAAATCAGCGATTTGCTTGACAAACTGCGGGGCGATTAATCAAAATCTCCAAAATCATCTGTGCCGGGGGTAGTTGGTTTCCCGGGAGTTTCTTCGGAATCATCGGCTACCGGTCTGCAATTGAGCGAAATATCTACTCCTTCCGGTTTTTTGAAGCGCTCCATCGGCAGTTGAATCCGGGAGTCGCCGTAAACACTTTTCATATAGAGCCCCCATATCGGTAGTGCCATGTTGGCTCCCTGTCCGTATTTGATAGATCGGAATCGCATCCTTCTGTCGGCGGCTCCTACCCATACCCCCGTTACCAGATTCGGCGTTACACCGATAAACCAGCCGTCGGACTGGTTTTGGGTAGTTCCGGTTTTGCCTCCGATTTCATTCTTGAAATCGTACCGGAAGCGCAGCCTTTGCGCCGTTCCCTGATCTACGACCCCTTTGAGCAGTTCAATGATCAGATAGGCGTATTTTTCATTCAGCACATTTTTGGGTTCGGGTTCAAAGCTGGCAAGCACATTGCCAGAGCGATCTTCAATGCGGGTGATAAATATCGGTTCGATCCGGTTTCCGGCATTAGCAAAGGTGCTGTAAGCGTGGGTGAGTTCCATTACACTCAGGTCGGTAGTGCCGAGACAGAGCGCAGGAACCTCATCCAGTTCGGTAGATATACCCATGCTGTGGGCAAAGCTGGCTACTTCGTGCGGCCCTAGTTTTTTCATCAGGCGGGCTGTAACGAGGTTTACAGAGTTTGCCAGCGCGTATTTAAGGGTCATCTTGCCGCCAATGCTGCCATCTGAGTTTTTGGGTACCCAGCGATTGCCTCCGGGGTTGTCAAAAACCACCGGCTGGTTGAGTTCTATATCGCAGGGTTTAAACCCCGAACGCACGGCAGCGCCGTAAACAAAAGGTTTGAATGTAGAACCTACCTGGCGTTTGCCTTTGGCAACGTGGTCATATTTGAAGTATTTGAAATCAATACCGCCTACCCACGCTTTGACGTGCCCGTTGGTAGGGTCAATCGAAATCATTCCTGTTTCTAAGATACGTGCGTAATATTTCAGCGAATCGAGCGGCGACATGACCGTATCGACAGGGCCATCCCAGGAGAAAACCGTCATCGGTACTTTCTGGCGGAATTCAACTTCAATTTCTGTATCCGATTTGCCTGCTTTTTTGGCGATAATATAGCGCTGCGATTTCCTTTTGAGGTCGATAAGAATGGACGGATCTTTTTCCAGTTGTTTTAATCCGCGGTTTTCAACTTTGTCAAAATCCTGCTGGAGCGTGGTCATGTGTTCTCTTACTGCATTCTCCGCATGGGCCTGCATCCGCGAATCGATGGTCGTATAAACCCTGAGTCCGTCGGTATAAATATTGTAATTGGTGCCGTCGGCTTTTTTATTTTTTTCACACCATTTGGTGAGTTCTTCCCGCACATATTCTCTAAAGTAGGGCGCGAGACCTTTAATGTGCGTTTGTTCCTGATCGGTAAGGGCTGACTGAATAGGAATAGCCTTTATGCTGTCAACATTGAGGACTTTCGGGTCAATAAAATCGTACTTGACCATCTGATCGATGATGGTATTGCGGCGGGCCTGGGTTCTTTCGGCGTATCGAAACGGATTGTAAACGCCCTGGCCTTTGAGCATGCCTACGATCATGGCTGACTCTTCGATGGTCAGGTCTTTAGCAGATTTGTCAAACAGGCGGTTGGCGGTGGTTTCAATTCCGTAAGAGTTGCCATAAATATTGACGGTATTGAGATAGGCCTCCATGATTTCCTGTTTGGTAAACCTGCGCTCAATATAGCCAGACACGAGGTATTCCTTTATTTTGCGGATGAGGGTACTTTGCCGCCCCACCTCGTCGTAAAGGTTGCGCGAAAGCTGCATGGTAATGGTACTTCCTCCCCGAAACTCCTGGCTGCGTATATATTCGGCAATAATCGTAAAAAAGGATTTGGGGTCTATTCCTGAATGGCCGTAAAACCGTACGTCTTCTGTTGCAATAAGCGCATTGACCACGTGCTCAGAAACCTGATTGAGTTTGACATTCACACGATTTTCTCTGGAATAATATTTTTCCAGCACTACATTATCTGCAGAAATAAGCTGGGTAGAAAGGTCTGAATCCGGGTTTTCTATCAGATCCATGGGGGGAAGGTCGGTGGAGACAAACACCAGAAATGCGAGACCCGCTACCAGTATTAGTCCCACAACGCCAAGAAAAAAGGTGCGGGGAAGCTTGAATGAAGGATTCAGATTCAATTTTTTACTACTATTTTTCAGGGAAGCAGAAATCTCTTTTTCCGCAATTTTTTCGATATCAATGGTTTGTTTTTTGGGAGCTCCGTCCATATCTGATGTTTTTATCCTCCGTTGTAACGCAAATATCGCCACAACTAACCAAACAAATACCGTACCCGCTCAAAATTTTTTTTTGGAAATAAAAAACCAAATGGTTAGTTTGGTAGTATAGTTTAACCAACTGGTTAGTTGAAAATGAAAAAAGACGATAGTACAGAGAAAAGAATCCTGGACGCTGCAAGGAAAGTTTTTTATGAAAAAGGGCTTGCAGGTGCCAGAATGGAAGAAATTGCGCAGGAAGCCGGAATTAATAAGGCCATGTTGCATTATTATTTCCGCTCCAAACAAAAATTATTTGAGAAGATTTTCCTGGAAGCTTTCGGGCAAATATTTCCCCGCCTCATTGCCATTGTTGCCAGCGACATCTCTTTAGAAGAAAAAATTTCTCAAATCAGTACTTCCTATATTGAAGTTCTGACCGAAAATCCGCAGTTGCCGCTATTTGTCATGAGTTCTATCCAGCGCGATGCCGGGAGTTTTGTCTCAGGCATGATTCAGGATAATCCCCTTCAGCCTTCTCTGGTTTTGGGAAAACTGCGGGAACAGATTGCGGAGGAGGTAAAAGCAGGAAAAATCAACCCTATTGACCCCCGTGACCTGATCGTGAATATTATCGCTGTGTCGGTTTTTCCCTTTATGATGAAACCGATTCTGACAGGACTTTTCGGCATGACCGAAGAAGACTTTCAGGCTTTTATTTCCAATCGGAAACTATCGGTCTCCGATTTTCTCATTCGCGCCGTCTCCAGGGCGGATTCGTCCCAATAAACCCTTTCGATTTATGAAAAATATTGTCTTAATCCTTCCCCTGAGTCTGATTGCCCTATGGGCAAATGCCCAGACTCTTTCGCTGGCAGAATGCCAGCGCGAGGCAATGGCTTTGAGCCCGCTACAACAACAGAAAAGCCTGATTGCGACAACTACCAACCTGCAGAACCAAAACCTGGAAGCGGTTTTTTTGCCCAAAATAACCCTTGCCGGACAGGCGACCTGGCAGTCGGATGTGATTACTTTTCCCGAAATCGGCCCCGTTGCCGTTTTCCCCGAAATTCCTCACTTTCAGTTTAATACCGCCCTCAATGCTTCGCAAATCCTTTTTGACGGGGGGGCGGTAAAACTCGGCAAACAGATCAATGAAGTTTCCCGCCAGGTACAAACCCAGGAAACCGATGTCGAAATCAACCGGGTGAAAGAGGTGGTAAACGAACTGTATTTCTCCATCCTGCTGCTGGACAAAAACACCGCTATTCTCAATCAGGCGCTCGAACAATTGTCCACCCGCCGTATTTCGCTCGAATCAGGTGTCAGAAACGGCGTCGTTTTAAAAAGCAACCTCGACGCCTTTGACAAACAGATTTTGCTGCTTGAGCAGAAAAGAGACCAACTTCTGGCCGATAAAAAAGCGCTACTGCATATGCTCGAAGACTGGACCGGTAAAGAAGATTTGTCCGGAACCACATTTGTAATCCCTGATTACAGCGAAGCTTCGGCAATAAATTACTCTGGAAGGCCTGAATATCAGTTGTTTGATCTTCAAAAACAGCAAATCGCTCAAAGTGCCAATGCCCTTCAGGCGCGCACGCTGCCCCTGGTTTCGGCTTTTGCTACGGGGGGGATCGGGCAGCCCAACCCCTTCAATTTTCTGAAAACGGATCCTTCTCCCTTTTTTCAGGCAGGAGTAAAATTTGCCTGGACGCCCTGGGACTGGAACCAGACCCGGAGGGAAAAGGAAATACTCGCTGTGAAAGCCCAGATGATTGACACGCGAAAGCAACAACTCGATCAAAACATTCAGGTAGCCATACGACGCGACCAGGAAGCCATTTCCAGTCTGGAAACCCAGATCGAAAGAGACCAGAAAATAATTTCTCTTCAGGAGTCCATTGTCGCTCAGGCAAATACACAACTGGACAACGGGATCATCACATCTGCTGATTATCTCTCGGAAGTCACCGCGCTCACGGAGGCAAAACTCAACCTCGAAGCACATACCATTCAGTTATCCCGCGCAAAAGTGAATATCCTCACCAAAACCGGGGCCCTTTAATTCCACTCAATATCCACGGCATTTCAATATTTCTGTATATGAAAATCCAACATGTATTTCTCCCCCTGATCGCATCCACTTTTGTATTTATTTCATGCAACCGCGATCTCAACACTGCCGATGCGCATGGAAACTTCGAAGCAGAAGAAGTTTTGGTTTCTGCTGAGGCCAGCGGTCGCATTGTAAGCCTTTCCATTGAGGAGGGGCAGATACTGCAAGCCGGGGCTGTGGTTGGTTACATTGACACCACCCAGCTTTATTTGCGCAAACAGCAGCTCCGGGCCGCTGTACGGGCAGTGCTGAGCAAAAAGCAGTTGATCCAGCCCCAGACCAATGTATATGAAGAGCAGAAAGCCAACCTTCGCCGCGAAATCACCCGCGTGGAAAAACTTCTGGCCGACGGCGCTGCGACGCAAAAACAGCTTGACGACCTCAAAGGACAACTGGAACTGGTCGAAAGACAAATGATCGCCCATGTCACCAGCCTTAATACCGTGAATCAGGGAATTGCCAGCGAAGTGGATCCCCTCCTGGCCCAGATCGCCCAGATCGATGACCAGATTTCCCGGAGCATACTCCGCAATCCGCAGGAAGGACAAGTGCTGGCACAATACGCAGCGCAGGGTGAAATCACCTCTTTTGGCCGTCCGCTGTATAAAATTGCAGATATGGACGAACTAACACTCCGGATGTATATTCAGGGGGATCAGCTCGATGATGTAAAAATAGGGCAGAAGGTCGAAGTGCTGGCCGATGCAGATGATCATACCTATCACCAGTTTCAGGGCACTGTCACCTGGGTTTCCCCCAAAGCAGAATTTACGCCCCGTTCTATCCAGACCAAAACCGAGCGTACCACACTTGTCTATGCGGCTAAGGTGAAAGTCAGCAATGATGGAACCCTGAAAATCGGAATGCCGGGCGAGGTGAACTTTTCCACAGGCGTAGCAAGTAACCAATAGGGCATGGCAGCTATTTCCATACAACAACTTAGCCGTTCATACGGGGAGGTGCAAGCCCTCAAATCCGTAAGTCTGGAAGTCGAGCCCGGCGAACTCTTTGGTCTGATCGGGCCTGACGGGGCGGGAAAAACTACACTGATACGCATTCTGGCAACTTTGCTATTACCCGGAGACGGACATGCCGAAGTCCTCGGGTATGATGTGGTAAATCAGTACAGGGAAATCCGGAAAAAGATGGGATATATGCCCGGCAAATTTTCGCTGTACTACGACCTGACGATACTGGAGAATATCAATCTGTTTGCCACGATTTTTGGTACGACGCTGGAAGAAAATTACGATCTGATCAGAGACATTTACAGTCAGATTGAGCCATTTAAGCACCGCCGCGCCGGAAATCTTTCCGGCGGAATGAAGCAGAAGCTGGCTCTTTCCTGCGCGCTGATTCACGCACCGGAGGTACTTTTTCTCGATGAGCCGACGACCGGCGTAGATGCTGTCTCCCGTCGCGAATTTTGGGAAATGTTGCGCAAACTTCGCGACAGAGGCATCACCATTCTGGTTTCCACTCCCTATATGGATGAAGCCAGTCTGTGCGACAGGGTAGCCCTGATTCAGAACGGAAATATTTTACAGATAGACACACCCGAAAATATCGTCGGATCATTTAAGTCTGACCTCTACGCAGTAAAGGCAGATCAGACCTGGAAACTGCTCAAAGACTTGCGCGCGTATGAATGGGCCGCATCTGTGTTTGCTTTTGGCGAAAGTGTCCATTATACAGACAAAAGAAGCGATTTTGAGCCTTCAGGCTTAGCAGAATACCTGCAGGCTGGCGGCAATTCGGGCGTTCGGATTTCGCCGATTAAGCCGGGGATTGAAGATTGTTTTATGGCTTTAATGAACTAATGATGGCATCAATAGTTGCAACAGAACTCACCCGCACATTTGGCGCATTTACTGCGGTAGATCACATATCGTTTTCGGTTGAGGAGGGCGAAATATTTGGTTTCCTCGGCGCCAACGGAGCCGGAAAAACCACTGCCATGCGTATGCTTTGCGGGCTGTTATCTCCCTCTGGTGGTCAGGCTACGGTTGCGGGCTACGATATTGCCAAAAGACCCGAAATGGTCAAACGCAATATCGGGTATATGAGTCAGAAATTTTCGCTGTATGAAGACCTGACTGTGGGGGAAAACATCGTATTCTACGGCGGTATTTATGGATTGAGCCGAAATACCATTCGGAGTAAAACTGCCGAGATGCTGGAAAAACTGGGGCTGAATGAGGTGCGCGATACCATGATCAGAGACCTGCCGCTGGGATGGAAGCAAAAAATCGCTTTTTCTACGGCGATCATCCACGAGCCGCAGATTGTTTTTCTCGATGAACCCACCGGTGGTGTTGATCCAGTCACCCGGCGGCAGTTCTGGGATCTGATTTATGAGGCTGCTGACAATGGCGTTACCATTTTTGTAACAACCCACTACATGGATGAAGCAGAGTATTGCAACCGCATTTCGATTATGGTTGACGGAAGAATAGATGCCATGGGAACGCCGGAGGCACTGAAACAACAATTTGCAGCCAATAGCATGGACGAAGTATTTGTCAGGCTTGCACGACCTTCTGCTGTTAAATGATTACAAATCTTCTGATTATGAAAAGATTTATAGGATTTGTCAGAAAGGAATTCTTCCACATATTCCGCGACAGGCGCACCCTGCTGATTTTATTTGGCATGCCGGTCGTGCAGATTCTCCTTTTTGGTTATGCCGTAACCAATGAGATAAAGGAGGCCAAAATTGCCATTCTCGACCACGCTAAAGATGAGGTGAGCCGGGAGGCAATTTCCAAAATTCTGGCTTCGGGATATTTTATTCTGGAGTCTGATCTTCATTCGGAGAAGGAAATTGAACCGGCGTTTCAGGCTGGCCGGATCAAACTTGCCATCGTATTTGAGCCCGGATTTGGCACCCGGCTCATCAGAGACGGAAAGGCTGCCGTACAGATTCTGGCGGATGCAACTGATCCCAATACCGCCAGCACGCTGGTTACCTACACCCAGGCTATTTTTCTCGATTATCAGCGGGAGTTGAATGCGATTTCATCCATACCCCTTACCATCGTTCCCGATTCGCGGATGCGATACAATCCGGAACAGAAAGGGGTGTTTTTGTTTGTCCCAGGGTTGATTGCAATTATTCTCATGCTGGTATCGGCGATGATGACCTCAATTTCTATTACCCGGGAAAAGGAAATGGGGACAATGGAAGTGTTATTGGCCTCGCCCATGCGGCCATTTCAGATTATTCTGGGAAAGGTAACGCCGTATGTGATGTTGTCCCTGATCAATGCAATTGTGATCCTGCTGATGGGAAAATTTGTGTTTGGGGTGCCGGTTCAGGGAAGTGTGGTACTGCTACTTTCGGAGAGCGTTCTTTTTATCCTTTCTGCGCTTGCGTTGGGCATTCTGATTTCTACGGTTGCCCAGTCTCAGCAGGTAGCGTTGATGCTTTCCCTGATGGGATTGATGTTGCCTACCATTTTGCTGTCGGGCTTTATGTTTCCGATCGAAAATATGCCTATTCCCCTTCAGGTGATTTCTAATATTATTCCTGCGCGTTGGTTTGTGGTGATCGTAAAGGGAATTATGCTCAAAGGTCTGGGGCTGGATTTGTTGTGGCAGGAGACAGTGATACTGGTAGGGTTTACGGTCTTTTTTATGCTGGTGAGCACCCGAAAGTTTAAAGTCAGACTGGAGTAGGGCAGGGGGAATAATTTTTTTATCAAAATATAAAGTTATGCGTACGATAGGATTCATTTTGTATAAAGAGTTCCGGCAAATTTTCCGGAACAAGGCTATTCTGCCGATTATTTTTGTGGCTCCGGTCATTCAGCTTGTGATACTGGCCTATGCTGCCAATTTTGAGGTGAAAAACCTCAAACTGGTGGTAATCGACAATGACCACAGCAGCTTTTCACAGCGATTAATCGGCAAATTTGAAGGTTCTGCTTACTTCCGTCTGGTGGGAACTGCTGATTCGGAAGCGGAAGCCTCAGGGATGATAGAAGAAGACAGGGCAGATATTATCATGGAAATACCCAAAGGGTTTGAGGAAAACCTCATGCGGGAGAATGTAGATCATATTCAACTGATTGCCAATGCCATTGATGGGGTAAAGGGCGGGCTGGCAGCCGCATATTCCGGCCAGGTGATCCGCGATTTTAACCGGGAAATGATAGAAACTTACGGGCCGGTGCTTATATCCGGAGCCCCTATGGCGCAGGTGAGTATTTCGATGGACGAACAATATTGGTTTAACCCCAAAATGGACTATAAAACCTTTATGGTTCCCGGTATTCTGGCGTTGCTGGTAACAATGATCGGCAGTTTTCTTTCTTCCATGAATATCGTAAGGGAAAAGGAAATGGGAACCATTGAACAGATCAACGTAACGCCTATCAAAAAATATCAGTTTGTAATCGGAAAGCAATTGCCTTTTCTGGTAATCGCGCTGTTTGAGTTTGGGATCGGCCTTATTGTGGCAAAGATTCTGTACAATATACCTTTTCTTGGCAGTATTCCGCTAATGTTTGTTTTTACCGCTTTGTATATGACGGTGATTTTAGGGCTGGGGCTGTTTATTTCTACCTTTACCGAAACCCAGCAGCAGGCCATGTTTATTGCATGGTTTTTTATGGTGATATTTATTTTCCTCAGCGGGATGTTTACGGCCATTGAAAATATGCCGGCCTGGGCACAGACACTTACCTATTTTAATCCTGTAAGATATTTTATTGAAGCCATCCGTATGGTTATGCTCAAAGGTGCGGGGCTTCACGACATTGCCCGGCAGATATGGATACTGGTGGGGTATGCGATCCTGATCAACACCCTTGCGGTATGGAATTATCGGAAAACTGTGTGAAATTTTAAAGATTTTCTATCTTTATACAGAGAGGTTCTGTCCGGTCATTTATCCCTGAAAACCTGATGTTTAAAGATTATTATCAAATTCTTGGCGTAAGCCAGAAAGCGAAGGAATCGGAGATCAAAGAGGCCTACCGCAAACTGGCCATGTTGTATCACCCCGACAGCAATCCGGGTGAGGATGCACACCAGCGATTTATTGATATCAACGAGGCTTACCATGTGCTTTCTGACCCTGAAGAGCGACGGAAATACAACCATCGCTATCTGGCTAAAGTCGCACCGAAGAAAGCGCCGGCAGTTACCAGTTTTGAGATGACCCGGCACAAAAGGGCTGCACGTTATGGCCGGGGGCGATATACCCCGAGGGTTCGGTACCGGGGGGCCGCCTATGCCGGGCCGGTTTACAACGACCTCAACCGCGAAGGAGCGGCTACCGCTACGGTTTCTCAGGATATTTTTAGCGATGAATACAAAAAAACAGTCATCAGCCGGAAGCAGGGGGAAATTCTGGGCTACCTCATATATTCCCGGTGGGTACGTGTCGTGGCCGGAGTTTTGTTGGTTTTCTGCACGGTGATGATCGCCGATTTTTATCTCGCCAAAAACCAGCCGGAGGAAACCGTTATGTCCCGCTATGAAGTAGCCTGGTCGTTTTCTGAACCAGGTGTCATTCGTATGCTTACCAACAGAAGCCGTTTCGGGTTGCTTCGTGAAAATGCTGCAATGATCCCCGACGGGGGAAAGGTCGAAGTCGTGAAAACACCGCTGGGAAAGGTTCCGGTAAAGGTAATTTTTCATTCTGCCAAAGGACCACGACAGTTTAATACCTATGGCGGGCGGTTTGACGACATGAATGTATTATTGCTGTTTGGGCTTACCCTGATGTGTGTGGTTACATTGTTTTACAGGAAGAACCCGGAGTTTAGCGCCTACCTGGGCACGGCTACCGTGGCACTTGCTACGGTGCTGCTGGGGATTATCATGCAGACATGACCGACGGTCTGCCACAGGTTTTGAGCATTTGACCAAAAAAAATCGCATACTGATACAACTGTGGTATTTCTTTTGACCAGGTAATTGTAACATTCTGCATAATTAGCGTTAACCTTACAGCATGTATAAGGATTATTATGAGATTCTGGGTGTGAGTAAAGATGCTTCGGACAAGGATATTAAACGATCCTTCCGGAGTCTTGCCATGCTTTATCACCCCGACAGCAACGATAATCCTGATTCTCATGAGAAATTTCTCGCCATTAATGAGGCCTATCAGACCCTCAGCGATCCTATTCGCCGCAAACAATACGATGGCAGATATGAATATGAGCGTTTTATCAAATATAGCGAACAGGTAAGGAAAGAATATACCTACACTTCTCCTTACACGTCTCCTTACAATTCTTCTACCTATCAGGCTCCCCGGAGGCCCAGCCGGAAGGAGGAGTTTGGACGCTACAGCGCGTTTGCCCGCTTGTTTTCATGGATAGGGCTGCTTCTCTCATTTACTCTGATCGCCGATTATTTTCTGGCGGGTTATTCTTCTATCGAGCCCATTGAAAATCTGTCCATTACTCAGGGGGCCGGAGGCGAACTCAGCGGCATGATTCGCACGCAAACGCTTTCGTTTATTCTCGATTACAAACATTTTGATCAGGTCGGCAAAGGCGATTTTATCAGCACAAGGAAGACCCCCATCTTTCATGTGGTAACGCATCTCTATATCTGGGAATTTCCCGGGCAGGAACCCAATATCGCGGTTCAGCTCCGCTCCGGCAGATATTCGCCCGAAACCATGATTCAGGTGTCGGGGTTTTATCCTCACTACGGTATTTACAATGTCTTCTCTTTTTTTCTGATCATTTTGCTGTTGGTGAGTATGGCTGGCGTTACGATTCAGGACAGGCCGGAGCTACTTTTTAAACTTTCTCTGCTTACTATACTTCTCACGCTGATTTCCGGTTTTATACTGTTTAATTCCTGATTTTTTTGTAACTTCTCCGAAAATGAAAACCGAGGAATTATGAGGCAACCTATGGTCATATTGGCATTGTACAACCAGATCCAAAAGGCCAATCAACACGCTTCCCTCTTAAAGGCTGAAGGTGTACGCTGTGTTATTGATTTTTCTGAACCTATATACAATGAAACTGAAATGGGTAGCATCTCAGGCGGAATTCAATTACTGGTACACCGCGATGATTTTGAAAGAGCAGATCTGATACTGGAAATGGATGACCGCACCTCCACAGATACACCTGCCGATAACCGCCCGGGGGAGCAGAGTATGCTTGCAGGCGGTGTGATCGGCATGGCGGGCATTCTCTCCTCTTTTGCCAATCTCGATGGGCTGCCTGAGAATATGATTTTTTTCCCATTTGCCGTTGTCGCTATGGGTGGTATTCTTTTCTGGAAAGGAATGATGGATTCCCGCGAAGAAAATTGAATACTTTTTTGTTTATTTGCACAGTTATTCCAGTTTTTAAGACAGGTTCCTCCATTTATGCATCAAAGCTTAATCCTGTTTTAAATGAAAGTATATTTTGCGTTAATCCTTCTTGTTTTCAGTGTATCGATCACTAAGGTACATGGACAAAACTATAAAACCGGCGTCGGAATCCGCCTCTGGAGTGATGCCGAAATCTCTATTAAACATTTTGTCAGCAATCAGGTCGCAGTCGAAGGTATCATCGAACTGCGTCGCAAAGCTGTTGGAACCACCCTCCTGTTTGAAAGGCATACCACCGCTTTTGACATCAGCGAACTTCAGTGGTATTACGGCCTCGGCGGTCATATCGGTTTCTGGCAAAGGGAAAACGACAATCGCCCGATTTTTTCCGACAACAGCGAAATGGTCGCAGGAGTAAGTGGAATCATCGGACTGGAATACACCATAAAAGAAATTCCATTCTGTATCAGCATAGATTACAAGCCGCTGGTCAATATTATCGGGTACAATGGGCTGGTCAATACGGGCGCACTGACGATCCGGTACGTATTCTGATTTATTGAATACTCAGTTTTATTGTGCGATACTGGTCATTGGTCTGTATCCTAGCAGATAAATCGGCAGGCAAATGTCTCACGGAAATCTGCGTATCCCTTTCTAGCTTCTCCTGAAAACCATATCTTTCCCGCCATATCGGTTATCTCAGCCGAAAAATATGGCTTTGAATAATTTTCTATCTGAATCTGCACAAAATCCTGCGCCGGATTGGGAAAAACCAAAACTTCCATCTTTTGCCCGGGCAAAACTGCTGTTGTCTGGTTTTTGATACAATACAATTTGTCGAGGAAGGCAGCCAGGGTATCTACCAGAAAGGCTTTTTCTCCGCTGAAATTATGGGGGGTTATGGGTGGATTGGCAAACAGGTCGGGCGTGCGCAGATAAGTTTTATGCCTGTCATCGGAATATCCCAGACTTGCCACCCTGTCGCGGATACGGCATGGGCCGTGAACCAGGGGTGCTCTTGCGGGGGTAAATGGGAAAATCAGGCCCGGTGCCTGATAGTAGGTTTTGGCAGTGCCACAATAAACAATAGGGTCTTCAAGGATCTGGTATTGGAAAAGTGCCGGATCGCCGGCTGATTCGATAAACAGGGTATCTCCGATCGCGCCATAGATGTTGATGATTCCGGATACTTTTGCACTTGTACCGTTGAGATTGAGTGTGCCTTCTACCGAACCCAGATCGGGCCTGCTGGCCTGAAACAAAAGGTTGCCAAACAAATCCGACCGTTTGACCGGAAGGATACTGTCCGTCTCTACGGGTTTTTCTGTGGACTTATCCAGAAAGGCGGTGTGAAGTGAAGTAAATCCGCCAGCACTTTCTCCGCCGACATACACACTGGTGGTGTCGATGCCATATTGAGCGGCATGGCCGCGAAGGTATCTGATGGCGCCTTTGGCGTCCTGCATGGCCCGGTACATGGCCCGGGTGACTTCTGCCTCGTCATGACTATAGGGGTACTGAAATTCTCCCAGTATGGGGTCAAACTGCCTGTAAAAACCCAGTCGGTAGGAGATTGACGCCGTGACGTACCCTCTGCGGGTAAAACTGTCGCAAATCTGCCACAAGTCAGTTTTACTGCCTCCGGTAAACCCGCCGCCATGAATCCATACGATCAGAGGGCGTGAGGTGCTGGTATCGCCGACCGGGGTAAAAACATCCATTTTCAGATCAACCGGCACCTGCCCAAAATTGGGCGCAGTGCCGTAAACTACATTGGTATCGATGACCGACCCGCTGAAATGAGGGAACCGATACGGCCCCGGGCCGCAGTTCTGGCTCTGGATGGTCGAAATTAACAGGGAAGAGACGAAAAGGATGTATAGCTTTTTCATAGGAGTATTTTCCCTAAAGACGATAAAAGTGGGGCAAATATGAATTTAAAAAAAAAGGGGCCCGCAAGGAGCCCCAGATAAAAAAAATAATTAACGCCAAAACTAGTACCCTGGGTTTTGTTGTTGAGCCAGTGTGGGGTTTTGTGCGAGTTCGTCAGCCGGAATCGGCCAGAGGAAACGGAAGTCGCTATAAGGAATGGTAGCGACGCTATTGTTTACAGCCGGGCGGTTGACGAGGTCATAATCGGTAAATGCAAAGTCAGCAAAGCGGATTTTGGAAGGAATACCGTTGGTGGAGAAATTGGCGTCATTGGCCAGACGGTGAATATCTCCCCAGCGTTTGCCTTCGGCAAGCAGTTCGATCCGGCGCTCCATCAGGATCGCAGCAATCAACTCGTTGGCAGTAGTAAAGCTACTCTCAGTAAACTGATCAGCGGTTTCGGTAACTGCGCGGTTGCGTACTGCATTGAGCAGATCCAGGGCGCGGGTAGAAGGCGATGCGTTGCTACGGGCTTCAGCTTCAGCTACGTTGAGCAGTACTTCTGCGTAGCGGAGGATCGGGTTTGAGTCCGAACGGCCTACTTTATCGGTGTATTTATCGGTAAAATAGCTGCGTCCGTTGTTGGAGAGCAGTCCGCGACGAAGGTCATTGTCAAGCCACAGCGGGTTGTTGTAAAACTGAGGGCTGATAAGCACCAGGCCACGACCGCCCTGTGAAGGGTTACCCAGCATGGCAGGCAGTGCGCCGTTTACACCGGGGTTGTCAGTGGTAGCATTGTCGATATAGAACACAGCTTCAGCAGAGGTATTGCTGTAAAGACCTGTGAGGCTTCCATCGAGTGCATAATCGCCAATAGGGCTGGTAAAAGGAGCACTTGATGAAATAATTTTATTTCCTTCGGAAATAACACCTGCCCAGTCGCCTTTGTGCAGTTTTACACGGGTTTTAAGGGCAATGGCAGCGCCTTTGGTCGCACGTACAGATTTTTCGATTCCGCTGCGGGTTGCGGGAAGTGCAGATTCGCAGAAATCCAGGTCGGCGAGGATAAAGTCATATACCTCAGCTACGCTGTTGCGGCCTTGCGCGATGGCTTCCTCTACTTTGGATGCAGAGTTGATCGCCGAACTGCGGATAGGCACACCGGGGCTGGTTCCGTTGTTTTCGAGATACGGTCTGGCAAAGTGAATCAGCAGTTCATGGTAAGCCATCGCACGCATAAAACGGCCTTCACCTTCGTAGGCACTGGCTACATCAGCGGGAAGAAGTCCTTCGGTTTGTGCTCCTTTCGCTCCTTCAATGACAATGTTGGCCTGATTGATCAGGGTGAAAAGGGTATTCCACATCCAGACGTTGTTGGCAGAGAAAGGGGTATAAGTAGCTTCATAGGTGATCTGGTAAAACAGCGCCTGATTTACCATGTCTTCACCGCGCATTTCACTCTGCTCAACGTTGGCAGCTCCAAAAGGATATCCTCTCACCTGCCCACCGGCATACGTTCCACTTTGCGCCGCATTGTACATACCAATGGCGGCCAGTTCGGCGCGGTCGGCGGTACTGAAAGCGGTAGTTTCGCTGAAAAAGGCCAGCGGCTCAAGGTCGGTCACCTGGCAGGAGGTCAGGAAGAACAAAACGGCTCCCACCATGCTCAGCCTGCGAAGGGAAAATTTATTGATTCGGTTATTCATTGTTTTTTTGTTAAATGGTTTGTTTTAGAAACCCAGATTGATACCGCCGGAAATCGTTCTTACCAGCGGGTTGGTGTTGTTGTCGAGACCAAACTGGCTGTTGGTGCCGATCACAGAGTTCAACTCTGGATCAAGTCCGGAATAACCGGTAAAGGTGAGCAGGTTTTGGCCCTGTACAAAGATTCTGGCAGAACGGATACCGGTAGAAGGAATGTTGCCCAGAAGAGATTTGGGCAGCTCATAAGAGAGGGTAGCGTTCTGGAGACGTACAAAGTCGCCTTTTTCGATGAAACGGCTGTCAGCAGCACCGGTATTGTTGATGGCGGCTTCGCGGCCGGCATAAAGAAGCGGTACATTGGTTTCCTGACCAGCAGCGGTCCAGCGCTCGAGGATTTCGCGGCCATTGTTCTGGAAGCCCATATTGAGCAGTGTAGCCTGACGGGTAACGTTCATGATGTAGTTTCCACCGAGGTAGCGGAAAAATACCTGAAGGCTCAGACCTTTGTAGCTGAAGGTGTTGTTCCATCCACCCTGCCAGAGCGGGTTGGAGTTGCCCAGAAGCTTGCGGTCAGTTGCTGCGCTGAGGGTAGCAGCGGTTGACACATCTCCAGGATTTTCTTCAGAATATGCACGGTACTGGCCGGTTGTGACATTGTACTGAACCAGGCTTCCGTCTGCTTTTACCCAGATGGGGTTACCATTAGCTTGGTTTACGCCATACCATTCAAAGCCGTAGAAAGTACCAATTGACTCATTGACACGGTTGATATGGTAGGTGAAAATGATGTCCTCGTCATTGTTGAGGGCAAGAATTTCATTTTGGATGTAGGAGAAGTTGAACGCGGTTGTCCATGAAAATCCTCCTTTTGTAACAGTCAGTGCGTTAACTTCAACTTCCACGCCGGTGTTTTTGATTGCACCTACGTTTTGGTTGATACTGTTTCCTGGAACCCCTGCGGAAGGCGGAGTAGGTCTTGCCAGTACGAGGTTATCGACGTTGTTGTTAAACCAGTTGACAGATACACCAAGGCGGCCGTCAAGGAAACCGAGGTCAAGCCCTACGTTGATATTGGTAGCAGATTCCCACTGAAGGTCGGGGTTTCCAGCCTGGTTGAAGGCAATACCAGTGAGGTCGCCGTACTGAGAAGCGCCGAATGAACCTACGTAAGGGAAGTTACCAATATCAGTATTACCTACCTGAGCGTAGCTACCACGGATTTTCATTTCGGAGAAAATATTGGAGAGTGCAGAGTTCTGGAAGAAACTTTCTTCTGAAATCCGGTATCCGGCTGATGCTCCGAAGAAGGTCGCGCGGCGGTTGGGCTCTGCCAGAGAAGAAATACCGTCGTTGCGGAGAGATGCGCCAATGAGATATTTGCCTTTGTATCCGTAGTTGAGACGGGCAAAATAGGAGTCAAAACCGTTGTGTGTAGCACCACCACCAGAAAACTGGTTGGCGTAGGAACCGTCGATCAGGTTATTCTGAAGGAAAAACAGGTCGGAGAAATCACTTCCCTGTGCGTCAAAGTCGCGATCAAGACGCTTTTGTGCTTCATAACCTGCAACAAAATTTACATCATGTGCATCAGCAAAAATTTTGTTGTAGTTGAGGGTATTCTGCCAGTTCCAGAGGGAGACGAATACAAATTGCTGAATCAGCAGACCATTGGCACCGCGGCCATCGCCATGACGGGGATCGTAGCTCAGAAAGCTTTCGCTGTTGAGCATGTCCACACCGATCTGTGTGCGGAGCTTCAGCCCGTCGATGATTTTCAGTTCGCCGTATCCGTTGCCCAGTACGCGAAGGTTGGCAGCGCGGAGTTGGTTATTGGCAAGTACAAAAGCCTGATTGGTGAAGTTGTTGTCAACCGGGCGAAGGTTGTTGTCCTGGCCCAGAGCTGCCCCGTCGGGGGTGATATTATAACCGTCGAAAGCAGTATTTTCAGGATCAAAAGCCCGTACGTTGGGGAGCAGACGCGCAGCGCCCACGAGGTTACCGGAGAGGGCGTTGCTACCTGTATTGAGACCTTCGGTAATACTGCGGGTAAGGCTGAGGCTGGTACCTACTTTGATCGCACGGTTGAGGGTGTGATCCACATTGCCGCGGAAAGCATAACGCTTGAGGTTGTTGGCAATCAGTGCACCCTGCTGATCAGAAAATCCGGTGGAGAAGAAATAGGAAGTACGATCAGAACCGCCACTGATGGACAGGTTGTGGTTTTGGGTAATACCATTGCGGAAAATCAGCGACTGCCAGTCGGTATCGACGTTTCCGGGGCCGGGGAAAGCCTGGTCAGGCTGGCCTCCGTTTCTGAATTTTTCGTTGGCAATTTCGATAAACTCCGTGGCGTTGAGAAGGTCAAGGCGGGTAGCAGCAGTGTTTACACCGATATTGGCATCGTAGCTTACTCTTGCGCCTTCGCCAAGTTTACCGCGTTTGGTGGTGATGAGGATAACTCCGTTGGCTGCGCGTGAACCGAAGATAGCAGTAGCAGAACCATCTTTCAGCACTTCTACAGACTCAATGTCGTTGGGGTTAATGTCGGCCAGTACGTTCTGGGCAGTTACGCCACTCTGGTCGCCGGTTACAACGGGTACGTTGTCAATAACGATGAGCGGGTCAGCACCAGAGGAGATTGTATTGGTACCACGGATACGAATACGGGGTGCTTCACCCAGTACACCGCTATTGGTAGTAACCTGAAGACCTGCTGCGCGTCCGGCCAGCATCTGGTCAAAACTCGGAGCCGGGAAGGAAGAGATATCTTCGCCTTTTACCGAGGAAAGTGCTCCGGTAACGCTTTTGCGCTGGAGAGAACCATAACCGATGACGACAACCTCATCGACCTGAAGCGCCGAAACGGACATTACGACGTCAATCGTGCTTTTTCCGCCGATTTCGATTTCCTGACGAGCGTGGCTGATCAGGCTAAAAACCAGGGTGGATGCATCCTGGGGGACTACCAGGCTATATTTTCCTGAGGCATCCGTGAACACTCCGATACTGGTGCCTTTTGCCAGAACGGCCACGCCTTCAAGCGGCTGCTGGGTGGTCTCGTCTGTCACCGTACCTGAGACTGTACGCTGCGCGAACATGAAGCTCAGCGACATTGTACACATTACGACTAAGAGAAATAGTCTTTTCATGTAGTAAAGCTTAAAAAGAATTTAGGTTAATTAACACAAGAAACAAAGAACGAAAAGTGCATCTGTATCTTCCTTTCCGGAGTGGATACGCACAGCGAAAATTTATTCATCCAAGAACGAAAAGCCGGGCAACAGAGGTTGCCTGCTTAAAAAATCATGGAAAAAATCAGAAGAAAATCGTATGAATGGAGGTGTTTTGCCGCTTATGAAGCTTGCTATGGAGACTTCTTGCCCTGATAGTGGCGTAGGGCAAAATTGATTGGAAATCAGCAAATAAAGGTAACTTCCTCATAGCCTTTGGGAAAATCAATCCACAAAAATGCAAAAATATTTAATCAGTTGTATCTGATTTTTTATGATACAACTGATTTCTTAAACCACCTAACTAAAAAAAGGTTTAAGCGAAGCTAATTTTGCCTTTAATGTCAGTTGACTTTCAGCTTTCCTCTCATAACAAAGGCATGCCCGGGATAGGTACACAAAAAATCATATACTCCGGGTTTGGCTGGCGCCCGGAAGTAAATGGTTTCGGAAGAATGGGGCTGCAGTAGGCTGGTATGAACCAGAATCTGGTCTGTCTCCGGAATATATCCTTTGTTACTTCCCGTCAACCCAAGTTTGAGGCTAAGCTGGGTAATGATTTCCACAGAGCCGGGTTTGCCAATGACGAGATTGTGCTGCATATCGTCGGGGTTATTAAACTCCAGCCTGATTTTTGTTCCGGCCCGCACGGCTATTTCTGTATTGTCAAATTTCAGGCCCGGCAGGGTTCCGATTACTACGGTCTGATCGGCCTTTCCTCCCCAGTCTGCGGGCATAGCGGGAAAATACTTCGCGGGATCATAGCTTACATCTGCTGTGGCGACTTCTGTCTGATGGGTGCTGTGATCCATTTGCATTTTGGTTCCCTGGGGTATGCGGTTGAGTGTATAGTAGCCCACATGATGCAGGAGTGGCTGTCCGTTTGCTTGTACCCCTTCTGCTTTGATCTCGTGAACATAACCCTTTCGAATGCCTGCTACATATAACCTTGCGCGGGTTCTGTCGGGCGAAAGTTCTACCCTCACCACTTCGCAGGGCTGCTGGTCGATCACCGGACTTCCGTAGATATGATGGTAGTTGTAGGTGAAGCTGGTTAAGTTATAAGACCGGGGATCGGAGGCGGTTTGCGCATCCGCCGGCCGGGTAAATTCGATTTCAAACCCATCGGGTTTGGCATATACTGCTTTCATCTCAAATGGCATCTTCCCTGTCCATTTTACCCTTTGAATGCCAAAATCTTCTTCCCCGGTTGCGGCCCATCCCCGGCTGGTCATGCCCACAAACAGGGTGCCGTTTTTGCCCCACAAAAGTCGAAGTACCCCCGATGAAAATCCTTCGAGGAAGGGAAAACAGATCCCCTGCCACACCCCGTCAATGTATTCCAACTGAACGCGCATGACCTTGCTATGCCCCTGATCTCCTACGAGCATCTGACCTTCAAATGGCCCGAAGGCGTTACCATCCGGGATGGTTTTGATATCAGAAGTTGAAATCCCCATCAGGGTATGGGGAAACCATACGGCTGGCGCTTTTATACCCGGCACTTTCTGGGCAGCTTCGTACAAGGTACCCTGACCGTCAGGTACATTTTCTTCCCTGACTTTTACCGGAGAAGCCGGATCAGATGCCCATTTTAATCCGCCCGGATTTCCTACAAAGTCGCCCGGTTCGACATGGGTAATTCGACCCGAACCTACCCAGTCTCCCTGGTTTTCGGCATAGAAAATTGCACCTTCTTTATTGAACCCAAACCCTGCGGGCGAGCGAAATCCGGTGGCGATAGGCGTCATCTCTCCGTGGCGGTTTACCTGGATCATCCACCCCCGCCACGGTGCCCAGCTTACGCCTTTGCCCGCCCAGCCCAGATTGAGCGTCAGGATCATATCACCACCAGGCATAATCAGTGGTCCGTAGGAGTATTCGTGGTAATTGCCGCTCAACGGCCAACTATATACGGTCTCATACCGATCGGCTTTGTTATCATTGTTGAGGTCTTTCAGTCTTGTAAGTTCTCCCCGCTGAGTTACATAGTACTGCCCCTGTGTCCAGGCAATGCCCAGCGGCTCATGAAGCCCGTGAGCATAACGCTGAAAGCGGGGGGAGCCTGCATAGGGACTTTCTATTTGCCAGACTTCTCCTCTGCGGGTACATACCGCCAGTTGATCCCTGTCGTTGAAGGTCATTCCGCCTACTTCCAGTACAATATCGGATGGAATGGGGAGGGTTTCTATTTTATAAAACTCTGCCTCTCTGGGATTGGATTGTGCGACTAAGCCGCTGATCATGCATATCGCGACGGTAAAGAGAAATAAGGGCTTCATGTTTTTCTTTTTTGTGAATAATGGGATTTTACCATTCCAGTTCATAGCTGACAGTTTCTATGCGTCCTTTTCTGAGTACCGGTACAATCAACTCTTCCATTCCCTGGCTCTGTCTGATCACAGGCGCCTGATCCGGAGAGGGCTGGTAGTGTAGGTAATACTTTCCTCCGACATTGTAGGTATGCGGAGATAAGGCTTTGATTTTTTCGCCGCGTGCAAGCAATACCCAGCGTGTCTTTAGGGGTACATTTGCTTCAATAACAATTGTCCTTTTGAGCGTTCCCTTTTCTGTGTCAGGAATGATTTTATCAGAAACGGAGGTCTCCCAGGCAGAATACGAAAAACTGGGATAACCCTGATTGTCAAGCGTATATCCTCTCGGGTAAAAACCCGCCTGCGGCGGAAGGGTGTCCGGCCAGGCCTGTGTCGGGTTGTCCATTTTTATGAGTGCAGGCGTACCGCAGATTTCCACCGCCGTACCCATCGGGATTGAGAGCTGCGTTTCGCCCCTGCCTTCCCACATGGGCGCTACATTTAGAAAAGCACCTCGCCAGACTTTCAGCAGCGTGCCCTGGCTGAGGTCATAGGCATAATGCATGCCCTCCGGATTGCCAACATTCATCACATGGGTACGTTTTTCATTTCCAAACATCGAAAAACTTCTCAGCAGTTCGGGTTCATCGCGGGGAGAAAGCGGTAAAACCGAACGGGTTACGCCCTGTTTCAACAGCGAAGGCGGTGAATGAAAAGGCGAGTAGGGGATGCCCGGCCCTTCTGCAAATACCTGAAGAAATGCGCCGCCGGTTGCCTGAAAATAATCGAGCGTAAGCTCATGTGAGCCTTCCGAAAGGAAAATCTTTCCTGTGCGGGCTTCTTCTCCGTGGAGGCCGTCGTTGTCGGCGATCATCTGGCCATCTATCACAAGTCTGGATCCATCGTCTGAGACAATGGTAAATGCGTATTCGCCTTCCTTAACGATGGGAAGAGAACCCTGAAAACGAATGCCGTAATTGTTTTCTCTGGTTTTGATTTTATCGAGGTCAAAAAATCTCGTCTGGCCTTCGGCTCTGGCTTCGAGCGAATCGAAAGGGGGAATCACGTCCCATCTTCCATGGAAGTAGCGGTACTGGATTTTGTCCATGGAGAGGTTTTCTCTGCTAAACAGTCGGTAACGGATATTGCGGAAGGCCACAGGGCCATGATCTCCCTGAATCATGATCGGGCCGGCAGGGCGTTCGTCTGCAAAAGCCGCAGCCCTTGTGGGGCCGGTTACTTCCACATCTTCATGGATAGTGATACCATTCATAATCACTTCGACAAACCTTGCGTTTTCGGTTTTTCTGCCTTTCTCATCAAAGCGGGGCGCTCGGAAGATTACCCGCATCCGCTGCCACAGACCGGGGGCAAGTGCGGCATTTACGGCGGGCGATTTTCCTTCATATCCTTTTTCTCCTTCAGGACGGGTTTCGTCCCATCGCTCATATATTCCCCCGCAGTCTGAATGTTTTACCTCCACTTTCTTCCAACTGTCGAATAACTGAACTTCATATCTGCTCTGAAAATACACGCCAGAGTTGGAGCCTTTGGGCATCATAAACTCCCATTCGATCTCAATATCTTCGTGCTCAAAACCTGTAAATATATTTTTTCTGTGGGTTTCATCATTTTTGTTCACCAGAATACCCGTCCCCGGTTCTATTTCCATGCTGTGCACCTCTTCGGGGAGAGAAAACACATCTCCTGCAATCTGCCAGTTGGAATCGGTGGGCTTAAACTCACTCAGGTCACCCAGGGAAAAGCGGGAGAGTTTGTCTTCGGGTAAAGGAGTTCCCTGCTGTTGTTCAGAAGAAGATGGATGGGAACATCCACTCAAAATCAGAAGGGAAATCGCGGCAATCCGGAGCAGAATCAGGGGTTTCATAGAGAAAAAGTTAAAAGCGAAGGGAGATCAGGGTATAAAGTTCGGATTTACTGAACAAATGATTAAAAACCAATGGGTGTTATTCACTTTTTCGGTGGCGGATATTGTCCACGAGCACAGCGCCAACAATGATAAGCCCGATAATGATTTCCTGAACGTAGGTAGGCACACCGAGTATATTGCAGCCATTTCTCAGAATGGCGATCATCAGGGCGCCGGCTACTGAACCCACGGCACTTCCCTCACCTCCGCTGAGGGAGCCTCCGCCGATGACCACAGCGGCGATAATGTCGAGTTCCATACCTGCTGCGGCTGTCGGGTCCCCGATGGTGAGGTTGCTGTATTGCATGACGGCGGCTACACCGGTAAATAATCCGCAAAGTGTGTAAATCAGGATTCGTTTCCACTCCACATTGATCCCACACAGCCGTGCCGTCTGCTCATTGGAGCCGATGGCAAAAATATGTCGTCCTAACACGGTGTATTTTAATACCACATACAGGACACCCAGCAGCAGCAGGGTAATCCATATTCCGGGTGCGAAAATCAGCCAGCCGGGTTCGGGGTCAACGAGCATAAGCGATTGCAGCCAGTTGGCTTCTGTTGGTACGGTCTGTTCGCCGGCTACCCACTTGGCCACCCCTCTTGCAATCTGCATGGTTCCCAGGGTAACGATAAAGGGCACGATCCGAAACCGGGCGCTGACAAATCCTCCTATCCATCCGACAACTGCGCAGGACAATATTCCGCCGATAGCAGCCAGCAGCGGGAGGAAGAAACTTCCTTCAGCGCCTCCGCCTCCATTGAGAATCAGGGCAATGACTACTGTGCCCAGGGCAATCTGCGACCCGGCACTCAGGTCAATTCCTCCTGAAATGATCACCATCGTCATACCTAGTGCACCTATGCCTATGATAACTGTCTGGGTGAGAATGGTTTTTTCATTATAAACCGAAAAAAAGGAAGGGAGGAAATGACTGTTCCAGATTCCGATTATTGCAAACAGGGCCAATACAAATAGCAATGCGCCAAAAGGGCCGAGTTTGTAAAGAAAATTAAGGGAAAGACGTAAATACTTCTGCATCAAATCAACTCATTTAAGGTTCCGGAAGTAGCATACCGCATCACCTCCTGCCGGGTCCAGTTTGTAACCGGCCTGACGGGGGAAAGGGTGCCTCTGTGCATGACAGCCAGGCTGTCACAGATTCCCATAAGTTCGGGAAGGTAAGAACTGATAACCACAATTGCTTTGCCCCGGGCGGCAAGCTGATGGATCATCCGGTATATTTCTGCTTTGCTGCCGACGTCTATACCCCGGGTAGGCTCATCGAGAAATAATACATCGCTGTCGTGGTGAAGGAGCCGGGCGATACAGGCTTTTTGCTGGTTTCCGCCCGAGAGATGCCGGATAGACTGTTCCTCGTCGCGGCATTTGACATTGATGGTGTCAATCCATTTTCGGGCAGATTCTGCTTCCTTCCGGAGATTGATAAATCCCAGCCGTGCATAGCTGCGGAGGGCTGAAAGGGTTATATTCGCCCCGATAGACATATTCAGCGCGAGTCCTTCTTCTTTTCGGTTTTCACTCAGAAGGTCGAGGCCGTGTCCCAGTGCTTTGCGGGGAGAAAGCCAGGCCGCCGAAACTGCCGGTTGCCCTGCAACGGAGATGGTGCCGTTTTGCGCCTTTTCCAGCCCGAAAATCGTGCGTACAGTCTCCGACCTTCCTGCGCCTACCAGCCCTGCAATTCCCAGTATTTCTCCTTTTCGGAGCGAAAAGGAGAGGTCGCCTGATAAACTATCGGCAGAAAGGTGGCTTACATCCAGTGCCGGTTCGCCGGGCTCGTGAGGGTGATAGGGGTAAAGGTCATCCACTTTTCGCCCGATCATATGGGAGATAAGCGTTTCGGTCTCTGTGTCTGCGACCTGGCCTGTGGCTACGGTCTCTCCGTCGCGAAGTACGGTATAGGTTTCACAGATTTCCTTTATCTCTTCGAGAAAATGGCTGATATAAAGAACGGATATTCCTTTTTCTCTGAGTTTTCTGATTACCCTGAAAAGTACTTGTGTATCTTCTGCCGAAAGGGAACTCGTAGGCTCATCCATGATAATGAGCCGGGCGTCGGCGACGAGAGCCCGGGCAATTTCCACCATTTGTTTTTTGCCGATCCCAAGTTTACCCACGATATCGCCCGGGGATAGCTCCGATTGTTCGAGCCAGTCGAGTGCTTCTCTTACTTTTCGGGTCTGAGACTGAACGATACCGCGGCGCGATATTTCCATTCCCAGCAGGACGTTTTCTTCCACCGTAAGATGCGGGGCGAGATTCAGTTCCTGGTAGATCATGGCTATACCGGCCATTCTGCCTTCGGCAGGGTTTCGGGGGTGCCAGGATTTCTCTTCCAGTCTGATGACACCGCCGGGGTCGGGCTGGGTAGCACCACTGAGGATTTTCATCAGCGTACTTTTTCCTGCACCGTTTTCACCGATGACGGCGTGTATTTCCCCTTTTCCTACAGAAAGCGATACTCCCCGGAGTGCTTTTACGGAACCAAACGTTTTGTGAATATTGCGTAGTTGTAGCATAATTTATTCTCCCAGCCACTTTTCCACATCCGGATACAGAAGTTTCTGTATTTCGGGCAAGTCCATATTTTCTTTGGTGACGATGACTACACCGGTATCCACGCGTTTTTCTATGGGTTCACCCCTAACCGCTTTCACGGCTGTCTCCACCCCGAGGTACCCCATCATAAAGGGATCCTGAAGTGCGAATCCTGAAACCTCCCCATCTTTTAGCCCCTGAATCAGGGTTTCATTGGCGTCAAACCCTACCAGCACTACCTTTCCGGCTTTGCCAGCGGTCTGAAGGGCGCGAAGCATACCCTGTACGCTGGTTTCATTGGGACAATAAATGCCTTCGACTTCGGGGAAGCGGTTGAGGATATTCTGGGAGGATTGGAGGGAGCGTTCGATGGTGGCGCCGGCGTACTGGTTGGTGGAGATCAGTTCGATATCCGGGGCAACCTCGGCAATCCTGTCGAGGAATCCCTGCTCACGGTTGGTCGTGGAAGCCGAACCTTCGAGATAGCGCAGCAGAATTACTTTTCCTTTGTTGTTCATTCTCTGCGCCATCAGTTCGGCGCAGAGCTGGCCGCCTTTATAATTGTCGGTAGCGACAAAACTCACATAGTCGTCGGAATCGAGGTCTGAGTCAAAAATCACCACGGGAAGATTGCGTTTGCCGGCAGATTTGACCACCGGCACGAGGCTCCGGGAGTCAAGCGGTGCGAGTGCCATGGCATCGACATTCTGACTGATAAAATTCTGGACAATCTGAATCTGGGTCTGGCGGTCAGACTCTTTGAGCGGGCCTTGCCAGATGATTTCGACGCCCAGGTCGTGTTCTGCTTTTTTTGCACCGGCATGGACACTTTTCCAGAAAATATGGGTAGTGCCTTTGGGGATAACGGCGATGCGGAGTTTACGGTCTCCGGAGGCATTGTCGCCACACCCTGCCAGCAGGAGGGTTACAGCGAGGAGTGTAGTAGTGAAAAGACGTATCATAAGCGCGTGGTTTCGGGGAAATGATAAATAAAAATTTATTGAAAACTGGTTTTACCACCTGGGAAAAGGATTCCTTTTGGGTGGTTCGGGTTTAATAAGAAGTTTTGACATCAGGTATTCATCCATATATTCTCCATCGAGGAGGTAAGATTCTCTTTTTGTGCCTTCGATCTGGAATCCCATTTTCCGGTAAAGAGCGATGGCCGGTTTGTTTTCAGACAAGACCAGCAATTCCATTCTCCGGATACTGTGATTCCACGCCCATTTTTCCATTTCCTGAAAAAGCCATGAACCGATGCCTTTGCGGCGATAGTCATCGCGCACACCGATAGCGAGCAGTACGCTGTGGCGGACCCGGCGGTGGGAACTACCATATGCACCCATCCATGCGACGAGTTCGTCTCCGTCTTCTACTATCAGGATGGTGTGATTATCGCTTTCCAGTAAGGACTCAATTTCAGCCATCTGGTCGCGGATGGTGGTTCTTCTTTCTCCGGCTTCGAGCAAGGCATAAGGCGATTCGGACTCTATCCGGGAGAGGAGTCTGATAAATGCTTCGGCGTCCGTTATGTGAATTTCTCTCAGGTTCATTATATCCAAAATCCGTGGCACGCCCTGAAAATACGCAAAACCTGTGTCTGCAAACAACAGGTTTTGAATAATATGGAAAAAATCGGGTATTCAGGCTGTCTTTCATTATGAAAGTGGGGTAAATACAATTCCTGTTAATTCCCCTCCAGCCACTCCACTGCCCGCAGTACTTTCCTGTCCTTTTCCAGATCGTAAAAATTATCCCCTCCTTCGAGGTACTCGTCGGGAATCACAGAGGTTCCTTCGTACATATTACCCATCCGGTCGGCATAATAACTTACAGTCAGTTGAATTACGATGTTTTCTGCCACAGGCTGCCAGCTTACCGTTGTGGTGTATCCCGCAGTTTCCTCTCCCATAAACCGGGTTTTAGGCCTGTTTTTAAAAGTGATAGCGGTCAACTCACCCGAACTGGAAGTAGCCGCACTGATCAGTACAACCACGGGAACGGTATCGAGCCGAAGGCCCTGACTTTGTGAAGACAGGTGGTAATCGGTCGCCTGCCATTCTCCAAAATAAAGATCGCTGTTCTTTAATATCCAGTCCTGTTGAAGCCCCGTTACCCTGTCGGCAAATGCGCCGACCTTCGTATCGCCATAAAAATCTGACAGTCCGGTCAGCATGGGATACATGGTTCCTCCGCCATTGAGGCGGAGATCTACAATCCAGCCCTCCGGGTGGTGTTTTTCGGCTATGTCTATAATGGCCTGGCGAATCTGCCGCGCATGAAGCGAGTCTGCCTGACTCATCAGAAGCCCCGGCACCTGTATATAGCCGTATTTGCCAAACAATAATTTTCCTATAACCTGAATCCGGTTATTTCTGTACTGATCCAGAATCAGGGAATCAAAAACCATGGTAGAGGTTTTCCAGGGGTGGATTATGCCGTTGTAAGGTACCTGATTTACCCAGATTCTCCCGTGGAAGTCATTCAGTTCTTTCAACAGTAGTTTTCCGGCTTCAGCAATTCCTGCTTCCTGGTGTACGGAATCGAGCTTCGGTTCTAACCTTTTCCAGTTTATACTATCGCGCCGGGCAGCCGTGTTTTTTGCCAGGGTGATGATGCTGTCAAGTGCAACCTGATTTCTGACCACAGATTGAGAAAACAGGATATGATTGAAAAGCAGGAAAGTAAGAATAGCAATTGCAGTTTTCATAGATGAGTATTTCCGGTTAAAGTGAATCTCAGGTGGCAAGCCCTCCGGGCATATTCGGTGGATAATCCATGAATGATCGTGTGTTTTGGATTTTAAATATACCGGATTGTGTAAGATTTGGAGCGTTCCCTGTCGGAATTTTGCAGACATCGCCTGTGATTTAATGCAGAACTAAAAATTTCCGACCTGATTTTTAGCGAAAATTTCCTTTCCAAATTACCCCTCATAAATAAATACCCCTGTAGAAATTTCTCCACTTCAGGCTGAGAGAAGGTAATAATCATTCACCATTGAGTGATTTGATGCATATCCGACCTTTGTTTTGGCCAGAAAGTATTGACTTTACCGCAATTTCTTACGCCAAAGATTCCGGAAAAAAACCGGGCGGTTGTAGCGTTAAGTTCCTTTGCTTCTCCTGTAAGTCTGCCCTACCTTTGAAATATCAAACGACAAAAAAGATTAACATAAAAATATGAAAAGCTTGTTCATGATTACCGCCCTTCTTTTTATCGGGTTCATCTCACTTTCTCAAAACATCACTTCAGCCGATGAAGCACCCGTGTTGCTGGGAGTACCAGCCGCAGGAAATACAGAGAATGTGGTAGGGTTTTATGTACAGCTTGAAAAGCAGACCGCAGAACTGAACGCTGCCAAAACTACCTATGAGGCGGCGCTGGCCAATTCACAAACAGAGGAAGAAAAGGAAATGAATGCGGCAATCCTTGCCAGTATAGATCAGATGATCCGCACCAACGAGCGCATCATGGAAGGAAACGTTACCATTCAGCGGATCGAATCCTCCGATAACCAGTAAAAGAATGTGGGCGGTGTGATGAAAACTATTCGGTAATACGTAAATTTTTGCGAATTTGGGGTTCCTGAAAGCTAATCTTTGAACCCATTATGAAAACCATCCGAATTTACCTTTTACCCGTACTGTTGTTTTTTCCGGTAATTTTATTTTCTCAGACAGAAACGCCGGAAATGCGCAAGGCAGAGGGCCCGGGACTCGATTTTACCAAACCCAAAATCAGAAATATAGACGTACTTGATCCGGTAAAATACCCGCTGAAGGCAGTTTCAAAGAAAATAGAGGGCGTGGTGAGAGTGGAGGTCGAAGTAGATGAAACTGGGAAAAATGTCGCCTATAATATCGTAGAATCTGCCGATTCATTATTATCTGCGGCAGTGGAGCCCTATATCCCGCAACTGAAATTTGAGCCTGCAAGAAGAGGCGAGGAACCCGTTCCGGCAATAACGGAGATATCAGTCATATTCACCATAGAAAAGCGCGTACCCATCAAGACAGAGATCAGGGTTAAGTATTAAACAAACCACTTTGGTAAAAATCCGTTTGTTTAAACCGCCAGAATACAATATTTTAGAGATTAAATAAATAACAGAATGAGTACGATTCAGCATATTTATAAATGGCTGGAAATATTGCCAGCAAACCTTCAGACTGAGGTATTACATTTTGTTGAGTTCCTTGTCCTCAAAAACAAAAAGAATAAAGAAATACAAGATACGGTCAGAACAAGGGAATTTCATTTTATCGGGAAAGGCGATTCCCGGGGGGCAATAAATCAGATAGATAATCTCAGGGATTTCGCCTATGAAGAATGATGTACTGGTTGATACCAATGTTTTCATTTACGCGTATGACCGCTCATCTCCTTACCATGAGCGTTGCCGTAAATTTTTGGAAGATACTTCCCTTAACCTATTTACAACTACAAAAAATATCAGTGAATGTATCGCTGTAATGACTAAATTAAATTATCCCGGACGGGATATTCAACAGTTATACACTGATATAGACCAGAATCTGGTAACACTTTTTCCTTCAGGTGAAAGTTTAAAGATATTTTATAGACTTTTCGAGAATTATAAACCAAAGGGGAATCGTATTTTTGATCTGGAAGTTGCATCCATTATGATAGCCTTTGGTATCACTGATATTGCAACTATTAATGAGTCTGATTTTGTCTATATTAAAGAGATAAAAATTTTCAGTTTTTAAGCTGTTCATGCTATTTTGGTTGAGCGTACCCATCAAGACCGAGATCAGGGTAAAGTATTAATTTTCATTGATCTATTATTCGGGTTGCAGTTTTTTCCGGTGTGTTGTAACTTGCTGGAGAAATGCAGACAATATGCAAACCCTAACGCCCGCGATAGCATTTTTTACCTTGCTAGTTTCCCAGTTTTCCCTTCATCTACCTGCACAGTCCGACCGGAGTTTCCGGGTGATGACATTCAACATTCGGCTGAATGTTGCCTCCGACAGTACCAATGCCTGGCCCCACCGCACAGATCTTGTGGAAAGTATGGTGCGCTACCACGGGGCAGATCTGATCGGTGTACAGGAAGCCCTTGAAAATCAGATGGTTGATCTCAAACAAATGCTTCCCGATTTTGGGGCGCATGGGATTGCCCGCGATACGAGCCTTCAATGGGGCGAATATTCGGCTATATTTTACCGTCGGAGCCGGTTTGAACTGCTGGATGGAACCACGTTCTGGCTGTCAGAAAGCCCTGAAATGGCCAGCAGGGGCTGGGACGCTGCGCTCAACCGGATTGTGACCTGGGCGAAGTTTCGCGACCGCTTTACCGATAAGGTGTTTTTTCATTTTAATACACATTTTGACCACCGCGGGGTGGAAGCCAGAGAAAACAGTGCAAGGCTGATTCTGGACAAAATAGCCGAAATTAATCCCGATGGTCTTCCCGTTATCCTAACAGGAGATTTTAACCTTACGCCTGCCGATTCGCCTTATTCGATCATCACTCAAAATGATCCTGATAAAAACCTGAAGGATTCATTTTTTGAAAGCCTGACACCCCATCATGGCCCGGTGTCAACCTGGAGCGGGTTTTCGTTTCCCGGTGAAGGCGACAAGCGGATCGACTATATATTTGTCCGAAACAGGGTAGTGGTACTCAAACATGCGACGCTTTCTGACTCCTGGTCGGGGCGTTACCCGTCCGACCACCTGCCGGTGATGGCGGAGGTGCTCATCGATCCTGTACAAGCATTGCCCCGGACACATTCACATAATGATTATGAACAGGTTCGCCCGCTGCAAACTGCACTGGAAAACGGGTTTTGCAGCATAGAAGCAGATGTATGGCTGATTGATGGAAAGCTGTACGTTTCTCACAACCGCCCGCTCATTACGCCACGTTCTCCGACGCTGGAATCGCTATATCTGGAACCGCTTTCCCAAAGAGTTACGGAGAATTACGGTTGGATTTACCCCGGTTACAATCAGCCCATTCAACTGCTGGTGGATTTTAAAAATGAGGGCGAAGCAACCTACAGGAAACTGAAAGAGGTACTTGAAAGTTATACCTATTTGTTAAAGGCCGGAAGCAATCACCCACAGCCGGTGGAAATTGTCATTTCCGGCGATCGCCCTGTGGCGGCGATCGCTGCTGATTCCAGCCGTTTGGTTTGTGTAGATGGCAGACCGGGAGATCTTGCCGAAGTATATGATCCCCAACTGGTGCCATTGATCAGCGAGCGTTATGGCGAGATTACTTCCTGGAAAGGAAAAGATGAAATCACGGAAGGCGAACTCATGGGAATACGGGCACTTGCCGAACAGGCACACCGGCAGGGCAAAAAGTTGAGACTATGGGCAACGCCTGAATCTGAAAATGTATGGCAGACATTGCTCAATGCCGGGGTTGATTATATCAATACCGACGATCCTGAAAGGTTGAAAAATTTCTTCCTAAAAACGGGGAGATAAAGAAAAATTCCTATTTTACGGCCCAACTACTAACTAATACTACCAAAGCATGGGCTTTTCTACCATTGACTACATTGTATTTGCCGCATACGCTGCGCTGATTCTCTTTATTGGTTTGTGGGTGTCGCGCGAGAAGAAGGGAAAAGAAAAAGACTCAGCTGACTATTTTCTGGCCAGCAAAAGCCTTCCCTGGTGGGCGATCGGGGCATCGCTGATTGCTTCCAATATTTCTGCCGAACAGTTTATCGGCATGTCGGGCTCGGGTTTTCGCCTCGGTCTTGCTATTGCAACTTATGAGTGGATGGCGGCGGTTACCCTGCTTGTGGTAGCCTGGTTTTTTCTGCCGGTTTTTCTGCAAAAAGGCATATTTACCATGCCGCAGTTTCTGGAAGTGCGATACGACAATCGGGTGAGGACGCTGCTTGCGGTGTTCTGGCTGGCTGTTTTTATTTTTGTCAACCTCACCTCTGTGCTTTACCTCGGGGCACTGGCGATGGAAAATATCATGGGCGTTCCCCTGGCCTACGGCATGGTGGGACTGGCTTTATTTTCCATCATATATAGTATTTACGGAGGGCTTAAAGCTGTGGCCTGGACCGATGTGATTCAGGTAATATTTCTGGTAGGCGGAGGTCTGGTGACAACTTATGTGGCCCTGGATGCCTACGGAGGCCTGGGCAAGCTGATGGGAGACTTTGGCGACCGGTTTAATATGATTCTGTTTAAAGGCGAACTGATTTATACCGATGATACCGGAGCGGCCAAAGATGCCTATGATCTGCTGCCCGGACTAAGTGTGCTGATCGGCGGTATGTGGATTGCCAACCTGTATTACTGGGGCTGCAACCAATACATCATTCAGCGGGCGCTGGCTGCAAAGAGCATAAAAGAAGCCCAGCGCGGTGTGGCCTTTGCCGGCTATCTGAAGCTGATTCTGCCGTTGATTGTGGTCATTCCCGGTATTGTTGCTTTTGGATTGAATGCGCCAATTGCGAAAGCCGATGCGGCTTACCCCTGGCTGCTTTCTTCGTTTGTGCCCTCCGGGCTCAAAGGGCTGGCATTTGCTGCCCTTGTCGCGGCCATCGTTTCCTCGCTGGCTTCGATGATGAACAGCACCTCCACCATTTTTACTATGGACCTTTACAAGCCTTATATCAAAAAGACTGCGTCTGAAAGTGAACTGGTTTTTGTCGGGCGGGTGGTCGCCTTCCTCGCCATGCTGGTAGCAGGAATCGTCGCATATCCGCTCATGGGCAAAAGTGATCAGGTATTTCAGAATATTCAGGACTGGACCGGCCTGGTGAGCCCGGGCGTTCTGGCTGTATTTGTGATGGGAATGTTTTACAAAAAAGCAACTGCCAATTCTGCCCTTGTGTCTGCACTGTTGAGCGTACCGCTTTCCTTTGGCATCAACCAGTGGCTGCCCTCGATTCCGTTTATGAACCGTATGGGCATTGTGTTTCTGATTTCGCTGGTATTGATTATGGTTATTTCTTATATGGAAGGCAAGGGGAAAGATTCTGCCAAAGCCATTTCACATGGAGAAGTCGTCAGGGAAAAAGACCCGATATTCACGGCAGCAGCAGCAGGTATTATAGTAATTACCACATTATTATACGCCTGGCTCTGGTAATTTATATGCTTTTATTCCCATAACAACCTTCCAACTGACCTGAAAATAACAGCACCAGGTCTTCCAGTGTGATGGGTTTGATGAGATAGCCTGAAAGGATAGACAACTTTCGGGCATTTTCAATATCGGTTGCATTAATTGACGAACTGACCATAAATATGGTTAGCGGTTTGGGATACCGGGCTTTGATCGCAGCAAATGATTCCAAAAACTGCCATCCATCTACCACCGGCATATTCATATCCAGTAGTATCAGATCGGGAACGGCTGAAACATTGGGGAGATAGTCCTGAAAAAAATCCAGCGCCTGTTTGCCATTGGGAAAAATAAGCAGGCTTTTGCATAGCTTTTTCAGCTCTATCAGTCGTTTGATTCCATAGATGAAAATATCGTCATCATCAATGATACAGGCGATTTCAAATTTTCTGGGATTCATCAGAAATAGATTTTAAAAGTTGATCCCTTACCTGGTTCGCTTTCAACAGTGATCCTTCCGCCTAATGCCTCAATCTGGTTTTTGGTCATAAACAACCCCAGCCCTTTGGCGTCGCTGTTGCCGTGAAAGGTTTTATACATACCAAATATTTTGTCTCCATGGGCTTTCATATCCATACCCAATCCATTGTCTGAAACAGACAGCAGGGTTTTTCCTTTTTCTTTTTGCGTGGAAAGATGGATGACAGGCGTTTTTCTCGGCTGACGGTATTTGATAGCATTGGAAACCAGGTTGTAAAAAATGCTCTCAAGATAGGCCGGCACATGGGAAATAGATGGCGCAGCGGTAAAATCGATATGAATCACGGCCTGGGAAGCATTGATTTGTGGTTCCAGATTTTTCAGCACATGATCAAGTACAGTCTCAAACGATAGATTTTCTTTTTGCTCATGATACCCCGATTTTAACTGAACCACTTTATTGAGGGTCTCAATGGTTTCATTGAGGTTGACGAAGGTCTGTTTTATCTTTTCAAAAATTTCCTGTTTGGAGATTGAGTCGGGAATTGTTTCGTACAGACTAATCAGCATGCCAAAATTGCTGGTGTGTGACCGGAGGTTGTGAGAAATGATGTGAGAAAAATCCACCAGCCGTTGGTTTTGCTCGTTGATCAGTTCAAGAGAGTGCTGAAGGTCTTTTTCCTTATTTTTATTTTCGTTAATATCCAGTATCGTTCCATACATTTTTAGCGGATTTCCCAGAATATCCCACTCTGCCTGGCCGGAGGTTTGAATCCACTTATATTCGCCTGTCTGAGTTTTTATCCGAATGTCCAGAACGTATTTTGCTTTGTTTTTCAAATGGTTGTCAATCGCATCGATTACTCTTTTGTAATCCTCCGGGTGCAGGATTTGCAGGAAATTTTCGTAGGTAGGTTCGATGGTTGCTTCGGGATATCCCAGGATTTCATAAAATTTGGGAGACCACCATTCTTCGCCGGAGAGAATATTCCATTTCCATATTCCTGCCTGGATTCCTTCCAGAATCAAAGCGACAATCTCTCTCGCCTGATGTCTCTGATCCTCTGCTTCCATCTGCCCGGTAATGTCCCTGATAGAACAATACAACAACTCCTGAACGGGGTCGGGAACCACATTCCATTTGAAATAGGCGTAATCTCCATCTTTTTTGCGGTATCGGTTGACAAATCCGAGGGTATTTACAGATGTGCCGGCGAGTTTGGATGCTTCTGCAATGGTTGCATTTATGTCCTCCGGATGAACAAAGTTCATATAGGGTTCCAGAAGTAACTCGTTGGTCGAATACCCAAGGATTCGGTTGAAGGCTGGATTAATCCATTTGAAAAATCCATCGAAACCGGCAACACATACCGGATCTATCGAATTTTGAAAGAGCTTTTCCAGGTGCAATAAGCGAATTTGCGCTTCTGTATTCATATCTGCGGTGAGCACAGAAGAGGAAGAATCAGCATTCGTTTCCATATTTTCGGCATTAGTCCTGAATATCTTTTTAATTACCGCAAACTCTTCCGGTTATCTATTCTCATCTGGTACGAAATCTTACCCGAAATCAAAGCAGCATTTTTTTTCGTATAACCGTCAGAAGGGTATAAAACCATTAATTTGACGGCTATGATGAGAATGACAGTTGTTTTTTCACTCTTGATGATCTTTTTTCTTACCGGGTGTACACAGAAGGAAATTGTGCTTCCCCAGTCGGAAAAGGAAGTTTCTATTCGTTTTTCTCAAACGGTTTCGCTTTCCCAGCAGGGAATTTCTATTCAGTTTTCCGAACTGGTAGATGATTCCCGGTGTCCTGCCGGGGTTGCGTGTATATGGGAAGGTGAAGTGACCGTAAAACTACAAATCCGTATTTCAGACCGTGAACCAGAGATCGCCATACTTGGCCTCAGCCCAAGACCGGAGGTCGCACAGTCTTATGAGGCAGGCGGGCACACCTTTACACTCAAAGAGGTTAATCCCTACCCGGTTCATGGTAAGACTACCCGCCTCAAAGATTATTCAGTGGTTGTGGAGATACAATAAATCAACGGGAATTGTAAGCCAAATGACGATTTTTGCGTGGCAGGGGGTGTATATTTGCCCTCAAAACATCTAATATGCAAAATATTATCTGGTATTGCCTGTCTGTATTCTTTCTCTCCGGATGTGTTTCTTCAGTAAATCATTCCTCCACAGACCCACAGCCCATTGTCGATCAGGCCATCGCGGCGCATGGAGGCGATAAGTTTTTGCACGCCGAAATTTCTTTTTCGTTTCGCGACAGAAAGTACCTTTCCCTTAGAGATAATGGGCATTTCCAGTTTGAACGGATATTTATTGAAAACGGAGATTCTATCCGCGATGTCCTCTCCAATGAAGGATTTTTCAGGGAAGTTAATGGTCAGCGGGTCGCCATTCCGGACAGTATGGCGCTTAAATACTCAAACTCTGTGAATTCCGTCATCTACTTTGCCGTTCTCCCGTTTGGCCTCAATGACCCCGCAGTGCAGAAATCGTACCTCGGTGAGGTGGAAATCAAAGCGGTGCCTTATCACAAAATTAAAGTTACTTTTGGTCAGGATGGGGGAGGAGTGGACTTCGAAGACGAATTTGTGTATTGGTTCCGTACCGATAATTTCAGGATGGATTACCTGGCCTATCTTTACCATACTGAAGGTGGTGGTATGCGTTTTCGCAAGGCTTACAATACCCGCACAATAGGCGGACTAGTGATCTCCGACTATGTAAACTACGAAGCTGATCCCCGGCAATACCGGGTGGAGCAAACCGACTCCCTGTTTGAGGCACAAAGTCTGAAGGAACTGTCTGTGATTGAGTTGCAGTCTGTATCTGTAAAATGATCATGCCCTGAGCTTATCGGGTGGGGAGCAGGCTTCTGTGCGGTGAATAGCTTTTCTCCCGGAAATCAGTATCTTTCGGCATGAAGCGTACATACAGTTTCCTTTTTTTGTTGCTTAATGCCAGTCTGGTTTGGGGACAATGGGTGACTTCTTCCCGCCTGGGAGCTACAGCGGGAATTTCCATTCAGACAGGAACCACCATCAACCGCTTCGGCCTGATTGCAAGTGGGTATTACCTATCCGACTTTGTACAGGTGAATCTTCAGCTACGCGGCTTTTTCAGCTTTACTGATCTGGGGCCCCGTCCGCCTATGCAGGGCTGGGAAGCGCAGATTGCAGGAGGTGCTTTGATTGGTTTTGGGCCAGACAGGCATACAGAGAGCCCGTTTCTGAGCCCGGTGAGCAATCAGACAGGCCGGCAATATGCCATTGCGTATGCTTATACGCTTTATTTTGATCAGCGAAAAACTTCACAGCGCAACGGAACCGTGGCCTTCCATATAGGGAAATTTATGGCTGCCTCAGAAAACGATGCGCTCAGTGGCGAACTCGCCGACAAGTTTCGCACGGCAAGCGTTTTATTTCTTTACCGGGTTGACAGCCTCACTATTGGCCTGAATACCCTGATGTGGACCGGCGACAGCCGAGACCCCAATGTAAAAAAAGTGCGGCACTCTGAGTATCCCGGCAGATTTGGGTATAAAGACCTGAGTGAAGTATTGTACGGGCGATTTTCCCACGGCATACAGACCGTTCAGGTTCAGTATGCCTTACCTTACGGACAAATGGTACAGGGTAATCTGGGCGTAGATTCGGAGTATGTGCGCCATTTTTTACAGAACCGGCTGATCCACGATTTATATTTTGTTCCGCTCAAATGGAATAAAAGCAAAAACCCCCAATATCCTATGCTCGACCGCGAAGGAAAACCTTATCTGTATCTTCCCGGCCAGAAAGTAAAACCCTCTCGCCTCTATATAAATCTGGCGATGAATCCTGGTCTTTTTTATTAATAGGGGGAATGGGGAACCTTCTCCCGGTTGAATACAGGATTGGCATAAATCTGAAGCATCTGCCTGCGCAAAAGTTCAGGCGGGCCCTTGATCTCAGCGATTCGGGTATCCAGATAATCGGTGAATTTATTTTTGTCTTCCCGGGTATAACTGTCAGCAAACCTTTCACCGTTTTCCAGCAGATCAGCAGCGACATAGTTGTTTGGCCAGAGGAAAAAAGTACGGTGTATATGTGTGTCAATCAGTTCACACAGGCCTTTAATCCAGTCGTTTCGGTTGGTAAGGTGGTCGAGGGTGTCGAGCTGGTCATTGATCAGGGGAGAAAATGCCATATGTACCCTGCCTTTAAACTCTCTGATTCCCTTGATCATACTGAGCTTGTCATCTTTTTCGTAGGGAAGATTTTCCTGAATGTGAACCAGCTCTTCGGTTTTGAGATAATCACAGGGTTCAAATTCGTAGGAGACAGACATAGGCAGAATGTTGAGCTCGCGAAAACTTTCTTTAATATTGTCAGTCCCTGTGATATTGAGCATCTTCATCAGACCGGTGTGGGTACGGTCATCGCCGTCTTTGGTGCGCCCGCTTTTTTGCGCCATCCAGATGGATTCTCCGCCCCGGATAACCGTACGGATATAAGCAGACAGTCGCTCAGAATAGTAATACAACTGATTTCTCGGTACATCGCGATGGACAACAAAACTTTTGTTGAGTTTCATCAGGTCTGTTACCAGTGGAGACACCATCAGGTTGTTTCCGATGGCGATCTGAGTAGTTTCAAATCCCTGCTCAAATAAAAATGTATTGAGAAAAGCAGAGTCGAGGATAATATCGCGGTGATTGGAGAGGTAGAGGGTCGGGCGGTCAAGGTCCAGATATTGTTGTCCTTCGATGGTAAGGCCGGTAGTACTTTCGGCTTCCACCCCTTTCATTGCCCTGTATATATATTGTTTTTGAAATTCACGGGAGGAGTGAATCTGCTTAAAACTTGCTGCTACCTCTTCTCCCGACATTTCAGGAAAAAGGTAAGCCATCAGCATATAAAACGAAGGCTTTGTGGTAAGTCTCCGGAGGACTTCATTGATTTCCTCATCAAAATAGGGGCGAATCTCCTGGAATCGCGGGTCAAATTCGGGCATGTGGCAAATATAGGAAATTTACAATTACTCGTTATTCACATTTTTCGGAGTTCTTTTTTTCTAAAACTGAAAGCCGAATCCCATACCCGCAGTGGCTGCTGACAAGCCATCGGACCGCGTGTAATAAGCATATCGGATATCAAGGCTTTTCAGTTTGCCGGTTCGGTTGTTTTTCTGTTTAAATCGCAGAATACCCAGTGCCGGGGCAAAAGTAATGCCCAGACCGTATTTGTGGCTGTAAAATGCAGAAAGGTCAAAATCGGAAGTGTAAAATTCATCTGAAAGGAGATGCTGCCCATACGTATCAAAATACCGGGAAGCAGATTGGGTATGAAAACGGTAAAAGGGGTAAACAGAAAAAAACGGGCCGATTTTCAGTGGAATTTCCATGCTTGCCGTATGGGCCACAATAGAAAAACTATCGTAATACAGCCGGTAATACGTCCTGAAAATAAAATAATCACTGACGTAGTAGTTGACGCGAAAGCCCACCGGGTATTTTATTCTGAATAGCGGCAGTTTCTCTATTTTGGGCAACGTTTCCCCCAGAAAGTAAACCCTGTGAAAAGGTGTGGAGAGCAGCCCGGTTTGTACGACAATTTCTCCCGATAAGGAAGCCTGCAACCTCGGTGTTATGATCTGGGACCACGTCGCAGAAAGGTTGTAAGACCGCCGCCTGTCCGTAGGCACTGAAGCCAGCCCCGGATTGCGCAATTCTTCAGGAAAAATCACTACCCACCGGTCCAGATAAGCCTGCCCCTGAATTGCGATCTCTCTGTTTTTGTCCGCAGAAGAAATGGCCCACCGGGCAATCAGAAAATTGGAAATATAATCGGACTCAATGGAACCTCCTGCCGAAACGCCCCAGGACTGCCTTTTGGCCGGGCGATCCCGGTCAAAACCCATAATCAGCACCGCTCTGCTGTCTTTCCGGGAAGCGGAGGATACATAGGTATCGATCTTGTCAGTAGAGGCACTGGTGTAATGGTTGACCGTAAAGGCCGTATTCAAACGGGTAAGTGAATCCATAGGAACCTGCACAACGACTTTTCCTGACCGGTCTTCCAGTTCTTCGGTGCCCAATCCTCCGGTTACGGGGGAGTGATTTCCGTCCTGCTCATAATAGTTGAAGATAAAGTCAACGTCTATGGCCTGTTGGTTGAGAAAAACAGGTTTCCGGGCAGAATCTTTCACCCCTTGCCCGAATGCCCCGAAGGGCATAAGTAAGATGAAAAAAACCAGCCGGTTGATTATCCGATGACTTCGCATATTTATTGTCAGTTGCATCCGCATCCTCCGCCTACTTTTCCACCATTGGCGCCTGCCGCACCTTCACGGTAGGACTCGAAATTGGTTTCGTAGAATTCGAGCTTTCGGGCAGATAACTCCATATCCTGATCGTTGAGATACATTTTCTGATAGGGTTTTACGGATACGCATCCCGATAAAAACAAAAGCAAGGTCGCGGTTATCAGATGGAGGCGAATAAACAACAGCACTCTTTTTTTAGCCATAACGGGTATTTTATTGTCCGATAATCAACTCCGGGGTTTCTGTTGCCGAAGTCGCAGGATTCTGATAAAAATGCATATTCAGTTTGTCTGATTTGATGATTTCATCCTGGTCATTGATCATCATACATTCAACCCCTTTGAGTTGGTTGACCAGTGCCATTCCCTCCGACTGCCCCATCACAAAAACTGCGGTAGCCAGGGCATCGGCAAGTTCGGCGTCGGGGCAGATAATGGTTACGCTCTGTAGTCCGGTGGCAGGCCAGCCGGTTTTGGGGTGAATGATATGGGCGTATCTTTTTCCATCAAGGATCACAAATCGCTCATAGTTCCCGGATGTCACCACCGCCATTTCGTTGATTTCCATCCAGGCAGCCAACTGGCTGCGTGAGCGTGGGTTGGCGATACCCACGCGCCAGCCGCCGGGAGTGGGGCTTTGCCCCCAGCAGGTCAGATCGCCACCTGCATTGACAAGGCCGCCGGTTACTCCGGCATTTTGCATCGCAGTGCGGGCCATATTGGCCGCGTATCCTTTCCCGATTCCCCCAAAACCGATTTTCATTCCTCTTTCAGGGAGGAAAATGGTAGTATCTTCGGGGTTAATCTCTATTTTTTCGTAACCTATCCGGGCTACAGACCTTTGTATTTCTTCTTCTGTGGGAATGTTTTTCATGGAGCCGTCAAATTTCCAGATCCGGTCGGCGGAGGCAAAGGTAATATCAAAAGCGCCCCCGGTGAGGGCAGATACTTTATTTGACCTCCGGATCAGAGAGAAAAGCTCCCAGGAGACTTTTACCGGGCGAATGCCCGCCTGGCGGTTGATTTCGCTGGTTTGAGAAGCCGAATCCCATTCTGAAATCAGTCGCTCAATCCTGCTGATTTCTGCAATCGCGATATCCACCGAATGTTTTGCCGTAGAATCTGCATTTGCTACAGCCGTAATTTCAAACCGGGAACCCATCAGAATCAGGGTTTGGGAGAAAGAAATCTGCTGGGCCCGGCTCAGTTCCGGGAAGGTAGTCAAAATCAAACTCAGAAAAAGGAAAACAAACCGTTTCATGGTATTTAAATATATCCGGAAATTTAGCGAATCCATATCCTAAAGGCAATGTTTATTCCCATAGTATGAATGTGATGACGGGCGCCCCGGTTGGCTTCGGGCCGGGTGGTAATTATCATATGAGAATAACGCGGCGTGGCGGCAAACTCCCAGTCATCGGAAAGGTGGAAAATATAACTGATGCCGGGTTCGTAGTAGAACCGGTATCTGAAAAATGGCTTTTGAGGGTGGATGGTTTTTACAAAAAAACTGCCGGCAGATATCGTGGGCACTAAATCCAGGCGGGGCGTAGCCGGGAGATAATAACTTCCGGAAAGAAAAAGCCGGAGAAAGGGAATACTGTTTCCACTGGCAATTACATACCGCGTGCCTGTACGCCGGCGGTCTGCAGAAGAAATCATAATACGATCCAGAAGGCTGCTGAAACCCGCGCCCAATGCTATAGATACCTTTTGGTTGCGGTAAAGTATCTGAAGGTTGGTTTCTGGCATCAGAGAGAGGTGTGTACGGTCATACCCCAGGTGCCAGTCGGGAAGCGAATCAGCGTATCCCTTATCAAAAATCCACCAGCCTGCACCAAAACCACCCCCTGCGCTGATGCCCCATCGGGGAGCGTTATTTTGCCCGTAAACGTCAAAAGGACAAAAAAAGATGAGTAAGAGTAAAGAAAAAAAAACCGGATGAGAAGCCAATCGGATCAATGTGATGAGGTTAGTTCCTTAATATGTTGGATATAAGCATCCGGCAAACTAGTCGAAAATTCGGTAGCGGCGATCACCTCTTCCATAGAATTGATAATAACTGTATAGGGGAAGCCGCCTTCAGGGTTATATTTTTCTGCCAGTGCTGCATTCTGAGCCATAATCGAATCGGAGGGTTTATTCTTTTTATAGCGTGGGAAATCAACATAAAGTAGGATGAGGTTGTCAGATGCATAATGGAGAAATTCTGGGCTGGAAAGGACTTTCTTTTTCAGGATGATGCAGGGTTTGCACCAGTCTGAGCCGGAGAACACCATTAGGATGGGACGGTTTTGCTGTTGTGCTGCGTGAAGGGCTGTGTTGTAGTCGGTGTGCCATTCAGGTGTGGTATGCGCAGCGGGGGGCGTAAGGCTCAAGAATAAGGTAAAGAAAAAAACGAGAAGAGTCATAGGTATCGAATTGTACTATTTTTTCAGAGAAGAAGAATCTCTGATGCGAAGTTCTGTTTTCAATACAACGGTTTCAAAGGCAAAAGGTATATTATTTTTGAAAGCATTTATTTCCCTGAGGAGGAGTCTGGTAGCGATCTGGCCCATTTCTTTGCTTGGCTGGGCAACAGAAGTGAGGGGGGGATCAATGATAGACGATACCTGCCAGTCGCTGAATCCGGCAATGGCGATATCCTCCGGGATTTTTTTGCCTGAGTCCCGTGCTTCGACCAGTGCTCCCAGTGCTACCATATCAGTGACGGCAAATATGGCATCAGCGGGTTGAGGTAAAGAAAGCACAGTTTTACAAAACTGGCGGCCTTCTTCCATAGATATAGTTTCACAGGCCAGTACAAGCAATTCGTCATAGGGAATGCCATAGTCCTGCAGGGCTTTTTTGTAGCCTTCAAAGCGGTTGAGGGAGGTATAGGCAATGACAGGGCCCCGGAAGTGAGCGATCCGACGGCATCCCTGAAGGATCAGGTGTTCTACAGTATTATAAGCTCCCATAAAATCATCTACTACTACTTTGGAAGCCTCGTCAAAATCCTTCAGCGGAATTTTGTCGAAAAATACCACCGGAACTCCCATATCTGCAAACTCATGGAAATGGTCAAAATCGTCGGTCTGATGCGCGATAGATACCAGTACACCATCCACCCGGCTGGCAAGCAGGGCCTGGGCATCTGCTACCTCCTTTTCAAAAGACTCATTGGACTGACAGACCATGACGCGGTATCCTTCCTGGTAGGCTATTTCCATGATCCCGTTGATGACGGAGGAGAAAAAGTGGCTGACAATATCGGGTATGATTACGCCAATAATTTTAGACTCCCGCTTTCGGAGACCTGCGGCAAGGGTATTGGGGCGGTAATGAAGTTTTTCTGCCAGCGCAATGACTTTCTGTTTGGTCTCCACAGAGATATCCGGGTAATCTTTGAGTGCGCGGGAAACGGTCGCTGTGCTAATGCCCAGTTCTTTTGCGAGGTCTGCGAGCGTGATCTGCCTTTTATGCATATAAATGAATCATTGGGACAAGTGCCCTAAGGGAAATTTCCACTTTTTTTTTGAAAAATGATAAAAATTTTTGCCAGCGAAAAGGATTACGTAATCGATTTCGAACGCAAAGTAAAGGTTCCTTCCGGTAACTACCCTTGATTTGTTAATAAAAAATAGTAATCTTTAAGTTCTGAAAGCAAAACAACCGGAAGACTATCGGGTTGTTATATTGAAAATCAAACTACTATTTTTAACCCTAAACGAATCTGATTATTGAAACGCGACTACCAGACTACTTAAAATCTCATCTAAAGGCCCTTTTTGAGGGAAATCTTCATACTCAACATTCCTCTTTCTGTCTCATGAAGGCCGGGGAGGGCATGTATGTTTTCTGGTAGTACCACATTGGAAAACTTAATCATTAAAAATTTATATTAACCATTTAGTTTGTTTCTGGAATTTTCCTGATTTTAACTACTATTATTATGAACATTAAACAAAAAGCAAAAAGTTTCCGCTTTCTGTTGCTAACAATGCTGGGGATCATTGTTGGCGGCACGCTGCACGCTCAAACCGTGACAGGAAAGGTTACTTCCAGCAATGACGGAAGCCCCCTCGCGGGTGCTACTGTGTTGGTAGAGGGAACCACGGTAGGTGCCTTTACCGATGATCAAGGCCGTTACTCCGTTAATGCCGGTTCTGGAGCCAACCTCATCTTCTCTTTTGTTGGTTATGCAAGGCAAACGATTGCCGTCGAAGGCCGCTCTGTTATTGATGTAGTAATGGAAGCTACCGACGCAACCCTGGAAGAAGTAGTAGTGGTTGGTTATGGTACGGTTAAGAAAAAAGACCTTACCGGTGCGGTTTCCTCCATTAAAGCCGACGATTTCAACGCAGGTATTATCGTTGCTCCCGACCAGTTGGTACAGGGCAAGGTAGCCGGTGTGCAAATCATGACCAACAGCGGTCAGCCCGGTGGTACGGCTACTTTCCGTATCCGCGGTAACGCTTCGGTTCGTGCCGGTAACCAGCCCCTGTTTGTTGTGGACGGTGTGCCGCTTGACGGAAGAACTGCCCGCCCCGATGTCGGTCTCAACGGTATAGGTGCTTCTCCTTCCGCCAACCCGCTCAACTTCATCAACCCCAATGATATTGAGTCGATTGACGTTTTGAAAGACGCTTCCGCTACGGCTATCTACGGTTCACGCGGCGCCAATGGTGTGGTGATCATTACCACCAAAAGAGGCAAAGCAGGTGCTCCTTCTATAAGCTACAACGCTTCAGTAGGTGTTTCCTCTATTCTGAAAAGACTTGACGTACTTACCGGTGATGAGTACCGCGCAACCCTTCAGGATTATGGCCTTACCGGTGGCAATTTTGGTGGCAGTGAAGATGCGCTTGGCGCGATCCTCCGCAATGGTATTACCCAGAACTACAACATCTCCATCAATGGGGGTAATGATCAGGGCAGATACCGCATCTCCAGCAGCTACCTGGATCAGGAAGGTATCGTACAAAAAAGCGGGCTGAAAAAATATACCAGCAGCTTTAATGGTACTTACAACTTCCTGAATGACCGTCTGACCATTGACATGAACCTGCTGGCCTCTCACAACCGTGAGCAGATTGCCCCGATTTCCAATGATGCCGGATTTACAGGTAGCTTGATCGGTCAGGCACTTCAGTGGTTCCCAACCCGTCCGCTGAGAAAAGCCAATGGCGATCTGGATATCGAACTGGGTTCTACGACCATCAACCCGCTGGCCATGCTGGAAGCCAATGACGACGTGGCAAACACCACCAACGTGCTGGCAAGCATCTCTCCGTCCTTCAAAATTACTGACAACCTTCAGTACAAATTCCTCTACAGTGTCAATCATGGCAACGGTCTCCGCCGTTCTCAGATTGCTTCCTGGATCAACATTCAGGGCGTGGAAGGAAGAGGCTGGGCTGCTTTCTCCAATAACGTGCTCACTACACAGCAGTTTACCCATACCCTCAATTACAACACCAGCCTTGGCTCTAATGTTGATCTGAATGCGGTTGCCGGTTATGAATACATGAAGTTTGAAAACCGCGGTATGAATCTTTCAGGCCAGGACTTCCTGACAGATGAGATTCCCTACAACAATATCCTGCAAAACTCTTCCCAGAGCAGCCGGGGTATCGGTTCTTTTGTAGATCCTACTGCTGAACTTCAGTCATTCTTTGGTCGTGCCAATGTCAACATTCAGGGCAAATATCTGTTTACCGCTACGGTTCGCGCCGATGGCTCCAGCAAATTTGGTGATAACAACAAATACGGTGTATTCCCCTCGTTTGCTGCTGCATGGAACCTCGCCAATGAAGATTTCCTCTCCGGTTCGCCTTTCGAAAGCCTTAAGCTTCGCGCAGGCTGGGGACAGACCGGCAACCAGGAATTCCCTGCGGGCGCTGCTCAGGAAAGATATGCCTTTGGCAACAATGGCGTATTCAACGGACTTGAAAACGTAGCAAACCCCGACCTTCGCTGGGAAACTTCTACTACCCTCAACGTAGGTCTTGACTTCAGCGTAGCCAATGGCCGTATCTACGGATCACTCGACTACTTCAACAGAAGCACCACTGACCTTCTGTTCAACTTCGAAACCATTCAGCCTGCACCTGCAGGACGTTATTGGGTGAACCTCGATGGTGAAGTTATCAACTCCGGTTTTGAATACCTGATCAACGCTTTCATCATCTCCAGCGATAATATCTCATGGGAAGTAGGCATCAACGGTGCTTTCCTGACCAACGTGCTGAAAAACTATGTTGGCCCCAGCGTACTTACCGGTGCACTTCACGGACAAGGTATCACTGGTACCACCGTACAGCGCCTGGAAAGCGACCAGCCCCTCAATGCTTTCTATACCAGAGAGTGGCAGGGAATTGGTGAAAATGGTCTGGATATCCTGACAGATAACGGTAACACATTCTACTACCTCGGCGATCCTAACCCGGATGTACTGCTCGGTATTACCTCCAGCTTTACAGCAGGTAAATTCTCCGCCAATATCAACTTTAATGGTGCTTTTGGACATCAGATCTACAACAACACTGCCAACACCATTCTGCCGATTGGTAACCTGAACTCCGGAAGAAATATTGCTGCTTCGCTGCTGGATGTTGATAATCAGGAAAACCTTTCCAACTCCATCAAAGCTTCTTCCCGTTACCTCGAAAAAGGTGATTACCTGAAACTGACCAACGCTACCCTCGCTTATAACCTGGGTGATCTGTTCAACGGTTATGTGAAAGGTGCCAGAGTGTTTGTAACCGGCCAAAACCTCTTTGTTCTTACCAACTTCACAGGTTTTGACCCTGAAATCAACGTTGACAAGCAAGTAAACGGTGTGCCTTCCTTCGGAATTGAGTACGCAGTTTATCCTACAGCCCGTAGCATCATTGCAGGCGTAAGCTTTTCTTTCTGATTGTTGAGCAGTAAGTTTAATCTTTAAATCAAACTTTTAGTCATGAAACTCAAGAGAATTTTAATCATCTTCAGTGTGATGACATTCTTCTCGCTCGGTTGTACCGATCTGGTTGAAACCCTGAATGATGACCTGACCGGACAAGCTGCTCAGGACTTCATTAAAGCGAGAACAGATGTAAGCGCACTTCTTCAGGCTTCTTATGAAGGTCTTCGCCTTCCTTATCAGGATCAGTCCCGCTTCTGGGCGGCTCAGGAACACACTTCTGATGAAGTAATCGGCCCAACCCGTGGACCCGACTGGGACGACAACGGTGTCTGGCGTGTACTTCACGACCATACCTGGACCCCTGAACACTCTTTCCTTACCAGCACTTTCAATGAACTGCTTCAGGTGGTGTTCAGTACTACCAATATCCTGAGCTTCAATCCTTCTGCTACTCAGGCTGCCGAAGCGCGTTTTATCCGTGCCTTTGTTATGTTCTCCGTAGCTGACGGCTGGGGACAGGTTCCCTTCAGAGAGCCAGGCGATAACCTGCTCGACGCTCCCCGCGTTCTCAAAGGTTCTGAGGCTGTGGATTTTATCATCTCCGAACTGAATGACATTATCCCTGATCTGCCAGATGGTCCTAAACACCTTGCCAACAAAGATGCTGCCCGCGTGTTGCTGATGAAAGCATACCTCAACAAAGGTGCATTCGCCAACCGCACTTCTCCTACTTTCGACAACGGAGACATGGCGCAGGTAATTTCTCTGGCTGACCAGATCATCGGTAGCGGAAAATATCAGATCGCTGATAACTTCTACGACAACTTCGCACCCAACAACGACGCGATCTCTACTGAGCTGATTTTCTCCAACCAAAACCGCGGTGGAGAAAGCAGTGGTAACGTTCGTTCACGCTGGTTCTGTACCCTGCACTACAACAACAATCCTTCCGGATGGAACGGATTTACCACTATTGCCGATTTCTACAACAAATTTGAAGACGGCGACGTGCGCAGAAGTGCTTCTTATGACGGCGTAACCAACGTTTCCGGTATTAAAGTAGGTTTCCTCGAAGGTCAGCAGTTTGACCAGAACGGTACTGCACTGAAAGATCGCAAAGGCGCTCCGCTGGCATTTACCAAAGAAGTAAAACTGATCGAAACCGGTGACAACCTCGAAGTAACTGGTGTACGCGTAGTGAAATATCCTATCGACTACGCCAGCGGCGACAACTCTGACAACGACTACGTTTTCTATCGTTATGCAGACGTACTCCTGATGAAAGCAGAGGCTCTCCTCCGCTCAGGTGGAAGTACAGGCGACGCGCTGGCTGCTGTAAACGAAATCCGCGTAAAAAGAGGCGTAGCTGAACGTACTTCCCTTACACTGGCCGATATCCTTGACGAAAGAGGTTTTGAACTTTACTGGGAAGGACACCGTCGTCAGGACCAGATCCGCTTCGGTACATTCCTCAATGCATGGAATGAAAAACCTGCTTCCGGTTCCGAAAGACTCCTGTTCCCGATTCCAAGTACTGCCCTTGCAGTAAACCCGAACCTGGAACAAAACCCCGGATACTAATCCTTTTTTGAAATAACACGGAAAAAGGTCATTCTCAATGACCTTTTTCCATTTATATCCCTTTCAAACCCATGCGCTATTTATCCCTTCTGCTTCTGTCGCTGGGCCTTGCCTGCACCCCCAAAAACCAGGCTGTCAGGCTTTTTGAAGCGAAATCTGCTTCATCTACCGGAATTTCGTTTGTCAATTCGGTCGTCAACACTGAGGATTTTAATATTTTCAGCTACCGCAATTTCTACAACGGGGGCGGTGTGGCCATAGGGGATATCAACAACGACGGCCTTTCCGATATTTACTTTACCTCCAACATGGGCGCCAACAAACTTTTTGTCAACAAAGGCGACTGGAAATTTGAAGACATATCTCAAAAGGCAGGAATAGAAGATGAAACCAAGTGGAGCACAGGTGTTGTCCTGGTGGACATCAACAGCGACGGGTGGCTCGATATTTATGTCTGTAATGCCGGTTACAGGGAAGGAGTCAACCAGGCAAATTCACTTTTTATCAACAACCACGACCTCACATTTACCGAATCTGCCGCTGCCTACGGGCTTGATGAAAACGGCTATACCACACATGCAGGTTTTTTTGACTATGACCTCGACGGCGATCTGGATGTGTATATTCTCAACAACAGTTTTATTCCCGTCAATACACTTGAATACAGCAACAAACGCGAACTAAGGGCCGAAGACTGGCCGGTCAGAGACTTTCTCAAAGGCGGCGGAGACAAACTGCTCCGCAACGATGAAGGTAAATTTACCGATGTGAGTGAAGCCGCAGGCATTTACGGGAGCCTGATCGGTTTTGGACTGGGCGTAACCATCGGCGATGTCAACGGCGATATGTACCCCGATATTTACGTCTCCAATGACTTCTTTGAGCGAGATTATCTGTATATCAATGCAGGAGATGGTACTTTCACCGAAAAACTTCAGGAGTCCATGTCCCATATTTCCCATTCTTCCATGGGTGCGGATATGGCTGACATCAACAATGACGGCAACCCCGAAATATTTGTCACCGATATGTTGCCCGACGATGAATACCGGCTAAAAACCACCACCTCCTTTGACAATATCAACCAGTTTAAACTCAAACAGGATCGCGGGTTTTACAATCAGTACATGCACAACACCCTTCAGTTGAACGAAGGCAACAACCAGTTCTCCGAAATATCATGGTTTAGCGGGGTTCAGGCTTCCGACTGGAGCTGGGGCGCGCTGATCTTTGATGCAGACAATGACGGCTATTCAGATATATATGTCTGCAACGGTATCTATCACGATGTGATCGACCAGGATTTTATCGATTTTTTTGCCGATGAGGCTTATCAGAAAATGGCACTTACCGGTAAAAAGGAGGAGATGAATGAAATCATCAACCGTATGCCCTCCCTGCCGATAAAAAATAAAGCTTTCAGAAACCTGGGCAACCTCCGGTTTGAGGACGCAGGCGACGCGTGGGGATTGCTTGAAAAGTCTTTCTCCAATGGAGCGGCCTATGGCGATCTGGACAATGACGGAGATCTGGATCTGGTGGTAAATAATGTCAACCAGGAGGCGCTGGTGTATCAGAATCACTCCCGTACACTCACCGAAAATCATTTTGCTGGTATTTCTCTGGCTGGCAAAGGTGCCAATACCTTTGCGGTGGGAGCCAAAGTGGAAGTGTTTGCCAACGGCAAAAATGTCAACCGCCAGTGTGTCCCCACAAGAGGGTTTCAGTCTTCGGTAGATTATCAGTGGGTGCTCGGATTGGGGCAGGCTACGGTCATCGACTCACTGAAAATCACCTGGCCCGACCGGCAGGTTGCCGTTATGTATAACCTTCCTGCCGATTCGTTTTATGTGTTTCGCTACGAATCTCAGACTTTCCGCCCCTTGATTCCGGGGGCTGTTTCGGCTACTTCCACTGTGCTCGCTTCTGTTCCCAATGATTTTGAGCCCCACCGCGAAGATGATCATATCGATTTTTATTATGAAGGCAATATCCCCGAAATGCTTTCTCAGGAAGGGCCCTGTGCAGCTATCGGAGACATCAACGGAGACGGACGGGAAGATGTGTTTATCGGAGGAGCTGCGGGACAGTCAGGTCAGATTTATTTGCAGACCAATAGCGGCTTTGTTCGCCAGCCCTGTGAAGCGCTGGCTATGGATGCCAATTCGGAGGATACCGCAGCCGCTCTTTTTGATGCAGATGGAGATGGTGATCTGGATTTGTATGTAGGAAGCGGCGGCAATAATCACCCCTATCGCGATCGCCGTATGCAGGATCGCTTTTACCGCAACGACGGAAAAGGCAACTTCCGGGCAGATGCTTATTCCCTCCCTCCCAACGGAATGAATACCTCCGTGGTAAGACCTTATGATTTTGACGAAGACGGCGATATGGATTTGTTTGTCGGAAGCAGGAGTGTGCCCATGGAATACGGACTCAATCCTTCCAATTACCTGTATCTCAACAATGGCGCCGGACGGTTTACCGATATTGCACGAAATGAAAATGAAGTGATTTCCCTGGCAGGCATGATTACTGATGCGGCCTGGATTGATCTTGTAGGTGGCCCGCACAAAGAACTGGTGCTCACGGGTGAATGGATGAGCCCCAAAGTTTATATGTACAACGGCAAAAACTTTCAGGAAGTGGAAACCAGTCTGAGCCAATATGAAGGCTGGTGGTCTGCGCTTGCCTTCAGCGATATAGATCAGGATGGCGACAATGACCTGTTTCTCGGTAATCTGGGTGAAAATTTTTACCTGAAAGCGAGCGCAGAAACGCCATTAAAGCTCTGGATCAATGATTTTGATCAGAACCAGACACTCGAAAAAATTATTTCCCGCTCCATCGCAGGAAAAGATATGCCCGTACCGCTCAAACGCGATATGACCATGCAGATCGTTTCGCTGAAGCTACAGAATCTCAAGCATGTTGACTACGCCAATAAATCTATTCAGGATCTTTTCCCCAAAGAAGAGCTCGAAAAATCGCTCGTGAAGCGGGCCAATTACCTGAAATCATGTTTTGCCATCAATCAGGGCAACGGCGTATTCGAAATCAGGGAGGCCCCGGCACCTGTTCAGCTTTCCTGCGTCAATACCGCCCTGTTTACAGACCTGAATGGCGATGGTATCGATGACCTTTTGCTCGGTGGTAATAATCACGACTTTTTGCCACAGTTTTCCCGCCTCGATGCCAGCAGGGGGAATGTGTTGCTCAACAACGGGAAAGGTGATTTTGAATGTATATCATCAAAATCATCAGGACTGGAAATCAGCGGGGAAGCCGCGCAGATTGCCCTTGTGGGCGCTGGGGATACCCGGCGGATAATTATTCTTATCAACAACCAAAAACCCGCGACCTATAATATTTCGCAGGGTAAAATGAATCCAATGTAAATGATGAAAACAGCACTCAAAACAGGGATAATCGCGCTGATGCTGGCCTTCACCGGGTGTAAATCAGATGATCACGCCATGTTTGTATTGCGGGAACCATCAGAGACAGGCATTCGTTTTTCCAATGACCTCACCCTGACATTGGATCTCAATATTTTCAATTATATGTACTTCTTCAATGGGGGAGGCGTTGGCGCAGGTGATTTCAACAATGACGGACTTACCGATCTATTTTTTACGGCGAATCTGCTTCCCAATCAGTTGTACTTAAACCAGGGAAATCTCCGTTTCACCGACATAACCGGTAAGGCGGGTATTGTAAGCGACGGGGGATGGTCAAATGGCGTTTCTGTTGTTGATATCAATCACGACGGGATGCTTGATATTTATGTGGCTCAGGTCGGCGATCTCGATAAAATTCAGGGAAAAAATCAGCTATTTATCTGCCGCGAAATTGATAGTGAAGGCATTCCCCATTACGAAGAAATGGCTGCACAATACGGACTCGATTTTAAAGGATTTTCTACCCAGGCGTCATTTTTTGATTATGACCTCGACGGCGATCTGGACATGTTTTTGCTCAACCATTCGCTACATGCCAATGGTACTTTCGGGCCACGGGCTTCTTTCGAAGGACAGATTCACCCCACCTCAGGAGACAAACTGTACCGCAATGAGGGAAATCACTTTACCGATGTTACGGCAACTTCAGGCATCCGGAGTACAGTAATCGGTTATGGCCTGGGAGTAGCCACCAGCGATATCAATCTCGACGGATTCCCAGATATTTATATAGGCAATGATTTTCATGAGAATGACTATCTCTACCTCAATCAGGGCGATGGTACATTTCGAGAAGTACTCAATGAACAGATAAAACACACCAGCCGGTTTTCTATGGGCGTGGACATCGGAGATCTCAACAATGACCTGAATCCGGAGGTGATTTCCCTTGATATGCTCCCTTATGACCCCGAAATACTGAAAAAGTCTGAAGGGGAAGATGCCTATAAAATATTCCACTATAAACTTACCCAGGGATACAATCATCAGTACGCCCGGAATAACCTTCAGTTTAACAACGGTAACGGCACCTTCAGCGAAATCGGCCTGTATGCAGGGGTATATGCCACTGACTGGTCATGGGCTCCGCTGATGGCAGATTTTGACAACGACGGCCACAAAGATCTTTTTGTCTCCAACGGAATTCCCAAAAGGATGAACGATATGGACTATATTAATTTTATGGCCAATGAAGACATTCAGTGGCGGATTCGCTCCAAAAATATGATCCGAGGAGACCTTTCTGTGGTGGAGAATATGCCGGAAATCAAACTTCCCAACGGATTTTTCCGAAACGAAGGCGATATGAAATTTGCCAGTCTCGAATCTTCCATCCGCAACAATCTGCCTACTTACTCCAATGGGGCGGTGTATGCCGACCTCGATAACGACGGCGACCTCGATTTTGTCGTCAACAATATCAACGACCCGGCTTACCTATATGAAAACCTCCACAATCCCGGCAGTCAGTACGATTACCTGAAAATCACCCTCAACGGTTCATCGATTAACCCCGGAGCAATAGGGGCAAAGGTGATTGTTTATCAGGGCAAAAGCCGTATTCTGAATGAAAATTTTCCGGTAAAAGGATTCCAGTCCAGCATGCTCGTGCCCATCATGGCCGGACTGGGCAATCAAAGTTCCCCCGATTCGGTAATACTCATCTGGCCTGACAATACTTATCAGCGACTAGAGCCGGCGGCTGGATCGCAGGTGGCTACCTATTCGCCTGGTTTGCCCCGGTTTGACTACCGCCGGTTTCACACAGAGGGCAGACAGATGGTGCCGGCAAAAGACATTACCCGCGATGTGGGGTTGGCTATTTCCCATAAGGAAAACCCTTTTCTGGAATTTGACCGCGAGCCGCTGCTGCCGCATATGAACTCCACCGAAGGGCCGGCACTTGCCATTGGTGACGTAAACGGCGATGGCAGGGAAGACGTGTTTCTCGGAGCGTCAAAGCGGTTTTCGCCCCGGCTTATGATTCAGTTGGCGAATGGAAAATTTCAGGAGAGTTTTCAGCCTGATTTCCTTGCCGATACTATGTACGAAGATGTTGACGCCGTATTTGCAGATGTCAACGGCGATACATGGCCCGACCTGATTGTCGCTTCAGGCGGAAATGAATATTACAACGAAGACCCTCTGCTGTTGCCCAGAGTGTATCTGGGAAGTGCAAAAGGGTTGTTTGAACGCAAACAGGATGCCTTTGAAAAACTCTTTGGCACTACCTCCTGTGTGGCAGTTTACGACTTTTCCGGAGATGGAAACCCCGATCTGTTTATCGGCGGGCGAACTGTCCCCTGGAGATATGGCGAAACACCGGCTTCCTGGTTGCTGGTCAACGATGGAACCGGAAAATTTGCAGATCAGGCAACCTCTCTGGCTCCGGGGTTGTCAGACATGGGGATGGTTACTTCTGCCGTATGGTACGATGCGGAGGGAGACGGTGATAAAGACCTGATTGTGAGCCTGGAGTGGGGCGGAATCCTATGCTGGGTGAATGAAAACGGGAAGTTTACCCCACAGACCATTACCAGTAAAAAAGGGTGGTGGAATTTTATTCTCCCCGGCGATATCGACAATGACGGTGATATGGATATTATTGCCGGAAATCTGGGACTCAACAGCAGATTGAAAGCCTCAGAAAATGAGCCAGTCAGGCTGTATTTCAACGATTTTGATGAAAACGGTACGCCGGAACAGTTGCTTTCCTATTATCTCGCGGGGAAAGAAATTCCCTTCGCCAATATGACGGAACTGGAAAAACAGATGCCTGCCCTGAAACAGAAATACCTGTACGCAGCAGATTTTGCCAGAGATGAATTCAGGCACATGTTCAGTCGTGAAAAACTGGAGGCAGCTACTGTGCTCGAAGCCAATGATTTTGCCAGTTCGGTCATGATCAATCAGGGCAATGGGGTATTTGAGGAAAAACCCCTGCCGTGGCAGGCGCAACTGACGCCCTACCGCACCGGCGTTTGGATAGATGCCAATGGCGATAAACTTCCGGACGTGTTGCTGGGCGGCAATTATTATGAAAGTAATATACAAATGGGGCGGTATGATGCCGATTTCGGAACGGTTCTGCTCAATGCCGGAGAAGGGAATTTCGCTTTGGCGGGTCTTAACGGCGTAACGGTCTCCGGTCAGGTTCGGAAAATCGGCAAAATTACCGTTTCCGAATCCGAAGCATTCATATTTGCCCGAAACAATGATACACTTAAAGTTATTCAACTTAATCCATCCATGCCATGAAGAATCTGCTGCTGATTACAATTATGCTATTGGGAGTATTCGCATGTAAAACAGGTAAAGAAACTTCCACAGCGAAAACCGACTCGAAGGTACACGAAAATGTAACTACTGTCTCGATCCTCAGGTGTCTATTGACCTTACCGACCATCTCCGCAAAGTGCCCGGAGTGTGGATTCAGGGTACGGGCGGACAGGCTACCATTCGTATCAGGGGCAATGCAGGTCTTCAGACCTCGGGCGAACCGCTGTTTATTGTAAACGGAAGCCAGATCAATGGCGGGTACGGAACGGTTTACAATATGGTGGGCAATGTAAATGATATTAAAACCATTCAGGTGCTGAAAGACCCGTCAGAGACCTCCTTTTACGGGGTAAGAGGCAGCAACGGAGTAATTATCATCAAACTGAAATAACAAACAGATGAAAACAGGACTACTGCGATTTGCGATATTGATTTGTTTTCTGCCTGTATATGCCCAGACGTATGGGCAGGCGACCTGGACTATCGGGACTGATCAGATTAACCCGAATGAATACTACGGCGTAACGGTCGCCAACGGTATGATGGGGCTGATTTCTTCCCCCAACCCGCTGGAAATGAAAGATATTGTCCTCAATGGTGTATTTGATACCTATGGCAGAGGGCGCGTATCCAATATACTCCGGGGATTTAATTTTGCGAATCTGCAACTGGATGTGGACGGGCGCAGGCTGGGGCCAAAAGACTTCTCCAACCTATCGCAGGAAATCAATATGAAGGAGGCGGTATTCATCTCACGGTTTGACTATCAGGACAAAATTTCGGTTACCTGTTCTGTCCGCGCTCTTCGCCATCTTCCGTTTTCGGCGATGGTGGAAATGGAAATTGAAGCAAAAAAAGATGTGGTGATTTCCCCCGGCAATGTCATCCGCGCACCTGAAATTCTCCGCGAGGTCAAAAACTTTTACAGCATGATTGACCGGCCGCATGTGAAAATTCCACTGATGACCTCCGTGGCGCAAAGCCCCACGGGAAAACATACCGTAGCCGCGTCCTGTAGTTATTTATTTGAAGCACATGATAACCCCGCGCTGATCCACGAAGAGTGGGACTACGATATGCACCTTGTGCGATTTGTCAAAAACCTCAAAGCCGGAGAGCGTTATCGGTTTTCGGTGGTGGGGTCAGAATGTTCGACTGCACATTATGCCGATCCGCACAATGAAGCGGAAAGGCTTACCATATATGCAGCACTGGAAGGACGGCAAAGGCTGATAAGCCGGCATTTGGCTGCCTGGGATGATTTGTGGAAAAGCGATATTGTCATTCCCGGTGATGAGGCGGTTCAGCGGGATGTGCGGTTTGCTTTATATCATCTCTATTCATTTGTCAGGGAAGGAACCGCCTATAGTCCTTCGCCAATGGGCTTGTCTGGACTGGGGTACAACGGGCATGTTTTCTGGGATACTGAACTTTGGATGTATCCGCCGCTGTTGCTGCTTCACCCGGAGATTGCGCGTTCGCTGCTGGAATACCGCTATGAGCGACTGGAGGTGGCAAAACAAAATGCCCGCAGCCACGGGTATGATGGTGCGATGTACCCGTGGGAATCGGACGGAATCGGGCAGGAGGCAACCCCGGTATGGGCGCTGACCGGGCCATTTGAGCATCATATTACCGGCTGTATCGGATGGGCGTTCTGGAAATATTACCAGGTAACCGGAGACAAAACCTGGCTTCGCGACCGGGGCTGGCCTGTGCTGAAAGAAGTCGCGGCATTCTGGACAAGCAGAGTAGAAAAAGGCAGTGACGGGAAATATCACATTATCAATGTAGTTGCGGCAGACGAATGGGCTGAAAATGTGGATGATAATGCATTTACCAACGCTGTAGCCATCATGTCGCTGCGGTACGCAGTGCAGGCAGCAGCTATTCTGGGAGAAACCCCCGATCCCCGCTGGGGTGAAGTGGCCGGCCAGATAGCGATTCTGGCCTTTCCCGATGGCGTAACGCGCGAACATGCAACCTACGATGGAGAAACCATCAAACAGGGCGACGTGAACCTGCTGGCTTACCCGCTGGGACTGATAACCGACAAAAAACAGATAAAGAAAGACCTCGATTATTACGAACCGAGGATGTCTCCCGACGGGCCGGCCATGGGGCACGCCGTTTTGTCTATCCTTCACAACCGTTATGGCGACAGCCGCAAAGCGCTGGAATTGTTTGTCAAAGGATATAAACCCAATGGTGTGCCGCCTTTTGGGGTCATGGCAGAAACAGCCGGGGGTACCAATCCCTATTTCGCCACTGGAGCTGGCGGCATGTTGCAGGCAGTACTTTCGGGGTTTGGCGGACTGGAAATTACCGATGAAGGGGTCTCCCAGGTAAAATCTACAATTCCCGGTAGCTGGAAATCGCTCACTATCACGGGGGTAGGGAAGGATGGACGGACTTTTATGGTAAAACCGTAAAAACTTAACCCGCAATGACCTAAATGTTTGCGACTCACAGCAAAAATCATAAAATTTGACCTCCTACGATCTGGATAAATACTGATATGAAAAACTCAAATAAACCACTACTTTTTGTATTACTACTTCTGATTGGAGTTGGGACAGGATGCCAGCAGGACGATTCGTGGAAGGCCGCTACCCATGATCCGGAAATTTTACATAAAACTGTAAAAAACCTCACCGACATTATCGTTCACGATATTTTCAGCCCGCCGGTAGCCAGCCGTATTTATGCTTATACCAATATTGCCGCCTATGAGGCGCTGGTTCCCGAACATCCTGAATATCAGTCTCTGGCTGGTCAGCTTACCGGATTGGAACCCGTTCCTGCACCGGATACAACAAAGGAAATTTGTTATCCGCTGGCTTCTGTTCAGGCTTTTTTGACTGTATCAAAAACCATGGTTTTTTCTCAGGACAAACTCGCCGAATTTGAGAAAAAGATTATGGACGAGTTTCGCGCCAAAGGGGTACCTTCAGACGTATTTGAAGCTTCGGTTGCTTATGGTACGGCGGTAGGCCAGCATATCCAAAACTGGTCGGGCAAAGACAATTACAAACAAACCCGCACCTTTCCCCGATATACAGTCAACGAAGACCCTGCACGGTGGACACCCACGCCGCCGGATTATATGGATGCCATCGAACCGCATTGGAGCCGGATCAGGCCTTTTGTGATTGATTCAGCTACGCAGTTTATTCCCGTACGCCCTTCCGAATTCAGCGAAGATCCGAAAAGTGTTTTTTATAAAGAAATGATGGAAGTGTATGATATCGGGCAGAATCTCACAGAAGAACAAAAAGCCATTGCCGAATTCTGGGACTGTAATCCGTTTGTCACCCATCACCAGGGCCATGTGATGTTTGCCACCAAAAAAATCACTCCCGGAGGCCACTGGATTGGCATTACCCTGATTGCCTGCCGCAAAATGAATGCTGATATGATGCTCAGCGCAGAAGCCTACACCCGAACTTCCATTGCCCTGGCTGATGCCTTTATCAGTTGCTGGGATGAAAAATACAGGAGCGTGCTGATCCGCCCCGAAACGGTGATCAACAAGTATGTGGACGACCAATGGCGGCCCCTTCTTCAGACACCGCCGTTTCCCGAATATACCAGCGGTCACAGCGTGATTTCTGCCTCCGCAGCTACCACCCTTACCGCTTTGTTTGGAGAACCTTTTGCGTTTGTGGATTCGACCGAAAAAGAATACGGATTACCCGAACGCACCTTCAACTCATTTTTGGAAGCATCTGCTGAGGCTGCCATCAGCCGTATGTATGGCGGCATCCACTATCGCCCCGCCTGCGAAAATGGCGTCGATCAGGGCAAAAAAGTAGGCGCTTTTGTTGTAGCAAACCTCAGAACACGAAAAGAAACCGGCACACTGTAAACCATATCCGTTTACCGGAAAAGACTACTACTTTCCTCCTGCCCGCGAAAGGGTAATGCTTTAAAACTAACTGTAACAGGTTTTTTAAAGAATTTCTATTATGGAAAAATTTGCCCTTAATTCGTTGGACATAGGCATCATGGTTGTCTATGTGATCGCCATTATCTGGTATGGTCTTCGCCATGCCAAACGCCAGAGCGCAGAAGGCTATTTTCTGGCAGGCAGAAATATGATTTGGCCGGTAGTGGGGATTTCCCTGTTTGCTGCCAATATTTCATCCAATACCCTTACCGGTCTGGCCAGCAGTGCTTACAGCTCCGGTATCAATGTGTATAACTATGAATGGATGGCCGCAGTGGTGCTGGTATTTTTTGCCCTGTTTTTCCTTCCGTTCTACCTCCGGTCAAAAGTTTATACCATGCCCGAATTTCTGGAAAGGCGGTATGACAGCCGGTCGAGGTATTATTTCTCTTTTATTACCATCATTGGCAATGTGATTATCGATACTTCTTCTGCGCTGTATGCAGGAAATCTGGTGCTGAAAATCCTTTTTCCGTCGCTTTCTTCCTCGCTGATTATCATACTTCTGGCTTTTGCCGCCGCCGCCTACACCATTCCCGGCGGATTGTCATCGGTCGTGCATACCGAGGTGATACAGGCGATTTTACTGGTCATTGGTTCGACCGTTCTCACCATTTTTGCCTTCAATGAAGTGGGGGGCTGGTCTGGCCTTATGTCGGGTCTTGATGCCGCGCAATCATCAGGCATTCTCAACCATCCGAAAGAATATATGCTCAGTCTGGCCGGAAGTCCCGGCGATAAGACCATGCCCTGGACCGGTCTGCTCTTCGGGGTACCGATTCTGGGATTTTATTTCTGGGCCAATAACCAGTTTATGGTGCAAAGGGTGCTCAGTGCCAGAGACCTCAACCACGGCCGCTGGGGGGCCCTTTTTGCCGGACTGCTGAAATTGCCGGTGATTCTGATCATGGTTGTTCCCGGCCTGATTGCGATTGTCCTGTATAATGATCTCGATCTTTCCTTCCTGAATTATCAGATACCGTTAGAAGGGGGAGGAACCAAAATCTGCGAAAACCTGTCCGAATGCCCCAATATGACCTATCCGGTACTATTGTTTAAACTCCTTCCTACCGGTCTGCTGGGACTGGTAGTGGCCGGATTGCTGGCCGCCATGTCTTCCAGTATCAGCGCCACACTTAACTCAGCCAGTACGCTGATAACCATGGATTTTGTGTCCAAAATTAATCCCCGGCTATCGGGCGGGCAACTCGTGCGCGTAGGGCAGATCGCTACCGTTGTGCTGGTACTGCTGGCCGCAGGCTGGGCGCCATTTATCGAAAATTTCCCATCCCTCTTTGACTACCTCCAACAGGTGCTTTCCTATATCGCACCGCCCGTAGTAGGAGTATTTGTGCTGGGACTCTTCTGGAAAAGAGCCAATGCACATGGCGCTTTTGCTTCGCTGATGGCCGGCTTTGGTATTTCTATTTTTATGATCCTCTCTTCGGTTTACGGCTGGTTTCCTTCCCTGAATCAGATTCACTTTCTGCACCTGGGCCCGATCCTTTTGCTGATCTGTATGGGAGTGCATATCACTTTCAGTCTGGCAACTGCTCCGCCACCGGCAGAGAAAACCGCGGATTATACCTGGACCAAAGCTATTTTCAAAGAAGAATCCGCCGAACTTGCCGGCTTGCCCTGGTATCAGAATTACCGTACATTGTCAGTGATATTGCTGGCCATTACCCTCGTGGTAGTGGGCATTTGCTGGTAAACCGATAATTCCTTTCCCCTATGAAGCAGGTGATATTCTTTTTCTGGTTGTTTTTTTCTACAGGGTTGATTCAAGCCCAGATCAAACTATACCCGCGTTACCTGCTGAGCAAGGCAAATCCTCCGGAGGTATTGGCCGAAAAAATCCTTTCTCCCGGAAAATGGTCTCCCTGGCCTGTGTATGAAAACAGACAGGCCTGGGAGGCGCTTGATCCGGCACTCCGCCAGATTCATATTACCCTGGGCGAAGCCGCACTTTCCTATAACTGGCCTTCGATTACAGCGACACTTTTGCTCGATTATGTGAGAGACGGAAACCGCTCCCGCCATCAGCAGGTGTCCTTTGCCCGCAGACAAGCCCTGGCCGATCTTCTTTTTGCCGAAATGATCGAAGGCAAAGGCAGATTTACCGATCAGATTGTCAACGGAATATGGGCCATTTGTGAGGAGACGTACTGGGGCGTTCCTGCACATCTCAATTTACAGTCAACCGGCCCGGGGTTGCCCGATTTTCAGGAGCCCACCGTCGATCTTTTTGCCGCCGAAACCGGCGCACTCCTGGTCTGGACAGACTACCTGCTGGGTACAGAACTCGAAAAGATTTCTCCGCACCTCAGGCCCCGGATAAAAGCAGAAATCAAACGGCGGGTGCTGGATGTCAATCTGGCCCGTGAGGATTTCTGGTGGATGGGTTTTCAGCGAAATGACAAGGGAATCAACAACTGGACACCCTGGATCAACAGCAACTGGCTGGCAATGGTGCTGCTGATGGAAGATGACACTGCCCGGCGGGTGGAGGCAATCCACAAAATCCTTCGCTCTACCGATGAGTTTATCAATCAGTACCCCGATGACGGCGGCTGTGATGAGGGCCCTTCCTATTGGTCGCGGGCAGCCGCTTCCCTGTTTGATTGTCTGGAGTTGTTGTATAGTGCATCAGAAGGGAAAATTGATTTTTACAGCCATCCCCTCATCGCCAATATGGCGAAGTACATTTATTATACCCATGTTGGCGGGCCTTATTTTATCAATTTTGCTGATGCGGGTGCTGTCCTTCACCCTTCGGGCGATTTGATTTACCGCTTTGGCCAGCGGATCAATGACCCCCAAATGATGGGATTTGGTGCCTTTATCGCCCGCGATCAGGATCAGCTCTACAAACCCACCGGGGGTTATACTCTGGGCCGGCGACTGCCGGAACTTTTCAACCGGGCTGCACTGATCCAGGCCCGGCCTGTACAGCCGCTACCTGCTTCTGTATGGTTACCTGAATCAGAAGTGATGGTCGCCCGGATGAAGGAAGGAAGCGCTGATGGGTTGTGCCTGGCTGCCAGCGGCGGCAACAACGGCCACAGCCACAACCACAACGATGTGGGAAGTTTTATGATTTACCTCGACGGATTTCCTGCACTCATTGATGTAGGAGTGGAAACCTATACCCGAAAAACCTTCTCCGGCGACAGGTATGCAATCTGGACGATGCAGTCTGCCTATCACAATCTTCCCACCATAGGAGGTGTGATGCAGAAAGCAGGTTGGGAGTTTAAAGCCGAAAATCTATCCTTTTCAGAAAGCGAAGAAAAGGTCATTTTTTCATCCGGATTAGCCCAGGCCTATCCTCCCGAAGCAGGGGTAAGTTCCTGGAACCGGCAGTTTACCCTTGACCGCGAAAATGGAGAAATCCTTCTGACTGAAAATTTCAGGTTAAACGGTATGTCAGAAGTGGTGCTTAACCTGATGATTCCCGATACCGCCATTGTTCAGATGCCGGGAAGAATGCTGATTCGTGTACCGGTAAAAGAGGGCGACCGGTTTGTCGCTTTGGATTATGACCCCAAAATATTTACCCCGACCCTGGAGATGATCGCTGTGGAAGACCCACAACTGGGCGCAGTATGGGGGAAAAGGGTAGGGCGGATTCAGCTTGTTAGCAGGAAGAAGCTGACAAGAGAAAATATTCACCTCAGGTTTGCAACTGCAAGACCAGACTAGATTTTTCAGCCCGTAAAATCTGCTTCAGCCATTTGGTTCGTATCTGTGTAAAATCAATCACTTATGGCCGGAGTAAAATATCATTTTATTACAAACTGGGAAATTGAAGCTTCCAAAGAAGAAGTTGCTGCCATTCTCGACCGCCCCATGGATCTTCCTGTATGGTGGCCTTCGGTTTACCTCGGAATCAAAAAAGAGACCTCTGCGGAGGGCATTACCTATTACCACCTTTTTACCAAAGGATGGCTCCCTTACACCCTGCGGTGGAAATTTCGCCAAACGGTAAATCAGTTGCCTGACTACCTCGAACTTTCAGCCGAAGGAGATTTTAACGGCTACGGAAAATGGACGTTGGTTCAGGATGGTTCCATTGCCCGGATTACCTACGACTGGGAGATTCTTGCCGATAAAATCATATTCCGCCTGTTTTCTTTTGTGCTTCGGCCTTTGTTTAGCTACAACCATCACTGGGCTATGAAAAAAGGCCTTGAAAGCCTAAAGCTGGAAATTGAACGAGTGCGAAAAAATATTCCTCCTGAAAAAGCGCCGATTCCACCCCTGGCCACTTTTCCGCATCGGCATTATTACCGCAAAAACCGTCTGGAGAAAAAGAATATTCTCGCTCCCGCAACCTAAAAATCAAACTGATAACCCAGTATGGGAATAAAACCACTGGGATGGTTGCGGTAATAGATTTCCTTTTTGACCGGATCGTACCCGATATTCTGCGTATTCCTTCTGTCTGTTACGTTCTGAATATCGAGAAAAACATTGGATGCCCTTCCTTTTTTGTTGGTGCGGTAAGAAATCCGCCCGTCGATGCGGAAATAAGGCTGCACCTGTCCGTCATTGGTAAGTGATCTATCAGCTATATAAGTTCCCTGAATTTCGGATTCGGCGTAATCGGGTGGTGTGTATCGGAAACCTCCGTTGTAAAGGAACCGGGCGCCGATTTGCAGAACAGACTGGTTTTTGAAGGTAAATTCTTTCCCCAGCGTATAACTGGAAGCAAATTTTGTCGCAAATCGGGTGTTATAAGTCCGGCCATCGGGCAGTTTGAAAGTAGATTCAAACCGGGAGTAGGTGAGGAGGAAGAATATTCCCTGGGAGAAGTATTTTTCCAAAGCCAGATCCACGCCGTAGTTCAACCCTTCGCCTTCGCTGCTGAGCTCAAACTGGGCAATACCTGCCTGATCGTTGAGCATCCACCATACCGATGTGGGGTCGGGCTGTACAGGAACCCGTGAAAGCCGCTGCATATACCCCTCTAAACCTAGTCGCATGCCTTTGGCTATGACAAAATTGTAAGAGAGAATGGTGTGCTGGGATCGGATCATTTTCAGGTTAAAATTGGGGTTGGTAACCGTAACTGTCTGATCGGCGGCCGTGTCTCTTCTCGCATAAAAATACGCACCCAATGGCAGCATCTGGCTGTGCAGGCCGTAGGCAAAGCTGAGTCTGTGCCTTTTTGCCGGTGTCCATGAAAGCGAAATACGGGGCTCTACCGTTCCGGTATTATTGAGGAAAAGCCAGAAAAAGTGGCCGCCAGCGTTGAGAATAAGTTTTTCGGTCAGGTACTGGCTAAACTGTGCATAATATTGAAACGTCTGGGTATTTCCCGCTCCGCTGATACTCAGTTGTTTGTTGTAGAACGTATTGGTGATGTCGGTAACCGCACTTCGGGGAAAAGACTCCCGGTTGAAGGTGAAAAATGTCTGATGAAAAAACATCCCGGTTTTCACGCTCGTTCGCTCCGAAAACTTTCGCTGATAGGTAAGAGAAGCCGTAACCCGGTTGTCGAGATAGGTTTCATCGTTGTATTTAAAACGGTTGTCTTCAAGATCAAGCACATCGTAATCTCTGAAAATATCGCTGTGCAGAGCTGCAACGGCAAATTTTATATGGGAGCGGTTGTCGAGCAGGCGGGTATGGGTAAAACCCAGGGTTGCCATATTACTTCCCTGCCTACGGTCTTCCCAATGGTCGGCTCTTCCGCTGTCTCTTTCTGCAGGGTTGGCCACCGGCATATAATGTTCAAGGCTGATACCACCCATGCCAAAAACTGTGGTGAAACTTTTCCCATTTTTTCCATCAAAAGCCAGGTTGAAAGACAGATCCTGAAAATCGTTTTCCACTCTTTCGCCTACCAGGTGAAAGCCCATTTTGTTGAGCAGGCTGAGGGTGGAAAATCGGTAGTTGGCGAGATAGGAGCTATTGCCTTTGCTGATAGGCCCTTCCGTGGCAAAGTCGAGGCCCAAAAGACTGAGTTTTGTGCGGTACTCACGGTTTTCCATATTGCCTTTGCGGAAATGAACATCCATGGCACCTGATATGGCGTTTCCATATTCTGCCGCCATACCGCCTGAGGAAAAATCAGAGTTTGCCAGCAGTTGCGCGCTAAAAACTGTAATGCCTCCGCCGGAAGTGCCGGGCCGGGCAAAGTGGTTGGGGTTGGGAATATCCAATCCTTCGAGCCGCCAGAGCATGCCAAAAGAAGAATTCCCCCGGATGATAATGTCATTTTCCGAATCATCTCCTCCCTGCTGTACCCCCGGAAATGCGAGGGCCATGCGGCCGGGGTCATTGACCGCAGCGGGTATGCGCTGGGTTTCTTCTGCGGAAAATGAACGCGTACTTACCACTGAAAGTTTGTTGACGGCCTGCGAAGGATATTCGCGGGCGGTGATAAAAACTTCTTCGGTCGTAGATTCTCCTATTCTTTCTTCCAGCGCGATTTCGATATATAGTTCTTTTGCTGTGGTAAGTATCTGATTATCGCTGATGAAGTCTCCATATCCTGTATATCTGCAAATGACCGTTTGCCTCCCTACCGGCACGTTTTCCAGTCTGAAATTTCCTTTGGTATCCGTGATGCTTCCGATTCGCGGGTTGGTATTGTCCACAAATACCGTTGCCCCCACTATGGGCTGCTGAGTAACGGCATCCCACACTTTCCCCCTGATTGTCTGGGTTTTGGTCTGGGAAAAAAGACTAAGCGGAATAACTAAAGATAGAATAATAGTAGTAAATGTCTTCATATATCCGGTTCTTTCAAAAATTCATTAGATTTAGTCCGAATAATCAAACCAAAACGAATATACAGTTTTTGTTATGAAATCGTCAGCTTTTCTCTCATTTATTGCGGCCAGCCTGTGGGTGCTGGGTAGTTGTACCGGTTATCAGGACCGGCCTGATTATGTTTCAACCGATGTGCTGGTGATTGGTGGCGGAGCCAGTGGGGTAACTGCCGGCATTCAGGCTGCCCGAGGCGGGGCAGAGGTGATACTTGTAGAACCTACGCACTGGCTGGGCGGAATGCTTACCAGCGCAGGGGTGCCAGCAACCGATGGCAACCACCGGCTGCCCTCCGGCCTTTGGGGTGAATGGAGAAATCTGTTGTACGATTATTACGGGGGCGCCGATTCTGTCGCCACAGGCTGGGTAAGCAATACACTGTTTGAGCCGCATATCGGCAACCGGATGTGGAACGAACTGGCAGACCGGGAACTGAATCATCTCAGCCGGATTCACGGTTATTGGGTGACAGCGGTGCTGATGTCTGGCAATACAGTGACCGGCGCGCGGTTTACCAATGCCAATGGCGAAATCCGTACGGTAAAAGCGAAAATTGTGATTGACGCCACCGAACTGGGCGATGTGCTGGCACTTGCAGGCGCACCCTTTTTTACCGGACAGGACAGTGAAGACAATCCTCACGACCCCAATATCCAGGATATTACCTATGCAGCCATTCTTAAAGACTATGGACTGGCAGCAGATCGTACGATTGCCCGCCCGCCGGATTACGACCCATCCGAATTTGACTGTATATGCAAAGAGGTATGTGATGATCCGTCCCGGAATGTGCCTGATTGCCTGACAGTATTAAACTACGGGCGCCTTCCGGGTAGAAAATATATGCTCAACTGGCCCAACAATGGCAATGATTATTACCTCAACTCTATTCCCCTTACCGAAGCAGAGCGGCAACAAGCATACGTCGCAGCCAAAAACCGCACGTTGGGGCTGATTTATTTTTTGCAGACGGAAGCAGGATTTAAACATCTGGGGCTGGCAGATGACGAATTTCCTACCGATGACCAGCTCCCCGAACAGCCCTATCACCGCGAGGCGCGCCGTGTCAAAGGGCTCGTTTCCCTTACGGTAGAGGATTTACAGGATCCGTATGGAAACCCTGACCGCCAGTGGTATCAGCAGGCAGTAGCAGTGGGAGACTATCCGCTGGATCACCACCACGACAAAAACCCCGACGCAAAAGCAGAGACGTTTCCGTCGATTCCTTCGTTTTCCATTCCTTATGGGGCGATGATTCCGGTAGAGACCGAAGGGTTGATTGTGGCGGAAAAAAGTATATCTGTCTCTCATATCGTCAACGGAGCTACCCGTCTGCAACCCTGCGTGATGCTCATCGGACAGGCAGCCGGAGCTGCGGCTGCAATCAGTGTAAAACATTCACTTGAGCCGCGCGATATATCTGTGGCCGAACTTCAGCAAACCCTGCTCGACGCCAGGTGCTGGTTGTTGCCATTTATCGACGTATCGCCTGAGGATCAGGACTTTCAGTCCATACAACGGGTAGGCGTAGCCGGGCTGCTCAAAGGCAGAGGCGTGCCCTACAAATGGGCCAACCAGACGTGGTTTGATCCCGACAGCGCAGTTTCTGCGGCAGAAGTCAGGAAAATATTGGACCTTGCAAATGCCCGGGGAAACCGGAATCTGATTTCAGGAGAAGACCCTTCGCCCCTGAAAGTAAGTACACTCAAAGAGGCACTCGAAGCGTATATGCCCGAAAACCCCTGGCTGCAGGATTGGGCCGAAACAGCAGGGCAGCGACCTTCAGGGGAGGCAACCCGCAGAGATATTGCGAAGATAGCCGACCAGCTATTTTTATTTAAATGACACGGTTGCTAAGTCAGATGACACGTTCGTGTATTTTGAGGTGACCTTTTTTTGAAGGTGACGTAAACTCGGGAAACGGTTTTGCAGACAGGCTTGAAAATTTTTTCAACCATCACGCAACCCCGAAGTTTCCCGATTGTCATTTATCATAACAGGTGATACCCCCAAATGCACTGCCCTATGAGCCCTAAATTATACGCTGCTTTCTGGACATTTATTTCCCACATGATTTTTTCCGGAGTGATGCTGGCGCAATCTCCGACTATCTACAATGAATCAGGTGGAACCCTCAGCCAATTGGACAAAATCCGCCAGACCATCGAATCCTATACCAGTATGTTCCGGATGAGGCCCTACGATGGTGATTATTACCATCATCTGGCCTCTGAGCATTTCAAAA
>JAWKNL010000022.1:0-111035 GCA_041391725.1 Bacteroidia bacterium
CTATACCAAATTGATATACAGATTGGCCATTGATGGATATATCCGCCTGATTCTGTTTTACTGTTAGTTTTAGCCTGTTCCATTGGCTTACTGATATGCCCAAAGGAGAAAAGTCGTGGGTTTTGCCTTCTACTATAGTTTCTCCAAAAATAATATTCAGATCGCCCACACAGCCCGGAACAGAAAATGGAATGGAAATTCGCCCCTCAGAGCAAATGACCACTAAGTTTATTCTTCCACAAACCGATTGATGAAAGGGATTTGTAAGCCTGATTTCTGCTTCTGTTTCGAATTCATTGCTCATTAACTCTCCAAAATCCTGCACCAGTAAATAGTTCAGCCTGTGCCTTTTTTCATTAATCATTTTCTCAGCCTCTGATAATTCGACCGGATCAACAGACAGGGTCTTTTCTTTTTCCGAAAGGGTTAAATACAAGGGCCCCGGAAAATTATCCATCAGCGCCAGCCACCCATCTGAAGGGATATACACATCGTGTTCGGCCAGAACCTGGTTGTCTGCGAGAATTTTTGCCCTGAAATACCCCGGAGAAAAATAAACGGAAGTATGAGTATTGTTTTCAGGCAGGATTAACTCGCGCCTCCTTCTGTCCCAACTCTGCTGAATGAAGAAACTGTCAGCCCTGAAACAGGAGACATCATAGTGAAAAATGACGGTATTGGGAATTCCATTGGTTACCGGAGCACTGAAAAAAACAGGCGAATCATGCACAGACTCCCTTGCTGGATGTGTTTCCGGGCCAGAAGATGCACTAATCCAGAGCGCGACTGCAACACATGCACCAAGGATGGCAATCCCCAGCAGATTGGTGGTTTTCAGTGATGATGCGAATGGCTTTCCCGAAGGCTTTTCCTGATCTCGTTTTTGTGGATTCTGGTTTTTGAAATCCCGCCAGTTGTTATAGCCGGTATATGCAGCAAGCGTATCAAGGGTCTGGATACTGGGGGCACTTTCATAGCGCACTCTTCCCCATATGCGTTTGAGTGTGGTCGGACTCAACTGAACGCCAGTTCTTTCGCGAACCTTTTCACTGAGTTCTTCAAAATCGCGGCTGGTCCAGTGAATGGCTTTTTCCCATCCCAGAAAAATTTCTATCTGAGAGCGAAGCATATCGAGGTAGTAGGCATCAGAAGTATCCATGGATTTTTACTTTGAATCATCTTGAATGAACATGAACGGGATTGAACGGGGTGTCAGGGTGATTTTGTCTTAATTAGCCCGGGTTACTAATCCCATTTTAATGAAGGTAAAAATATTTTGTATTCTGGTATTCGCACTTTCCGTGCATACAGTTTCATCTCAGGTGAATGTCCCGTTTGACTCAGACAAATGGATGCTTCCGGAAGGGCAGGCCCAAATTGAAAATTATTTAGGCGAAAAAAGTCTGTTTCTCACAGCCGGAATTGCTTATTTGAAAGATACAGAGATGAGAAACGGGATTATAGAATTTGATATTGCCGTGCCCGAAACAAGAGGCTTTGCGGGGGCCATTTTCAGACAGACTGCCCCTGACAACTACGAAGAGTTTTACCTCCGGATGCACCAGTCCGGCAACCCGGACGCAACGCAATACACGCCTGTATTTAACGGACTCGCTGGCTGGCAGCTTTATTTCGGGCCTGGTTTTTCCGAATCTTTTTCCATGGACTTTGACCAATGGATGCATGTTAAAATAGTGATTTGGGAAAATCAGGGTGAAATCTATGTCCGTGATATGGAAAAACCGCTGATTTCTATGCACGATCTGAAACAGGAACCTTCATCAGGAAGGATGGGTCTAAAGGTAAATCCCGGCCTTGCCCCTGCCCATTACGCCAACTTCAGGTATCAGGTGCTGGATTCTCCACCATTTCCCGAAAAGACAATTGAAACAACAACTCCACCAAAAGGGCTTATCAAAAAATGGATGGTCTCCCGGGCCTTCCCGGAAGTTTGGTTTGACAAATTTCAACTTCACTTCAAAGAATCAGACCTCCCGGCCCGGGACTGGACCATCCTGAAAACAGAACCAGATGGTCTTGCCAATTTCTCCCGCATAACTCCCCGTCCTGTGGAAAACAATACCGTTTTTGCCAGATTAGTGCTTACGGCGTCTGAAACTCATATCCAGCCGCTGGAATTCGGATTCAGTGACAGAGTAAGAGTGTATGTCAATGGCACAATTATTTTTAGCGGGAATGATGCTTACATCACCCGGGATTATCGTTTTCTGGGGTCAATCGGCTACTTCGACACGGTTTTCCTCCCGCTAAAAAAAGGGAGGAATGACATTTTAATTGCCGTTTCAGAGGGATTTGGCGGCTGGGGACTTCGCGGAAAACTGCTTGAACCTGAAAAAGTTATTGTGGAATAATTCCATGAATTATATTTGTCTCAGGATTCATTCGTACGAATTTTGGGCAAGTATCACAATACATATCTTCTTTCCTTATCCGGGCATTGTTACCGGCTATTCTCCCTATTCCTCTTTATCGGAGGGGGGTACTTTTGTGTGCCTGCTCAACATGCAAATGGAGAGTTAATCAGAGCGGGAGAAGGTTTTTATACCTATACACGACAGTTGCCTGACCGGACGGTAGAAACATTCGCAATTATAGATTTGGGCGGTGAAACCGTTTTGTACAATCCGCACTTTTTTCCAGACACGCTTCCCCAACTACTGATTTCTTTGACTGCTGAAGGACTCAGTCCTGTCCGGTATGCTGTCTTAGGAGATGAAAAAGCATATCTCCCTGAAAATATCCTACCCTTTGTAAGGGGTGCCGAAATAGTTGCGGATATGGATACACTGCCGGAACTGGTTGCCGGGCGATCTCATATCTCTTTTGACCGGGTACTGTCAGTTGCCGGGAGGTTGAGAAAAATTGAAGTGGTAAAATTAAAGAGTGGCCCTGGGGCTGCCAGGCTGGTGATAAGAATTCCTGCCGAAGGTAAGATTTTGGGGCAATGGCCTGCTTCAGAGATTGCCGGCCAGCCGGCCAGCCTTCAGACTGCTGACGGGTTGCTGTCCTATACCATATCGGGCAATCCCCGCGGCCTGCCTATTGTAATGATAAGCGGTGGCCCCGGTTATTCGTCTGCTTATCTTCAGCCGCTGGCCGCCAGACTGGCCGCCAATGACCGTATTATCCTCCCTGACTTGCGGGGAACAGGAAGATCACAGCCGTTGGTATATTCTCCCGAAACCATCAGTCTGGCAGCCGTATGTGCCGATCTCGATACGCTGAGACAAAGTCTGGGGCTGGGGAACTGGGTGGTAATGGGGCACGCTTTCGGAGGAATGATTGCCATGGAATATGCGGCGCGTTACCCCGACAATGTACGGGCCTTGATCCTCTCCGGCTCCGGAGGTGCAGATTTGTCGTTTCTGGAGGCCTTTGGCGACAATTACGATATGCGGTTAACGGCGGCAGACAGAGATTCGCTCTGGTACTGGGAGAATGATTTCAGGAGAACCAAAAACCCCGAACGTGTCTGGCGCAATCATTTCAGATTTGAGCAGATCCCCTATTTTTTTGACCGGCAGATGACAGGGCGTTTGTTGAACGACTTTCCGGCGGGGAGTTTTTCAGAAAAAACTTCCGACTTACTTTGGCTGGACGCAGAGTCGGCGTATTCGCCTGCTTACAATTTAAAGAATTTCCGGAAGCAGGTGCTGGTTATTACAGGGCGTCAAGACCCTGTGGGGGCAGTTACAGCCAGCCCCTTAAAAGAATTGTTTCAGAATTGCCGCATGGTTTTCATTGAGCGGTGCGGACATTATCCGTGGATCGAACAGCCGGACGAATATATATACCGGCTGTCACAGTTTCTCAATGAAATTGATGATTAGAAGTGCGGCTGTTGCAGGATTTTTCCCAAAATCATTCTTCGGGAGGCGTCAGCCGTAATCCTGTGGCAACTTCAATTCTGACCCGGTCAGGCCGCATCATCCTCTCTATTTTAAACCAGAACCGCTGGGTCTGGTCGCCGGGATTACCGGGCTGGATTTCCTTTCCGGGATCCTCAAACGTGCGGACGATTTTGCCGTTTACTGCGGGGTTTTTATCCGTAACCTCAAGAATCCATATTGGGCCTACAGAGTTGATGCTCAGGCTATTGGCTTCTCTTTTTGCAATTACTACACCGGAATAGTAGGTGTTGTCGTTCCACTGTCTTCCGGTCTGTTCATCCTTTGGGAGCAATTCAGCCTTGGGTTTTTTGTCAGCCGCGAGATCGGTGGTGGGATCCGTTGTCGTAGTGGTGGTGTTAGTTTCTGGATCTGGCATAGTAGATATAGTTAACAGGTTGGGAGAACTTATATCCAATTTAGCATTTTTTCGGACTCTGAGAAATTATTCCTTTTCGAAACCTAAGTGTTATATTTATGCATGATTGTAAATTCCCCTAAAGTATTGATACGGTCAGGTATATGGGCAGCGATGTCCTTGTTGTTTTTTATGGCCCGGGGGCAGTCCGACAATCCGTTTATCCGCAACTATCCCCGCAATTCGTATTTCTCCACCGATTTTAATACAGCCCCGCAAAACTGGGGTTTTGCTCAGGACACCACAGGGCGTATGTACATAGCCAATACATATGGGGTACTTGAGTTTGACGGGAAGTATTGGCGGATGATCCCCGGGACGGAAGCGCTTTCCTCCATCCGGGTTTATTCGGGGAAAAGCGGCACAATATGGGTCGGCGGACGAGCTGATTTTGGTTATCTCGCTCCCGACCCTTACGGGCAACTGCAATTCATATCTGTATCCACCTTCCGCAGCGACACACTTTCCGCGTCTCCCGGTATCAGGAGTATATGGGAATCTTCCGATGGAATCTGGTTTGTAGCCACGCAAGGAGCCTGGCAATGGGATCCGAAGTCGCAGAACCTGGCTTTCTGGTCGCCTCCGGGTGCTATTCAGAATGCTTTTTTACAAGGAGGAGAATTGTTTTTCAGATTTGAGGGTGCAGGTATTTGTTCGCTGGAAGGAGGCGAATGGAAAAAGTATTCCAACCTCGATCAGGGCATCCCCGGGAAGGTGCAACTTGTTCTTTCGCTTTCACCTGAGTCTGAAACACCCGAAGATATCCTCCTCATATGCCAGCGGGAAGGCATTTATCGCCTCGCCGGAAGAAAACTTACTCTATGGAGTGAAAAACTGACCCAGGTCGTCTCCGGCCTTCAGGTGTGGGATGCGATAGCCGTACCACCTGATAAGATTGCATTTGCCACTCACAATCAGGGCCTGGTGATTGCAGACACAGCGGGAAATTTTCTCCATACCTATAACCGGGAAGCCGGCCTGATCAGCAACTCGTTGATTACCGTCTTTCAGGACAGACAGTCGGGGCTGTGGGTAACTTCTGACATTGGTATTTCAAGGGTGGATTATCCGCCGGGGTTGCAATTTTTTGGATACAACAGTTATCTGGAAGGAGCAGTAACGGCTATTGCCAGGAGGAAGGATCGCTTATGGGTGGGTACAACAAGCGGGCTGTTTGCTTCCTATATGCCTACCCGCGACGCATATTTATTTTTTTCAAAAGAAACCCCTTTCCTCGATGAAGTATGGGCGCTGGCAGAATTGGATGACGAATTGCTGATCGGCGCCACACGCGGGCTGTTTTTGAGAAACAACGCGGGGCAGTACGTTTCATTTTTCGACCAGCGCGTAAATACTATCGTCAAATCCATTGTATATCAGGACCGGGTATATGCCGGATTGGAAAACGGAGTTGGTGTAATAGAAAAAGAGGGTGGAAAATGGAAGTGGAAAGGAATAATTCGGGATATTTCCCATCCGGTCAAAACCATGGCCGAAACCCCGGAAGGCGATCTCTGGGTTTCTTACCGGGCGGTTTCCCTGCTCCATTTTGGCAATGGCCCATCACTTTCCCCTGAGGTGCTGAAGATGGGCCCTGAAAACGGATTTACCCGTGACCTCGATATCGTTGAACCCGTGTTTGCGGGAGGAAGAAGCCTGTTTGGTACCTACAACGGTATCCGCGTGTGGGACAATACAACACAAAAAATTGTAGCCGATTCCGCCTTCCCCGAAAGGTTTTACAATGGGGAGGTGGCTACCTATCTGCTGAAAACGGATCCCTCCGGGCGCTTGTGGATGTCACTCGGAGGCGAAAACGGCTGGTTTGATCCCGGAAACCCCGGTGAATGGCATTCTCAGGCACTCAATCCTGTGAGTTCAGAAGTGATCTCGCTCCAGACCGATAAGGAAGGGCTGGTATGGGTTGGAACCCTCGAAGGGTTGTACCGGTTTAATCCAGACTCATGGAGAGATAAATCACCCCCGTTCCATGCGCTTTTAAGGGAGGTAACAGCTACCGGTGGTGCTGTTCTATACGGCGGAGCGGGCAATCCCGGCGATTTCCGGAGACAGGTCTCCTACAGCCAGAACACCCTCCGGTTTGTCTGTACTTCTTCCTCCCAGAAATTTCCCGAACAGGTGAAGTTTCGCTTTAAACTGGAGGGATACGAAAAAGACTGGTCTGAATGGACCTATTCCTCCACCAAAGAATACACACGCCTTTGGGAAGGGAATTACCGGTTTATGGTTCAGGCTAAAGACCTGTTTGAAACAGAGAGCCCGGTTCGTGTTTACGAATTCCGCATTCTTCCCCCCTGGTACAGGTCGTGGTGGGCCTTACTTTTTTATGTTTTTCTGCTTACCCTCGCCATCGTCTGGATCGTACGAAGGGTGTTTAGAAAACAACAGCAAAAACTTCAGGAAAAAGAAGCCGAGCTCGAACTGGAGCGCGAGACCGCGGAACGACTCAGGCAGGTGGACCGCATGAAAGATGAATTTCTCGCCAATACTTCCCATGAACTGCGAACACCCCTCAACGGGATTATTGGTATCACCGAAGCACTGTTTGATCAGGAGAAAGATACTTCGGTAAAACAAAATCTCTCCATGGTAATTGCTTCCGGCAAACGCCTTTCATCGCTGGTAAATGATCTGCTGGATTTCTCACGGATAAAAAATGCAGATCTCACACTCCGGCAACGCCCGGTTGATCTTCGGTCGGTGGTAGATGTGGTACTTCAGGTTTCCCGGCCCACAGCAAGAGGAAAAAAACTGGAAATGGACAATCTCGTTCCAGAAGATATCCCGACAGTTTTTGCAGATGAAGACCGCCTGACACAGGTATTATACAATCTTATCGGGAATGCGATAAAATTTACGGAAAAAGGCCAGGTGCTGGTTTCCGCAACGCTGAAAGAAGAGATGATTGAGGTATCCGTTTCTGATACCGGTATCGGCGTTCCCCGCGAAAAATGGGACTCGATATTTGAAGCATTCGAACAGGCCGACGGCTCTATCAGCCGTACCTATGCCGGAACCGGCCTGGGGCTGAGCATATCCAAAACCCTGGTTGAAAGACATGGCGGGCGTATGTGGGTAGATTCCGTGGTAGGGCAGGGATCGACATTCTATTTTACCCTTCCTGTGTCCGGAGAAGCTGCGGAGGCAAAAATGCTTGCTTTGCAGAGCGAAATTTTCGATCAGGATTTTATCTCACCAGATGGCCAGGATACTTTCGTCGCTGGAAATACAGAATATGAAGGAACGGACCGAATCAGAATCCTGATTGTAGATGACGAGCCGATCAACCATCAGGTGCTGAAAAACTATCTGAGGGATAGCCATTATCAGGTTTTTTCGGCGATGAACGGGAGTGAAGCTATGGACATTCTGAGCCGGGAGACCTCACTTGATCTGGTACTGCTCGATGTGATGATGCCGAGAATGTCGGGGTACGAGGTATGCCGCCTGATACGGGAAAGATTCCTTCCTTCAGAACTGCCCATTATTATGATCACCGCCCGAAACCAGGTGAGTGATATGGTGCAGGGCCTCAATATTGGCGCAAATGACTATTTGTCCAAGCCTTTTTCCCGGGACGAATTTCTTGCCCGCCTCAATACACATCTCAACCTCCACCGCATCAACCGCGCTACCAGCCGGTTTGTCCCGAGTGAATTTATCAAAACACTCGGACACAACTCCATCACGGAGGTAAAACTGGGCGACAATATTGCCAGAGATGTTACTGTCCTGTTTTCCGATATCCGCGACTATACCTCGCTGTCAGAATCGCTGACCCCTGATGACAATTTCCGGTTTGTAAGTGCTTACGCCCGGCGAATGGGCCCGGTGATTCATGAGCACAGAGGATTTGTCAACCAGTATCTCGGAGACGGGATTATGGCTCTTTTCCAGCAAAGTCCTTCCGATGCCATAGCCGCAGCCATCGGAATGCAGGAAGAAATCAGAAACTACAATATTTACCGGCTACAGCGGGGAAGAAAACTACTCAAAGTAGGCATGGGGCTTCATACCGGGCCATTGATTATGGGTATAATCGGAGATACCATAAGATCAGAAGCCGCCATTATTGCCGATACCGTGAATGTTGCTTCCCGTCTCGAAGGACTTACCAAATACTACCACGTGAATATTATCCTGAGCGAATCTGCATACCATGACCTCGATGAAACCCAGCAGACTTTTTGCCGCTACCTGGGAAAAGTACAGGCTAAGGGGAAAAAAGAGGCTATTGGGGTTTATGAGTGCGTTGCCGGAGAAGAAGAACATATCCGGGAATTAAAACTTTCAACGATAGACAGCTTTAATGAGGGAATAACGGCCTATCTCAATCTGGATCTGAAAGGCGCGGAAGCAAGAATGAAAGCAGTGCTGGAGCGGTATCCCGGGGACCTGACGACCCGCTATTTTCTGGAGCGAATCCATACCCTGAAAATAGCCGGGATACCCGAAGGATGGACAGGTGTGGAGGAGATGAAGGGGAAATGAAACAAAAAATACCCGATATTTTCTGTTTTTTTTAGAAAAATATCGGATATTTATCATATGATTCAGCGAAAAATATTCGGTCATCTGCTGCAACATCTGCAGAAGCAAGAGCATACAATCCTGATTGGTGCCCGGCAAACCGGTAAATCTACTTTACTGAAACAGCTTGCGGAATTCCTTTCGAATACCGGAGAGCAGGTTGTTTCACTGAATCTGGAAAGAAAGGATATTTTGATTGAACTGGACCGTAGTGCGGAAAGTATCTTTAAATATTTTAATCCGGAACATTCATCACGAACCTTTATATTGATCGATGAAATTCAGTATCTCGCTGATCCTTCCCATTTTTTAAAATTACTTTACGACGAATACGCAGGGAAAATAAAGATCATTGCTACCGGCAGCAGCGCTTTTTATATTGACCGGCAGTTTAAGGACTCCCTGGCAGGGCGGAAGAAAATTTTTGAGTTACCCACACTTGATTTTGAGGAGTTTTTATTGTTCAAAGGGGAAGAGTCCCTTTGTGAACAGATCAAGTCTTTTCGGTCCGGGAAAATTAAAAAATCTATATTTGAAATGCAGCTATGGATATTTCTTGAAGAATATCTAACATATGGTGGCTATCCTGCGGTAGTGCTGGAAACCGGAATTCAGGAGAAAATAGAAAGGTTAATGGAACTTCGCGACTCCTTTGTGAAAAGAGATATATTGGAGTCGGGAATTACAGATGAAATTAAATTTTATCGTATGATGATCCTCCTTGCCGGGCAAACGGGAAGCCTTCTGAATGTCAATGAGCTTGCCAATACACTCCGGATTTCAGCCGCCACAGCAGAGGAATACCTGTTTGTGCTCCAAAAATGTTTTCACATTGGATTGTTAAAGCCATTTTTTAATAACCTCCGGAAAGAACTGGTGAAAATGCCTAAAATTTATTTCAATGACCTGGGACTACGAAATATGCTTGTAAGTTATTTTGCACCTGTTGAACAAAGAGCAGACAAAGGGGCGCTCCTGAAGAATTATGTCTATCGGCGTCTGATCGAGCAATATGCGAGGGAACATATTAAATTTTGGCGGACTTCAGATGGTAACGAGGTGGATTTTGTGGTTGAAGAGACATTAGAAGGAGGCCATGCAGTTGAGGTAAAGTTTAGCAGTGCAGAGGTAAGTGTATCCCGTTACAATAAATTTACCACTACTTACCCTGACTTCCCCCTGAAGTTTGTATCGTGGCGGGAATCTGGGTTGTTGTTCTGATACAGAAAAAAAATCGTCAATGGCAAATACTCATTTAAAACCTGTCATTTTTCTTGCCTTTGCCAACGACAAGGAAGGCGGTGCAGGATTTCTGCGACTGACACAGGAGCGCAACGGTATTCGCGATGCGCTGGCCCAGGCCGAAGAGCACGGTCTTTGTGAAGTCATCGTAGAGCCTGATGTGTCAATTGACCGTATTTTTGACCGGTTTCAGAGCAAAAGTTTCCGCGACCGGATTGCGGTTTTCCACTATGCCGGGCATGCCGACAGCTATGAACTTTTGCTGGAATCTGCTTCCGGCACACACTCCACCGCCCATGCGGGCGGCCTGGTGCCTTTTCTCGCACGACAGCGAAGCCTAAAAATGGTTTTCCTCAACGGCTGTTCTTCCCAGCGACAGGCCGAAGACCTGGTCAATGCCGGTGTACCTGCCGTGGTGGGCACCTCGCGCAAGATCAGCGACCGGGTGGCCACGGGCCTCTCGATCAGATTTTACAAAGGACTTGCCGCAGGGAATACCATCGGAAGAGTATGGGATGAGGCCATAGATCAGATAAAAACCGAGACAGGTGCGACAGAGCAGACCCGTAGTATGCTCTGGGAAGATGAGGAAGAAACGCCTCCGCCGGGGTTCCCGTGGAAAATGTATCATGGGGAGGGTGGAAAAGAAGTCGTCAACTGGAGCCTGCCGGAGGCGGCCAGAGATCCGCTTTTTGGCCTGGGGCTGCCCCGTAAGTATTACCGGCAATTGCCTCAGACTCCTTTTGTGGGGCTGAGAAGTTTCACCCAAAGTGAAGCTGCCGTATTTTTTGGCAGAGGGAAAGAAATCCGCGAACTATACAACGTGCTCGCCAATCTTCAGCCGGTGGTGTTGGTAACAGGAAATACGGGAGTGGGCAAATCTTCGCTGCTACAAGCCGGACTGATTCCCCGTGTGGAGGAAAACTACACCGTGGTCTATACTGATATGATGTCGTCGGGCCTGACAGATACGCTGGTTCACAGCCTCAATCAACTTTCGGAAACCCACGGCCTTCCCCGACAGGTAAAGGTAAATGATACCCTGCGTGAGGAGAAACTGGCTGCCCTTCAATCTGCCCTGGGAAAAGCGGATGGATTTGCAAAAGAAGTGCTGGAAGCTGAACTGAAAAAACTGGATTCGGACAGCGAGCATGCAGTTTCTTCTGCGCAACAGTGGATAAAACTCGAAGAAAAAACCGGAAAACCCCTGCTGGTCATTATTGATCATATCCAGGCTGCAAACGCCAGCGATCCGGAGGTTTTGCTGCGGGACTGGAAGGCATTTTCAGATATAGTGATTTCCGGTGAAAAAGCCGGAGGGCAGCCCGGGGGAAAAATTGTGCTTTGTTGCAGGGAAAGTTATCACCCGCAGGTTCGCAACTACCTTGACAATCACGCAGTTCCATACAGCGATGTGCTGGTTCCTTCGCTGAGTTGGGACGGCATCGTGTCTGCTATTGAAGGCATTTCTCTTCATCCGTCACTGGTCGATCATTACCACCCCGAAATAGACCGGCGCCCTGAAAGCAGCCTCCCGCAGGTGATGGCAGATGACCTTCGGGAAAGTGAACATTCGCTGATAGCTCCGGTACTTCAGGTCTGGATTTCGGAATTGTGGCGAAAAGCAGTAAAAGAAAATCCGCGTGCGCCGCATCTTTCGGTGAGGATGTACCAGGATTTTAAGCTTACTGGCTCGGTTATGTTCGGATTTTTCAGGAAACAACTAGCCCGGCTCCGGACTTTGGAACGTGAATATTCTGATTCAGGATTGGTGCTTGATGTTTTGCATCATCATACCACTGCCCTGGGCACATCTGCCAGTATCACCAGAGAAAATCTCCATCAGATTTACGATGGAAGGCAAGACACCGTCGATACAATTGTGGCCCATTGCGAAGATTTGTATCTGCTTACACCTGCAGGTGAAGGCGTTTCGTGTCTTGCGCATCATTTTCTCGCCCCGGTACTGATGAAAGAGCACAGCGTGTCGATGCGGCCAGGGCAGCAGGCGTCGAGGATACTCAGCAGTAAAATCGAAGAGTTTAAATCGCAGACCAAAGTGATATTTCTCAACGATACCGATCTGGAAATTGTCGAAGCGGGTCTGGAGGGAATGCGGAATCCGGATACAGACGAACTGGAGCTGATCCGGTTTAGTCAGGAGAAAAAACTTCGAAGAGACCAGGCGAGAAAGCGTACCCGGAGGATTTTGGGCACCCTGGTCGTATTCATCATTTTATTTGGGATACTTGCCGGTTGGCAATGGCGGGTATCGGTTCGAAACCTGAATACCGCCAAATCGGGGCAACTGGCTTTTATCGCCAGAGAAATGCTTGATTCTGATCAGACCGTTGCAATGCGGATTGTTCATGCCGCTTATTCCATTCTCACCCGTAGATCAGCGCCTGCCGTTACCCAGGCGTTATCCGATGTTTTCCATTTGCACGAAAAATCGCCCTTTTACAAATCTGTATTCCGCCACAGAGAAAATGTGAATACAGCCGTTTTTTCCCCCGATGGTGTCCATGTGCTTACTGCTTCGGAAGACGGATATTCGAAACTCTGGGATATTGATGGAAACCTGGTCAGAGAATTTGACCACGATGGGTACGAAGTGTTTTCGGCAGCTTTCTCCCCCAATGGAAGGCAGATTCTGACCATGACCAAAAGCCTGGTAAAACTCTGGGACTGGGATGGAACCCTGATGGATCAGGATACCCTGCCCGAAGGCCCGGTTCCCAACCTGAAAAATTATTCTACCGACGGCGTGCGCCTGGTTCCCGCTTATACAGAACAAAGAAAGGATTCGCTGTTTCAGCTTATAGACAGCCTGCGGGCCGAAAGCAACCTCGTGTTTTCTTACCCGGCAGCAAACCGGCTGCTGGTCATTTCTCCGGGCCAGGTTTTGTCACTGCGGGATGTCAGCGGGAATATGCTGAAAGATTCCATTGCAGAAAATGCAGTGTCAGCTACATTTTCCCACGACTATAAACAGATTTTGTCAGTGTCCTTTTCCTACGATTCGGATACAAGTTTGATTAGTTTTTGGGATAATGAAGGCCTCAAAATTTATTCCTTCCCCTATAAGGGAGAAGTCTCCTATGCAGAATTTTCTCCTGGCAACAACCAGATTCTGACTGCATCCAAAGACAAAACTGCCCGCCTCTGGGACTTTTCTGCAAAAATGATTCACCGGCTCCCGCTACAGGGCGCTGTGAAGACTGCCATATATTCGCCCGACGGGAAAAATATGCTCACAGCTTCTTATGACAATGCTGCCCGGCTCTGGGATGAACATGGAAAACTCCTTGAATATTTCCCGCATGAAGGGGTCGTTACCTCAGCCCTTTTTTCTCCTGATGGAAAACATATTCTTACCGCATCAAGAGACAATAAAGCAAGGATTTGGACTCCGGGTGATCCCCGGCCCGTGGTGCTGACACATGGCGATGAAGTGACGACAGCAATTTATTCTCCCGATGGAAGTCAGATACTCACCGCCTCCATCGATTATAAGGTAAAGTTGTGGACGGCCAACGGCATCCCGGTGGATTCTTTTATGAATGCAGGCGAAGTAAGCCGGGCGATTTTTTCGCCCGACGGAAGATCTTTTCTCGCTATATGCAGGGACAACTTTGCCGCATATTTATGGACAGGAAAAGATTCTGTACAGTTTACCCATGCGGGTGAATTAAACAGTGCCGCTTTTTCACCCGATGGCAAAGAAATCCTTACCGGAGGAGAAGACAGCCTGGTCAAAGTATGGCGGGTGAATGGCGATTCTGTACGCGCCTTTAAGCTCCGGGAGCCGGTAAAACAGGTGACGTATTCTCCTGACGGTAAACGCATTTTTGCAGGCGGCAAAATGATTAAAATCTGGCGCAGCAGTTCAGGAAACCCGGAAGACAGTCTGATCCACAAAGAAGTGGTGGTATCGGTCTGTTTTCACGAAAAACAGGACTACATTCTCACTTCCTCCAAAGACGAGACTGCCCGGCTGTGGAGCGGAAAGGGAAAACTTATTGCCGAATACAACATCGAAGCCCTCCCCAATTCTGCTGTGTTTTCACCTGACGGGAAAACCTTCATTACGGCCGGAAATGACGGCAATACCATCATCTGGTGGACGCCGCACCGCATATACGAGTGGCTGGATTCTGCCCCGCTATACCACCTTACCCCTGAAGAGGAAGACTTTTTTGAAATCCTCCGGTAAATCAGTAAAAGGGAAAATCCATGATCCGGGCACAGGCTTCCATCAGATAAGACGTGATTCGTTCGTTTTTGTCCTCGTCAATACTTTGCCAGTTTCTGGTCTGGACCACAACCCCCATAAAATCGGTATCGCTGATGAGCATATTGGCGTAAAACCTTCCGGTAACCTTTTTCCAGAAATTGCGGGTTACCCATTCCACGTCCTCTGCATAGTAGGGGTCTTCGGTATCTTTGGTATAATTTACCGGCGCTTTGTAGTCTAAAACCGACTTCAGATTCATAATCGGCTCCAGTCCCATGAGCGAGTCCAGCAGCGGCTGGTTCAGAACTTCCGGATTCCAGGGGAAGTTGTAGTTGACAAGGTATCTCCGGAACCATTGGAGGTCTTTCCAGCAGGCTTCTATCGAGTCATAATGTGCGAGATAAACATACATGACGGTTCCTTCACCGGGAGTAGTGATTTTAATAAAGGAATGGCCATCCTCTTCAAAGGTTCCGATCGTAGCCCCTGAGGGAATCGCAAGTGTTGCCCCTGTACTGGCATCCTGAAAAATTCTGATAAGTTGCGGGTAAAGGTCATAGGCCGTAAGCCTTTCTCCCGCTGGATACTCCTTTTCAAAGTTTTTCACCATATTCACAATTCTGCCCTGTTCTTCCTGAGTCAGCGTGGCATAATAGTCTTCACAATCTGTATTAAACGAAAGGCTGAGTGTGGCCGATCCGAATTGCAGGTTCTGTGATTGTTCGATTTCCAGTGCCTGCTGTTTTGATTCTTCGTCAAGGAAGGGGTTGTCAGAGCGGAGTCCGCTGTAAAGTCTGTCGCTGGAACACGAGGGGGGCGAGACAGTAGTTCCCTCTGAAAGGAGGCGGGAGAACTCAGCCGCCGGGATTGCCCAGACCGATGAAGGTTTATTTCCCCCGTCAACGATTCCAATGACTTTATTATTCCGGGTAATGGGCGATCCGGAATGCGCTTTATTTATATTTTTCTCTGCAAACTTGATAATATCTGCTTTCATGGAAGGGTAGTTTGCGCTTCCATCTGAACAGAGCGATTGCGAAAACCGCGCTTTTTCCTGGGGGTCCTGAATCAGACGGGGGTCAATTTTTTCCAGCGTCGTGCTTTTTTGAAGCCGGGTGGTTTTGATGTCCATTTGTGTTGTCCCGACTTTTCTTTCCCAGTAATTGATATCAATATCTGTCGGCGGGTCGCCGGGAGAAGTTTGGGTCGGAGGCAGATTCAGCGGCGTGTTGAGATGGAGCAAAGCCAGATCCGAATCTTTGAGCGTCTTTACGACATGGGCTAAAGCTTTTTCATTTTTGGAAGAAGTTACCTGTATTTTGTTTCTTCCGGCCACGAGGTGAAGGGCCGTTACAATCTGGTCGTTTTTTCCCCATACAACACCATAACCTGATCCACCTTCGGTATGGATCAACACTACGGATTCACGCTGGGCCGAAATAAAAAAGGGAAAAAAGAAAATCAGGGACAGAAATAACAATCCCGGTTTCAGGGGGAGCGAATGGAATATTTTCATAAGAATTAAATGGGTTGAAGGATCAATAATAAGGGAAATCGGTGATCGTCGCGCAGGCGTCCATGAGGTAATACATCAGTCTTTCGTTTTTGTCGTCATCCACGGCCTGCCAGTCATTAACCTGCACCGATACGCCTATAAAATCGGTGTCGCTGATGATCATATACGCATCAAACTGGGCCGTGATGTAGTCGTCTTCGTCGAGAATCACCCTGGAAAACTCCTCATAATAATAGGGATCATCAGGATCATCTGTATAATCTTCGGGTTCCTCATCGGGAAAGTCCACGTCTTCCTGCCAGGGCAGTCCGTCGCTTTCGAGGTATTCTTTAAACCAATTCACCTCTTCCATGCAACTGCTGAGTGAATTCTGATGGCTAATGTAAATGTACATGGTAATGCCATCGCCGGGGCTGGAAACTTCGATCAGCGTGTGGTCACTGGCGGAGGTTGTTTTGATAGTCGTATTCTGGGGAATGGCAATGGTCGCTCCGGAAACCGCATCCTGGTAAATATCAATCGGCTGCGGGTACAGATCATATACCTGGAGCCTGTCCTCTGCGGGAAATACTTTTTCACTGATCTGTACAATATCGGCGATATACTGCTGGTCTTCTTCAAAAAGTGTCTCGTAATAATCTCCGCAGGTGGTGCGATAGGTGAGGCTGAGGGAGAAATCACTATCTCCGCTGGCAGTAACAGGATTGTTTTGCGAAAATTCAATTTCTCTTGCGGTTTCTCTTAATTCCGGACTTAAAAAAGGATTGTCGGTACGAAGGCCGCTGTAAAGTTTGTCGCTGGAGCAGGAAGGGTGGGAGGGGGGATAGGAAGTTCCATTGGTCAGGAGTCGCTGAAATTCTGTGGCAGGTATTGCCCATACAGAGACGCTGCCATTCACGGGCTTGTTGCCTCCGTCCACGATTCCGACAATTTTATCCTGAAAGGTGATAGGCGAACCGGAATGCGCCTTGCTGATATTTTTTTCTCCAAATTTGATAATGCCGGTATTCAGGGTGGGATAATTGCTGTTTCCGTCGGAGCAAAGCGATCGGGCAAAATCCTGACCTGCCTGGGGGTTTTGCACGAGTCGCGGGTCAATTTTTCCCAGAGTGGTTCTTTTCTGAAGCTGGGTAGTTTTGCTGGTCATTTGTGCGGCACCGGTTTTTACTTCCCAGTAATTGAGATCGATGTCCAGCGGAGGATCTGCGGTAAATGCTTTTAATGGCGGGATGTTGAGGTTTGTACTAAGGGAAAGCAGGGCGAGGTCAGAGGCCTGGAGGATTTTCACCACCTGGGCAGAAGATTTTTTCCCCTCCCAGTTTACCTGAATATTCTTCATACCCGATACCAGGTGGAGTGCCGTTACGATCTGGTTGGGCTTATCCCATGCGACCCCATATCCCGAACCGCCCTCGGTATGAATGAGCACCACAGAGCGTTGTTGTGCCGGTAGAAATGCCGGCAGGCAGCAGAAAATCAACAGGAGAAATAATCCTGTCTTCTTAGGTGAAGGGCTGTTTGTTTGCATAGTTTGATCATTAGTTTGAGGAGAAGAGGACTTTCCGGAGAGATCAGTATTCATAATTATACAAAAATTTATCCCTCCGCAATACCGGTTTTCCTGTATTTTAAAAAATAAAAGGCTGCCTTCCTGAGGAAAGCAGCCTGAATATAGTTTTCATTTGATTATAGACAGCGCTAAACCAGCAAATGTGATTTGTCAATCACTGTTTCATCGTGCTGGCTCATATCCAGTCCCTCGGCTTCCTGCTCTTCTGTAACGCGAAGCGGAGAGATGAGATTGGTGAGTTTATACACCAGAAGCGAACCTGCACCGGTATATACAAGTACGATTACCAGTGCCAGTAGGTGGTTGAAAAACAGCCTGGGGTTTCCTGTGGCGATGAGTCCGCCAAATTCTTCGGTTGCGAAAACCGCAGTCAGCAGCATACCGACAATGCCTCCCACTCCGTGGCAGGGAAATACGTCAAGCGTATCGTCGAGGCTGGTTCTGGATTTGCGTACAACTGCATAGTTGGAGATAATGGCAGCAAGTGTACCGATGAGCAGGCTGGGTCCGTAGTTGATATACCCGCAGGCAGGGGTAATAGCTACCAGTCCTACGACTGCCCCAATGCTTGCTCCCATTGCCGAGGGCTTCCGTCCGCGCATGCTGTCCACCAGAATCCAGGTTATGGCAGCAGCGGCAGAAGCGAGGTTGGTATTGACAAATGCGGTAACGGCCTGCCCGTTGGCGGCGAGTGCCGAGCCTCCGTTAAATCCAAACCAGCCAAACCACAGCAGACCCGTGCCGAGAATAACGTATGGGGTATTTACGACCGAATGTGCATGCCCTTCCACGTGGGTTTTTCTTCTGCCCAGTACCGATGCACCGACCAGCGCCGCAATACCCGCAGAGATGTGAACGACCGTTCCTCCCGCAAAATCGAGAACGCCCATTTTAAACAAAAATCCTTCCGGATGCCATGCCCAGTGTGCGAGCGGAGAGTAGATCAGCAGGCTCCAAAGAATGATAAAAATAATATAACTCCAGAACCTCACCCGCTCTGCAAACGAGCCGGTGATCAGTGCCGGGGTGATAATGGCAAACTTGAGCTGAAATGCCGCAAACAAAATAAATGGAATGCCCTGATTGATGCCCGGATTGGAGGCAGGTGCAGTACCTACGCCGGTAAACATAAAGTGAGTCAGCGGATTGCCTACAAACCCACCCAGCGAATCTCCAAAAGCGAGACTAAAACCCACCACATACCAGACAACACTGATTACGCCAAGCGCAATAAAACTTTGCAGCATGGTAGAGATAATGTTTCTGGAACTGACCATTCCTCCATAAAAAAAGGAAAGGCCGGGAGTCATCAGCACTACAAGGCTGGCAGCCACCAGTACCCATGCAACATTGCCCGTGTCAAAAGTAACGCCTTCGGCAGGGACAGGAAAGTTGGGCGGATATACAGATGCGACCACGGAAATCAGGAGTAGCAGCACAAATCCGATCGTGGCTTTCGGTTTGTTGGTAATCAGCTCAGTCATCGTTAGTAATGGGTTAGAACCGGGATTAAAAAACTATTGATTTGTTGGCAAAAGTAATAGGTTTTGTTTAATAAATTAACAACAATAATCAATATTTTTTAACGATATGTAAGCATGCTCCCGGTTTGTACCCATTTATATTCTCGACTGATAGGTGTAAAGTTTGTGGTATCGGCCTTCACGGGCTATAAGTTCATCATGTGTGCCTCGTTCGGCGATTTTTCCATCCTCAATGACCAGTATCTGATCTGCCCTGCGGATGGTGCTGAGTCGGTGGGCGATGACAAAGGTGGTGCGGCCTTCCATCAGTTGAGCCAGCGACTGCTGGATATAACTTTCACTCTCGGTATCGAGGTTGGAGGTGGCCTCATCGAGGATGAGGATTCGCGGGTTGGCCAGTATGGCCCTGGCAATGGCAATCCGCTGCCGCTGTCCGCCCGATAGTTTTACGCCTCTTTCTCCGATCAGGGTATCCAGTCCTTCTTCAAACCGGTCGGTAAATTCATTCACATAGGCAGCCTGTACGGCCTGAGTCAACTGTTCTTCTGTGGCATCCGGGCGGGGAAAAAGAATATTCGCCCTGATGGTTCCTTCAAACAAAAAGTCGTCCTGAAGCACTACGCCCAACTGACTCCGGTAACTTTGCAAAGTCGCTTTGGACATGTCCACGCCGTCAACCGTAATGGTGCCCGACTCCGGAGTGTGAAAAGTGGCCGCCAGACCTGCAATGGTGGTTTTACCCGAACCCGAACTTCCGACCAGGGCCGTTACTGATCCGGCAGGGGCTTCAAAGCTGATTCCATGTAATACTTCTTTGCCTTTGTCATAGGAAAAAGTAACGTCCTGAAAAGATATATTCCCTTTGATCCGCTCTAGCTCAATGGTGCGGTTGGGGTCGTCGGTTTCGCGTTCCATGTTGAGCAGTTCTTGTGTGCGATCCAGCCCTGCAAATGCTTCGGTAAGCTGGCTGCCGATATTGCTCATCTGAATGATGGGGAAAATCAGGAAGGCGAGGTAAAAAATAAAGGAAATCAGATCACCCTCCGTCAGTTTTTCCCTGATGATCATTGGCACCCCGATCCACATAATGCCGAGGGTAGTGAGACCGGCGAGAAAAGTGCCTGCGCTGGTGACAAAGCTGGAGGCAGTAAGCGAACTTTTGACATTTTCATACAGTCGCATTACCCCTTCGTAGAATATTTTCTTCTCCTGTTCTTCCGCCTGGAAGCCTTTGATTACCCGTATGCCGCCGAGCGACTCAGTGAGCCTTCCGGTTACTTCTGCCTGTATTTTGCTCCGCTCTCTGAAAATGGGACGGATTAATCCAAATGCCCTGAGCGAAATAAACCCAAAAAGAAGAAGTGGGATTACTGCAAAAAACGTAAGGGCAGGGCTGATGTAAATCAGAATAATCAGAGAAGCGATAGCCGTAAGCACACCGCCAATGAGCTGGGTAAAACCGGTTCCGACAAGGTTTCGCACTCCTTCCACGTCATTCATAATGCGTGATACCAGCGCCCCGGACTTGGTATTGTCAAAATACCGGACAGGGAGGTTGAGGATTTGCTGCTGAACCCTGGAGCGCAGATCGGCGATCATTTTCTGGGCTTCCACGCTGAGTATTTTCACCAGTGAAAAGGATGTAACGGCCTGAAGGGTGACAGAAAGGCCTACTACTGCCAGAACCATATAGAGGAGATCCATGTTTTTTTCGGGGAGCACCTGGTCAAACAGAATTTTATTGGAACCAGGCAGGATCAGACCTGCTGCGCGGTTGATGACCACAAGCAGGAGGCCGGCGGCCAGCATTTTACGGCGCGGCCAGACGATATTTTTGAAAGCGTAGCGTACGCTGGAGTTTGATTTTGCCATTTGGGGTGGGTATGATTTGGGTAAGAGGTAAATTTAGTGCAGAATACTCGGACTGACACAAGTGATGTGAAATTTGTGACAGTCGGATCGAAAACTATTTCAGCAATTCCCGTATTTTCATTTATCAGGAATAAGTTTTTTTTCGTTCTTCCTCTACAAAAGGTTTTTTTATTCAAAACGTTGATATGAAGCTCTCCATACATTTTCCGGTAATATTCTTTTTTCTGTGTCTGAATCTTTTCCATCTGCGGGCACAGGATGGTATGACTTTTTTCAAAGGCTCGTGGGCGCAGGTACTCGAAGAGGCCAAAACCCGCCGGCAGCCTGTATTTGTGGATGCTTACGCCGAATGGTGCGGCCCGTGTAAAGCGATGGCGCGCAATACCTTCCGGAATGTGAAAGTGGGCGAATTTATGAATCAGAATTTTGTGAACTACCAGTTTGATATGGAAAAAGGCGAAGGGCCTGCTTTCGCCACCAAATATAAGGTCAATGCCTATCCGACCCTGCTTTTTATCAACCACAAAGGAGAAGTGCTTCACGTCGCCTACGGCTACAAAGCGCCCAATGATTTTATCAATGAGGCCCAAAAATCGCTCGATCCCGCCAAAAACGAGGCGCTGCTCGCTCTCGAATATGAATCTGGTACCGAAGACCCTGAAATCCTCCTCAATTATGCGCTGAAACTCCAAAAGGAAGGCAAAAACTTCTTGCCCGTAGCTGAAAAATATTTTGCCACTCAGGCTGAAAACGAGCTTACCTCCGAAGTCAACTGGAATGCTATGGAGCACCTGACAACCGATGTTTCCAGCCGAGAATTTCAATTTCTGATCGCCCGGCAGAAAAAGTTCATGAAACTTTACGGCATTCAGCCTGTGGCCGATAAAATGGTAGGCGTGTTGAAAAACAGTGCGCTCGAATCTGCCCGCTCCGGAAATCCGGATAAGTATAACGCGGCCCTCAAAATCGCAATGGAAGAGATTGACGACAAGGGCCAGACCGCCAACCGCTTGCGTATGACGTATGCGGAAGCTACCGGTGCGTGGGAGGATTACGCATTCAAAACCCTGTATCACTTCGAAAATTATATCATCGTTCAGCCCAAAGAACTTGATCTCGCTGCCAAAAACTTTTATCTGCACATCTCCGATCCTGACAAACTCGCCAAAGCAGCAGAATGGGCGCGCCAGTCGGTAGCCCTTGAAAATGCCTGTTACAACAACGAAACCTACGCATGGGTTTTGTACAAACTGGGCAAATATGAAGAAGCCCGCCGGCAGGCTAATAAAGCACTCCGCCTCGCAGAAACCGAAAAAACGGACAACAGCGGTGTGAGAAGGCTTTTACAATTACTCGACAAATCCGCCGGCGGGCAATAATTTCTGCCTACTTCAGTCCTACCCTGATGACTGTCATAGACGAGGCCGGAAGGGTCAGAGAAACTGATTTTGGCCCCGCAGCGACTGTTTTTTCTGTGGGGTATATGTTCTGAGGATTGGCAAATCCATTGACTGCCTCCAGCCCGGGTGCAGAAAGGGTAGTTACCTTAGCCTCTGGCTTGGCTTTTCCCCCTTTAATATTGATGGTCGCTTCCTGCGAATTACCCGCAGTATTGACAATCTTGACGACAAACTCTCCTTTTTCCCGATCCAGAACTGCGGTTGCGTAAAGTTGTCCCTGGCCAGTCAGGGGTTTTTCGCCTTCGGTGATGCGCAGTAGGTCGGTTCCTTTGTTATTGGAGAATAATTTCTGGACGTAATAGTTGGGCGTTCCGTAAGAAGCCAGGTTGTCAAACCAGATCAGGTCGGGAGTCCATTGCCAGCCTTCTGCATGGGCAAACAGCGGCGCGTAGGAGGTGAGATATACGACATCTGCGTTTCGTTCCAGCCCGGTCATAAAGGCTGCTTCCGACAGGGCACAATTCCAGTCGTTTTTGTTGTCCGGGTTGACAGTGGACACACTTTGGGCCGCATATTCACCGGCAAAGATTTTGGGGCCGTTGCGGTCATAGGAGTCATACCGGGCAGCATTTTCCCGAAACCACTCCGGCGAACGGTAGTAATGTTCGTCAATGATTTCGGCATTCAGTTTCCGGAGCTCTTCCATGCCGTACTCATAAAACTCACCATCGGGAAACGGGCCACTCCCGGAGACAATCACGATTTCGGGGTATTTACTTTTAATCGCTTTTTCAAAGGCTGCATACCGTTTGATATATTCAGGGCCCCACTGTTCGTTTCCGACACCGAGAAGCCTCAAGTGAAAGGGCTCCGGGTGTCCCATTTCTGCGCGTATTTTACCCCAGGGAGAGTCCACACTTCCGTTGGCAAATTCGATCAGGTCGAGGGCATCCTGGATATAAGGATCGAGTTCGTCCATAGGTACCAGCTCTGAAGTATTAAACTGGCAGGCCATACCACAGCTCAGGATCGGAAGCGGTTCTGCCCCGATGTCTTCTGCCAGTTGAAAATATTCGAAGAAACCGAGCCCGAAAGACTGAAAATAATCCGGCGTGGGGCGGTGGTTAAATTCGGTATTCCATCGGTTGATCATCAATTCCCGGTTCTCAATGGCCCCGACGGTTTTTTTCCACTGGTAGCGGTTCGCCAGGGTACGGCCCTCGACAATGCAACCACCGGGGAAACGCAGAAATCCGGGCTGGAGATCGTAAAGCAACTGAACGAGATCTTTGCGAAGTCCTTTTTTACGGCCTTTCCATGTGTCCTGAGGGAATAGCGAAATCATATCCAGATCAATAGTTCCTGTGCCTTCGAATGTGATTTTTAGCTTTGCTTTGGCCTCAGTGAAACGCGCTTCGATGGTGGATTCGTAGTTTTTCCATCCTGATCCGGAAGGGGTTATAGTCGTTCCTCCTACTACTTTTCCATCCTGCCCGATCAGTTGAAAATGAATAGCGCTAATAGTTCCTTCCTGGCGGGCGGCCTGAAGAGAAAGGTCGTATTTTGCATTTGCGTGAATCCCCATTCCCCGGAAACCTTCATTGATGAGTTCGTAACCCGAGGCATGGTTGATGATCACACGAAGGAAATGGGGGTTAGCCTGATTTTCTCCTGAATTCATAATTGTACCCATTCCTGAGCCTGTATTGAGTGAGAGCCGGTCGCTTTTGGGCTGAGACCAGCCCATTCTGGGGTCTTCAAACTCGAAGCTGCGGTTTTTTACCAGTTCGGCATACAACCCGCCATCGGCGGCAAAGTTGATATCTTCGAAGAAGATGCCATACATCGTAGGTTGAATTTTAGTTACAGGCATGGAAGCATCCAACTGGAGCTGGCGGGTTGTTGTCTGGCCGATGAGCAACTGGCTGATGCAGGCAAGGCATGTGGCCACAATAAATATTTTTTCAGTTAGCTTCATTTTGTAGTGTAGTTATTACATTTATTTTCCGTAAATTTAGGAAAGGACTGAAAAAAAAGAACTGTGATTTACGAATACAACCAGGAAGATAAGGTATTACTGGCAGTAGATTGTATCATTTTTGGATTTGACGAAGAGGATCTGAAAGTGCTCCTGATCAAAAGAGATTTTGAACCTGAAAAAGGGAAATGGTCTCTGGTGGGCGGATTTATGAAACAAAATGAGAATCTGGAGACTGCGGCGCGGAGAATTCTACAATTCTATACCGGGCTGGATGACATTTATATGGAGCAGGTGGCAACGTTTAGTGAACTGAACCGAGACCCTGCAGCTCGTACAGTATCAACGGCCTATTATGCGCTGATCAATATAAATGAGCACAGCAAAAATCTTATTAATCAGTTTTCCGCCAAATGGTTTAGTGTATCGGAAGCGCCCGCATTAATCTTCGACCACGACAGGATGATGTGAATCGCTGGAGCGCCTGAGGAAAACGGGCTTCAACCCAACCCATCGGGTTTGAACTCCTGCCTGGGAAATTCACGATGCGGCAGCTTCAGAAACTGTATGAGGCAATCTGGGATACCCGCCTGGATAAGCGGAATTTTATCAATAAAATTCTTTCACTCCGATATCATCGAAAAACTGGATGAGAAAGATATGAGTTCTTCCCGTAAAAGGCTCCTGGCTCTATCAGTTTGATTCAGAGAAGTACTACAGGGAAAACCGGGGCGAGTTTCTGCTGAAAATCCAGTCTGGCTGATGCAGGCAAATTATTCTTTGATCCATTCGATGGTCTCTGCACAATACTCTTCCATATTCATGGATCTACTTACCTGATCGCGAAATGACTGTGTCGAAACTACCGCGTCCACGCCTCCGTCAAGCAAAGATACATCACAGGTGACCATAGTACCTGTTTCGTAGATTTTGATCATGTAATGGTAATATTTTTCCTCATTATCGGGTTTGAGGTAGAAAAACTTTTTACCATCCAGTTCTGTTACCCAACCGGTAAGGTTGTCGGTCTCCAGCGCATAGGTTGTGCCCCGCTCCAGCACTTCAACCTGATAGGAGTATTCATCTCTGGCAGAAATGGAAAGTCGGCTAACCTCTACCTCAGACTGGCCTGTTGACCAGGTTCCGATGAGAGCCGGATCGACTTTTTCTTTACCCGGAGTACCAATGGGATGATCTATCCCTACCGGGCAACCTGAAAAAAGGACACAAAACAATACAAGCAGCAGAATTGTGAACAGATTTTTCATAAAAAGTGAATGATGGATGTTCCCGGGGTGTTTTTTGCGTTCCCGATCGGGGGGTAAATTTACAAATTTCCTCATGTAAAAAAGAGAATTTCATCGTCAGGAATGTAAGTTTTTCTGCCACTGGTTTTCCTTTCGCCGGTAGATTTCTGACGAATGAGAATAGTTGGTATATTCGGAACAATTGTTACCCCGGTTGAATGAATGCGCTACTCGTCATACTCGTCGCTACGGCTGTTGTACTTTTCTGTATTATCAGATTAAAACTACATGCAGTTGTGTCTCTTCTTCTGGCAGCCCTCGTCGCTGCCCTTCTGACTTCTCCGGAATTACTGCTAAACTATGCCCTGCATAGCGGCATGTCCGAACCGGCTGCAAATGCCTTTTCACAAGCGTCGGTGGGGCAGCGCCTGGCAAATGCTTTTGGCAGTACCAGCGGAAAAATAGGGATTCTCATTGCCCTGGCCTCCGTAATCGGCGCAGGCCTGATGCGAAGCGGCGGCGCAGAGCGAATCGTTCGCGGGTTAATGAGTTTATTTGGGAAAAATAATACGGCCATTGCCCTGCTGACAGGAAGTTTTACCCTGGCCATTCCCGTATTTTTTGATACGGTATTTTACCTGATGATCCCACTCATAAAGTCGGTTTCTGTCCGTAACCCTGCCCGGTTCAGCCTGTATCTGATGGTCGTGTGTGCCGGTGGGGTAATGGCGCATTCGCTGGTGCCGCCGACTCCCGGGCCGCTGTTTGTGGCGCAGGAAATGGGGATTGACCTGGGGGCGATGATTCTCGGAGGAATTGTGATTGGTATCATTACGGTGGCTGCCGGGTATGGATATGCTGTCTGGGCCAATAAAAAGTGGGACCTTCCCATGCGCGACACCCCCGATATCAGCATCGGTGAACTGAAACAATTTTCTGAAAAAAACAATCATGAACTTCCCGGACTTGGAATTTCTATTCTGCCCATCCTTCTGCCGGTATTGCTGATAACCGGAAATACATTTTCAAAAATGCTGAAAGAGAGCAATCAGGATAATCTGAGTGCTTTCCAAAGTGGATTTGTACAAATTTTTTCTGTTCTCGGAGATGCCAATATCGCGCTGTTTCTCTCGGCAATGATCGCCATGTTTATCCTCTGGAGGCAGATCAGGGATGTGAAATCCTTTCAGAAGTATATGACTGAGGCCCTGAGCAGTGCCGGTATGATTATCTTAATAACTGCATCCGGAGGTGCTTTTGGTCAGATGCTTCAACAAACGGGCATTGGTATCTGGGTAGGGGAAATGGCTTCTGGTTATCAGGTGGCGCTTTTGCCTGTGGCGTTTATGGTTACGGCCCTTGTCAGGTCAGCCCAGGGTTCGGCGACCGTGGCAATGGTGACGGCCATGGGGGTTATGAGCGGCGTTGTCAGCACGGGATTACCTTTTCACCCGGTGTATCTGGCACTGGCGATCGGCTGTGGCTCCAAAATATTTGCCTGGATGAATGACAGCGGATTCTGGATAATTACCAAAATGAGCGGTATGGAAGTACCGGAGACGATCCGGCATTTTTCTATGCTGATGGTGGTTATGGCAGTTACTGGTTTGCTGGCGGTTATGATTTTTTCGGTTGTATTGCCTTTTGCCTGAAAGAAGTATTTCACTTATAAAAAGCTGTATCAGAACCGTGTCTGCATAAATTTCCAGCCGGGGTTTACTTTCTGCATTTCGATTTCATCATTGCGGTAGGTGAGGCCACAATCTATATAATTCTGATGCAGGCGCTGAAGCGCAACGGGGTCAATTTCAACCCCCAGCCCGGGTCCGTCGGGAACCTTGACGGATCCTCCTTCTATCTTCAGTTTCCCCCCTTTGATTACCTCATCTTCCTGCCAGGGGTAGTGGGTGTCGAATGCATTATCAAATACAGGAATGGCCGCACCAATATGAACCATTGCCGCCAGTGAAATACCCAGGTGGCTGTTGGAGTGCATGGAAAAACCTCTGCCGAAGGTCTGGCATATTCTGTGAAGTTCCATACAGGCCCGCATTCCTCCCCAGAAATGATGGTCGGACAAAATAATATCCTCGCTGTGGAGCCTTACGGCTGACGGAATATCTTCAAAGGAAGTCGTGCACATATTGGTCGCAAATGGCATATTCAGTTCCCTACGGAGGTTGGACATTTGTTCCTGACCTCTTACCGGGTCTTCAAAATACTCAAGGATTCCCACCATTTTTTTCCCCCACTGAAGGGCCGTAGGTAATGACCAGATGGCATTGGGATCAAATCTCAGGGGAACATCCTTGCCAAAAGTATCTTTTAGTCCCATAATAGATTCAACTTCAACAGAAGGCTCAAATACGCCGCCTTTAAGTTTGATTGACTGGAACCCAAAAGCCTCACACATCGCACGCGCCTGGGCGATGATCTCTTCCCGTATTCGATGGCAGAAGCTCATGCGCTCTTGCCCAGCCCGTTGCAGAAGGGCCCGTTTTCAAGTGCCGAAGGTTCCGCCCGCACCCTTCGCATTTATAAAACAGATAAGCTGCAAATCAAAACGGTCTCGCACTTTTCCGTTTGCAGGGAGATCCACCACCAGGCCACCCATGATTTTGCCGATAATGTCAAGGCACGCTACTTCGACGGCACTGGTGCGGCAACTTTAGTGCGCTGATCCCAGGGAGCCACCTCCTCGATATCCCCTTCCGTTATGGGAGAAGAGAACAGGCTGTGTGAACTGGCTGAGTTCGAGCGGATTAACCTTCCAGAACAGTAGCCATTTGCAGGGCTGCAAGGATTTCGTGGTTTCGAATCCACCGATACCTCTGGCAATCCCTGATTCTGTGTGAAGCTGTACGATGATTCTGAGCGCGTAGGAGCGTGCAGTCCGGCAAGCATTCAAGTGTTTTGTAAGTCAGTTAATGCGTCAGGCGTACATTCGAGTCGGGTAATGCGATGGGATGGGTTGGCATGAGATTTATCTTCTACTGGTTAAAATCACCGGGCAACAATCTCTTCAAAAACCTCCGACGCAAACAGCCAGCCTGGGTAACGCCGGTTTGTTTGGGAATACAGGTAGTCGCGGCTATTTGGTGGATTTCTTCAAAGATTGATGCATGGGCAATTGAACCAATTGTGGTGGTATGGCGTCAGAAATTAAACAAAATTCTGGATTCCGGACAGCCTGAGTTTCTGGCGCTGTATGGACGACGACGTGTAGGTAAACCTTCCTCGTCAGACAGCACCTGAAAGCATATATCGCATTTGAACTCTCAGGAACCATGATGGAAAACACCAGCAACTACAGAATTTTTTTGAAGAATATTTAAAGCGCAACTGGGAGAGCAGGAAACAAATTCCCCCTAAAATCGTAGGAGGCCTTCCGTTATCTGCTCCGGTATTTATCTGATTTAATAGCAACTACCCGAAGGCGTGGGTTTTTCTCGATGAGATGCCAAGGGCTGATTCTCTCTAACTGACTTTGTTCCCGCTTGAGTTTTTCTGAACGCGCTGTTTCTCGAAAAATGGATCATGTTCTGCTGATTGCATGTGTTCCGGCTTAATTTTCCGATGCGAAATATCTTATAAAAATGTGCGTAAGGCGGGCTTTACAAACTGGTGACTCAACGAATGAAACTCGCGCCCTTTGATTTGTATGAGACAGATTTATTTATCCGGGGCAGCTCGGAGTCAGACTTACTCAATATCAGATACTTGAGCTTTATATGGTGATGGGGGTATACCTTTTTTTACCTCTCAAAGAGGGAAAGGTGTTCAATTAGTTACAGACGAACTTGTTACCGCAGGATTAGCCGTACGAGAAATATGGTCAGCTGTAATTGTTCCTTTCTTTTCAAAACAGCGAAAACCATATATTTCCGTATTGTAACCGTTGGCTTTACATCCACAGGATGAGCTGTCTGGATTTGGCAGGGGCGACAAAAGCCAATGAAGCAACGCTGTCAAGGACTTTAGAAGAGCTGATAGAATGCGATTTTATCTCCATTTTTCTGGCCATTTCACAAAAGAAGAAAGACTCACCATATCCAACAGATCTCTATTCTCTGCTTCTTTCCTGGGAAATTTATTCAGCCCAACAGAGGTGGAAGGGGACAAAAAAGTCTGGGAACAACCTCCCACCAAAGACCATACAAGCCTGGAGCGGATATACTGAGAATATTTGCATGATGGCTATAAACCAGATCAAGTCTGCACTGGGAATCAGGGTATTTGCCAATGACATAACTCACATGGAAATTTAAAGGAATGACGAGTTGTTGGCGCACAGATAGATATGACTGACAGAGCTGATCAGATTATTCATTTATGTGAGTGGGTAAAATTCACATCAGCGAAAAACTTTACTATTAACAATACTACAGCAGCGCAGCTAAGACTGGAAAAAACTGTTTTCAGGCAAGTTGACAAAACAAAAAAGCCATATTCGTAACGCTGATCACAACATATCCTGCCTCAAAAAAAAAAAAAAAAAAAACAGATATTACCTTGAAGAAGGATAGCGAGGTTAATAATGGAGCACTTGTTTCATCCGGAGTGAGTATTCTGCCCAAAGTAATCCCCTCCTACATGTAATCCATCCGGCAGTTTTGTCAGCAAAAACGCTGCCTCAGCCGTTTGTGCGGTAAACATGATTCACCCGGCGAATCTTTTTTATTTCCGGGCGCAATACAGCCAAATCGCCATATGGTTATTTTCTCATTTTTGTATTTTTACCCCGTATCGACCCACCCACATCTAACGCCCATTACTCTCAAGGAAAAGGATTGGCAGATTCTGTTAAATGTGATGGCGTTTCTTTTTTTTATTGTAATGACCGGGATGATGGTCCCGGTCATGTTTTTGCGCAGCTTTTGCCTGTGACACGCTGAGGCAGGTGATGTGTACGAACAGGCATGTTGCGTAGGACTTGTTTTATGGCCCTGACGGAAATGCTTCTTTCGAAGTACCCAAAGGGTCTGGCCTATCTTCTACAGCAAGAAACTGTGTGACAGCACCCGATACCACCGGTAACCTCCGCCTGGCAGCACAAACTTGAAACGGTGAAGACTGGTTTGCCGGCTCGCTATAACAAACCACGATTCTGTCTATGACAGCCGATACCACCACATCTGAAAATCGAAAAACTGGAAGATTGACAATCACAGGGCAACTGGAATACTTGGTTATACTGTATGCCCGCGGAAATCCAACAATGGCCGGCTCATGGCGAAGCACATCCAATGTAATCCTGCACTTGGCCCTTTGAGATGTCAACCACGATTCAGTTTATACTCCGGAAGCTGGTGATTACCCCAAAATCAGAGGTGATCAGGGCTTTGCTTTTGACCACGACGACAGGTGGGCTGTTCACACTGAAAGGTGGAGGAGAAACTGACCGAAGTTCACGGCCTGGTTTATGTTTTGATACACTTGTGTTTCCATTTTCACCAGAGTGTATTTGTTCATTACCGCATTTTCAACCGGCAGCAGGTGCCTTTGTCAAACATGTATCTGGGCATGTGGACAGATTATGACATCGGCAACTTTGCAGATGACCATGTGGGCTGTGATACGCTGCTTAATGCTTCTTATGGGTACAACGCCACCAACAACGATATGGCCGGAAGTTATGGATACGGTGCCGGACCGCCTTCTGTGGCTACGCTTTTTCTCAACCAGCCGATGACTACTTTCGCTTATTACGACAACGATTTTTCTTCTACGGGTAATCCATCCGTGCCCCGGCATTACTACAATTATCTTCAGGGACTATGGACCGATAATATTCCCATGACCGTGGGCGGTACAGGTTATGATCCCTTCATTGTGAATCCGGTGACCACTTTTATGTTTCCCGGAGATCCGGTAGCCGACACCGGGTGGGTCGCGGCTGATGCCGGTCAGCCCGGGGGCGCAGATCGCCGTGGTCTTACTGCAACCGGCCCGTTTGACCTGGCGGCTGATTCGTCAGTATGTCTGGATGTGGGATTTATATGGGCAAGGGACAAAACCGGCACCCATCTCACCAGCCTCAGCCTGATGAAAAGCCGGATCGTGGAGGCGCAAAACTATTATCTGGCACAAAATTACAGTTGCTACGATACCCTTACTGCCGCGACAAGGATCGCCTCCGTGCAGCCGCTGAAGGGAATAGCTGTTTACCCCAATCCATTTACCAATGAATTACGTCTGGAAATGGCAGAACCGCCTGTAAACCCCCTGGTTCTGACCGTTTATAATATTCAGGGGAAAAGGATTTGGTGTGAGAATATCCCTTTAGGGACGACTGCTGCTACCATTCTTGTCCCGGATATACCCGCAGGAATGTATATAGTAGAAGTGCGGTCAGGAAATCACTATTTCAGAAAAAAGCTGATAAAACCATAAAGAGCCCTTTTCACTTTGTACATCACTATCATTGAGGCAGCCGGAGCGTTATGCTCCGGTTTTTTTGCACCTTATCAGCGCTCGTTTTCATCTCTCATTTTGAGGTAATGTAAAGGTGTCATATTTCTTCGTTGATCTTAATGATACCCTGCAATCTGCGTATCCCTGGCGATAATTCTTCACGCTTGATTGGGCTTCTGGATTTAGTAATCAGCTTGAAGTAATTTTCTACCAGCTCAGAAAGACTTTGTCCTTTCTCTTGTGCGTATTCCTTGGCAATTTCGATGATTTCTTTTTCAATCGTCAATGTTAGTTTTGTATTCATGGCCTTTCTTTTAATCAAAGAAACGTGTTTGCTTTTTGATTTACAACACGTGTAAGTTGGGGTTGATATCAGGATTTTTTTGTCTTCATATCTCTTTGTCAAGAATATCAAATGCTTTGGCATCAGCAAATCTTATCTCACTCTCTTTGTAGTCCTCCTTAAACATTGTCCAGATCATCACATCTCTTTTGTTTCCGTTTGAATCTACTGTTCTTTTTTTCAGGATACCCTCATTCAGGTAACCCAATTTCCGGGGAATACTTTGACTTCGAATGTTGTCTGGCGAACAATGAATCTCAATTCTTTCCAGTCCCTCTATTTCGAATCATACCTTTGTGAGTGCTCTGACCGTTTCTGTTCCATAGCCTTTGCTCAGATGATAGGCGTTTATCCAATAGCCAATTTCCCTTGCTTTTTCCTCTGCGCCTGTATGGAGCCCGGTTGAGCCAATTAATCTGCTTTCCTCCTAATTAAAGATTCCAAAAGTATAATCAAGTCCCAAATCGAATTGACCGCGGTATTTTCTCAATTTGTCGATTTTTACGGCCAGTTCTTCCGGTTCATTTTTTGCCCAGGGCATCCAGGGTAAAAGATGCGCGATACTTTCATCAATGGATTGTTTTAGCAGGATTGCATCCCCGGGTTGATAACATCTGATGATTAACCTTTCAGTTTCTATTTTGTATGCTTTTGCTATTGGCATTTTTTTTTTGGCAAAATCTGTTTCAATGTATGTGGGAGGTGTTATCAGGCCTGGAATTTAGGATAACCACCTCTTAATCTATTCCATCATAAGCCCTCCTGTTGATTTCAAGGAATTCTTGTTGTTCAGTCGGGGTCATTTGTTTCAATATTATGATATTTCTTCCTCTGACTAAAGCCTGAGAGCTTAGAAATTCACCAATCGGTCGGGTGTGCACAATAGCAATAAGTTCTGAGTTACGAAAAATGAAACGAATTCTATCCATTGGAGAAGGGTCGTCAATTGTACTTTCGTAAATCATCTGTTCATCGTAACCTTTCACTAGTTGAGGTAGTATTCCACTGTTCGTAAAATTGAAATCGATCATGTACTGATCTAAATCTTCTTTCGTCGGTCTGTTCTTCGTTCTGGATAAGATAGCTGCTAATGGGATTTCTGGAATAGATTGAGGCTTGATGTTAGACTTATAAGTTGATGCGTAAATATCCATTCCGTATCGTAGAGGGTTACCAGGCGCTCCTCCCGAATACCATGGACTTTGTAAACTATCCGGAATATTGGTAAGGACAGTTCCAATAAACTCGTCCTGCCAATTGAAAAGAGAATCCCCCCTGGAGAAGGGGGTTTTGCTGTCATATTGTTCCTTCGATATCTTCATACTTATTGAAATCGTAAACCACCCGTTGACAAGTTGAGAGCAGCCAACGTCGACATTATCGTTTAATGATATGATTGGAGTTCCTTTGGGTGCAGATCTTACATTTGCGGGTCCGTCTATCCGTTCAGCAAAAGTTGTTAAGACTAAAATGGTAAATAATACTATTAGTGCTAATCTTCTCATTAGGTAATATGGTGATTATTATTCCGGGAACATTCAGAGGGCATAGTATTTTGGAATGTTCAATTTTATTGATATGCTTTTTGCGTTATTTCAATAAAATATTCTCTAATCTTCTCTAAAGTTTCAATTCCGCAATTTTCAATAAGGTGAATATTTAGCTTATCTTCATTTTTCACACATTCCGATTGGTTAAATGAGGGATTTTCAAGAAAGTTTTTGATCCAGGTTCAACTCGTGAAGTCTATTGTTCAAAAATGTTATCGCTCCTGAGAGTGAGAAGTTTGGCCATACATTGCTAAGATATTCTGGCAGGAGGTTAAGTTCTAAATCTCGAAGAATTGCCCCATCCTCGTAGCGTTGCTGTTTTACAATATTCTTTTTCAATTCCTGAATAGGAGTGAGAACTTTTCCCTGATATTCTTTGAAATCATAATCTAGAAATTCCAAAGTATAGCTGCTTATATATTTCCTTAATTCTTTTGAACTATTTTTCTTTTCGTTCAATTCCAAAGCTAAACAATACTCTAGCATAGCTCTTGAGATAAATGAAATATTTTTTCTGCGTCCAGTGAAGATTAGTGGATGAATGATTTCGCCATTTACGATCCGAATGGATGGTATTTTGGCGCAAATATTCCTTGCTGTTAATTTATCTAAATTTTCTGTGCCTTGATTTAATATCTCTATCGATAGTTGCCATAAATCTTTGTAGCCCTCATTTATATCTACAAGAAGGAGGATTTTATCTATTATTCGTTTCCCGGGAACTAAATAATTATATCCCCTTGCCCGCACAACCTTACCCGTAGATTCGAATTTCTCTTCAGTTTCTGTCTGGAGGTTTATAATCTTAGCTTCTTCAATTTGATACTCTGTGCCAATAACTCCTTTTTCAACTATTTCAACAAATTTACAGGTCAATATTATTACAAGAGCCAGACCATTATTATCTGATAGACAATTCATGGTGACTTCATTTTCATTGAACTGGTATTCTGTTTCAAAACCACAGCGTTTCAAAATGTTAAGACTGGTTTCTTTTGCAGACATTTATTTCACATTGTTTTTGTCAATACTTTGAAAGTACAGCCAACCACATTTGGTTCAAACCCTTGTAAAAGCTGTTTATTTGTTGTTCTCAAGTCGTTTAATGGTGTCGATATTAGTTAACTCAAGAATTGTCAAAAAGCCAGACACGTCAGCATACCTGTTTTGATGCCATATTTGTTGACGGAAGTAATTGTCCATTTCGCTACCTTTTTCAAAAATATAGTCATATCTGGCAAATATTTCGTTGCGCATTTTTCTTAAATCCTCTTTTGTCAACGTTTCTAAGTCGGTGGAAGTAAGAAACTGCATAGATGCTTCAGGGTATTTGCCAGGGAACCAGCGTGTTATTTCAAAGTCAGGTCTTTTTAATCCAATTTCCGATAGTATTGCAATACCCGATTCAACAGCATATCCACCTTCTGACCAATAGAGTGTCTGCCTGATCTGAGCAACTATGGTCGTGTCTGTAATGATTAATAGTAAGTTAGAACCATCCCCCTCGCCAAAGAGATAAACTCCTTGATATTTTGAAATATCGTTTTCAAACCAGGTGGAAATACTTGATTTGTCAATTTGAGAAGCGCCAATATTTTGTCCGTAAGTCCAAAATGTCAAACAACAGAACAATAGCGGCAAAACTTTATGCATAAGTATCATCCGTAAATGGCCTTGCAGGCAATATTTTACTTTTTTAAGACAATCTCAGCTTTATTCACTGTAAGTGATGGGTTTTCAGAAGCTACCAGTATTCCCTTAAAAGTATAATTACCATCTTCTTCTATTTTGATTTCTGAATTCTTCCCGGAGAACCGCCAGTCTGTTTTCCCCATTAGGGAGGTTTTTACTTCTCCAATTGTAATATTCTTTTCTGTCGGATCAATTTCCAGTTGGCCAAAACTCTCACCATCTTTTAAAATCTCCATTCTGAATCTTAAGGCAACATCTCCTTCGTATTCAATGTCCATATCAGACCAAATGGCGATTTCCTCATCTTTTTTAAGATCTAATAACGCTTCGCCAACAGTCAGGTCATCATCACTGGTGCTTACCTGATTAATGGGAAGTCTGGCTACTTCTTCACCTGTTAATGCGCTGCATCCTGCCAGAAGGATAAAAGGTACAGCCAGGATTAAAAACGATAATGGGTTTCTCATTTTATTAATTTTGATTATTGCTAACGACCGGACTACATGATGTGGCAAGCTGCCAGTATAGACATGGATCGTAATCTATATCTACGATCGCTAATATAAGAAGAGTAGGTTAGGGGCATTGAAGCTGATACAATTTTTGTGGTATTTTAGAGGAAAGTCAGTCCGATTTTTTTATTTAACCCCTGCTCAAAAATTCGGATTAATGTCGAAGGTTGAATATTCCCTTTTCCATTTTCAAGTTTGGAAATATAACTTTTCTTTGTCCCTGCTTTTTCTGCCAGTTGTTCTTGTGTCAATTTTGCTTCTTTGCGTGCGGCTTTCAACATTTCACTTATTATGAACATTTGAGCACCTTCTTCATATTTATTTCGGCTTTCCGTTCCGATCTTTCCGTGTTCGAGTTCAATTAGTTCTTCAAATGAACTTATGTTTTTATACTCTTCCATAGCTGAACAGTTATTTATTGTTTCTAAAATATTCCTTCATTAATTGTTCCGCTTTTTCAATTTCGTTTTTCGGTGTCTTTGGGGTCTTTTTCTGAAAACCATTAAATAGAACAACAAGTTTGCCATCATCAAAGCAACAGAAAACCGGGCGCAATTCAAATTGTCGCAGTGAAAAAAAGATCCCTCCTCCCTGGGTCGTCGGGATGACGGTTTGTCATGAGAAAAACCGCTTCTCCGGCCGGAGAAGCGCACTTCTGGCAGGGTGCCACGTCACCCTGACGACCAACGGAAGGAAGGGTCTATTGCTTTTGCGACATTTTGATTTGCACCCCAGAAAACCCGATAGATGTTCGATTGGTATTCAATTCGGATTTCGTAGAGTCCGTTAGTTCCTGTCAAATGTTTTCACTCAGTCGATATACACCTCAATAGTTCGAGTTTATGCAGTACGAAGGAGATGTAGAGCATTGATATATACTTATAGAGTGAGTTTGACTATTTTTCAGTATTGTCCAAAACCTCCACGTTTGACCTCATGGCCACCCTACCGGTTGCGCCCGTACTGCTCGTGGCTGGAAACCCAGTCGGAGGAGGAAATGGCGGACGCCAGTGAAAGTTCTCCGGCGAGGACTACGCCTGCGACGATTTCGGCAAACTTTTGCACTTTTCCTTTGCCATAACAACCCAGAAGGTCGAGACATTCTTTCTGTGTGGCGAGACCTGTACCTCCGCCGTAGGTGGCGACGATGAGGGAGGGTATCGTTACCGAAAAATACAGATCGTTTTCGGGAGTAAGTTCGGTGTAAACGATTCCCGCCGAAGATTCTGACACATTGGCAACGTCCTGGCCTGTGGCGATGAAAAGTGCCGTGATGCCGTTGGCGGAGTGGAGGCCGTTGTTGTTGGCGCCCGAGAGAATGGCACCGACATTGGCGACGCCGGCATGATAGGCGAGGGTACGGGTGTCCACGCGCATAAACTGTTCGAGTATTTCGCGTTTGATGATACACTCTGCTGTAACGCGCTTGCCGCGGGTGTGCATGACGTTTACCTGGGAAGCTTTTTTATCGGTAGCGAGGTTGGATTCGAGGTAAAAATGGGCAATCGGATATTCGTGATAGTGATCGAGAATCCAGCTACATGCGGCAAATGTCGCGCGCCCCACCATATTTTGCCCGGCGGCATCTCCTGTGGTATAGTTGAACCGGAGGTAGGCAAACTTGCTGGCGAGATAAGGGTCGATGTAGGAAAGTTTTCCGATGCTGGTGGTGGCTTCTGCATGTTCGGCGATTTCTTTAAAATGCGCCTGAACCCATTTGACAAACTCCCTTGCGGCCCGGGCATCCTGCATGACAAATACGGGTGCGCGTTGCATGACGTCGTCCACGACGCTGCACTTGACCCCGCCGCAGGCATTGACCAGCTTCATCCCACGGTTGTAGGATGCGACAAGGGTACCTTCTGCGGTAGCCATAGGAATGAGAAAATCGCCCTGTGCATGCTCTCCGTGAATGGTCAGCGGCCCTGCCATACCGATGGGCACCTGGGCCACTCCCAGAAAATGTTCGCAGTTGCCCGCCGTGATATGCGGATCAAATGAATATTGGGAGATATGTTCCAGCTTTTTCCCGGTATAGTCTTCCACAAATTTCTGCCTGATTTTGATGATTTCTTCATCATAGTCATCGGTTTTGCTTCGGGGAATGACGATTGTGCGGTGTTCTTTTATCGTAATACCGCCTTCTACTTTCAGCTTCAGCTTTCCAAAGGGTTTGGCTTCGAATCCGATTTCAATTTTGTGTTTTCCCTCGGGCAAATGGGGCATTTGTGCTACAATATCGAGTACCTCGCGGAGCGGAAAATTGATGGGGTTGGTTTTGGAAATATCGGAAGGGGATAGTTTTTTGCCATCGGCGAGTACAACCATAACCTGCTGAAGCGGTATATCGGTTTCTCCTATGCTCAGGCTGTGCAAGCCAATAATGGTCGCGTCACTCAGTCGGTTTTTCATGGAAAACTGCACGCCATTCTCTACATTTTTCAGGCTGCCGAATGTGTATAGCTGTTTGAGCAGCAAACTGGGTACTAGCATATAAAATTTTGTTAATTGTGGGACAGAGGGTTTTGTCAAACGGATTAATTTAAGCAAATCAATGGCTTTTACAAACCCGCGGGGCGGATTAAATATCTCCGTTGATTTTTGCCTGAATGGTGTCCATTTGTTCGAGTGTGGCAAAATAGCCGATCTCAAATATTTTTTCAATTTTTCCGGCCTCAAAGGTCCCGTAATTTGCCAGTTCTTCGGGACAGATATAGACATCACAGATGGGAATCTTGGATCGGCTGGTAGTATCTGAACCCAGCTCAAATACTCTTTGTGATATTTCGAGAAAGCCATCGAGGTCTTTCAGCGTTACCTGGCGGAGGGGGCTGACATTCACCCCGATAAGCACATCACAATGGTCTCTGATCAGTTCGGCGGGGAAGTTGTTCATAATACCGCCATCGAGGTAAAGTTCGCCTTCGATTTCGGTGGGGGTGAATATAATGGGAAAAGAAGCTGAGGCAATGATGGGCTTGATGAGTGGTCCCTGGCTGAAGATTTGGGGTTTTGCCCGAATAATATCGGTGGCAGTTACCAGCAGTTTGCAGTTGAGTTCTTCGAATGTCCTTGCGGCTATGTATTTTTCGAGTGAGCCGCTCATTTTGTCGGTGTCCACCAGTCCGGGTTTACCAAAGGCAAATTTGCTGTAGTGGAAAACGCCTTCTTCTTCCCAGAACTTAAGCATATCGGTGGTTTGGCATCCGGAGGAATAAAGTGCTCCGACGATCGCACCGGCGCTGGTGCCCGAGACAATGGTTGGTACGATATTGTATTCATGCAGGGCGCGCAGGACACCGATGTGGGCGATGCCTCTGTATCCTCCGCCGGAGAAAGTAATGCCTACGGTTTTGCCTGTGGGTTTTGTTTCTTCGGAATTATTCATAACTACGGGAACTGCTTTCATTTCCATATCTGACGCGAAGATCCTTCAGCGATTTCATCGCAAGCTGGATTCCTTCGAGTGTCATGGGAAACATACGGAAGTCTGTAAATTTCCGCAAAATTTCGGTCGATTTATAATAATTCCAGGCGTATTCGGGGTTTGGGTTAATCCATGCCATATGGGGAAACTGGTCTTTAAACCGCTGAAGCCAGACCATGCCGGGTTCTTCATTCCAGTGTTCGACACTTCCTCCCCTGTACATAATTTCTATGGGTGACATGGCCGCATCTCCGACAAAAATTACTTTATAGTCCCGGTTGTAGGTATGGAGCAATTGCCAGGTTGGGATGCGCTCTGCATATCGCCGCCGGTTGTCTTTCCATACAAAATCGTACAGACAGTTGTGAAAATAATAATACTCCAGGTGTTTGAATTCGTGCCGGGCAGCGGAAAAAAGCTGGGAGCACATTTCGACATGGTCATCCATCGAACCGCCAATATCGAGGAGGAGCAGCACTTTTACCCGGTTTTTGCGGGAGGGAACCAAACGAATATCGAGCATACCGGCGTTTTCAGACGTTTTGCGGATGGTGCCTTGGAGGTCAAGTTCATCGGCTTTGCCTTCTCTGGTCAGCACGCGGAGGCGTTTGAGCAGGAGCTTGATATTGCGGGTATTGAGTTCGAGTTTATCGTTGAGGTTGGCAAACTGTCGTTTATCCCAGACCTTGATCGCATTGCGGTTGCCGGTGCTGTTGGGCCCTACGCGAAATCCTTCGGGGTTAAAACCTTCGGCTCCGAAGGGCGACTGGCCGCGGGTGCCGACCCATTGTTCGCCACCTTCATGGCGGTCATCCTGCTCTGCGAGGACTTGCTTAAACCGCTCCATGAGCGCGTCGAGCCCGCCCATCTCTTCGATGGCGCGGAGGTCATCGGGGTTGATGATTTTTTCCAGTTCGGCGCGAAGCCATTCTTCCGGAACATTTTCCCAGAAACTGTCATTCATGGAGTCCTTTCCATGGAAATACTTGCCAAACAATACGTCAAAGGTATCGAGCTGGCCTTCGTGTTTGACCAGAATGGTGCGGGCCAGGTAATAAAAATCTTCCAGCCCGGTTTCTGCCATGTTTTTATCCATTGCCTCGAGCAGATCAAGGTATTCCCTGATGGTAGTGGTAACGCCATTCTGCCGGAGGGTAAGAAAAAAGTCGATAAACATGGCTTTGTTGATTTTTATTAGCGATCGTAAGTTATTGTCTTAATTCAGATGTGCCTGAATATGCTCCAGCGCCTGAGAAATGAATGTTGCATTGTTGAATAGAGTTTTTTTGCGGTCATTCCAGTTTCCCAATTCCTGAACAATCTCATTCATGGTCTCCTTTTTTAATTCGGATTTGATAAAATCAATGCTTGAAAGCAGTTCAAGCCCATATGGTGAATAAAATCCTTTCAAAAAATGTATCGTCTGCTCTACTACTTGTTTGTACTTTTCGTTTTCAGGCTGGTTTAAAAAGTCATTCACATCTTGTTCTGCTTCCATTACAAGCCCCAACTCCTCAAATGGCTTTTTGTCCATTGCGCTATACTCCATGATATAACTGCCATTCAAATAATACAGTACATGCCGCACTTTACCAGAGTAAGGCCCGTAAAAATTAGGGTAAAAATCAAGGTTGAAACTGTTTCCGGCCCCGAATCTTTGTAAAAAATAAGCAATTTTTTCGGCAGAAAATTCAGAAACAAACTCCCCGTTTTTCACCATATCATACATTACCGACAGTAGCATAGCCCGGGCCGGGGTTAATTTCACCCTTTCTTTTTTTAGTACTTCCTTTATAGCAGATGAAGGCTCGTACAGGTACACCTCGCAATTCTGTTCTGCAAAATATGTTATGATCATTTTCCTGACCCGGTTCCAGTCCAATCCCCCGTTACCGGATCCTAAAGGAGGAATAGCAACGGATGGAATATTGCGTTGCTGAATGAGCTTTATCAGATCAATGAGGCCGCTCTCTATATAAGAATATTCTGAAGGTAGCCTCCAGTTTGTTTTAGTAGGAAAATTGATGATGATTTTCTCCCCGTACTGTAGAGATTTGTCTTCCGTAACGAACATTCGTCCTACTGATACTTCTTGTTTTTTACAGGCTTCAGCATATTGTCTGAAGTTTTCGGGAAAAGCTTGCTTAAACTGCAGGGCAATGCCTTTACCCATTACTCCCATGGTATTAACTGTATTGACCAAAGCCGCTGCATTGCTTTCCAATAAATTACCTGTAGTGAAATGTATCATGGTTAAAAGTAATAATCTGGTTTGACAATTACCCTATCATCAGAAACGCCCAAGCCTGATAACTTCTTTTTTGTTGTTGGAGTAGCGACAATAAAGCCTAAAACAGCTGCCCCCGGCACATCGCCATCTACCAGAAACTCTGCTTCCTTGCGTCTTTTCAGGTCGAGATCGGTATCACTTTTCCAGTACCTTGACTTGATGGCAGTCCAATCCAGAAGGGTGTGAATAGCTTCTATATCTCCCGTATCATATTGCCGGGTAAACTTATCGACAGCATGGCCATCTGTAAATACAAACGCAAGTTTGTGTTCCATAATTTTCTGGACAGTACTTATGCAATAAACAATAGATTCCGAAGGTGTAGCAGCCATCATGTTAAATCCTTTTTGAATAACGTAAAGCATAGGCATCCTTACACCAAAATAAAACGGGATATATTCACCCAGGCGTCTGCCATTGTTTAGAAAGAAACTATTGCGGGTTTGGATTAATGATGGATCACCGATAGGAGTAAAATCAGGATTGGCGTTTACTGAAGTAGCATGTGTAATACCAAATTCAAGAACATGCGGTATATTCTCCACATGGGTCATCCGATAAAGATATATTTTATCCTGAGTTGCCATCTGCCTCTATTCAATTAATCGTTAATTGCCTTCAAGCCAAGGCTTTCCATCAGCTCAAATAAGGCTCAATCACCTTCTGGCAATAGTCCCAGACCCGTTTTTCGTTTTCGGGGGAATAGTATTTTTCACTTGGCCGGGCTACTTTCTCTTTGTCAAAATATTTCCCTGTGATATTTTCGACCTGAGGCGAGATGGCTACATATACGGAGGTTCTTGCTCCTTTTTCCGGGGAAATTCCAAACAAAGGGACTGCAATTTTGAAGAGCAGATTTACGAAGGCGCCTTTGTCTGCATTCTGCCCAAAAATGGTATTGTCACACCCGGTGAAGCGAATTGGCCGTGATGTGCTCATATCCTCTTTTCTTTAAATCTTTGGCCAGATACTGATTTAGCCAAATGAAGTATAATTTGGCTTTTCCGTAAGCATCCATAAAGGAATATTTTTTCTCAAACTGCATATCTTCCAGGTCGGGTTTTCCGACCATGGCATGTGCTCCGGATGCGACATTGACAATACGGGCTTCCGGGCTTTTGGCCAGTAGATCCAGCAGAAGTTCGGTCAGCAAAAGCGGGGCAAAGACGTTAATCGCCATGGTGGATTCCAGGCCTTCTGTCGTCACAGACCGTTCCTTTCCAAACACTGCGCCCGCATTATTGATAAGAATATCGAGCTGATGGTATTTGCTTTTAAATGCTGCTGCCATACGCTTTACTTCAGCGAGATGAAGCAGATCGGCCAGTATATAATCTACGTTTTGGTTGCCTGTTTCGTCCTTGATTTCCTGGCATACTGAAATGGCTTTTTCTTTATTTCTGCCGTGAATGATGAGGTGATGGCCTTGTTTTGCCAGTGCTTTTGCAGTCGTTTTTCCGATTCCATCGGTAGCGCCTGTAATCAGGATTGTTTTGGTACTCATACAGTAGGAGGTTGATGATAAGGTGAGCCGGTATTAATGCCCCTGTTTACCCCATTTCCGCAGTTGCTCGATCAACTGAAAATCCTGCTCGTTTTTGATCAGGGCGCCTGCCATGGGCGGAATGTTTTCCTTGAGGTTCACTTCTTCCAGTTCTTTGAGGCTGATCCGCTCCAGAATGAGCAGCTTGATCCAGTCTATCAGTTCGCTGGTAGAGGGTTTTTTCTTTAGCCCTTTGATGTCGCGCACTTCGTAAAAGATTTTCATGGCTCTTTCGAGCATTTTCTGGTTCAGACCGGGATAATGTACATCCACAATCTGCTTCATGGTCTTTGTGTCGGGAAACTGGATATAGTGGAAAAAGCAGCGCCGCAGAAAGGCATCGGGCAGTTCTTTTTCGTTGTTGGAAGTAATAACGACAATCGGGCGTTTTTTTGCCTGGATGGTCTGCTGAAGTTCGTAGCAGTAAAATTCCATCCGGTCGAGTTCGAGCAGAAGGTCATTGGGAAACTCAATATCCGCTTTGTCGATTTCATCAATCAGAAGGAGTACCTGTTCTTCTGCGGTAAAGGCCTCCCACAGCTTCCCTTTTTTGATATAGTGGGCAATATCTGCCACTTTATCGGAGCCAAGCTGGGAATCGCGGAGGCGCGAAACGGCATCATATTCATACAGCCCCTGCTGGGCCGTAGTGGTGGATTTGACATACCATGTGAGCATGGGTTTGGCCAGTGCGCGGGCGATTTCATGGGCCAGAAGGGTTTTGCCTGTTCCGGGTTCTCCTTTGACCAGCAGCGGCTTTTCGAGGTGAATAGCAGCATTCACTGCGACCTGCAGGTCGCGGGTAGCCACGTAGGTATCGGTTCCTTTGAATTTCATTTAAGCGCCAAATTACGTATATTTGCCTAACTCCCCCGGATAAAATTCAGCATTTTTAATTTTTTTTCCACCCAATATTTATGAATGAAATCCAGAAAATTGAAGTAAGACATTTATTGATCAGCGACTATGAAGCACTTAAATCTTCCATGATTGACGCCTACAAAAACTGGGAAGGTTCGTTTTGGAAAGAACACCATATCCAAACCCTTCTGGAGAAGTTTCCCGAAGGTCAGATTTGTGTAATGGTGGATGGCAAGCTGGCGGCTTCCGCATTGTCAATTATTGTACAATACGATGATTTCGGCGACAACCATACCTACCGCCAGATTACCGGGAATTATTCTTTTTCCACCCACAATCCTGATGGCGACACATTGTACGGAATTGATGTATTTGTCCATTCCGAATACCGGGGTATGCGGCTGGGAAGGCGTCTGTACGACGCAAGGAAGGAACTATGCGAACAACTCAACCTGCGCGCCATTGTGGCCGGAGGGCGCATTCCCAATTACCGTAACTATGCCGACGCCATTACCCCACGCGAATATATCGACAAGGTAAAACTGAAAGAAATCTACGACCCGGTGCTCACCTTCCAGATGTCCAACGATTTTCACGTCAAAAAACTCCTGAAGGGCTATATGCCGGGGGATGATGAATCTCGTGAATACGCAACCCTGCTGGAGTGGAATAATATCTACTACACGGCAAGCTCCCAGCTTATCAACCTGCCCAAAACGGTGGTTCGCGTAGGACTTGCCCAATGGCAGATGCGGCATTTTCCCACGCTTGAGGCTTTGTTTGAGCAGGTGGAGTTTTTTGTGGATGCGGTTTCGGATTATAAAAGCGATTTTATCCTTTTCCCCGAATTGTTTAACGCACCCCTCATGGCAGGTTTTAATAACCTGAATCCCGCATCCGCTATCCGGAAACTGGCCGAATTTACCCTTCCGCTCCGCGATAAGTTTATGGAGTTTGCAGTATCGTACAATATTAATATCATCACCGGCAGTATGCCGCTCATACGCGATGAAAGCCTGTACAATGCCGGATTTCTATGTAAAAGGGATGGCACTGTCGAAGAGTATGTGAAACTGCATATTACTCCCAATGAAGTATATTCGTGGGGAATGGTAGGCGGGGACAAAATTCAGGTTTTTGATACAGACTGTGGAAAAATAGGGATTCTGATCTGCTACGATGTGGAATTTCCGGAGCTGGGGCGACTGCTCGCAGATGAAGGCATGCAGATTCTGTTTGTTCCGTTTCTTACCGATACGCAAAACGGCTACACGCGGGTGAGCAGTTGTGCAAGAGCCCGGGCGATCGAAAATGAATGTTATGTGGTCATTGCCGGTAGTGTAGGCAATCTCCCCAGGGTGAGCAATATGGATATTCAGTTTGCGCAGTCAGCGGTATTTACGCCTGCTGATTTTTCTTTCCCCAGCAATGGGCTGGCCGCAGAAGCTACCCCCAATACGGAGATGACTTTGATGGCCGATGTAGATCTCGATCTGCTCAAGGAACTCAACAATTATGGCAGCGTCAGAAATCTCAAAGACCGCCGGCACGATATATACGAGTTGATTCAGAAGCCCCGGCGCAAAGCAAAGGTAAAAGCCAAAGCTTAGGATCGGGACACGTTACCATACTTCGAGGTATTTGTCCATCACCACCGTCTGCCGGCAATTTTCGTTGGCATACACGGTCAGTTTTACCTCATACAGACCCGAAATATCATAAGTTTTGAGCGGGTTTTCCTCTGTGGAAGTAGTACCATCTCCAAAATCCCACAGGAATCGGTCTCCGTAGCGGTATCTCGCCCGGAACCGGGTGGGAGCCAGGCGGTCGATACGGTTGTTTTCAGCCCTTACATAAATAGCGGCATTGATAGAATCTGCGGGGTATTCGTCGATGCGGATGAACCAGAAATCGTGGTCTTCGCCCGGATAGTTGCGGGTAAACATGTTTTGTTTTTCTCCCACAGCGAAATACACACCGGGTCGGTATTCGATGACGTCCCTGCATTTTTCATCGAAAGATCCTCCGTATGTATTTCTCCAGATGACTTTTCCGGTCGAATCGGTTCGTACAAGCCAGAAATCTTCCCCGCCTTTTACATAAGGGCCTTTGCCCGTGCGGAAAGTCGAATATCCACCGAGGATCAATCCCTGGTCGGTGCAGACCGAGAGGGCTTCCAGCACCTCATTTTCGGGGCCTTTCAAAACGGTTTCGCTGATGGGCGTGCCGTTTTCATCAAGATACAGATACCAGAAGTCCTGCCCGGTAGCAGGGGTAGTGCGGGTACCGGCAACAGCGATTTTGCCTCCTGCGGTTTCTTTTACCGATCTGAAATAGCCCTGTGGCGGGCAGGGGAATAATTTTTCCCAGACTACCGCACCTGACTGGCCCATTCGTAGGAGATAGCCGTTGCCGTAGAGGCCTGCGGTTCTGCCAGTTTCGTCGGGAGAATTGCTGTATCCGGCAATCAGGTAATCGCCATCCTGGCACAGGGCTACGGCGTTGGCCCATTCATTTTGTGTTTTGCCGATTACTTTGCTGTAGCGGGGCTGGCCTTTGGTGTCAATTTTCAAAGTCCAGATATCGCTCATTCCGTAGTTTCTTCCGACATCGCCGTCGCGTGAATGCGAGCCGCCGGCGACCATATACTCCCGGTATAATCCTTTTACAATCGAATACGCCTGATCCAGATCACTTCCACCATAACTCTGGAGCCATTCGACTTCGCCGGTGCTGTCAATCTTACCGATAAAATAATCTCCCCAGTAGTCTTCGTCTCCTTTTTCCTTATGTGGAATCAGGGAGTTGGTGACCCCGGTAAATACTATGCCTCCGTCATCACTCAGTGCCATATCCCGCAATTCCTCGCATCCGCTCATGGTGATCTCCTGTTCCCACAACATCTCGCCCGTAGTATCAACATTGATAATCCAGATGTTGGAGCAATCGCCTGAGAGCGAATCAAGGAGAATCGTATTGCCTCCAATGAGGATCGTGCCGTCGGGGGCGCGCAGGAGTTTTCGGGGATAGTCATCGCCGATATTGTCGTAGAACCGCTGAAATACCAGATGTGGGAATAACTGCCCATAAGAAGGGGTCGTAAGGGTAAGCAGAAAAAGCACGAGTACGTATCGCATCATATGCCCGGGTAGTGAAGTGCTGGATGAATACAAGTATAAACTAATTTTCTCAAACTCTGAGAAGGCATACAGGAGAAAACCATGCGCGCCGGATGTCGTTTGTCGCGACTATGCATGAATCAGGCAATTTATTGAACAATCATTTCATAAATCAAATGATATTTTGGGATGAAAGGTTTTGGGGAAATAAGTTATTGGTGGTATAAATGAGTATAAGGGAAACGTGTGAAAAAACCGTTCAAACAATGAATAAGGCGGTATATGTATGATTTGTTACCGCGTAATTTATCAAGGGTAATGTAAGGCGAATTCTTTTTTACATTTACTCATAACTCCTGCCACACCTATATTTGTTGTATTAATTTTCACAATAAGTGTTTCGTTTGCTAACGATACTACAACCGTTTTGCTACTATGAGGTTTCATTTGTTACACCTCCTGGCTCTTTCGACTACTGTGTTTTTGTTCTCGCCCGTCATTCCGAATAAGGCGTATGGGCAGGTAAGAGTAAATCCTGCTACGGCAACTTATGAGAATCAATCGGCGAAATCTTTGATTTCCAAGATTTTTGTTGACGGACAATCGTTTTCTATTGTGGCTTTTGATGAGCATGCCTCGGGAGACCGAAGTTGGGGTTTGGCGAGGCTTCAGAAAAACGCTACAGGATTTGAGACAACTTATACTCAGGATTTCGCAACCTATCGTATTTTACTGCATTACCTGCCCGACAACACATTACAAGTGACCACCATTGCCATGTATAAAGACGATGCTGGCATCAACGTAAACAAATATCACTTTATCAGGACGGATGAAAGGGGGAGTAGCAGTTCAAAAAAATAGTGTTTGTTTCCCCCATCCACGAACTTTCCATTGACCCATTTAAAAAAAAACGGGCTGCCTTTAACCAGGGCAGCCCGAAATTTTTTCTGATTGCAGCTACCTGCTTTCCTGAGGCTTGAGCGTTTGCTGCAGTGCCAGAATCTCTTCTTTATAGCCGTGATAGTCTGAACCGTAGGGGCTGATATCGCGAAGCTCATTGCCGATCATCAGCGGCAATACGGGATGTGAGTCTCGCCGCATGGCGTATTTTACTTCTTCCTGAAGATTGAGATGAATCAGCCGGTGATAGTGGGAAGAGTGCCGGAAGAAATATTTTTTACGGATGTTGGCTGACTGAAACAGTGTCTCTGCCACAATAGCCGTATCCTGAAAGAGGCGGAAGTGATTGCGCAGTTTGCGCACCATTGCACCTGCAAATATCGTATCCTCCAGCGTAACATGATCTTTCCAACCGGCGCAGATCAGGCATACATGGCGGTTTTCGTTGATCAGCCAGCGGGTAAGAGCGCTGATATTACAAAACGACCCGGCGAGAATCTCTTTCGCGCCGCGCTCCTGCGCTGCCTTAATCGTACGGGTCCCGTTGGTAGTAGTAATGGCAATTTTCCGGCCTTCGACCACTTCTCTCGGATAGGAAAAGGGCGAGTTGCCAAAGTCAAAACCTTCTACCTGTTCACCACTTCTTTCGCCGGCTATCAGATAACCGTGTTCGCGGAATGCGCGGCATTCTTCAATACTTTCTACCGGAACCATCAGCTCGGCTCCATGGTCAAATGCCACACACATGGTAGTAGTGGCGCGGAGAATATCGATGACAACGACATTCGCTTCCGAAAGATCAAACTGGTCGATCAGTGCAGGGGTAAGACAAACATGAACAAACTTTTTCATTGTATTCGTCAAAGTTAATATTCAGATGAGAACTAAGCCAACGATCTGCATCGGGCGCAAAATTGGGTTTTTTATGCAAGAGTTTCAAAAATAAAGGGAATAGAATTTCCGTGATTCAAACTTATGGTGTTTGTGATAAACCCATCGCACACAACTACCCGCAGGATGACGAGGATTTCTGCCTTCATATCAAGAAAAAATCTTTATTTCACTCATGTTTCTTCAACTTTTTCTTTTTCACCCCGAAAAACTCAGGCAGGACTACCATTTTTCCTTTCCCTGGCTTTGTGACGAGTTTTTTCTTACCGCCCCTGACGGTGCCTGTATTCATGGTCTCAGATTTCCGCTTCCGGCTCCGAAGGGGCTGATTCTCTATTTCCACGGCAATGCCGACAACCTCGCCCGGTGGGGGCAGGTAGCCGGAGATTTTCTCCACCTGAATTATGAAGTATGGATGATCGATTACCGGGGTTTTGGAAAAAGTACCGGACGGCTTTCAGAAGACGCACTGCACAGTGATGCTGCTATGTTTTATGATTATGCCCTGACTGTTTTTCCGCCCGAAAAAATTGTGATTTACGGACGTTCTCTCGGCTCTGCCTTAGCTACCCGGCTGGCTTCTGAAGTAACCTCCAGGCAACTGATACTCGAAACGCCTTTTTTCAACCTGCCCGAGTTGCTGCTGCACTATGTACCCTTTATCGGCGACAAAATTCCCTGGGAATATCAGTTTCGCTCAGACCTGTATATCCGGAAGGTGGATGTTCCCATTACTATATTTCACGGCACAAAAGATGAAGTAGTGCCTTATGGGGAGGGCACAAAATTTGAAGGACTGCTGGGCGAAAAAGTGTTGTTTATAACAGTCGAAGGCGGAAAACACAAAAATATTGGGGAATACCGGCTGTACCACGAAGTGCTGGAATCAATACTGGGGGAGGGGTGAATATTTTTTTTGCATTAATCGTATATTTATACCTAAATCTTATTGAATAATGGTTAATGACAATAAATTCCAGGCTCTTGTTCTACATATAGGGAACAGCCCACTTGTCAGTAATCTTGGAATGACCAAGCTCTGGAAGCTAATTTATTTTATTGACTCTGAGGCATTAAGAGAATTAGGTGATTCAATTTCTGGTTCTGATTTCATCAAGTATGAACATGGCCCTGTGCCGGCTAAAGGGGAGAAAATAATTCAAAAAATGCAGAAGAGCGAAGCAATAGAAATTATTCAGGAGAAATTCTCTAGCTATAGAATTAGCAGAATAGTTGCCAGAATAAATTCCTCAGATGATATTTTTTCTGCTGTTGAAATAGCTTTAATTGACAAAATTCTTCAAAAATACGGTCAGTTTACGGCCGCATACCTTTCAGAACTCAGCCACAGAGAACCTGCGTGGTATTTCGCCGAAAGCTTACAAAAACTTAAGCCAGATCTCATGTTATATGGTTTTGAAGAAGATCCGGAGGGCCTGTAATAATGATGGTAAGGTTTCATTGTGAGCGGGCAGGCAGGAAAAATGCACGTAAGGCAAAACACAAAGTTTTAGATACTTGTGCGAATTTGAAAAAGGTTCTCAGTCTGAATCCTGATTACGGAGTTCTCATTCCGGGAAAAGAAGGATTGAGAAAGATGCGATTGATGGTTCCCGGGTTAAATACGGGCAAAAGTGGGGGATATCGTTTAATTTATAGAGCTGAAATAATAGATGAGGTGTGGCATATTATTTTCTTAAAAACCTATTTTAAGGGAGATCGCGATGACCTGACTTCATCTGAATACAAAGAAATGCTGCACCTGTCAGAGGAGATTTTTGCTAATCCTTTTGAGTTTGAATGGGAGGATTAAATAAGTTCATGGCTTAATCTTTAAAAAATATTTCCCTGAAGCATAAAAACAAAAAGTCCCGAAAAGGGACTTTTTGAAGAAAACATATCTTATTGTTTCAGCGAATTATTCGCAAAACTCATCGTAGGCAGCCATAAGATTTGCGGCAATCATGGACGCAGAGCGGCCTTCGATGTGGTGGCGCTCAATCATGTGAACCAGTTCGCCATTTTTGAAAAGCGCTACGCTCGGAGAGGAAGGCGGGTAGGGGAGGAGGTATTCTCTCGCCTTTTTGGTCGCTTCGGTATCTACGCCGGCAAAAACCGTTACCACCTTGTCAGGGGTGATTTCATGTTGCAGCGAATATATAACGCCGGGGCGCGCAGCACCTGCGGCGCAACCACATACGGAGTTTACCATAAGCAGCACCGTACCTTCGCTGTTGCGCAGTATCTGATCCACTTCGGCAGCAGTTTTCAAAGACTGAAAACCTACGTTCTCCAGTTCGGCAGCCATCGGGGCAGTTAATTCAGTAGGATACATATTCAATGATTTTAGAATTGTAAAACAGAAAACTTATGCAAATTTACGATTCCGGAAGGACTTATGCATGAAATTCTCGCCAGAATCGCGAAAATTAACGCTTTGATTATACGTCCGTTCCTTCAATTGTTTACCTTTGCACCACTATGAACCGTCTAATCCTGGTTTTTGTTTGGGGAACCTGTGTTCTCCCCCTGTTTGCACAACAGGCCAATGTGTTTCAGGAAAAAGTAACCAACGCCGGAAACATTGCTGCCACGATTAATAATCTGGGCATGATCGGCAACAGCTTTAGTGGAAGCTTTAATGTGGAAGGGTTTGCTTCCTGCGAATACCCCGCCAATTCGGGGATCGAACATGTCTTCGACGGCGGCCTATGGGTTGGTGGCCGGGTGAATGGCGAAATCGCTGTCAGCTCCGGCGCCATTGATGATGCCAGTGGATACGCCACCGGTAAACGCGGATTTGAGTTTACCTCCCGCTCTCCCCTTCTTGAGCGCTCCACGCTGTATGACAGCCCTTTTTTCACCCCACAGGCGATTTCCCATCAGGACCTTGTCTCCACCTTCACCGATACTGCCATTGCGATTTCCACAGGTGGAGGCAGTATTCCGATCACCGACCACCTCAAACCCCTGGGGCTGGAAGTGGATTTTCAGGCCTATAACTGGAACTTTACCTTCGCTGACTTTTTTATTATCCTCAACTATCACATTACCAATATCAGCAGCAACCCCATTCAGGATATTTACCTCGGATTCTGGCTCGATGGAGTAGTGCGAAATATCAATATCACTCCTCCCGGAGGAACCGCCTTTTTTAGTCAGGGCGGAAACGGGTTTATCGACTCCCTCAACATGGGTTACGAATTTGATGCGCTCGGCGATGTAGGTTATACCGACAGCTACGTAGGAACCAAATTTCTCGGTGCGGAAATCAACGGAGACTGCCCTTCTTCTCCCGATTTCAAAGTTCATTTTAATACCTGGCAGTTCCGCAATTCTGCTGACCCTCTGTTTTTCTTCCCCGATGACGATAACAAAAAATACGGAAAACTCACTACCGGCCTCAATTATCTCTCCGGATGGCCCGACATCCAAAAGCAAATCAATACCGCCAACAACCGCTCCAACCTCGTATCTGCCGGGCCGATACCCATCCTGATGCCGGGCCAGTCGATGGACGTTGCTTTTGCTATTGTCTGCGCCAAAAGAGTATTTGACGGACTTCCCGCCTCAGTCAACAGCCCCGCCCAGCGCGCCAACCTTATCCAGAATGCCCAGTGGGCACAGACTGCTTACCTCGGCGAAGACGCCAACGGAAACTGCCGACTGGACCCCGGCGAAGACCGCGACGGAAACGGGCGCATTACCCGCTTTATTCTCCCGTCTCCGCCCGACCGCCCTGTAATGAAAGTCGTGCCGGGAGACCACGTGATTGATGTTTACTGGTCCGACAATGCCGAGCAATCCATAGATCCGATTTCCAAAAAACAGGATTTTGAAGGCTACCGGCTGTACAAAACCACTGTAGGGTTTGATGTGCAGAATACCCAGGATATATTCCAGTCGCTGAATCTCTCGGGCGAATGGGACATCCCCGGCAATGAGAAATTTTTTGAAACGGGTTTTGAAAGCATTCGCCTCGACGATCCGGTTACTTTCCCCGGCGATCCCAACGCATACCATTACAAATATACCTTCAGAAATATCGCCAATGGCTGGCAGCATGTGATTGCCCTCACCGCCTTCGATGAAGGGGATGTGGTCAACAACCTTGAGTCGCTCGAATCGGCCCCGCTTGCAAACCTGAAGCGCGTATTTGCCGGCAAACCCGGCAACACCGGTTTCGCCAACGGCGAGCCCTTTGTCTATCCCAATCCCTACTATGCCCGTGCCGACTGGGAAGGCGCAAGTACATTTGAAGAAGACCGGAAAATTATTTTTGCCAACCTCCCCAAAAATGCTGAAGTGAGGATTTATACCCTCGCCGGTGATCTTGTAGATGTATTTGAGCACAGCGAATCCTACAACGGATCCGATACCCGTTGGCACAGTACATATTCTGACCCTGAAAACGCAGTTTTTTCCGGAGGCGAACATGCATGGGATCTCTTGTCTCAGGATAATCAGATCATTGCCAGAGGGTTATACCTTTTTGTCGTCAGAGACCTCGACAGTGGCAAGATCATGAGGGGAAAATTCGTTGTAATAAAGTAAAAATCCTTAATACCAAAACCTTTTAATCATGATGAAAAAACTTACTCTGGTTTTGCTGGCATTATGCTTTAGCTGGACGGTTCGCGCCCAGTATGACACGCTTACCATTCAGCAGATTCAGTTTGTATCCCAGCCCGATCTGGCCAACTGCAATGACACCTCTTCCTATCATGGCGATACTGTGTATGTGTATGGAACCGTGATGATGGATGGCGGACTTGCTCAGGCAGCAGGTGGACGTAATGTGTGGATTCAAAGTGGTACAGGCCCTTTCTCCGGTATTGACATTTTCACCACCGGCGTGCCTACCCCTGTTCCTGGTACCGACGTGCTCGACCTCGCCGCAGGTGATTCTATTCTCGTAAAAGCCAAAGTGGATCAGTTTCGCGGAGAATCTGAGCTTATCCCCCTTGAAATTCAGGTGATCAGCTTTGGCCGCCCGGTTAACTATCAGACCATCGACATTGGCGACCTCAACGACAATCAGAAAGTAAATATTCCCCAGACGGGCGAACAGTGGGAAGGAACCTATGTCGAAATCCAGAATGTAACCGTAGTTTCCGTTGACAATTTTACTGCCAGTGGAGTCGAACGCGTAAGTTTTGATGTCGAAGACGCCAACGGAAATCTGGTGACGATTTCTGACCGGTTTCTGGCTCAGCGCAAACCCAGTGCAGGAGGAATATTTGTGCCTCCGGTCGTGGGGTCAAAATACAATTTCATCCGTGGTGTGGTGCTTCACGGTTTCCCCAACGGATGTTTCCCCACCAACAGCGGTACGCTCCTCGGTTATGAGATCGATCCCTTCGAACCCAGTGATTATGAGGTAGGGGTTTCTGCTCCACTGATTTCTTCTGTTACACGCAACCCGATTACGCCCAAACCCACCGAAGATGCCAATATTTCTGCTGCTATCGTTGACCCTGACGGAAACGTGGTTTCTGCTTCTCTGTTTTATGCGGTAGGGGAATCCAATAACAATTTCCTCGAAATCCCCATGACAGCAGCGGGCAATACGTATAGTGCAGCCATTCCCAATACGGCATACAGTGAAGGCGATATCGTAAAATATTACCTCAGCGCTACCGATGACAGTGCTTTTACCACCACCAGCCCGGTAGCCAGTACTACTGCTCCTTACTTCTTTGTGGTAAGAGAAAACGGTACTACCATCTACGATGTTCAATATACTTTCTATTCCAATGGCCGCTCGGGTTATGATGGCCTCGAAGTGACCGTCGAAGGAATTGTAACGGCGACTGCCGATCCCAAAGACCTGGGGTATGTCTATATCCAGCAGGAAGGCAAAAATACCTGGAGCGGACTGGCACTTACCGGCAATGCAACACTCGCTACCCTCAAGCGCGGAGATAAAGTTCGCACCAAAGGTGTGGTTCAGGATGTTACCAATTTTGGCCTTACCCGCCTGGGCAATATCACGGAAGTAACGGTACTGAGTCAGGGGAATGCGATTCCCGACGCAGTTGAGCTCAACCCCGATGATTTTTCGACTTATGATGTGGCAACTACCGAACCTTACGAATGTATGCTCATCAAGCTGAAAAACCCCGCAGGTGGCGATATTTATGTGGTGGAACCCAATGCCGATGGTCCCGCCAGCAATTTTGCCGAATACCGTGTGGGAACCAATCCGTTTGATCCCCTTACAGGTTGCCGCGTGCTGGCTGGAAGAGTAACTACCAGCGCTTTCAGTACACTGGCATTCTCCTATATCAACGACTCTACATGGATTACCAACTCCGGTGCTATGGATCCCAATCTTCCGGTTTGTATTGTTTCTTCCGGAGATACGATGACCAGCCTGACCGGTATTATGTACTACAGTTTCAGCGCAATGAAGCTCCTCCCGCGCAACAATGACGATGCTGAAGGATTCAGCGGGGCCAACTGCCCGGGCGGTGTAACTGGTATTGCCGACGACCTGGCTGGTACCATCATTCGTGCTTATCCTGTTCCTGCTTCCGACGGAATTGTGGTGGAATATAGTTTCCCCAAAATGGTGTCAGGTTCGCTCCGACTCGTCGATATGATGGGCAGAACGGTAGGAAGCGAAAGTATTCAGGGACTGAATGGAACGACTTCTCTTTCCGTTTCTCACCTCTCCAATGGAAATTATTTCCTCATGGTTGAAGTAGAAGGAACCTGGATTGAGCGGAAAAAAATTGTTGTGATTCATTAATCAATCGTTGAACCTTACCGATGAAACGCTGTCTGTTTGTTTGTTTTTCACTGTGGTGGCTGGTAGCCTGTGATCCGGGCGAAAAGCTTGATAACCAATCTCCCGAAACCCGGATTTTTGTCGAAAGCATAAATGTATCCGGCGACCAGCGACTCAACAGTGTAGTCAGACTTCACTGGTCAGGAGAAGATCAGGATGGCTATGTGAAAGGATATGAAATATCTATCAATCAGGCCAACTGGTTTTTTACGACCAGAACAGACAGCGTTTTCCGGTTTGATATTAATTTCGGTTCAGATTCCACAGATGTTTCCTTTGCTGTAAGAGCAATTGACAATCTCGGCCTTTCTGATCCTACACCCGCCGAACTGGTAGTTCCCATTAAAAACACAGCCCCGGTAGCTGTATTTGACACACTCAATGCTATCCCTGATACCGTCTTTTCTGTGTGGTCGGTATTGTGGTCTGTGGATGATGTGGATGGGCGGGAAACGCTTGATTCCACCTTTATCCGCATCAATGATGGCGACTGGTATGGTATAGACCCGCTGGAGAGTTTTGCAACTTTTATTCCTTCCGCTCCTGAACAGACCGGAACCCAGGGCGCGCGTATATTCAGCGGTCAGAAGCAGGTTATTCTTCCACTTGCAGTAGAAGGCCTTAATGTGGAGGGTGAAAATCGCATGTATATCAGAGTCAGAGATATCGCCGGCACCTATAGTAAAACCGACTCTACCCGCCCGTTTTTTGTAAGGGCACAAAAAAGTGATCTGCTGGTAATCGACGATCATACCGATCCCAATGCCGACAATACCTATTTCCCGCTTCTGAACCAGATTTATCCGGGTTATGACTACCTGAGTATCAGAGATAATATTCCGCCGTTCTGGGATCCGACTTTCGGGTTTTTGCTGGAACTTTACGACAAGGTATTCTGGTATTCAGACGGAACGCAGCTTTCGGCATTCGGGCAGCAGTTGCTCATCGAAGTGGCTGCCACCCAGATTCAGCTTTACCTCAATCAGGGAGGAAAATTGTTTATCACTGCCCGTTTTCCGGGTACATTCACCGATCCGGAGACCGCCAATGTATCGCCAATATTTGGGTTTTCGCCGATGGACAGTCTTTCGACCTCGCCTGGCCAGGCGAGGATTCCCATAGACAGCCTGGTCTATCCCGCAGCGCCATTTGCAGCATCACTTGATCCACTGGTTTGCTCTACCTTTATCACAGGTGCAGATCCATTTTATCCCAAAGACCCCGTCAACAATATACTCACTGCCAATATGGTAACCACCGGTGGATGGACCGGCCCCAATGTGATCGCCGCAAAAACCACGTTTGACAACGGAAAAACCAATCAGGTTTTTGTGTCTGTCGAACTGCACAAACTTCAGAAAAACGCACCCGCGATTTCAAAGTTTGTGGATTGGGTGCTGAATACAGAATTTAACTGGTAGTAGAAAATGTATGCCCGGCATTTCTTAATTTTGCCTTTTCTCCGTAACCAAATTTATTTATGCCCCGGGTAAATCACATGGCCGAAAATCTGATCGGCTCTCAGATTCTGGCGCTTGCCGAGCAGATCAGACAAAAACTACGCGAAGGTGAAAAGATTTACGATCTGACGATCGGAGACTTTGATCCCCATATTTTTCCTATTCCCCAAGAACTAAAAACGGCGGTAACTCAGGCCTACGAAGCGGATTATACACAATATCCTGCTTCCAACGGAATCGGCGAACTTCGCACTTCTATCGCCGCCTACACCTTGCGGCAAACCGGACTCGATTATCCGGTCAATGATTTTCTTGTTTCTTCCGGTGCCCGGCCCCTGATTTATGCGGCTTATACTACGCTGCTCAACCCCGGTGAAAAAATCATTTACCCCGTACCCTCGTGGAATAATCATTTTTATACCCATATGGCTCAGGCCCATGGGGTAGCCATTCCTACACTTCCGGAGAATAATTTTATGCCGGTGGCAGAGCAAATGGCTTCTCATATCAAAGATGCCGGCCTCATTGCCCTGTGTTCACCGCTGAATCCGGCGGGAACGGTATTTGACAGGGCACAGCTATCCGCAATATGCGAGCTGGTGCTGGAAGAAAACCGGCGGAGGGAAGGCAAGCCTGTGTATATCATGTATGACCAGATTTACCGGAGCCTTACTTATGGTGATACGGAGTTTATCGATCCGGTTTCGCTTTTCCCTGAAATGCGGCCATATACTATTTATATAGACGGGCTTTCCAAGTCATTTGCGGCAACCGGGCTGAAAATGGGCTGGGCATTTGGTCCGGCAGATGTGATAGGTAAAATGAAGCTCCTGCTTGCCCATATCGGCGCATGGCCGTCACACCCTTTGCAGCATGCGGTGGCCGGCTATCTTCAGGAGGATGAAAAGGTGGACCATTTTCTTTCGGAAATGCGGCAGAAACTCAGTACAAGGCTTTTTGCTTTTTATGAGGCGTTTTCCCAACTGAAAGCCGAAGGGCTGCCCGTTGACGCGATAACACCGCAGGCTGCACTGTACCTCACCGTAAAAATTGACCTTAGAGACTGTGCCTCGCCCGGTGGAAATCCGCTGGTTACGGGCAGGCAGGTATATCAATATCTGCTCGATGAGGCAGGCGTGGCGATGGTTCCTTTTTATGCTTTCGGACTGGAAGAGACATCGCTGTGGTACAGGCTTTCGGTCGGAACGGTTCAGACGGAAGACATTCCGGTGATTATGGAAAAGCTACGCCATGCCCTGCAAAAAGCTCAGGGAAATAAATAAAATAACAAAAAAAAACGCGACCCACAGGGATCGCGTTGTATTTATTCCTTTCGTTCAGATTAAAAGCGGTCGCGGAGCATAGTGATAAACTCAGCGACAACCATATCTTCCCGGTCAATGGCTTCGTTGTTGAAGATATACTTGTCGAGAATATCTTCCACTTCTTCGCTGTTTTTGGCATTATTGACCTTATCGACGATGATGCGGAAGCGGACGTTGTTGCCGTCAAATACCTTCTGCACGTATTGGTACTGCTTGTGAATCGGAATTTCATCCAGTTTGATTTTCCGGCTTCCATTGAGTTTGTCCAGAACCTGTTTTGGTGCGTCGCCATTGTTTTTGGCGGTATTTTCCTGAATTTTATCCAGTACGGAAGCCTGTTTGTCAACCTTAGGTTCGGCGGCTTTTCCGTTATCTTTTTCATTCAGGAAACGGTCGAGGAAAGAAATGGTTGATTCTTTTTTGGGAGGCACGACTGTTTTTTCCGTGGTTTTGGCTACGGGCGTCGTTTCTTCCACTTTGGGCTCAACCGGCTTTTCTGCCACGGGTTGCTCGGCTACGGGTTTTTCTTCTTCTTTGACAATTTCCAGCACTTCTTCGACAATGGAGGCAGAGAAGTCAGGTTTTTCTGCAACAGGTTTTTCTTCCGGTTGTTCGAGAATGGAAGCCATTTCGAGGATTTCATCCTCAAGGTCAGCGGAAATTGTTTCAGCTACTGATTTTGTTTCAGCTACCGGCGTTACCACTTCAGGCTGAGGTATTTCTGCTACAGGGGCCGGGGTCTCAACGGCAGGCTCAACAGGTTTTTCTTCTACTTTGGGCGTATCGGAAATGAGTTCTTCGTCGTCGAGATCGAGCTCAAAGGAATCGTCGCCTCCCAGGGAATCAAAGAAGCTGGATTTTTTGGCTTCTTCTTCTTTTTTACGGCGCGCTTCTTCTTCGCGGCGTTTGCGCTCTTCCTCTTCCCGGCGGCGGGCTTCTTCTTCGCGGAGACGGGCTTCTTCCTGTTTACGCCGCGCTTCTTCTTCTTTCATTCGGGCTTCCTCTTCCCGGCGGCGCGCCTCTTCTTCTTCTTTTCTTTTGGCTTCTTCGGCGTTTCGCTGTTTGGCGTCAAGTTCTTCAACAATCTTTGTCAGACTCATACCCGAAAGGCTTTCAAACAGTTCGGCTCTGTATGCGTCAAAATTTTTCTCACTTTTTTTGTCGTAAACTTCAATCACCTTTTCCATTTTGAGGAAATAGACATCCTTTTCGACAGTATCAATATTATTTTTCTGATAATATTTCAGGATACTGCTTACAACAAAACCCAGATCGGAGAAAAACTGGGAATAACGGAGATAGATTTCGAAGGGGAGTTTGTCGCCCTGATTGAAAAAGAAACTGGTGAGCGCTTCTTTCGGATCGAGGATCAGGCGGAGGTTGTTGTAAACGGCGCGTTTCAGCATCGGCTTAAAGTCCTCCTCACTGATCCGGATATGTTGGGAGAGCTTATTTTTCAGTGCTTTGAGACTGTCCTGAATATCAGCCTGCTCAAAGTCAAAATAGGGGTGTTTTAGTTTTGCAATCTGCATGTCCCAAACCTGAAAGACCTGGAACAGAAGAAATTTATTGATTTGTGAGTGGTCGGCGAAGCCCTTCAGTTCCTCACCACGAATGATGCCTTTTTCAAAAAAATGGCTGGACAACATTCGCTCACTGATTTGCTGAGCAAGTTCATTTAGCTTCTCCTCCGGCAGTGTTATTTTTCTCATTCTAATTAAAATTACCACACTGATCATTCAGTTTGCAATATTTTTGCACAAACTGAACCTTGTAAATATACTGAATTTGCCTCTTGAAAGAAAATTCAAACAGAATCTCCCGGCAATGTATGCATACAAAACGAATTCTTACTGTATTGTGTTGTCATTTGTCTATATAAGTGTCTGAATAGTAGTATTTTAAGTAAAAAAACGCAAAATTCCATGATAATTTACGCTAATCCCGTACCAGAAATTACATTCCGACAGATTATTTTTTAACCAATTTCGCTTATCTTGCTCCCGTGAATGGCTACGTTTACATTGCTCTATTGCCGGTGATTGCGCTTTTCTTCATGCAGACAACCGGCCTCCCGGTCGAGCACCACACGATCCCTATTGACAGCCTTTATGAGGTGGACCTGCCCACCAATCTTCAGCCCGGCTATGATATGCACGCGTATGCCAGTCTTCAATACTATGATACCCTTCAAAACTTTTACCTCCTGGGCATAGAAGATGCCAAACAAAATCTGGGAGATATAAAACGAAAACGTCTCAAGCTAAGAGGTTATTATGCTTTTGTCGAAGGTACGGTGCTGGAAAAAGCAGATTCCTTTCAGATGGAGTCGGATCAGGAAATAAAACTTCAAAGTGAGATTTCGGTAAAAGCGGGTGACTATTACGTCACCAGTCGAGTAGAAGAGGAGGAAATTGAATTGTTTTACCGCATCGCCGTTTATGAAAGCGACGATTTTTTCTTTCAGCTTGTCTTCTGGATGCCCTATCCGGATTATTGCCAGCAAATGCCCTGGGTTGAGTCGGTGACACAGTCTTTCCGCTTTATTGGCCCCCGCAATCAGGTTGGGGTAAGGTGATGTTTTGGGTAAATGATGTATTCGCCTTACTTTTGGCCTTTTCCTAAAATCAATACCATGGATTTGAATGCCCTTACGGCAATTTCCCCCCTCGATGGACGATACAGAAATAAAGTCGCCGCGCTCGATGCCTATTTCTCCGAATATGCCCTGATCCGCTATCGTATCCGGGTCGAAGCCGAATACCTGATTTCTCTCCATAAAACAGAAATCGCACCGCTCCAACCGCTCAATCCCGCCGAAACAGAATTTCTCCGCTCCCTGTATAAAAACTTTTCGGACGAGGATGCAGCGCGGGTAAAGGAAATTGAAAAAACTACCAACCACGACGTAAAAGCCGTAGAGTATCTCATCAAGGAAAAAATCTATGCCTCAGATTTTGCGCGTCTCAAAGACTGGCAGGAATTTGTGCATTTTGGGCTTACCTCCCAGGATATCAACAATACCGCCATTCCCATGTCTCTGAGAGATAGTCTGACGGAGGTATATTTGCCCCAGCTTCAGAGAATCATAGATATTCTGACCACTTATACCCGCGACTGGAAATCCATTCCGCTGCTTGCACGCACACACGGACAACCGGCCTCGCCCACCACGCTGGGAAAGGAAATCGCCGTATTTGCCCGGAGACTGGAAGTACAGGCTGAAACACTTCGCAATCTTCCCGTTCCGGGTAAGTTTGGCGGAGCTACCGGTAACCTCAACGCGCACTATATCGCTTATCCTGAGGTGGACTGGCAGGCGTTTGCCGATCAGTTTGTCGGCGAAGCACTCGGACTTTCGCGCTCCTATCCGACGACTCAGATTGATCATTACGACGGGTTGTCGGCGATTTTTGACTGCCTGAAGCGAATCAACAGTATTATGATTGACCTTTGCCAGGATATGTGGCTGTATATCAGTCAGGAATACTTTCGGCAGAAAGTGAAAGCCGGGGAGGTCGGTTCTTCCGCCATGCCCCATAAGGTCAATCCGATTGATTTTGAAAATGCAGAAGGTAACTGTGGCCTCTCAACGGCTATTCTGGAATTTCTGAGCCGGAAGCTGCCCGTTTCCCGCCTTCAGCGCGACCTTACTGATTCGACTGTACTGAGGAACGTCGGACTGGGTGTAGGCTACGCCTTCCTTGCCCAGCAGTCGCTGGTTGCCGGGCTGAATAAACTGCTCGTCAATCCCGATGCGATTGCCGCTGATCTTAACGCCAACTGGGCCGTGCTGGCAGAAGCCATCCAAACCATATTGCGAAGGGAAGGATATCCCAAACCCTATGAAGCACTCCGCGACCTTACAAGAGGGAATGCTGCCATCACTGCCGACTCGCTCAGGCAGTTTATCCATACCCTTGATATATCTGAAAACGTAAAAACCGAACTGCTTCTCCTCAGCCCGCAAAATTACACCGGCGACGCTTCGGCCTGATTATTTTGCATCGAGATTCTGGCCGGCATAATAGCCTGTGTCCACATTTTTGTGTGCCTTGACAAACCAGGTCATCTGCCCTGCGTGATAGGAAAAATGTTCGGTTATGTGAACCAGTATGGCAATTCCGGTTTCCTCAAATCCCTGAACATGCCAGACCCGCGCAAGATCAGATTCTGTGATATTGTCCAGCACCGGGCGAATATCTCTTTCGAGGTCATCGAGACAGGTAAGGAGTTCTGCCTTCGAATAACCGCCAACGGCATCAAACTCTGCCTGCCGCTCCCTTCGGTCGGACTGGCCGCCCAGGGTGCTCATAAGCCACTGCCGTACATTTCCATTGAGGTGTAAAACGAGGTTGCCCATGGAATTGCTGTTTTCATTGGGGCGAAACCATATATCATCGTCAGACAATAGTTGAAGACATTTTCTGGCCCGGGGGATACATTCGTCCAATAATCTTCTTTTTATTTCCTGCAGAAACAAATCTTTCAGAACAGACATTTTCTCAATTGTAATGAATCCTTATCCACATACGTTGTAATTTAGCAGCAAATATTTTGAGATGAAATACGGGTCTTTCTTTTTCATATTTTTTCTGTTTAGTTATGCTTCCCAGGCTCAGCTAGCCGTGATTCAGGACCCTGACGGGTTTACCAATGTAAGGGAATATCAGGGGGCTCAGAGCAAAATTCTGGATCAGATCAAAGCCTGTGAAGTGTTTTGGGTAGTGGCATCTGAAGATAACCAGACGGCCTGGCGGGATGTCGCATTCTACCGGGACTATGAAGAACTGTCTGAATCGAGACAAGCCAAACTCAAAGACAAACTGTATATGAACCGCCTGTGGATGTATGGCTACATTCATCAGAGCAGGATTCGTTTTATTGAAGATTTTCCTTCTCTGGATTCTGTGAGGGGAACCGATTCTACGGCAGAATATTCCAACGGAGCCATCACGGTAAAATTTGCGGTTTCTTCCTTTCACCCCAAAGATCACGATATTTCGGTCAACGATAACTGGGTGGCAGAAATAGACGGAAAGATTCCCTTTGGTACGGATGGAGAAATGCCCAAAGCCCGATTATCGGCAGTGTCCGTAACGCAGAATCATCAGACGATTTCCATTCCTGAAGAAATGCTCGAAGACCTCTATCTTCCCGGCATAAAATACTGGAATGCAGGCGTATTTACCGGGCCCAATGAAGAAATATTTATCGTAATGCACAACAGCGATGGCGCAGGTTATTATGACCTCGTATGGGTGGTTAAAGAAGGAAAAGTGCTGAGCCGGTACGCGGGTAGTCCCTACTGATGTTTTTTTTGCTTTTCTTTGACAGACAAATCAATCGTCTATCAAATCCCTGTTTACAAATATCGGAATCGTAGTTTTCCTCAATCTCCTGATCAAACCCGTCTGGCTTCTGATCGAAATGAAGATTCAGGATCAGGTGGGGCACGCCGACTGGGGGTTGTACTCCGGATTGTTTTCTTTTGGGTTTCTGTTCATTGCCTTTTCAGATATGGGCGTGAATCAGTTTCTGACCAAATCTCTGGCCTCCGACCGGAGATCGGTTGACCGGTTTTTTCCGCCTCTTCTCTCCTTTAAACTCTTGATCGGGGTGGTGTATCCTTTCGTGCTGGTGGTATTGGGCTGGTTTCTGGGGTATGACAGGCATCAACTGTATTTTCTTTTTCTCCTTTGTATTGTTCACGCTGGCAATCAGTTGATGGCGTATTTCCGTGCGGGATTTCAGGCCATGCAGATGTTTGCCATAGACGGTGTGCTTTCCATTTTTGAAAGAGTGGTGCTGCTGCTTCTGGTCGCGGGATTGTTTTTTGCGGGAATGAATATTACCGGATTTATCTATATGCGGGTCGTTACTGCTTTGTTGTGCGGGGCAGCTTTTTATTTCCTTTATACATATGTTTTTGGCAGAGTGGTGCCTCGCTGGGATTATGCTGAAATAAAAACCGCGCTGAAAATGAGTTTTCCTTTTGCCATCATGACGATCCTGTACTCGGTTCACGATAAGGTAGATCAGGTCATGCTGGAGCGGATTGCCGGAGCAAAAGAAAATGGCCTGTATGCCGGTGCATACCGCTGGCTGGACGCTTTCAGCATGTATTTATGGACGGTGCTGCCCATATTTTTTGCCCGGTTTGCCCATTACCTCCGCGATCACCAGGCGCAGGAGAAACTTCTCCACTTCGGACAGGTGATTGCCGCCATTCCCATGACCTTTGTCAGTATTTTTGTATTTTTTTACGGGGAAAAACTGCTCTTTCTTTTTGGTGAAAGTACCCCCGATGAAATCTCGACGATGACCGCCTGTCTTCACGGTTTATTTGTCGCCGTGTGGTTTAACGGTGTATTTGCAATTTTCAGCACCCTCCTTACCGCTACCGGGCATGAGAAATTTGTCAACCGCCTCGCCGTGGTAAGCATTGCCATCAATATTGTTCTCAATAGCATATTCATTCCCCGCTATGGCGCCGTTGCATCTGCATGGACAACCGTGGTGAGTTATATCTTTCTTGATCTGGCTTATGTGGTGTATATTCAATTCCGTATTCCTGTGCGCATTCCCTGGTTTCAGATGGCAAAGCTGATGCTGGCAGGTGGTGTGACTGCCGGTGTATTTTTTCTGGGAGAAAATTTTTCTATCGGCTGGCTCCTGACAAGTGTGGGCGGAGGCCTGGCGCTGGCAGGGTTCAGTTTTCTCACCGGACTGCTATCAAGGGAGAAAATCCGCTCATTTACGATATGACCTATGGCCCGGATTTGTCATCTGACTGTGCTGAATCCCGTAACGCATACGCGTATATACGGCAAAATCGCTTACTCGCAGCAGCGACTGGGCCACGACGTATTTGTCGTGGGGCAGGGGACTGCATCTGGGTACGTGGTCAAAGACGGTGTAAATCTGATCTCGTTTAAAACCTTTGGGAGATTGTCATTCCGGCGGGTTGAGGTGCAGATTCGCATTTTGCGACTGGCGCTGAAAACCAGGGCAGAAGTTTATACCATCCATACACCTGAACTGATCCCTGTCGCCCTGATATTGAAGTTTGTGCGAAGGGCAAAACTGATTTATGATGTCCATGAGGATTATGCTGCCAACATCCGCTTTGGGGGAAATTACCCGGGCGTCATTCAATCATTGCTGGCTTCTGGGGTGCGTTGGCTGGAAAAATGGGTTGTCGCACAGGTACATGCCGTCAGCTTCGCCGAGGATTGTTACGGCGGGATTCTGGCCGAACCCGAAGAGAAGCGCTTTTTCCTCCGGAATAAATTCCGGATGCCGTTGATTGATCCGGAGAAAAAAGTGATTCTTCCCCCGCTTCCTTTTATGCTCTACTCCGGTACAATCGCTCCGGACTGGGGAATATTTGAGACGATCAGGTTGTGGGACGAATGGAACACCATCTCTCCGCTGTATCTGGTTGTGGCAGGGCATAGCCAGCAGCAGGAAGTATTAAAACAAATAGGCGAAAAGGTGGCTTTATCGCGATTTCCCGACAGGTTTTTGCTGGTCGGAGGCGGGCAGTATGTCGAACACACAGCGATTGTTCAGTACATTCAGGGTTGTACTTTCGGTACGGCTCTGTATCATATCAAACCGCATATTCAGGGGAAAATCCCCACAAGGTTTTATGAATATATGGCTTTTGGTAAGCCGCTGGTTTTTACCGCAGACCCGTTTTGGGAGCGTTTCAATGAGAATTACCGGATTGGCGTGAGTGTCAGCGAAAAAACGGCTGCATCGGTGGTTTATACTGAAATAAACACCCTGATCGCAAATCCCGAACCGCACCGGGAGGAGGATTATCTCTGGTCTGGTGAGGAAGGGGAATTGCGGAGGATGATGGATTGGGTGCTTTCAGATCAGAATTCCAGTTCGACCTGATTGCGGAGGATATCGTCAAAATTTTCCCTTTTGCGAATCAGCTTTGCCTCACCGTTGATGATCAGCACTTCGGCGGGGCGATAGCGCGAATTATAGTTGGAACTCATGGTATGGCCATAAGCGCCGGCGTTGCGCAGGCAGAGGATATCGCCTTCGCGCACTTCATTGAGTTTTCGGTCCCAGCCAAACGTATCGGTTTCGCAGATATACCCCACGATGGTATAAATGCGCAAGGTTCCTTCAGGATTGGATACGTTGAAGATTTCGTGGTGGGAGCCGTACATCATGGGGCGGATAAAGTGATTTAGGCCCGAATCCATTCCCACAAAAACGGTAGAGGGCGTAGGTTTGATCACATTGGCCCGCATAAGAAAAAAGCCCGATTCACTGACCAGATATTTTCCGGGTTCAAACCAGATTTCCACTTCTTTTCCGTAGTCTTTGGTAAACTGGGCATAGGTGCCTCTCAGTTTTTCGCCGATTTCGAAAATATCGGTAATGATGTCGCCGTCTTTGTAGCCTACTTTGAAACCACTTCCAAAATCGAGGAAATCGAGGTTTTTAAATTCATGTGCGAGGTCAAACATGATTTCGGCGCTCTGCACATAGGATCGCGCATCGAGGATATCGGAGCCGGTGTGTACGTGAAGCCCCGTAACGCGAATACCCGCGGCCTCCACAATACGCTGCACGTGGCGGCGCTGATATACAGATATACCAAATTTGGAGTCGATATGGCCTACGGAAATTTTGGTATTTCCACCGGCAAAAATGTGCGGATTAAAGCGGATCGCACAGGGAACTGTATCGCCAAACTCGTTGCCAAACTGCTCAAGTATGGAGATATTGTCAATATTGATGACGACTCCGAGTCCCACTGCGGCTTTGATTTCTTCAAAGGATACACAATTGGGCGTATAAATAATGTCCTGAGGCGCAAATCCGGCCTTCAGCCCCAGCCTTACTTCCTGAAAAGAAACCGTGTCGAGGCCTCCTCCCAGTTGTTTTATCAGCTTCAGGATATTGATATTGCTCAGCGCCTTGACGGGGTATTTGATCTTGCAGTTTAACCCTTCAAAAGCCTGAACCATACTGTTGTACTTTCGGCGGATGACTTCGGCATCATAGACATACAATGGTGAGTCAAACTCGCGGCAAACATCCAGGAGATCCAACCCCTGAATTTTGTAGCGCCCGTCGATCAACGCTAATTCCTGTGACTGTTCTGAAACGGACATGTTAAGGTAAATAGATTTATAGGTAAGTGTGAAATTACCGGAAGTACCGGTTAAGCCAGGTGTGTTTCACGGCTACCTCCCATTTGGAAAGGTCATCGCTCTGGTCAAGCGAATTGTCAAAAACGATGGTTTCAGGGGTGATTTCTCCTGATTTGACAAGGGCAGGGATTTCGCGGAAGTTTACACTTTGGATTTCTCCACCGGTGCGGCGGTAAAAAACCATGCCCGCATCCAGCCATTCCAGTTGCTCCTGTTGAAGGATGGTGCTGATGGCGCGTTTCAGGCTGTCGATAGAGCAACCCGAAGGACGATTGACAGCCGGGTCGGCTTGTACAATGACAAACTGATCGTATTTAAGACTGATCATTCCGTCCACAGGTGTGCCGTGGGTCTTCCATTGGGAAAGAAACCGGGCAAAACTATGCTCAACCGCTTCTTTCTTTTCGGAAGAAAGCGGTTGCCGGAGTGAGAAAAACCATGTGTATTGTTGCATAGCTTTCAGTTTGCGGTGCAAATTTCTATGAAAATATTGCAGGAAACAAACGCTTATCTGCTCATTTTGGAATTTTGTACGGCATATAAAATATGAATGATTCAAAAAATCTTCCTTTTCCTCTTTAGCTTTGTGCGCATTTTCGCAACAGGAATGAAAATCAAAGGTGAAATATGAAGATATCAGATGAGTTTGTTCCCAAATTGGTATCAGTCATTCGGGAAGGAATCACACCACAACAACTGCGGAAAGATATGCTGGCAGGTGTGATTGTGGGAATTGTGGCCTTACCGCTGGCTATTGCATTTGCTATTGCCAGCGGCGTTTCACCTGAAAAAGGCCTGATCACCGCTATTTTTGCCGGGTTTATTATCTCCGTCTTTGGCGGAAGCCGGGTACAAATCGGCGGACCTACCGGCGCATTTATCGTGATTGTCTTTGGCATTGTGCAGGAATACGGTGTAGAAGGACTTACTTATGCGACCCTGATTGCGGGTTTTATGATTCTGGCTATGGGCCTTCTCCGGTTGGGAACTTTATTAAAATATATTCCTCACCCACTCATTGTCGGGTTTACCAGTGGAATCGCAGTGATTATTTTTTCTTCTCAGGTTAAAGATTTTCTGGGAATGGAAATCGCAGCAGTACCCTCCGAATTTTTTGAAAAGTGGATTTCTTATGCAGAACATATCCGGACAGTGAATCCATACGCCCTGATGATCGGCGTTATCAGCATAGTGTTTACCGTGTATCTTCCCAAAATCACGGGTAAAATCCCTGGATCGCTGGCTGCCATTATTATTTGTACCTCGCTGGTTCAGGTTTTTCATCTGCCGGTGGACACGATCGAAACCCGGTTCGGAGAGATTCCGGCCACCTTGCCTGTCCCGCATTTCCAGATGCTTTCATTCTCCCAAATCAGGTCTTTACTGGCTCCTGCATTTGCCATCGCACTGCTGGGCGGAATCGAAAGTTTGCTCTCCGCTGTGGTAGCCGATGGGATGACTGGCGGTCGCCACCGCTCCAATATGGAGCTGGTAGCGCAGGGTTTTGCCAATATCGTATCAGGTCTTGTGGGTGGAATTCCGGCCACAGGCGCAATTGCAAGAACAGCCACAAATGTCAAAAACGGAGGCCGTACCCCTGTAGCAGGCATTGTGCATGCGCTGACTTTGCTTTTGATCATGCTCGTAGCTGCGCCATTTGCCAAACTGATTCCCCTTGCCTGCCTGGCCGGTATTCTGATCGTAGTCGCCTATAATATGAGCGAATGGCACAACTTCCAGTCAGTGATGAAAGGTAATTTTTACGACAGGATTGTCCTGCTTACGGTTTTTCTCCTGACTGTCATTTTTGATCTGATCGTTGCTATTGAAATAGGAATGGTTTTATCTGCCTTTCTGTTTGTCAAACGTATGTCTGACATCATGCATATCAATGTAATTGAAAATCAGGAGGGAAAAGAAGCTATAATAGCAGGACTCCCCAGGGAAATTATGGTCTATGAAATCAGCGGGGCATTGTTTTTTGGGGCGGCAAAATCGTTTCAGGAAGCGCTCAAACACACCCATCAGAAACCGCGTGCCATTATTCTCAACTTCCGGAATGTGCCCTTGATTGATGCTACGGGACTATACCGGCTGGAAGATGTGGTCAGGCAGTTTAAAAACCGGGGAATGTTGGTTTATCTCTCAGGGTTTTCGGAGAGTGTGGAAGCTGAAATAATGAAATCGCCCATTCGCGAAAAGGCAATATTGAATGCATCCACCGACTTTTGTATTGAGGATGCAAAATCACAGCTTGGACTAAAATAAAAGCGGTATTCAGGAAGCGTAGATATTTTCAATCAGCAGGTGATACCTATCGATAAGAACCCTGCGCTTCAATTTCTGGGTAGGTGTCAGTTCGCCCGTTTCAAAGGTCCAGGTATCGGCAACGAGTTCAAATTTTTTGATCTTTTCTATCTGACTGAAAGCCGTATTATACTGATCGCATATTCCCTGAAACAATTCTTTTACGGCCAGATTGGCGGTGATTTCACTTCGTGTTCCTGCTGAAATTCCCCGTTGTTCCATCCATTCTTTCAGTACGTCAAAAGCAGGAGAAATAATTGCCGCGGCGAATTTCTGTTCGGCCCCTACCACCATCATCTGATCTACAAATACGGACTCCCGAAACCGGTTTTCAATCGGTTGGGGTGCGATATATTTTCCGCCCGAAGTTTTGAGCAATTCCTTGATCCTGTCTGTAAGTTTGATAAACCTGCCTTTGACGAGTTTGCCTACATCACCGGTCTGAAGCCATCCCTCTGCGTCGATGGCCTGCCGGGTGGCTTCGGGGTCTTTATAATAGCCGAGCATGACATTGGGGCCTCTGACGCAGATTTCGCCATCGGCGGCAATTTTTACCTCCACTCCCGGTATAGGGAGGCCGACCGTTCCTTCCAGTGTACCGCCGGGTTCAAAGCGGTTGAAAGAAATAACGGGCGATGACTCCGTCTGTCCGTATCCTTCGCGAACGGCAATACCGGCTGCGGAAAAAATTTTGCAGAGTTTGGGCGGCAGGGCTGCTGCGCCAGTGACGATGGCGATCAGTTCGCCGCCCATGGCCTTTTGCCAGTGGCGAAATACCCATCGCCTGGCAATTGCCAGCCGCCAGTTGTATCTCCAGCCCTGATCCACATCCACCTGAAACCGGAGGCCGATATTCATCGCCCAGAAATACAGCCTGCGCAACAATCCGCTGAGTTCAAAACCGCGGGCCAGCATTTGTTCGTAGATTTTTTCGAGCAGGCGGGGTACAGTAGCAAAAAAATGCGGCTTCACTTCCTGAAAGGACAACATCAGCCTGTCCATATCCGCTTCATAATAGATCGCACAACCCAGATAAATATAGGTATAGACGGCTATTCGCTCAAAAATATGGCTCATGGGTAAAAAGCTCATTACCCTGTGCTCGTGTGTCACGGGCAGAAGTTGAATGACTGCCTGTATATTGGAGACGATATTCCGGTGCGACAACATGACTCCTTTGGGAATACCCGTGGTTCCGGAAGTGTAAATGATCGTTGCCAGGGTTTCGGGAGAAATGGCTGCTATTCGTTGATCCGCTTCCTCCTGAAACTCCGCTGTTCCTCTTTCCAGAATTTCTGTCCAGTGCCTTACTCCGTGAACTTGTTCCACACAGAAAATATTCTCAGGATTTTGCATTTGCAGGGATAAAGCCGAAAGTCTTCGGTAAAGGTCTTCATTCCCTGCTATGGCCAGTCTGATTTCTGCGTGGCTGAATATATATTCATACTCCCTGTCACTCAGTGTCGGGTAAACAGGTACGACGACAGCGCCTGCCTGCATGATAGCAAAGTCGATTATATTCCATTCGGGTCGGTTGGGACAAAGCAAGGCAATATTTTCTCCGGGGCGGATACCCATTGCAATCAGCCCGCGGCTAAACTGCCCGATCTGCGCTGCGATCTCTTCTGAAGACAACGCAATCCAGCGCGAGCCCTCCCGCCGGTTGAATGCATCGCGCCGGGGGTAGTGTGCCTGTTGATAGGCGGGCAGATCGAATATGCGGGTAACTTCCATCACGTGATGAATATACAGAATTTTCGCAGTGATGGAAATTTTGCTTTTATCCCTCAAATGGCGGGGCACCTTTCAGGGAAATGATATTGACCTGATCTTTCCCTGTCAAAAGGTCTTTTGGCAGGTTGTACCAGGTCGCCGAATGATCCAGTACCCAACTGTCAGAAGAAATGGCAACGACATCGCCCTGATCAGCGATTTCCCTGTCGGGATTATTCACCAGCCATACTTCCCATCCGTAGCCTTTTTCGGCAGAAATCTCCTCCATCATCTGGCGCAGTCTTCCGCTGTTGGAAACGGGTTTGTCGAGGTAGAAAATAATCCCTGATGGTTGCAGGGTTTGCAGAAAATCTCCGATCAGCCATAGGGCGGGATGGGTTTCATCAACCCGCCGGTAAGTGCCGTGCACACTCGCGATATCGCGATAGCAGCCATCGCGGCAGTCGATAACGATTCCGCCGGCCAGGCCGCTTTCAATGGTAATCAGGAGATTATAGCCATCGATGGCAAGACGGCGGCCTGTGAGATCAGGCGTGGAAAGCGCGTGGGTTTGCCTGTGCAGAAGCGACTGATCGGAGCACCCGGCGCGCAGGATGGCCTTGCGCTGGCGTTCGGTGAGGCGGTAGCGGTCGCCAATCAGTTTCAGGCTGCCGTTTTCGGGGTACTGGTAGGTCAGCAAATAGGAAAAATCGCGAACAGCCTCATTCAGCCGTTGCATATTGCGGGTATGAAACAGATCAGGATCATTACCGTGCTGGCCACGGTGCTTCTGTCTGGAGGACATATTATCTTCGGTTGATCCGCCAGGTGCTGACAGGGGTAAAAGGATGCGCTTCCCCGTGATTTACTTTCGGCTGATTGCCTTCGATCGCCAGTCCGGCAATAAGACCGGCGACAATGGTTTCGTGATCGGAAAGTGGCTTTTGCAGGTATTCGGGGCGGAAGTGAAGATTGACAAAATGTGTATCAAACTGCCCGGAAGTAAAAGCCTCATGTGTCATCACAAACCGGCAGAAGTCGAGGGTTGTCTGAATGCCTACAATTTCATACTCATCAATGGCGCGGATCATTTTCTGAATAGCCGCTTCGCGTGTGGGCGCGTGTACAATCAGTTTGGCGATCATCGGATCGTAGTAGATCGGAATATCCATTCCCTCATCAAACCCGTCATCCACCCTTACACCGCTTCCTTTGGGCGGGCGATAGACTTCTAGTTTTCCGATGTCGGGTAAAAAATTATTGGAGGGATCTTCGGCATAAACCCTGATTTCCAGGGCGTGGCCGTTGATATGCAAGTCATCTTGGGAGAATGACAGCGGCTGGCCTTCGGCTACCCGTATTTGCTCCCTTACGAGATCAACGCCTGTGATCATTTCTGACACCGGGTGCTCCACCTGGAGGCGGGTATTCATTTCGAGGAAATAGAAATTGAGGTTCTCGTCGAGGAGAAACTCGACGGTACCGGCGTTGACGTAGTTGCACGACCGGCAGACGTTGACGGCGGCCTCACCCATTTTTTTTCGCAATTCGGGGGTCAGAACGGAAGAGGGCGCTTCTTCCACCACTTTCTGGTGGCGGCGCTGCACGGAGCATTCGCGCTCAAAAAGATAGACCGTATTGCCGTGGGTGTCGGCCAGCACCTGAATTTCAATATGGCGGGGAGAGCCTACATATTTTTCGATGAATACGGCTCCGTTGCCAAAGGCATTTTGCGCTTCGGAAACGGCACGTTCCATCTGTGAGACAAACTCTTCCGGCTCATTGACGATGCGCATGCCTTTTCCGCCGCCACCGGCGGAGGCCTTGATCAGTACCGGGAAGCCGATGTCTGCTGCGATTTTCTGCGCGGGGGCGACGTCTGTAATCGCCTCATCCAGTCCGGGCACAAGCGGCACATTATATGCTTTTGCCGCCTGTTTAGCCGAAAGTTTGTCTCCCATCAAATCCATCGCGTCAGGGCCGGGGCCGATGAAGATGATTCCCGCTTCCGAAACCTTGCGGGCAAACGCCGCATTCTCAGAGAGAAAACCATAACCCGGGTGAATGGCGTCGATTTCATTTTCCAGACAGATTTCGATGATTTTGTCTCCCAAAAGATATGACTGGGCAGAAGGGGGAGGCCCAAGCCGGAAGGAAGCGTCGGCAAACCGCACATGGGGTGCATTCCGGTCGGCATCGGAGTAAACAGCAACCGTAAAAATGCCCATTTCACGGGCCGTTCGCATTATGCGAAGGGCTATTTCTCCGCGGTTGGCTACCAGTATTTTTTTTATCTCAGGCATTCGTTTTTTCATTTTTCCACCTTCTGTAAGCAAATCTGCTCAGTCCGAAAATGATCACCAATAAAACCGGTAATCCAATATTCAACACCCTGATCCATCCTGCATGATCGCGGGCTTTTTCCCGGCTGATCTGGCGCATGACCACTTCTTTGGAGCGAATCTCGTTGAGGGCTTCATCGCCTGCGAGATAGTCAATGGCATTCATCAGAAGGATTTTATTGTCGTAAGGAAGGAAACCTCTTTCCCCCCGGTAAAGTTTTCCCCGGGCAAATTCTCCATCGGAGATGATCGCCAGTTTGCCTGGCGCTGAAGGGTTATTGGCGCTGCCAAAACGCGCAGCGGGCGGATTGGGCGCAAGCGAATCTACCGGTGCGCGGCGCCCGCTGAAGAGCGACTGGAAGACGCCTTCGACCAGTACGCCGGCGTGTTTGTTTCCCTGCCGGAAGAGATTTTCGGGCGGGGGTGTCTGGATGTATTCATTGACATCGATAAACTGTCTCCCCTGTACCGTACGGCTGAGCGGGGAGGTCTGGAGAAATACGCTGGTCTGAAGGCCGGGAACATGGAAGGTATCGATGCTGGATGCATAGCGGAGCAATACTGCATCCACATTTCTGCTGATGGGGTGCGGGGGAAAATTAAATACCAGCGGATAAAATACCCATTTCCGGGAGAGGAAGGTGCCGCCCGATTCTCCCGGCTGGAATACTTCGGTACTTTCGGCTTCAAGATCCTGAATGAGATCGTAGTTGATCTTAATGCCGTACTTCATAAACAGGTCATCGAGATTGAACTCGTAGAGTGAGGTGAGGGTGGCCTGTTTGCGATACATATCCATGTCCACCTGCTCCATATCCATCACCCAGAGTACACTTCCTCCTCTGATGAGGTATTGATCGATTTCGTATTTGTCTCTTTCGGAGAATGGTTTTTCCGGCTGAAGGATCACCAGCACATCTACCGAAGGGCTGATTTCGTATTCGGGTACATTGGCGAGATTGTAGGTATAGAGGTTGTAGGAATTCTGGATTTCGCGGCCCAGGTCGGGGATTTCTTCGACAGGCAATTCTCCATGTCCCTGCATGAGAGCAATGACGCCGCCCCGCTCTTTCTGCAATTTGCGAATGGCTGCGGTGAGTTTGTATTCGAGGTCTGCTTCGGCTTTGAGAAAATCCACATTCGGACCCTGTGCTGTCATAATGCTGGAGCCGCGAAGAAGGTCGATATAGAGTTCCCGGTCGCGATAGCGCATAAGGATCAGAGGCCACATATACTGCTCTTTGGTTTCTGTAGGTCCGACCCTGACTTTTACGGGAATGGGGCGGTAACCTTTTTGAGAAAAATCCTGAAGCAGTTCGGGGTTTTTTCCGGGATCGACAAACTCAAATTCGAGATTTCCTCCGGCATAGAGTTTCATTTCGATCAGGGTGGTTCTGACAGCATCCTGAAATTTGCGGATATTGGGCGGGAAGTCGCCCTCCATAAAGACGGTTACATACAGCGGGTAATCGAGGTTTTCGACAGTATGGAGTGTAAGGTCGGATAATGAGTATCGTTTTTCTTTGGTGAGGTCAACGCGAAAGAAATATCCGGATCCAATGAGGTTGATCACCAGCAGAAGGGCTATTGCGATAAGAAGCCGGATATTTTTCTGAAAAGTTTTCCGCATACAGGCGATTTAAAAGAGAAAAATCAAAAATACAGGAGAATTTTCCACTATCAAAACGATAGCCGCAGGCCGATTTGCTGCGCACCGGGAGCGATCATGAGCCGGTAACCGGCCTGGTTTTGTTTTTTGTGAATAATAAATGCAGAGAGATCATACAGAAAAAGAAATCCTCCCTGAAGCATAAGTGACTGGCCATAACCTTTGAGTCTTAACTGATCGGAAGGAGTATTTTTGGCTTTTTCTGTTAAAAAAATGCCTGTTGTGATATAGGCCAGATCCAACCCTGCATTAAATAGCAGGATTTGCTCGGTTTTTTGTTGTTCGCGGAAGGTCTGCCATTCATCGAAATCCCCGGGCTGCTGGCGGAGTGTGCCGATAAACCCTCCGGTTGCGAGGCCGAGGTTGATGACATTCCACCAGATATTCATTTCATGGAAGTAGCGCAAATGAGCCTCTGCCTGCGGTCTCAGCACAAGTCCGGAGGCAATGTTGGCAGTAGCCCACCCGCCAAGCACCCACATCGTGTTGCGGGTAGTCTGAATTCTGCGGGCATTGATTTCGCTCAGGTCAGGTTGTGCACAGGCTGTGTGCATGATTGAAACAGCCAGCAGTAAACCTGTAAAATAAGTTGCGTATTTCATGGCAGGATAAATCATGTACGTTTGATGCTGGTTACGATTTTGGTACCGATCAGGGCGATAGCAACAAAACTCAGAAAGTAGAGGGCATCGCGCGAATCAATAACCCCGCGGCTGATGCTCTGGTAGTGTTCGTTGATACTAAGCTGAAGAAAAAAACGGTTAATCCCCGAAAGGGCTTTGATTCCTGCCATCAGGTCAAAAGCCTGATAGAAGAAAAAACAGAGGAAAACGCCCGATACAAAAGCCACAATCTGATTGTCGGTAAGCGCAGAGGTAAACAGGCCAATGGCTGCAAAAATACATCCCAGAAAAAACAAGCCGATATAGGCGCCCATCGTCGCGCCGCTGTCGATATTGCCCACAGGATCTCCCAGCCAGTAAACCGTAAAATAATAAACGAGGGTGGGGAAAAGGGAGAAAAAAACCAGGAAAACGGCGGCCAGGTATTTTCCCGCAATGATCTGCCAGTCGGTGAGGGGTTTGGTTACGAGAAACTCCATCGTCCCCGTTTTGAATTCTTCCGAAAATGCCCGCATGGTAATAGCCGGAACCAGAAATAAAAACAGGTAAGGCCCCACATAAAACAGCGAATCCATGGTTGCAAAGCCCGTTTCAAGGATATTGTATTCAAATACCCAGAAAAACAAACCTGTACCAGCCAGGAAGACAGCAATTACCATATAGGCAATCAGTGAGTTGAAAAAACTCGCAACTTCCTTCCGAAAAATTGTATGGATATTTCTCATTGCTTATTTTGCCCCAACAAAATACAGCATAATTCGGTTTTTTTTCCAGTACATCAACGAAAATCCTTCTGATTTACTTCTCCTGGCTATGGAAACAGAAATAATTCAGCCACAAACAGAGAAAATCATTCACGTTTGTAAAAACTGTGACAATGAATTCTCCGGCAACTACTGCAATGAGTGCGGCCAGCCTGTCGATGGCACCGAACCACCGAGCGTGTGGGGCATTTTACTTTATCATTTTTACCATTTTCTCCACAATCTGCGGGAATTTACATTTACCTCGTGGCAGTTGTTAATTCGCCCCGGAACCGTTTTGCTGGAGTACAGAGCCGGGAAACATAAAAAATACTACAACCCGCTCAATTATTTCCTTGTCGTGGGCTCTGCGTATCTTTTTTTCTTCCTGAATTTTGCTCCGGGAAAAACCGAGGCAGACATGAAAAGGCAAATGGAAATGTATGGGCAGTCGCCCGTAGAGGAGCTTACCCCTGAGGCATACGAGGCACTCGATGAAGCCGCGAAACGCAAATACGACAGCCAGAAGATGGTACTGGAAAATCAGATGAAAATGATGCAATGGATGCAGCAGCATTTCAACATGATGATGCTCCTGACTGCGCCATTTTTTGCTATGGGGATTTATTTTGCTTTCCGCAAATTCGGCTATACGCTAGGGGACCAGCTTCAGTTTACCTTTCACCTTTACGGATTTTCTACCCTTATCACCCTGCCGGTGATTCCGTTTGGCAATCCGATGGATGTCTCGGATGTTACCAAGTTTTATACGCTTCCGGCGTTTGTTTTGTATTTTGCATGGGCGTTTAAGGATTTATATAAAATTTCTTATTTCAAAGGAATCTGGAAAATAATCCTCAGCTATGCGATTTATATGGTTATTTTCCTGATTGTGTCCATATCCATTGGTATTACAATCGGCATTGGATACGCCGTATTCGCCCTCCGGTAAAGTAATTTTACGGGTATAGGAATTGCCCCGGCAACCCGCTACATTCAGCCTGTAATTTTACTTTTATTACAAGCATATGTATCGCCTGAAATGGTTGCTGATTGTTGTCATTGTGGCTGTATGCCACGCATGTGATTCGCTCCCCGGTACTGCCTGCCCGCCAGCACCTGCTGACCCCGGTTATGGTACACCCGCGCCCCCGGCCTCACGTTCCAGTATGAATATCGAACTAAGCCAGCGTTATATCCGTGAAAAGGTGCGGACCATGATGCAGTCGCCTCCCTCCGCTTCCAGCGGGGTGGACATAGGCACGGTGCGCCTCTCCCAGGAGACGGATGCCCAGGGCAATCCCCTTCATCTGCTGAATGTGGTGATCAGCCCCTGGCTTCGGGGCAATGGCGATTCGACTGTATCGCTTCAGCGGTCATACGAACTGAAATTGCGCATTGTGCCGTATCTGATTACACCAGTTACCGAGCCGGACTCCAACCGCCGCAGGTCTCTCCTTTGTCCCAATGGAAATTGCACGGCTGATAACGGTATTTTGATACAATTCGCATTTTACGAATTGTTTGGCAGAATCAATCAGGCGCCTGTGTTTTGCGGTTCTGCAGGTTATGATATGATTGATGGTCAGGTGCTGGGTTCGGTTTATAAAAGCCTTGAATCGGCCCGCCCGGTAGTGGTTCAGGCCGACGGCCTGCTTGCTATGGGCGCAGGTCTTGCCGGTATCCCTATGGGGCTGACGGGGGTCGCGCTGGGCTCTGATCTTGAGTTGAAAGTGGGCTTGCTGTTTGACGTGGGAACCCCGGCGGTGTTTGATCCGCAGGTTTCGCTAAGCCACTTTCCCGATGCAGACTGGGGCGTGTCGCTCGATACCAGCCTTCTGAGTATGGCGGTACGCCGGAGTGCCATTGCCCAGGCGACATCCACAGATCCCCGGGTAAGTGTTTCGGGGGTTCGGGTAGGATATACAACAGCGGGTTTTGAAGTGGTGGCTTCAGGCCAGATAAATCTTTGCGGGGGCATCAGCTTCACGGCATCTACAGTTGTAAGCCCACAATTGTGCAGAAAAAGTGACGGCACGGTGGTATTGCAGGTTTGCTCCGGAAAAGCCGACACGAACCCCAAAGCCAGTTTTCTTCAGGGAATATGTTATCTGGGATCACAGTTTCTCAGTGCTTTTTCGGGCGGATGGTCCACAGCGGTCATAAAAAGCGGGACTTGCCCCGACATGGGAAATATATCTTTTCAGGCCGGGCCCGGAGATGTATTGTACGGAACCAGCCTGGACACTGACCAGTTTTTTTATATTGCCGGGAGGAGCACATTTATCGACGGTCAGATAAACCGCGCGCCTGCCCCTGCGGATTGCCGGTGAAGTATTGGACATACCTTTCACTTTTTTTTGAAACTTTTGTACCTTTGCGGAGTTAAGGTTAAAAAATGAATACCAGCGAACTACTGAAAAAAGCCCTGAACTTTGAGTTTCTGACTCAGGAAGAAGGCGTACATCTGCATCACCATGCAGCAACGGCAGATCTCATGTACGTGGCCAATGAAATGCGCAAGGTGCACAAAAAAGACACTTTGGGCATAGTTACCTGGCAGATAGACCGGAATGTAAATACCACCAATGTCTGTGTGGCCAACTGCAAATTTTGCAATTTCTTTGTACCACCTACCGAGAAATACGCGCACAAAGCCTATATCACCGATGATGAAACCTATAAGCGTAAGGCAGAAGAAACATTCGCGCTGGGGGGCGATCAGTTTCTGCTTCAGGGAGGACATCACCCGGATCTGGGGGTAGAATTTTATGAAGATACCTTCAGAAAGCTCAAGACCTGGTTTCCCAATCTCCGCCTGCATACGCTGGGGCCACCGGAGATTGTGCATATATCGCAGCTTTCGGGGTTGACCTATCGGGAGACCCTGACCCGCCTGATGGCGGCAGGAATGGACTCCATGCCCGGTGCCGGCGCCGAAATCCTCAACGACCGTGTGCGCAGGATCATTTCCAACGGAAAATGCGGCGGCAAAGAATGGCTCGATGTCATGCGGGCAGCGCACCAACTGGGACTGACGACCAGCGCCACGATGATGTTTGGCCATATCGAAACAATCGATGAGCGGTTTGAGCATCTGGTCTGGATCAGAGAAGTTCAGTCAGAAAAACCTGAAGGTCAGAATGGCTTTAAAGCCTTCATCCCCTGGCCCTATCAGGATGACGGAACCCTCCTCAACCGGGTAAAAGGCGTGCGCAATACTGTCACCGCTGACGAATATGTGCGCATGATTGCCTTGAGCCGCATTATGCTTCCCAATATTGAAAATATTCAGGCCTCATGGCTGACCGTGGGCCCGGAAGTGGCTCAGCTTTGTCTGCACGGCGGTGCCAATGACCTTGGTTCAATCATGATTGAGGAAAATGTGGTTTCCGCTGCCGGAGCACCCTACAGACTCAATGCAGAGGAGATTCAGCGCGTCATTGCAGAAGCCGGATTTACCCCCCGCTTGCGCAACCAGCTCTACGAATTCCGGGAAACACCGGCTCCGTTGGAGGGAAAAATGGTGGTTGCATAGCTTTGCACAGCAAAAAAACGTGAATTGCAGGCAAAAAAATAGATAATTCATTGTCTGTAATGTAAATTGGGGAGCTATATAAATCTATTGCTTTAATATGCGTCCTCTCCTTATTATCCTGGTGGTAATCGTGGTACTCATTGCCGGAAAACTTCTGTTTTTTAGCGGTGATTCTCCCTCCCCGCAGGCCGCCCCTCAAAACTCCGGAGGATCTCCTTCTCCTGCCGCCAGCAAAGCAGGGGCTATCCCTGTCAATATTTACCTGGCCAAAGAGGAAATCACTGACAATACTGTCTATGCCTCCGGAACGGTGATCGCCAATGAAGATGTAGAACTCAAAAGTGAAGTTTCCGGCAGGCTCATCAAACTCTACTTTAAAGAAGGCAGCTATGTGCAGAAAGGCCAGCTTATTGCCAAACTCAACGACGATGAGCTGGTTGCTCAGTTGAAAAAGCTGGATTACGAAGAACAATTAGCCAAGCAGATTGAAGCCAGACAGAAAAAACTTCTGGACATCAACGCCATCAGCAAAGAGGAATACGACATTGCGATGAATCAGGTCAATACCCTCAGCGCAGATAAGGAACTGCTTCAGGTACAACTCGCCAAAACTTCTATCAAAGCACCTTTCAGCGGCAGAATCGGACTCAAAAATATCAGCGAAGGCGCCTATATCACTCCCGCCGTCATTATCGCCCAGATTACCCAGACCAGTCCGGTGAAAATCGATTTCCCCATACCCGAAAAATACGCAACACTTGTAAAGGCGGGGCAGAATGTCTCATTCACCATGGATGGATCTGACGAAATTTTCGAAGCTTCGGTTCTGGCCGTTGACCCCAAAGTAAATGAAGACCTGCGTACCCTGATGATCCGTGCTTCCTTCAACAATGCCAAAGGAGCACTTCTCCCCGGCATGTTTGTGAGGGTAACCGTTCCGCTCGGATCAGAAAAATCAATTATGGTTCCCTCAGAAGCGATTGTGCCTATTCTCAAAGGGAAAAAGGTATATGTGATGAAGGATGGGAAGGCAGTCGAAGCTATCGTGCAGACTGGTCTCCGCACAGATAAAGCCGTGCAGGTACTGGGCGGCCTTTCAGTGGGAGATTCTGTCATTGTGAGCGGCCTGATGACGGTGAAAGAAAATTCACCCGTAGAATTAAAAGAGTTGGTGAACTAGTTATTAACCAAACTAAACCGGGAAACCCATGTCTCTATCAACATTGTCCATCAAACGCCCCGTGCTGGCGATCGTGATGAACCTGATGATTATCCTTTTCGGGGTAATCGCATTTATGTATCTGGGTGTAAGAGAATATCCGGGCATTGACCCGCCGATTGTATCGGTACGAACCAGTTATCCCGGGGCGAACTCTTCCATTATCGAAGCCGAAATCACCGAGCCGCTGGAAAAGGCGATCAACAGTGTGGCGGGCATTCGTACAGTAAGCTCGGCGAGTAATCAGGGCTCCAGCAATATCACCATCGAATTTAACCTCGATGTGGATATGGAACAGGCCGCCAATGATGTGCGGGACAAAGTCTCACAGGCGGTTTCCCAGTTGCCCAAAGACATTGACGGGCTCCCCACAGTGCAGAAGTCAGATGCAGATTCGGAGACCATTATGGCCATGACACTGGAGAGCAGCGACCGTTCCCTGCTCGAACTGGGCGACTACGCCGACAACGTGATTGGCCCCCGGTTTGAGACTGTACCGGGTGTGAGTAATGTGCAGATCTGGGGACTGAAGCGGTATGCCATGCGCATCTGGATGGATCCCGGGAAAATGGCCGCGCAGGGAGTCACGACTCAGGACGTGAAGTCTGCGCTCGACAGAGAGAATGTCGAACTTCCCAGCGGAAAACTTCAGGGCGACAACACCGAACTTACCGTAAAAACCATTGGCCGTTTTCGCACAGAGGAGGACTTTAATAACCTGATTGTCAAAACCATTGGCGATAAAAACATTCGCCTTCAGGATGTAGGGTTTGCAGTTCTTGGCCCTGACAACGAAGAATCTATTCTCCGGATCAATAACGTGCCCAGGGTAGGGGTAGCGATCAAACCGCAGCCCGGCGCCAATTACCTCGAAATTGCAAGTGAAGTCAGAAAAAGATTTGAAGACATTCAGCGCGATCTTCCCGCCGATTTTTCCTTCACCATGTTTCTCGATTATACCGTATTTATCGAGCAGGCGATCGAAGAAGTGGCAGAAACCCTGATGATCGCCATTGTGCTCGTAGTACTTATTATTTTCCTGTTTTTCCGCGACTGGGTGATTGCTAGTCGCCCGCTGATTGACATTCCCGTATCTCTGATCGGTACATTTTTTATCATGTGGATCATGGGATTTTCCATCAACGTACTTACCCTTCTGGCGATCGTACTTGCCACGGGTCTGGTGGTAGATGATGGGATTGTCGTAACAGAAAACATATACAAAAAGATAGAGCAGGGGATGAGTCCCATTGAGGCAGCGGTCAAGGGTGCCAATGAAATTATTTTTGCCATTCTTTCCACCTCCATTACCCTTGCGGCGGTATTTCTTCCGGTGATATTTATGAGCGGGTTTGTGGGAAAACTATTCCGCGAATTTGGTATCGTGCTCGCCTGTGCGGTGTTGATTTCGGCCTTTGTGTCCCTCACGCTTACGCCCATGCTGAATGCCTACCTCGTCAGAAAAAAAGACAAGCCCAACCGCTTCTACGAGCGTACAGAGCCTTTTTTCAGGAGAATGGAAAACAGCTACCATGAAGGGCTGCGGAAGTTTCTCGACAGGCGATGGGTAGCTTTCCCTATATTTGCTGTGGTGGTGGCGATGATTTATTTTTTCGGCTCAAGTCTTAAATCCGAACTCGCACCGCTCGACGACCGCAGTGTAATCAGAGGCAGCATGTCCACCCCGGAAGGATCTTCCTACGAATTTATGGACAACTACGTGCAGCGGGCCGCCGATATGATGTTGAAAAACCTGCCCGAAGCCGAAGGCATCATGACCTATACTGCTCCCGGATTTGCCGGGTCAGGTGCGCCCAATACGGCTTTTTCACGAATCACGCTGGTGGAGCCCGACCAGCGAACCCGCTCTCAGAGTGAATTAACTACTTATCTCAACAGCCAGTTTAAGAAAATGCCCGACGGCAAAGCCTTTGCCACAGAGCAACCGACCATTGCTGTCAATAAACGTGCAGGGCTGCCGGTGCAGTTTGTGCTTCAGGCCCCCGATTTTGAAACACTCAGGGAATATGTTCCCCGCTTTCTGGAAGAAGTCGAAAATGACCCCACATTTACTGTTTTTGATACAGATCTTAAGTTTAATAAACCCGAACTCGAAATCGTCATCGACAGAGAAAAAGCCAAAAGTATGGGGGTTTCCGTGGCAGATGTCGCCGTTACCATGCAGTTGGCGTTTGCCGGACAGCGGTTTGGGTATTTCCATATGAATGGCCGCCAGTATCCCGTGATCGGGCAGTTTGACCGGGGAAATCGCGACGAGCCACTCGACCTCAAATCACTGTATGTCAAAAACAATCAGGGCGTGCTGATACAGCTAGACAATATTGTAAAAACCGCTGAAGAAAGCAGTCCTCCGCAGTTGTATCACTACAACCGGTTTCTGAGTGCGACGGTATCTGCGGGACTTGCCCCCGGGAAAACGGTAGGGGAGGGGATTGCCGCGATGGAAAGTATTCGCGACCGGCTGGATGATCCCCGGATCAGGGCCGAACTCACCGGCAGCTCCCGCGATTTTCAGGAAAGCTCCAACAGTACGCTTTTCTCCTTTTTGCTGGCGCTGATTCTGGTTTACCTTATCCTTGCAGCGCAGTTTGAGAGTTTTGTTGACCCGTTTGTCATCATGCTTACCGTGCCGCTGGCGCTGGCGGGAGCAATGTTTTCGCTGTGGTTGTTTGATCAGACGCTGAATATTTTCAGCCAGATCGGGATTATTATGCTCATAGGGTTGGTAACGAAAAACGGAATTCTGATCGTGGAGTTTGCCAATCAGTTGCGCGAGAAAGGGATGACGATTGCGGAAGCCGCCCATGAAGCTGCGACCATGCGTATGCGGCCCATCATCATGACCACCCTGGCCACTGCGCTGGGCGCGCTGCCGATTGCGCTGGCGCTCGGTTCTGCGGGTGAAAGCCGTATGTCGATGGGCATTGTGGTAATTGGCGGATTATTGTTTTCACTGGCACTCACCCTTTATGTTATTCCCGCCATGTACATTTATCTTTCGCGCAAAAAAGACTTCGAAAGGATGCGCAATATTGAAAAAATTGCGGCCCAGATGGCATAAGTATTTTTATTTATCAACTTCCAAGTTCACCGCATGTTTAAGTCTTTTATACTGGTATGGCTTCTGCTTCCGCTGGCGCTTTTGGGCCAACCCCTGCTGACGCTCGAAGAAGCCCTTGACATTTCGCTGGATCAGAATTTTGGTATCCGCATTGCCGGGCTCCAGGAGCAGGCTGCACAGATGCAGGTATATAAATCCAATGCCGGAATCGGCCCTGAAATCGCCTGGAATGCCAATGCGGCAGCGACCGGAAGTAATACCAAGCAGATTTTTCTCGACGGACGTACGGTGGACCGATGGGGACGAGTATTTGCCCCCAATACCAATATCACACTCAACTGGACCCTCTACGACGGAAAACGTATGCAGAATATGTTTATCCGCCTCAACCAACTCAGCCAGTTGAGTACACTGGAAAAACAACTGGCTATCCAGAACAATGTGTTGCAGGTGATGAGCGCCTATTACAACGTGATGAAACAGGAGGCTACCATCGCCTTTATGAATACCCTCATCAAATACTATCAGGACAGGCTCAATATTACCGAAGAGCGGTGGAATGTGGGGAAAGGCGCAAAGGGCGATTTCCTGCTTTCTCAAACCGATCTCAATACCCAGCTTTCAGACCTGGAAGCTGCAAAAAACCAGTTGCAGACCGCCAAAATCACCCTGAATATCCTGCTCAACAGAGATATTAACACCGAATTTGACGTGCAGGAAACCGTCGATCTCGGCAATGACTACGACCTTGAAACCCTGCTTCAAAATGCACAGAGCCAGAACAAAGAACTGCTGATGCTGCGCAAATCGGTAGAGGTCAGTCAGTCTGTGGAGCGGGAAATGGCCGCCGCCAGAAAACCGCAGGTAGGGCTGAACTCCTCCCTGGGTTATACCTATTCCAACAACAACGCCAACTTCATCCTGACCAACCGGAACGCCCTGTTTTCGGTCGGGCTCTCGGCCCGGTGGGTACTCTACGACGGCCACCATACCCGGCAGCAGATTGCCATTTCCAAAGTCAATACCGAAATTGTGGAGACCCAGCAGCAGTCGCTGGAGGCCCAGATAGCGGGCGAACTCACCGCCGCCTATCATCAGTATCAGGCGGATAAAAATATCCTTGCTATTGAAGAAAACAACCTGAAACTGGCCGAAGAAAATCTGGTAATTTCCATAGAGAAATTTCGCCTGGGCGGCTCAGCCATCCTTGAGCTCAACGAAGCCCAGCGCAGGTTTGATCTGGCGCTCAACCGGCAGATTACGGCCCAGTACAATGTAAAATTTTCCGAACTGGAGCTGTTGAGACTGAGCGGCGCATTGGGGCAGTAGGCACAATTGCCTATGCTTTCTGACAAAAATCAACAAAAATTGCCTATACTTTCTGACAAAAAAGGTAGGAAAATGGGTATGCTTTCTGTATTTTTATAAACAGAATGACCGGATTATTTTCTGAGAGGATGATTCATGGATTCTATTCAAAAACATAAAGTACCCGTATTGATTTGATACACAGAGATTTATATTCCTATCTCCAAAAGTGGAAAACATCATCCTCAAGTCTTCCGCTTATACTCCGTGGCGCCCGTCAGGTAGGGAAAACTACCCTGATCCATGAGTTAGGGAAAACCTACGATCAATATCTCTATTTTAACCTGGAGCGAAAGGCCGACATCAACCTTTTTGAAAACGTATCCGATATTGACAAAACCATTCAGTTATTGTTTCTTTCCAGAGGTTTTCAAAACCGGGGAGAGGTCAGTACACTGATATTCGTTGATGAAGTACAGGAAAAACCACAGGTAATAGAGGCGCTGCGCTATTTTAAGGAAGATTATCCCCATATAAATATAGTCGTAACCGGATCTTTATTTGAGTTTGGGTTAAGCAAAGTCAGCAACGTTCCGGTCGGCAGGGTGGAATACGCAGAATTACATCCCCTCAACTTCAGAGAATATTTGCGTGGTTTGGGAAATGAAAAGGCAATAGAGCTGTTAAACACAGTACCGCTCCCCAATGAGTTTTTGCCCGTCTTTTACCGGTTTTTTTATGAGTTTACCCTTATTGGAGGAATGCCGGGGATCACTTCTGCATATCTTCGGGAAAAAGACATCACCCGGGTAAAAAACCTCTACGCCGGTATCATCGAATCCTATAAAGAAGATGTAGAAAAATATGCCTCCAACGATGCTCAAAAGCGAATCATCAGGCATATTATGGATACTGCTGCATATGAAATAGACAACCGGATAAATCTCAATCATTTTGGTGCTTCCAGCTTTAATACACGGGAAGTAAAAGAGGCAATGGACGCGCTATCGAAGGCCCGGTTATTGGAACTGGTTTACCCCACAACCCAAACCCAACCGCCCATCGTTCCCGACTTCAAAAAACGCCCCCGGCTTCACTTTCTGGATGTGGGTTTGGTCAATTACCAGTTGGGGTTACATCAGGAATTACTGATGATAAGCGATTTACACGCCAGTTCCCGTGGCAAACTTTTACAACAGGTAGTGAATCAGGAAATAAAAGCGCAGACGATTTTACCCGGAAGCAAACGCGCATTCTGGGTACGGGAGGAAAAGGGAACCTCATCAGAGGTGGACATTGTTTATGCTTATAAAAACATGCTGATTCCGGTGGAAGTAAAATCGGGAGCCAGCGGCACATTGCGATCGCTCCACGAGTATATGGATCGTTGCCCGCACGATTTCGCCGTAAGGATTTACGGCGGAGAAATGAAAATAGACGAACTCACCACCACCAAAGGCAAGAGGTACAAACTCCTCAACCTACCCTGCTTTTTAAGCAGTTGGCTGGAGCTGTATATGGAGTGGTTTGCGGGGAGGTGAGAAGCGAGACAGAAAAATGCTACCGCCAGAGAAATTTTTTGGAGTGATGGGAAATATTGGTAGATTTAGATACTTGGCTGGCGTTCTTTGCAGTTAATCGGTATTTCGGAAGGATGTCCATCCGCTGGAGGATAGGGATTTTCAAGATATTTAGGGGATATTCAAGGAAAAAGAAAAAGCCACTTCGGACAACACTCGCTAACTGGAAATTCTTGCTTCGCTGCGAACTTCAGGTAGCTGTGACATTCTCTGCAATTAGAAAAAAATGAAGAAAATAAACGTTTTGATACTTGATGACAACTTTGTAATTGCCAATAAGGTGAAAAGAAGATTGTTTTCTGCAAACCGAAGTTATCGGATTGACTCAGGTATTGAGATATATCCTCATTACTTAGAAATTGACAATACGAATCCAAAAATATCTGCAAAGTCAGTTGATGACTATGTGAAAGAAAATGAAATAGAGTTTCTCTTACTTGATAGAGGTTTTGGACATATAATTGAACCCAAGCCCAACAATCCAGAAGAATTGGATATCGAATATGTTTATAAAGACAACACAAAAAGTGGTTTTTACATAGAACACCTTTTGGAAGAATGGAAAAGACTAAAAAAGTCTTCACTCAAAGCAATCAAAGGTGCGATTGTTTATACTTATGATGACTATCGAGAGTTAAACAAACAAGGTGAAGTAATCAAAGACGAGATTGTAAACGAATTAGTATCAATACTTCCTCGAAAATGTAAATTAGATGTTCTCTTAGCATATAGTGATATATATAAAATAGCTGAAATTGATTTGTACGAAGGATATGCAGAAGAAGGAGTAATAAAACTTGGGAAGAAGAATGAATTTGTACTTTATGGAATATTTGTTGGTGAATTGCTTTATCACAAAATAATCCAAATGCTTAGTGTTAGAAATTTACAATCAATTAAGGATAAAAAGGCGACATTACTATACAGATTGGCAATTTTATATCTAATCTTCATTTCAATTAGCGTGGGTGGTAATGCAATATTCACCTATTTGTTTAGTGAAAGCAAAGTTGTAATAGGTGTAGCGGCCTTAATCTTTGGACTTCTTTTACCATTTATAATCCTACTGCTAAAACCTTCAATTCTAATTGACATTGATGAATAGAAAGAAAAAAGCAGAGAACAATGTATCACCCCCATTAAGTTAAGTCCAAAAAGCTCAGATTGACAAGGGTTGTTACCAGGTGGTTGATAGTGGCTTAGTCCAGGTGTCCCCTTCCCCTAAGCTGCACCAGGTCTAATGTAGAGTACCCGCCCGTCGAAGTACCTGTTTCTCATGGGAAAAATGGCTGAAAATTGGAGACAAAAAAGGCAGAAAGTCCCAACTCCTCAACCTGCCCTGCTTTTTAAGCAGTTGGCTGGAGCTGTATATGGACTGGTTTGCGGGGAGGTGAGAAGCGAGACAGAAAAATGCTACCGCCAGAGAAATTTTTTGGAGTGATGGAAAATATGGGTAGATTTAGATACTTAGCTGGCGTTCTTTGTAGTTAATCGGTCTTGCGGAAGGATGTCCATCCGCTGGAGGGTAGGGATTTTGAAGATATTTAGGGGATATTCAAGGAAAAAGAAAAAGCCACTTCGTACAACACTCGCTAACTGGAAATTCTTGCTTCGCTGCGAACTTCAGGTAGCTGTGAAATTATCTGCTACAAAAAAATAGATTCTTTGCAATATCTTTATTCTCCTAAGTCTTTTTAGTAAATAATCTTAAGAATAATTAAAAATGTCTTTAAAGCTTGGTATATATGACTTCTTTGCCTACACAATTCCTGGTGGACTTGTTCTAATTATCCTTTTTGGAACCTTAGAATTATCAAATGTATCTGAATTAATTAGTTTTGTAGGAGAATTATCATTTACAAAGCTATTCATCTTTGCAATATGTGCCTATTTGAATGGCTTTATATTTGATTCAATAATCAGTAAATGGGCGAAAATTTATCAAAAGAAAGACTTTGTTGGATATGCATTCGCTGAGTTTAAAGATAAATATCCAAAAAGAGAATTGAGGTTTGATCCTTATGAATATCCAATTTGGATAGCAGGGATGAGACGGGAAAATCTAGACTTAGCTATAGAGATTGATAGATTTATGGCACTTAGCAAAATGGTTCGTGGAGTCGCGTTTGCCTTGCAATTTGGAGGACTTGTGATAATTATTTTATCAATATTTACATCAATTTCTTTATGGTTTATTCTTCTCGGAATAATTCTGGTTTTTTTATCAATAATTACGGTTAACCAATCCAAGAAATTCCATAAATGGTACTACTGGGTAATTTTTGAGACAATTCTTTCCTTAAATGGTGAGTTTCAAATAATGAATCAAATAACAGAATAAAGCAGCTAACATGGACTCACCCCCATTAAGTTAAGTCCCAAAAGCTCAGATTGACAAGGGTTGTTACCAGGTGGTTGATAAAGGCGTAGTCCAGGTGTCCCCTTCCCCTAAGCTGCACCAGGGCTAATGTAGAGTACCCACTCATCGAAGTACCTGTTTCTCATGGGAAAAATGGCTGAAAATTGAGGACAAAAAAGACAGAAAGTCCCAACTCCTCAACCTGCCCTGCTTTTTAAGCAGTTGGCTGGAGCTGTATATGGACTGGTTTGTGGGGAGGTGAGGGCTCCACGGTAAAGAGCTATCGCGGGCATTTTCAGCGATTTCTGGCAGCTATGGGAAATTGCGACCTGGCTGTGATCGAAAAAGAAACGATCCGTCAGTACTTACTGAAACAAATCCGGGAGCAAAAATGGTCGGAATCCATGCAGAACCAGGTAGTGAATGCGATCAAATTTTATTACGAAAAGGTATTGGGACAGGAACGGCAATTTTACGACCTGCGCCCCCGAAGAGCAGATCAGTTACCCGAGGTATTGAGCGAAGAGGAGGTACAGAAATTGTTGACCTCAGTAAAAAACCTCAAACACCGATGTATTCTTTCTCTGATATATTCTGCGGGTTTGCGGCCCAGCGAATCGGTAAATGTGCGGCTCGATGATCTGTTGGTTGACAGAAAACAAATATTTATTAAAGCCGGAAAGGGAAAGAAGGACAGATATGTGATACTACCAGACAAAATATTTGGAATGTTGAAGAAATATCAGCAAATTTATAAACCGAGATATTGAGCGAAAGCGAAATCTCCAGGACTGGTTATTTGAAGGTCTGAACGACGAGCGCTACAGCCCACGAAGTGTGCAGCAGATCATGCGGCGGGCGGTTGCGGAGTCAGGTATCAATCCGTTTGCGACGGTGCATACATTGCGGCATAGTTTTGCGACTCATACTTCGACAGGCTCAGCACAGGTATGTTAGAACGAGGCACTGATTTGCGGTATATACAACACCTATTAGGGCACGAATCTATCAAAACGACGGAGCGGTATCTGCATGTGCGGAAGGACGCGGAGGAGAAACTGCGCAGTCCGCTGGAGGACATGGATCTCGAAGATATTTAGGGGATATACGCAATATTGCGGATACACTGATGTTCTGCAACATTTAAGTTTACAAGAAGTAAATGGATCGATGGTTTTATATTAAGTCAATAAAATACATAGTATAAATCACATATATGATGACTGAGTATTCTAATGTATTGAAATTGTTGACAGAGTGTGAAAATCTTGTCTCATCAGGTAAAACAAAGCAGGCATTAACACGGATTTCTTCCTTGAAAGACGAAGAAATAAATGCAAAAGTGCTCAAGTTATCTAGTCAATACAATTTATATGAAGGACACTATAAATTAGGTCAATTACCATATGAAGAGTTTGTAATAAGAATAAATCGAATTACGGATTCTACATTAGATATTATCACTAATAAAAAAGCCGATCTTTTAAAGAAGGAAAAGGTTGTAAATACTGGTAATCTCAAAAAAAATGCTAATATATCTTTTCAGAAATTAACTATAAAAGAATTTTTATTAAATAGAAGATCAAGAAAGTATGCACTTATAATTGGTGGATTGCTAATTTTATTTTTTTTCAAGGACTATGCTATTCATCTATTTCAAGCAGACATAGAAGTACCTTTTGTCGAAATGGTTTCTATTGAAGAAGGCAGGTATGAAATGGGAAGTAAGTTTGATGATGTGGATAAGGAAGAAGATGAAGAACTTCATCCTGTACGTATAAGTGGTTTTCAATTAGCAAAATTTGCAGTCTCTAACAAAGAATTTGTTAAGTTTTTGAACGATATTCGACGCAAAATCAGTATTAGGGAGGATGGTATTGTAGAATATAATGGTAATGAGATTTTCAGTATTTATTGTACAGGGGAATGCACTTATTGGAAGCAACCAATAAACAATAGTGAGAAATCCTTTTACGTTACCTCAGGATTTGAAAATCATCCAGTCGTTTTAGTTTCTTGGTATGGTGCAGTGGAATATTGTAATTGGCTCAGCAATCATCATGACTATAAACGCTTTTACACTATTGACAATATTAATGTCACACCCAATTGGAAAGCAAATGGATATCGACTACCTACTGAAGCGGAATGGGAATTTGCTGCACGAGGTGGAGGAAAAGGCTACTATCGGTATGCTTGGGGAGAAAGTAAAAGTGATACTGTATATGCAAATTTAAGTGGAGTTGAAGATGGATATATACAAACTGCACCAGTTGATAAATTTCCACAAGGTGAATTGAATTTATTTAGTATGAGTGGTAATGTTTGGGAATGGTGTTGGGATTGGTATGATGCAAGTTATTATCATAACAGTGATGAAATTGATCCGAAAGGTGAGCCTAAAGGAATCTATCGTACACTTCGAGGGGGTGCATGGTATGGTAAAGTACCTGATGCTCGAACATCAAATCGAGCCTATGACTTACCAGGACTCATGAAAAATAATATTGGATTCCGGTTGTCTAGATCAGGGATGTAGTCAAATTTATTGATTAATGAATTCCAAATAATAAAACGTTGCAGAACAATGTATACCTGCCTATGCCGCCCATGCGGGACGGCACATCAGGTATACAGCCCGTTAGTGCCAACTAAATAAAAAGAAAAACCAATGAATGAAGACTTTAAAAAGGTAAGAGAATTAATTAAAGATGCTAAGTATAAATCTGCTTTAAGTTCATTAGAACAACTTGCTACAAAAATGAATGAAGAGCAATTGTTAGATGAAATTGTTCTTTTAACTTCAAACTTCAATACCATTCAGAGAGAGGAAAGACTTGCAATTAGGGAAGTTGACAAAGATAAGAATCGTTTGATTAGTGGGATGCTGCAAATTTTAAGCAGATTGAATGACAAAAAACTCTCTGAAATTAACAATGATGAAGTAATTGATAAAAGTAGATTTAGTCTAAAAGAGCAAATACTTAATTCGAGGCAATTTGATATTCTTGGATATTCATGCATTGGTGTTTTCGATAATTACATTCACCAGATAAGAGAAGCGATAATATTTGGAGCTGACGTAAGAGTGATTTATATCAAACCAGAAAGTAAAGCTTATAAATTAATGTTGGAACATACCAAGGTTGCTTCAATGAAAGGAGATATTATAAAAATTCAGAAGAGGATAAACTTGCTACGGGAATACTTGGAAAAAAAGCATACTACTATACATTTTTAATCAGGAGTGGTTTTGGGGGTTTTCGTGATGGAGTCAAGATAGGTAAGGAATCGTTGTAGTTGCTGGGATTTTTCGATGAGATAGGCGAGTCCCGTCCGGAAGAGGGAGCAGGCTGGCCATCGGGTTCCGTCGGCGTATTTTTTGAGCGGTATTTTCTTTCTTCTTCGCCATCCTTCTCGGAGGGCGAGCAGGTAGGCGGTGGCTACGAGTGCCATCATGAGGCGGGTTTTGCCCGCGTCTTTGAGGTTGAGGTCTTCGAGGTGATAGCCGTTGGTCTTGAGGTGCTTGAACATGCACTCGATCTTCCATCGGAGCTGGTAAGCGGCGGCGGCGTATCGGCTACTACGAAGGGTAGTGAGGAAGATCATGACGGGTTCGTCGGCCCCGACTTTGGGGTTGGGCATCATGACGAGGGTATAGGGGGTATGGTTAAGGGTGATCTGCTTGCTCACGACTTTCTTTTTTGCTGGCAGCGGCGGTACATGGCCCGATAGCTCCGCCCGCTGAGGGCATTGGTATCCTGCTCGTAGTCGCCGCGTTTCATCCGGATCACAAAGTGTAGACCTTTGTCGCTGAGGTACTTAAACCATTTTTTGCCGATGTATTCCCGGTCTGCGAGCAGGGTCATCCCGCGCAGATCGAAGATACCGAGGGCCTCGTCCATCATCTCTTTTCGTTCTTCCTGACTGAGGGTACCGATCTTTCCGAGCTGTTTCAGTACAGGGGGATGGCTACGCCGCCTACCTGGACAGCCAGTACGAGGTAAGTGGATTTCGGTCTTGCCAAACTTCCAACTCGTGCCGTCAAGGATCAGCGTCTGATTGCCCCCTGACGCAGCAGCCCCAGATTGTGGCGCAGGATGTCGTGCAGAAATTCCTCCGACTTACCCCAGTCTTTAAAAAACCGGAATCAGCCGCTGGTAGTGGCTCTGCACATCGGCCTCTGTCTTGCCCAGTACGCTGCTGACGTGATCCTTGAGTTTGTACAGGTTGACCGTTTTGCCCAAACTGATCAGCGAGACCAACAGGTAAAATTCTTTGCTGCACCCAGACCATAGTCTTGGTAGATTTTACTAAATTTGAGTAGTTGCGAAAAAGGCATAGGTATCGTTGTTGTGGTAAACACAATACTCTTGCTTTTTTCGCCTTTTTTCAAAAATGTCTAGTAGTCTGGAAAAAAGAAAGAGATAGTTCAAGGAAGTCTTGCTGTAAGACAAACTACTTGGATACCGAGCTCAAATATTTTTATGTTTAATCGAGACTATAACCATGGTTTTGTAAGCATAAAAGTAAATCCTGTCTTTTACACAAGCCCGATGACTGAAAGGTTAAAACCAGAAATGTTCTCAAAACAAAAAGACTCAAATGAGTTTAATTATTATCATTTACAATATGAACATTTATGGAAACACCATGATTCTACCGTTGATGGATTTAAGGACGGATTAGAGTACATAGGAAAAAGAATATTAAATAAAAATGAAAGCTGGCACTAACAGCGGTTCACCCCCATTAAGTTAAGTCCCAAAAGCTCAGATTGACAAGGGTTGTTACAAGGGGGGATAGAGGCTTAGTCCAGGCACACAAGTTACCGGTTGGGCAGGCGTCCAAAAAGGGTTGGGATCCGAAAAAATAGTTTTTCATAGGCTGGATTTATAGTTAAATTCGAAACTATGTCTTTCTGTCCCCCTCAGGATACGGCGGGTGTGTGTGTCCCCTTCCCCTAAGCTGCACCAGGTCTAATGTAGAGTACCCGCTCATCGAAGTACCTGTTTCTCATGGGAAAAATGGCTGAAAATTGAGGACAAAAAGGCAGAAAGTCCCAACCCTCAACCTGCCCTGCTTTTTAAGCAGTTGGCTGGAGCTGTATATGGACTGGTTTGCGGGGAGGGGAGGGGGAAGGATAGCTTATTTTGGGGCTAAATTTACCTTTTGCAATTTTTTTTTCCATTGCTGGACGCAACAAAAGACAGAGCTTGTATATCACTATTTCGACTCAAACGCGCAATGTCTTTTGAGCGATACTACGAAATTCGCAGTACATCAATAATTACAACCATGAGGAAGGCTATTACTGGACACGGTATAGGAACGACAATTTTACGACCTGCGCCCTCGAAGAGCAGATCAGTTACCCGAGGTATTGAGCGAAGAGGAGGTACAGAAATTGTTGACCTCAGTAAAAAACCTCAAACACCGATGTATTCTTTCTCTGATATATTCTGCGGGTTTGCGGCTCAGCGAATCGGTAAATGTGCGGCTCGATGATGTGTTGGTTGACAGAAAACAAATATTTATTAAAGCCGGAAAGGGAAAGAAGGACAGATATGTGATACTACCAGACAAAATATTTGGAATGTTGAAGAAATATCAGCAAATTTATAAACCGAGATATTGAGCGAAAGCGAAATCTCCAGACTGGTTATTTGAAGGTCTGAACGACGAGCGCTACAGCCCACGAAGTGTGCAGCAGATCATGCGGCGGGCGGTGGCGGAGTCAGGTATCAATCCGTTTGCGACGGTGCATACATTACGGCATAGTTTTGCGACACATACTTCGGCAGGCTCAGCACAGGCATGCTTGAGAGAGGCACTGATCTGCGGTACATTCAACACCTATTAGGGCACGAATCTATCAAAACGACGGAGCGGTATCTGCATGTGCGGAAGGACGCGGAGGAGAAGGTGAGTCCGCTGGAGGACATAGATCTCGAAGATATTTAGGGATATACGCAATATTGCGGGTGCACTGATGTTCGACGAAACTAAAACAAGAAACATAAAATAAGGTAGGCATCCCGAAACTACCCAAAAAGAAGTAGGGCGAAACCGCTGAAAGCGTTAGTGTAGGCAAATAAAAATTTTAAAAATGAGAAAAGTATTAAAAACTGAAGTTAATAACTTCAAATCAGAAGTTGTTAATGTTATGGCATCAGAGGCGGAAGCCTTTAATGTAACTATTAGCAAAGACAAATTTGCACTAAAAACTAGTCTATTTGGCGAAAACAAAACAATGGTTGTATGCCCAATTAAAGGCATCGAAAAACTGAAAGTTGAAGATCTTGAGAAAAGCCATAATCTAGCTTTTGCTTTCATACCGGAATTGAATACTTCAAGAGTTTCCAAAATTGAGGAAGGATACTACTTACTTCGTTCCATACCAAGTAAAGATAGTGTAGAAGTAGTTAATGAAAAAGGAAAAGTTGTCGCAAAGGGTACATTTGATTTAGAAGGAACTATCAGACCTCAATCGTCAACTGCTACTGCCAGAATTATAGACATTACTGTTGACACACCATCTTGCTCGGGTAAAACTTGTAAAGTTTGCATAACAATTACCCTTGACTTGCCTGGGCCAATTAATCCCAAATAACAATTTGTATTACTGCTACAGTAAGTTGGTAGATAGTTATAAAAATCGTCGAACAAAGCATCTACGCCCATTTGCGGCAAACCCAACCCTCAAAGCCAACGCAGCCGCAAACAGCGTAGATGCTACCGTTAGGCATCATGAAAAAAAATCAAAAACGACAAAATAAAGCCCTTTGGAAATTATCTATCAGAATTATGACAAAGTTAAAGTAGCCTCCAAAGAACATTTTGTGAAGAAGTTAGAGGCTTATGGTTCTGTAACTAAATCATCATTTAGTAAGGAAAGTGATATTGATTTTTTGGTGACTTTCAAGGAAATCCCGTTTTCCAAATTTTCGAAAAATTTCTTTTCTTATCACTCTGCTTTGGAGTTAATTTTTAAAAGGAAAATTGATTTATCAATTGCTGAAAAAAAGAACAATGAACTTTTTTCGATTACATTAAAAGTGATTTAATAACAATATATGAAGATTGAAAGAACTAAGCATCTTTTTCAAGAAATACTTAATTCCATTGATGAAATTGAAAACTTTAACTTTCTTATTAAAGAGAGAAATGATGAAAAGTATGACAAGATGGGATTTCGTGCTATGGAAAGAGAAATTAAATTTATTTCAGCACAATGGGAAAGAATTAGAGAAATGGATACGGAATTTAATATCCCAGCAATTAATAACTTGTTACGTCTTGATAGAATGCTGAAATCTGCGTACATAAGAATTTCGCCTAAACTTCTATCATCCTTTGTTGAAAATGAAATTCCTATTTTAAAAACAGAAATAGAGGAACTATTGTATGGAGAAGATTAAAATTGTCATTTCGGAGGAAAAGGAAATAAATGAAATTGAAGCTGATTTTTTGGTACTAAAAAATTTGGAAGATGGGGTATTCGGTCCCGAGGAATATTTAAATCAATATCTAAATGGGCAAATAGAATCTTTCAATACTAAGAAATATTCACAACTAAATGAAGTAAGTGTCTTAGTACCTGAGAATAGTGAAATAAAAAGTAAAAATGTTCTTCTTGTCGGAATTGGTAAGGTTGAAGATTTGTCGCTGATTAAACTGCAAGGTTTATATTTCAACGCTTTTAAATACATAAATGCTTTTTATTCTAAAAGAAATAATTTGTCTATCTTAACTGTAATACATGGGATTGGATTAGGTTTTGATAAGAAAAGAATATTTTATGAATTGATTACTGCACTCCGTCAAATTTTGAATGTTTCAGAAGAAAAAAATAATATTACCTCTGTAATAATTAATGAAAATGGTGCTTTTGGTTCGGCTAAGATAAAGTCTTATTTGATTGAGTTGAAAATGATAAATCCTGAATTAGTAATCTTTGAAAAGGAAGGTATCTTTTTGAATTTAGACCACAATAAAGATAATCGAAAATCTTTCCATTTATTAAAAACTAAATTCAATAATGCAATAAGTGAGGACAAAATATCAGAAGCAATTAAATTACTGGAAAACGATAATTTTTTCTTTGAGAAATTTAAAAAAGAGATTGTACTGTATAAAAATTGGTACAAAGCATTAAAAAAAGCCGATATGATGGGGACAATAGGTTTTGAAGAAAAGTTCATTCGGAAAAACAAATTAATAGTTTGTCTCATGGAGCTAATAGATGAAGAAAATTAAGAACACGATGCCTAACAAAGCATACAGCGGTCATGCCCAGCAAAAGCTGGGCACGCCGTGTATGCGGACCGTTATGGGCAAAAAAAACAGTAAAAAATAGATAAAACATATGCCAAACCAAGAAATAAGGGCGATAAAGAATCATATTGCAGAAGGTCAGACTGACCAAGCCCTCGAGGTAATTGAAAGAATTATCCAAGCAGAGGATTTGAAAGATGAAATTGTTCTTTTAAAAGCTAAATGGAACCGTGGTAAAGAGGAATTTCGTAAGGGAATTATTCAACAAAGTGATTGGGAATTGCTCACTGCTCGAATTAACCACGGAATACTCCTATTGATAGAGCAGATTCCAAATAAGTCAGAAGTTAAAAAAGATAAAATTGTACTCTTTTTGTACTCAAATCCTAATGGAAGATATGACCTAGGATTTGATAAAGAGGTCGATATAATTCGATCCGCTCTTGAAAGGAGCCGTGATCAGGAAAAATATGGCTTCATCGTTGAAGGGGGACTTACTATTGATGATTTAGAAGTTGTCATTCCTAAATATAACCCAACTATCATCCATTTTTGTGTTAATTCAATCAGAAATGGTGGAAATGGTTTGATGATATTTGAGGGTTCAGACGGAACAGAAGTAGAATTTACTTATGAAGTATTTAAAGAAATTATGGAGGAAGTATTCCAAAAATCTCATTCAACGACGTGCTGTGTTTTGAATACGTGCTTTTCCCAAAATTACGGAGAAATTCTGACCAAGCATCTGCCAAGCGCAGTGGCAATGCAAGATTTAACCACGGGGGCACTACCTTTTGAATTTTCGAGGATTTTTTACACGAACTTGTTCAATGGTTCTACTGTTGAATCAGCGTTTCGCAAAACTGTTCGCGGAATCAGATTAAATAGGGAGTTGCATAGAAATTGGAACATAGCAAGAAGACCTGAGGAAGTTCCTGTTTTGTTGAAAAGAAAAGCAAAATAAGATGGAATGCCCATAACACGGTGCATCCGCAATGCTTGCTGCGCTGCGCTCTGCGGATGCACTTGCCGTTGGCAGCAAGCTAAAACGACAATGAAACATATAACCTACATATTGACTTTTCTTATTTTAACTAGTTGTGGTCAATCAAATTCTGACAAGGAATCTAAAAAGGAAATTTCAGCCGAAACCGACACAATTAAGGTGGAATCTAAAGTAGATACAACAAAACCAGACTTGAAACAAAGTTCAACCAAACAGACCGAGCATAATAATCAAGATTTGAGTTATGAATTTAAAGAAGCAACCATATTCAAACTGACGGACACAATAAACGCAGACTTTAACGGAGACGGATATGCTGACCAAGCAATTTTCAAAAAAGAAAATGAAACTTCAGGAATTATTATAACTCACGGAGAGACTAATCAGGTTATCAAAATCGGCTTCGGAGAACCTTTTGCTCATTTGACTGAATTTAATTGGGTTGACTATTGGGGACTTGTGAATGACTCTGAAACGTATGAAGTCGTTATTGAAGACGCTGAGATTATTGGAGACAGAGAAGTTAAGCTCGACAACCCATCGATTGTCGTTAGAAAAGAAGAAGTTGGAGGTGGACTAATCACATTTAAGGAAGGGCAATATGTTTGGATTCATCAAGCCGATTAAAAATAAAAAGCCAGCAGCCAACAACTAAGTTGTTAGCAGCAAAAAAGACTACCCAAATTTAGGCAAAGCGGAGGTAACAGATTTAGGCAATCTGGAGGTAACACAAATTAGGCTGAGATTAGGGAACATCAGGCGACTATTGATGCAGCATTTAAACTTGCTGGCGTTATAGTGCAAGTTATTGGGTTGTATATAAGCCATAATAGGGCTGGGCAGAAACTAAAATAACCACCCACGGCTGGTTTTTTAGTAGTCGCATTTGCCAGATTTCGCCCAAAACCCGCTGTCAAACCCAGCGGTTTTTGTATATTTGAATCAAATAGTCTCAGATGAAATTCGCAGACGTTAAAAATGACATCGCTTTGCGAAAAATCTTCGGCAACCAGAACAAAAAGGAGGTGCTAATTTCCTTTCTGAACGCCGTTCTTGACTTCGAGGACAAACACAAAATCATGGACGTGAACATCCTGAACCCATACCAATTACCAAAGTTTCGGGACGGGAAGGCAACCATTATTGATGTGAAAGCACGAGACCAAAGTGGTCGGGAATTTATCGTCGAGATGCAAGTTGCGGATGCACTAGGGTTTAGCAAGCGGGTGTTGTACTACACTTCGCAAGGCTATGTCAGTCAGATAGACCGGGGCGAATTTTACGACAGGCTGAACCCGACAATTTTTGTTGGCATTTTGGATTTTTCGTTGTCGAAGAACCCAAAGTATATCAGTCGCCATCGGATTTTGGATGTTGAGACTGGAGAGAGGATCATGGAGGACATGGAATTCAATTTTATCGAACTGCCGAAATTCAACGTGCAGCGAAAAGACCTAAAAACGCTTATCGAGAAGTGGATATTTTTCATCAAGGAAGCCGAAACGCTTGAAGTCATCCCGGAGGAAATTGATGACCCCGGATTGAGAACTGCGTTTGAGCAAGCAAATATTCAAACATGGTCGCCAGAAGAATTGGAGGCTTATGATTACGCTGGATTGCGAGAAACGGAAGATAGATTGAGGCTTGAAAAAGCAAAAGCAGATGCAACAAAAGATAATCAAATGAAAATAGCAAAGCAGATGAAAAATAAAGGCATGGATAGTAAAACCATTGCCGAACTCACCGATTTGACAGAAGATGAAATAAGAGAAATATGAAATGCCATGAACAACGCATCTACGCCCATGAGGTACGCCCCAATTGTTAGGACAGCAAACCGCTGTTCCGTGGCGCTTTCATTGCTTCAGGTTACGCTTTTTTTCTTAACTTAATGACCGTGAAAGTGGCTTACGACCATGCACCTAAACCGTTGTCGCCACCCACCGTTGTGCATCATGATAAATAGGCCTAAACAGTGCAAAATGACTTTAACATAAGACGACTTTATCGACCTGCGCAACCGACCGTAAAAAGGCAGGGCAAAGTGTTTCTTATCGGGAAGTTTCTCCAAACGACAGTCTCTCAAATATTATTTACTGCTATTGGGAATTGAAAACAGAAGAAAAACTCCAAGAACCTTTTACATACAGAGTGGTTGCTGATGGTTGCATTGATATTTTCTTTTCAGCTTGACAAGCCTTCAGAAAATTTCGTAATGGGATTTTGTAAAAAATATACAGAGTTCCCACTTGACAATTCTTTTCATTATGTGGGTATTCGTTTTCTTCCGACAACGTTTCCTTCACTTTTTAACGTTGATGCAAAAGAATTGAGTAATCGTTTTGAACGACTTGAAATAGTATTACACGAAACTTCTGCATTCATTACAGACAATTTTTCTGCTGCAGACGGCTTTGAAAAAATTAAATTCAGATTTGATAAATACTTCACAAACATAGCGGCAAAAGCCAATACCGCTTTGGACAGCCGCTTTCAAAATGCCTTGAATATCATTCTAAAAAATTATGGGGTTGTAAATGTTCAGACAGATTTAGACATCGGCTTAAGCCAAAGACAGTTAAGACGTTACTTTGAATTTTATATTGGCGATACAGCCAAAACATTCAGTCAGGTGGTGCGTTTCCAAACCATTCTGAATGCTAAACCTTCAACACAAAGTCTTAGACACAATAAAATATTCTTTGACCTTGGTATTACGACCAAGCCCATTTCATAAAGGAGTTTAAGAATTTCTATGGTGTTACACCCAGCAAAGCCTTTGGAAGATAGAATGTCCGTTTTTTACAAGGCTATGGTTTTTAGCGCTTGTAATTTTGCCTCATCATCAACTTAAAAACGGATAAGATATGAAACTCAACGCAGGTATACTTACAGAAAAGTTGGCAGAGAGTAAGGCTTTCTACACTGACAAATTAGGATTTGGAGTAACATTTGAAAACGAATTTTACCTTTTGTTACATACGCCTAATCGACAGGCTGAACTTAGTTTTTTGTTACCCCATCACCCAACACAACAAACATTTTTTCATCAACCGTTCAATGGACAAGGTATGTATCTAACCATAGAAGTAGATGACGTGGATACGATTTACAATCAACTGAAAAAGAACGGAGTTGAAATCAAAGTTGAATTAAGAGATGAGCCTTGGGGCGACAGGCATTTTGCTATTCAAGACCCTAACGGAATTGGTATTGATATCGTTAAGTATTCACCACCCCAGGAATAAGGTTATGGAAACGAAAAATAGCTTGATAGGAGCAAAAAACTTAGGGGCAACAATAATAAAGAGATTAAATGAAATTGGTGTTTATTCGCTTGCAGACCTGGCAGAATTTACTTCTGTAAAGGCGTACAAGAAAATATGCGAACAAGATCCGGGAAAGACATTTCCTGTTTGCTATTACCTGTATTCACTTGAAGGGGCAATGCTTGACGTACACTGGGGCGACTTACCAACGGATTTAAAATCAGATTTATTAAAACAGGTCGCCGATAAAGCCCCCGCCCCAATGGTTAGGACAGCAAACCTCTGTTCCGTGGCGCTTTCGTTGCTTCAGGTTACGCATTTGCTTATCTTAATGGCGGTGGACAATGGATAATCACACCTTTCAAGAAATAATTAGCATAGGCAATGAGAACGAAATAGACATCAAAAAATCTGAACCCATGGACCGAAGAGAATTTACAAAAGGAGTTTTAGCAACAGTAGCAAGTTTTGCTTTAATAGACGCGCTATTTGCATGTAATGCCTTTGGAAGAAATATTAAACCTATAACTGACCATTGGGCTATTAAACTGAATGAATTCTGTTCCGATTTAAAGACAGACTCAATATCCACCATTCAATGGCAACAGAAGATTGAAGAACTTTACTCGAAGGTTGAACTTGAAGAAATATTAAAATTCATTGACTTTGAAAACCTGATTAAGGGATTTGAATATCCTGATTTGGGTGTTTCAACGAAACCTATAAAGTTCCCCAAACTTGACGGACTTCCTGAAAAGACTGCGTTTGTCAAGAAAATTTTTGGAATGAAGAAAGATAGAGCCATTATACCACACGGGCACAGCAATATGGCGTCTGCTCATTTGATCCTTGAAGGTGAAATGCACTTAAGACATTATGAGAAAATTCACCAAGACGGCCAAAGCTTGATTATCAAACCCTCAATTGACCGAATCGCAATAGTTGGAGAAAGCTCTTCCATTTCTGATGAAAAAGATAATGTCCATTGGTTTATTGCCAATACTGAAACTGCTTTCATGTTTGATGTTATCATGCTAGACCTAAACGATAAAAGTTACAACATACACAATCTTGATATTTACGAATCAGAAGACTTGAAAGACGGAACGCTTAAAGTTCCCATTCTAGATGTTCAAACTGCTTTGAAAAAATATGGAAAACAACACCATTAAAACAAAAACGCACTACAACAACGACTATAGGGCTTACCCTTCGGGATACGCACCATGGCCCAACTGTTGGGCTTAATTCCCCATATCAGAGAACTGATTAATTTCTCAAGCTAACGACAAAGAGAGGGAAAATCAGGGTGAAAAGTGTGTCAACCACCATACACTTCAACTGTCCAACCATCAATCAAATAATTTGATGTTAGTCAAAATTCAAATATGGAAGGAAGATTACAATCAAAATTAGCAGTTTCATTAGTAGCGATACTAACTCAGCTTGTCTTAGGATGTACTTCCCGGGAGAATTTGTCCAATAATGAAAAATACGTGATACAGGCCTTTGACAGCATTGAAGTGTATTCACGGCACCGGTTAACTTTCAATTTAGATTCGTTAAAAACTCAGGTATTAAACCAAATCTCAGATTCTACCTCGCATGAAGAAGTGATTAAACTATTGGAATATGCCATCAAAACCATAGACAGGCACAATTATATAATTACCGCTGAGAAATTCCATCAAATGAACACGGGTACCAATTCGGAAGTTCTCATGAATCCCTATCCATTTCAACATAAAATGCTGCAACAAAAATATGCTTACATTTCTTTGGATGGATTTATTGGTGTTGACTCTATGTCAGCAAAAAATTATACAGACAGCCTGCAACGGAGTATTCAGCGGCTCTATAATCAGCAACCCAAAGGCTGGATCATAGACTTAAGAAATAATACGGGTGGTTGGATATATCCGATGCTTGCCGGCTTGGGTCCGCTTCTTGGTTCGGGAATAAAAGCATTTGAAATTTCAGGAAATCAGGTATTAGAAGAGTATTATTTCTATAAAGACACTTCAGACTTCCTGTTACTTTCAGATAGTATTTGGTTTTTTGAAAATCATTTGCCTTTGGCTGTCTTAGTATCTGAAGAAACAGGCAGTGCTGGTGAACTACTCACTTTGTCATTTAGGGGAAACACTAAGACAGCAATCATAGGGACACCTACTGCAGGGTTTAGTACAGGACTTAGAGGTTTTATAATGCCTGACAGTACCCAAATCTGCGTTACCAATTGCATAATGACCGACCGAAATAAAAAAGGTGATGGTGGAAGAATACCTCCTGACATAATAGAATACGACCCGATACAAATGTTTGAGCAAGCGTATAAATGGATAGAGAGTAAAGAATAACTAACCCCAACATTGCATCAATCCTATTAAGATAAGCCCCCAGACTCCACCGATTTAGGTGGGTAGTGAGCATAGGGTCGAAATACCCTGGCGCCTTTCGTGTTCGTTGATTCAGGTTATGTTTTTTTTCTTAACTTAATGGCGGTGAACATTGTGTATGATGTCCAAGCCTCCCATTAGGTCGGCACGCCACATACACCAACCGTTGGTTGCAAGCCTAAATGAAGACTTCAGAAACAATGGAAGTGCCAACTAAAAAAATATCACGATTGCAGAAGGATGGGATGACCTATACCATTCTAAAACCGAATTTCCCCATTTGTAGTTATGTAGATCACTTTATGGTAGCAAAAGGCCATCCTTTGTTTTTAGAAGAAAGATTATTTCCGGGTAATAAAGTGGAGCTTTTCGTTAATTTAGGTAGCCGGAATGAGTGTCAGTTGGCGACTTCCAATCAAAAATTTGTTTTTACAGATACCATACTTTCTGGATTGAGGTCTTCATATTTAAGAATTTTTCCTGGAGAATATTTTTTTATAGCAGGCATACGCTTCACACTGTTTGGATTTAATCAACTATTGCACATACCAGCCAATGAAATTACTGATGCAAACTATTGTGCGTCAGATGTCTTAGGCAAGGAAATAGCATCCATGAGACAAAAGCTTGGTGAACAAAGTGATGATGTTCAAATACTAAATATCCTGGAACAATGGATGGAAAGCAAGCTTTCTGGTACTAACTCAATCACTAAATCATGGCAAAGGATTTCATTAAGTTTGCAGTTTGATAAAAGTCTAAATCAAGACTCACTTTCTGAATTAATGGGATATTCTCACAAGCATTCTATTCAGTTAGTAAAAAAAATGGCTGGGCTTTCGCCCAAAATTATCCAGAGGATTTATCGCTTAAATTCTATTTTTGACCAAATTCACCAATCTCCCAGTCCAGATTGGCAGTCCATCTGTTATTACAATGGTTACTTTGACCAAAGCCATTTTATCAAAGATTTTAAATCATTTACTGGTTTTACTCCAACTGAAATTTTGGCTCAAAAGCCCAAAGATTTTGAATTGAAACAACTGAGGTAAGTTTTTTACAATGAGATTGCTGTTGGTGTACCTTATTTTGGATTAAAAAAATATGGGTACGAGACAAAGACAACTATACACCAAGAATGAGAATGCATTTCATGCAGTAAAAGGGTTTCAAAAGAAAGATTATTTTATTCCCATTAACAAGTTTGAAACCAAAGTTAGGATTCAATCTTCAGGGCAAGGAGAGCCATTACTGTTCATCCCCGGAGGTCCGAGTAGCGGAACTATTTGGACAGAATTGGTTTGCCACTTACCTGATTATCATTGTTTGTTGATAGATCGCCCCGGAACAGGCTTAAGCGACCCCATTCGCTATCAGAATCTTAACAATGGACGCCTAAGCGATATAATCACCACCACTATTGATGAAGTATTACAGTATTTTAACCTTCCCCAAATCAACGTGATCGGTTCTTCTTTTGGTGGTTATTGGGCACTCAAATACAGTGTTCATAGACCTGAAAAAGTCAAAAGACTTGTTCTTGAAGGGTGCCCGGCTTTCATCGAGGGATATAAGATTCCTCCTTTTATGAAAATAATGACCCAACCCCTTATGAAGTGGCTGATCCCCAAACTACCTACCACCTTGGCTTTCTCGAAAAAACTTCTAATGGATATGGGGCATACTCCAGAAGTTGTCAATAGTCTGATACCCAGGGAATATTTCAACTGGTACATTAGCATGTGTAATAATACCATTACCTTGAAAAATGACTTACAAGTCATTAATAAAGCTATGAAAGGCGGTAAAGTTGATCCGCAATATTATCTCAGAGATCATGAACTATGCGAAATAAAGGCTCAAACGTTGTGGTTGTGGGGGAATAATGATCCATTTGCCTCAGCAGAAACTTGCAAGAGAGTAAATGATATCATGAGCAACTCAAAGACGATGTTTTTTGAAAATAGCGGGCATTTACCATGGATGGACGATCCAAAAACTCATGCTAAGGTAGTGCAAGATTTTTTTCAAAATGCATAAAGAAACGAAAAGGCCTGTAACCAACATCACCCCACCCCCATTAACTTAAGCCCAGACTCTGTCCTAAGGCAATAAGGTGCTAGATCGTAATCGAATTTGTATTCTTTAATGGTGCATACAAAATTCAGCGATTATCTTTCTGTCTTCAAATCGAAAGCCAGGCCAACCAGATATGAATCGAATCCAAAGATAGGCTGAGGGCGATTTAATATTTCGTGAGCAATTAATCCTAATTGACCAAAGACTCCTTTCACTACCCGAAACTCCAAATTACCTCCATATGAAATATATAGTAGCCCTGGTTCTTTTTTTACATCGCCTAAAAAAGCGCTAACACTATAATTTCCCCAATTAATTCCTGCTTCGAAATATAATTTCAATGGGCCATTCAGCAACCCCCAACGTCCGAATGGTCCCCAGATTCTCATGTATTCAGGGCTCGTTGCCAAATTACTGTAAAATATATGTTGGATTTTCAATCCAACGGCCCAATTCCGTTTGAGAAGAAGGCCAACAGAATTACGAAAAGCAAGTTCTTTCTGCAATCCAAATTCAGAATTTTGAACATAGCTTCCTCCTATTTCACCGAAATATCCACTTATCTGGCCACATGAATCCTTGCAAAGGAAAAAAGGGATAAACAATAATAAGCAAATTCTCATTGTTAATCATCAATTGTGGGAAAAGAATCAAGCGCAATTAATAAAAGCTCATTTAGAAAGAATATCCCAAAATAATGGGTCAAAATTCAGCTAAGAACACACTACCAGACAATTTGAATTGCGCCCGTTTCCCTCTTACTCTATCTGCAAACCCTGTTTAAACAAAAATCTAAACCACAAACTTAATCCAGCCACACAATTTACCGGTTGAGTTGTGCCGGGGAGGCAAAGGCCTATTGTAAACTTCTACTCGTTCGCTTGATTTTGGGCCGCTATTCCGCTCTATCTACCTATTTTGGGTAGATAAAGCGGATTAGTGTGGGTTTTTGTGTTATATCTCTATTATTTCATACCCAGACCCGCAAACATCTTTTTACCACGCTGATAACTACCGAAGGCGCTGCCGAAAACACAAACAGAATCAACCATATCGATCAGGTCGTAGTGCTGGAAGATTTGTTTTGTTAATCCCCCTTTCTAACCAACGCCATCGTGTACTCCTTCACAGCGTCAACATTAGCTAAATACTCATCTATGGTTTGGGTAACATAATGATCAGGTAAAATTCCTACCTCATCTGGCAGCGATATAGCCAGGGACTCATGCGTATTGTTTGCCACGTAATATTCCAACTTCGTGTTTGTCAATCGGCACGTTGTCATTCCGGCAGAACAAAATTGGTTTGAGCCTAGTTCTTCTCCTACGATCGTTCCTATATGTAAATATTTGATGATTGACATAAAATGGCCTGTAGTTGAATTGCCGCGCCCATCAATCATAAAATAACATTTCCCCTTAAATCGGGATTCAAAAGGATAGACCTCCTCCTCACCTTCTATTTTTTCTTTTTTCCCTTCAAACTGAGCATTTGAAAAATAAGTGAAGGGGCTGTCAACCAGGTATTGTAGCAAATGGATACTGGCGGACGCAGATCCCCCTCCGTTAAATCGTACATCAATGATAAGGTTTTTTGTTCCTCTTTTGTTGATCTCAAGAAAGCTGCTGTCAATGAAATTTCGGAACACATCAAAATCATTCCACCGATAGTAATTGAATGAGGCAACGGTGAGTAACGCGATTTCACCATTATCCACAAATTTCAGGGATAATTTTTCCCCCGAAAAACCAAGTGACCTGTCAAAAAATGGATCTTCAATTGTTTCTGCTTGCTTGAGTAAAATGGGTTGTTCAACTGCTTTTACAACGATTTCATACGCTTCGGGAAATCCGAGTGCATAGGGAATCATGGCCGCACACCACGTATTAAAAAAATGATTTTTGGTGGTTTCGATATAACCCTGAGAGGGAATGTGTTGGTAAATATCCTTTACAATTTTTGACACAGCCATTCCATTTATACTCACGATTTCATCTTTGATCTTTACCTTTTTGTCATTATTGAATGGATCAACCACAAACAACTGGTTGTCAACCCATCGGGTTTGTATTGGAAATCTTGCTGATAGCGGCAACATGGATGCTTCATAAAAAAAACTTCCCATGTTGGTATGTGAACAATTGATATTGGCGATGATTTCACTGCAATGCCAGGCAAATTCCCCATAAGTTGTGCGATCCGTAATCAAAGCTTTTTTAGCTTCAATGGCTTTCCAAAAATTTTCCTTTGAAATGAATTTAAGCGCATTGGGATGCACCTTTGTTAAGGTGTTTCCCAATTGGTCCAAATCGGCTTTATACTGTTCAGCCGAAAATATTTCGAAGAATTTTTCAGTAGGTTTTAACCGAATTTTGTGGGGAAACTTTATTCGTTCTATCTGGTCTTCGGCATGAAAATTTTCCGGATTGAGGGCCAGTGATTTTTCATAGTTGTACAAAGAAAGTTCCTTATTATCATTTTGGAGGTATGCTTCACCTAAACTATCATAAGCATTTGCGGAGTTTGGAAATTCTGCCACAACTAACTTAAATATCTCAATGGCCTCCGGCACTTTGTTTTCCCATAGATATGAGTAGCCATACAAATTAAGCTCTTCTTCATCCTCAAAATTAAAAACACCGGCGCTATCCTTTTTCAGGCTATAATAAAGGTCAATCTGCGCTTTTAATGGCAGGTGCGCGTTTTCTTTAAGCTTTTGTACAATGGATTTTTTCTTTGCCTTGCCCGCCGGGCTTTGAGTTTCATCAGCTGTGGAAATAGGTCGATTGCTCATCAAACAACCTGAGAGACAACTGAAAGCAAAAACGATGAGACAAATTTTATTTACAAGAATCTTATGCATACTACCTTTTTTATTTAAAGTTCAAGGTAAGCAGCGGCACCGGGGTTTAATCTTAACCCAAGGTAAATAAGTGTAAATGAAGTGTAAAACATTTTTCAACTCAAAAGCGTCAAACGCCAGGCATTTCTACTTTTTCCCCTATCCAAAACTCACGTTAGCTAACATTATGATCGTTTTCTCCTGTAACAGTCTTGTACAATCTGATTTAAAAATACCTGAGACTCAACATATTCAAATTCCAGCGGGTGGGGTAAATCTCCGAATAGCGGGATTCCTCCGCCGAGCAGTATGGGGATAGTCGTCATGCGCAATTCGTCAATCAAATCTTCTCTCAGAAAATCCTGAACGGTTTTGCCGCCATCAATATAAAGCTTATAGTACCCTTTTTCGTGGATTTCCCTGAGGATTTCGCGGGGATTTCCTTTAAGCAGAAAAACTTTCCCGCTCAGGTTTTCGGGAACGGCACTGAGGGAATGGCTTAATACAAATACAGGTTTGACATAAGGCCATTCTATACCGAAGTTGCATACCACCTCAAATGTGGTTTTGCCCATGACGATGGCATCAATTTCCTGCATAAGTTTTTCATAACCCATTTCGACATTCTCCGGATTGGGCACAGCGTCAAGCCAGTCCAGCTCGCCATTTTTGCCGGCGATAAATCCGTCTAAACTTCTTCCGATAAAAACGATATTTTTTTTCTCCATATGAGGGGGGTTGATGTGTAAAAATATTCACCAGGGAAAATATGTTGCCGCCAGCCCTTCAAGGTACGCGGCGCCATTTTGCATGGCGTCTTCGAGGTCTCTGACTTTTTCTGAGATGGAATAAATGGCTTTGGGGTATAATGATGCAGATGCTATTTCGTCAAGTTCATTTTTGCCGACAAACAGCGTCAATGGTTTGCCGTGCCTGCGGCAAAGACCCG
>JAWKNL010000023.1:0-110427 GCA_041391725.1 Bacteroidia bacterium
AATGGCAGGGAAAATATAACACTCTGGCGGGGTACATTTTATTTTGCCGGCAGACACGACCTGTTTGAAAAGCATATGCGGCTTTATTACGATGCCTACTTGCAACCGGGGATCGGTCATAGGGAAAATTTTCGCGCACAGGCGGATATCGGTATAGATTTTCCGGTGTGGAAAGGAGTCGCTTTCACCACATTATACACCTTTTCCCACGAGCATGTGGTGGCACAATCGATCATACAAGAGGATAAAATATTATCTTTCGGAATAACCTGTAACTTAAAAAAACGATGAATATCGCAATCATTGGCTCTGGCAACGTCGGATCTGCGCTTGGCAAAGGGTGGATACGCACAGGGCATACGGTTGCATTCGGTGTAAGAAATCCCGAATCACCCAAAACTAAAAAAGCATTGACCCTGATCCCAGAAGCAACGATTACCACAGTTGAGGAATCCGTCGCCAATGCCGAAGTTATCGCAATTACTACACCGCCGGAAGCAATACTGACGCTGATTCCTCAATTAGGCGATGTCTCCGGAAAATTAATCATTGATACCACCAACTCCATACGAACCAAACCAGAGCCTTATGCAACTGCGTATCACGCGATCAAAGCACTGGGAAACACCGACTATGTAGTAAAGTGCTTTAATTCCACAGGATTTGAAAATATGGAGAATCCATTGTATCAGGGGGAAGGAATAGATATGTTTGTCGCAGGAGATCATGCCGGAGCCAAACAGATTGCCCGGCAGCTTTCAGCAGACCTGGGGTTTGCGTCGTGTTATGATTTTGGTGGAGATGATAAGGTCGAACTGCTTGAAAAGTTTGCCTTCAGTTGGATCAACCTGGCGATTATTCAGGGTCATGGCCGGGGAATTGCCTTTAAATTGGTGAGAAGGTAGGGAGAAACAGCCTTTACAGGCTGTTCACCCATTGATTTAATATTCCGGCAGATTTGGCCTTTTCGATAGTTTTATTTAAACGCTCCGCCTTTTGCTGGTTGAGGTTGCCGGTTTCTCTTTGCAGATCCAGTTCCTGACTGTTGAGATCATACGCAGTGATCTGACCTTCCTGAAGCCGTTCCTGCAAAAGCTGAATATTTTCTTTCAGCAGGCTGACATTTTCTTCCGAAAATTTAATCTGCGTGTATAAATAGCGGATGTCTTCAGAAAGCTGAAGAATATTTTCGTTTTCCTGGTTTTTCTGTTCCTGAATCTGATACCGCAACCCTTCTGCCTGAGTGGCAAGCTGAGATACCCGGTTTGGGGTATTTTCACTGATCAGAACGGGAATTTTTACCGATAACCCGATGTAACTGTTGCCAAACCAGGTATCGCGCTGAAAAGGAGAAAAGCGATCAGAAAACTGATTGGCACCCAAAAAACCCTGAATACCTACGGTGGGTATATACTTTTTCTTTTCTGCTTTCATCTGATATTGTGCCAGTTCTGCGCGATAGTTCAGTTGCTTTAAGGATGGAAGAGATTCGGAGATGCTTGTCTGCGTTTCAGATAGCAAATCTGCGTTTTCCAAAGGGCTGAAATCATAAACTGACGAAAGAACCCCTGAGAGGGGCAACCCGGTGAGAAAACTGAGATAGATTTGTTCTTTTACTTTTTCTGAATTTACCTGATGCAGACGGGACAAGGTGTTGTGATGATTGAGCCGGGCGTTGTTTAATTCTGTTTTCAGCACTTTTCCTTCTTCATACCGGGCATTGACCAGTTGCCAGGTGCGGAAGGTTCTGGTTGTATCTACAATGGCATTTTCTACCAGAATTTGCTGCAAATAAATAGCAGCATAGGTGCGAACGACTTCATACATTAGTTCTTCCGCAGCAATATCGAGGTCTGCATTTTTGATTCGCTCATTGATCCGGCTTTCTTCAATCCGGGTTTTGACAGAAGCATCAATGAGCGGCTGATATACAGAGATGCCTGCATTTTGTTGCCAGACGGTACCAAACTGTATCGCACGGGTTTCGTCTGTGGGTATTGGACTGAACTCTCCGACAGGGATGATCTGGCTGGGGATGATCGGATTAAACCGGTATTCATAGGCAAGAGAAACCTGCGGGAGGTATTTAGCTGTAAGTTCCCTGCTTTGCAATGCCGCAATAAGCGTTTCAGTCCGAACAGCCTGTATATCAGCTTTATTGCTAAGAGCCGCGTCAATGCAGTCTTTCAGGCTTAGGGGCTGGGCAAATGTGTTTACCGAAAACAAAATCGGTAAAATGAAAAGCCATTTTTTCATCTTTCTGTTTTTTTGTTTATCTGAAAACGGATGCGGGTTCTACTCCATTGATTTTCCGAATAGCAAAAAGAGAACCACCCACCGATATGAAAAGTGTAATAAGAAAAAGACCGGTAAGTTCCAGTGCGGAGAATGAAATCACAAGGCCTGCGTTGGCAACCCCTTTCCGAAATCCTTCTAGCAAAAGCCAGGCAAGCGCAAACCCCACCAAAGCAAACAGCAGCGATTGTGTCAGAATCAGTTTTCGCACATAACCGTCTGTTGCACCGATGGCTTTCAGTGTGCCATAGTCTTTGACTCTGTCAAGTGCGGAGCTATAAAGCGTGAGGCCGATGATAAAGAATCCGCTGATAATAGCAAAAACCACAAGCGAACCCACACTGGTACCAATGTTGGAAGAAATTGTGATGAAGCGAATCGTTGTATTTTTCAGTTCTTCCGCATCCCATGCCCTGACTCCGTAAATTGCCTGGTTGATATTACTTACGACCTGCCGGGTTTCATAGCCCGGGCTCACCCGTACCGCAATCGCATTGATTTTTGAATCGGGATAATTGGTAAAAAAACGCGCTTTGGAAATGGTGGTATAAAAAAATGAGCCGGCGAAACCCCGTGCATTTTTGGTTTGGACTTTGATATAGGCACTTTTCCCGTTGATTTCCACCCGGGTACCAATATCAACGGGGTTGTTGAAAATAGATTCATCATAAAACTCAGCCGAAACGGCACCTTCTTCATTGAGCGATAACAGACTGCCTTCGTTGACCCGGTCGGGTCGTGGCCCTGCGACAAAAACGGGTGATTCGCTGCCAATCAGCAGGATCGGGGCGGTTTTTCCATTGGAGAATTTTACGGAGGCATTAGCGGCAATTACCGGGTAGGTATCCTCTACGCCTTCAATACTGCGGATTTCCCTGACCAGCCGCTCGTCAAGCTGGGCAAGTTCGTTGGCATTTTGGGTAATGTTGTCAACCACCCAGATCTGACCTATATCCTGCCGGGAATTGTCGATAAGCCCGCCCATGAGATTGGTCAGAAACCCGAGAATACCCAACTGCTGACCGATCAGAAATATACTAATGACAATGCCTGTGATAATACCTATACTTTTGGCACGGTCAAACTTCATAAACTTAAAAGCAATCTGTATCATTTCCGGGTTGTTACAGTTTTATTACGCACTCTACTTTTGCATTCAGCAATAGGGAAGGGTTTCCTTCAAGGGAAATATGTATTTCGCGCACCCGACGGTCTTCCTGGTCATTGGCTCTTTCGGAGAAGAGAGATTTTTTGCTGAGATACGGGGATAGGAAAGTAACTTTCCCTGTAGCAATCGTTTCTGCACTTCCGACAAAACGTATTTCCGCCAACTGCCCTGATTTTACTTTGTCTGAAAAAAGTTCATCTACTTCAGCCCTTATGATGGTATTTCCTTCCGGTGCAAGGTCTGCAAAACTTTCATACAGGCTGAGAGCAGAACCCGCTTTTACCGTCATATCCAGTATGACGCCATTGTAGGGAGACCGCAGGGTCTTTTTCTGTGCTTCGAGTTGATATACTTTTAATTGTTCATACAACTCCCCCAGCCTGTTTTGGGAAAGTTGAACGGCAAGTTTACCTTTGTTCAGATTTGCATTGAGGATATCCACCTCCGCCCCAAGATCGTCGGCAGCCCGGGTAGTTTCGGCGCCTTTACGAACAAGGTTCTGAGCAGATAGGAGGTTTCGTTTTTTATCTGCAAGCTGTATTTCCGTTTCAATGATAGCAGCTTTGTCCAGTTCGATCTGCGTCTGCTGGGTTTTTATCTGAGTTTTAAACTGGTCGATTTTCAATTTTTCCAGGTCATCGTCAAGCCTGAGCAGCGGTTCGCCTTCTTTTACAAAATCACCGTCATCCTTAAATATCTCTATGATTACGCCTCCCGAAGTAGCCGAAAGATTTACAATCCCACCTTGAGGCTCGACTTTGCCAATGGCGACGATTTGTTCGGGGGCAGCAGGAAGTACAATGGTTCCGTTCTGTATCTGTGCAGCACCCGTTTTATTTTCCCCTTCCGGCTGATCCGCACCGCAGCCAGACAACAGCAACAAGGTAATGACTGAATAGGCGAATGATTTCATTTTGTGATAGAAATTGAATGAATATCTCATGATCTTCAATGTAAAGGACTTTCTTCGAAAGGCTCCTCAGAGGCGAATCCATTATTGACATAGATAATACGGTCTGCAAATTGCATGAGCCGCGAGTCGTGAGTTACGACGGTGACCGACTTTCCGGTGGTTGAAAGTAGTTTGAGCTCTTCCATGACGGTGGTTACGCTTTTGATGTCGAGCGAAGCTGTAGGCTCATCGCAGAGCATAATCGCCGGGTTGGAAACGAGGGCACGGGCGATGGCTGCGCGTTGTTGTTGCCCCCCACTCAGCATTTTGGGCAGGCTGTTCATCCGGGTTTCCATGGCAACTTTTTCCAGCGCATTTTCTGCGCGCTCGCGGGCTTCTTTTCGGTTAATTCCCATCAGCAGGAGCGGCTGCATTACATTTTCCAGGGCTGTAAGCGGGGCCAGAAGGTTGAAGCTCTGAAAGACAAAACCAATATTATTGAGACGAATATGGGCCAGCGACCGCTGAGGGAGCCCGTTTACCCTGGTGCCATTAATAAACACATCTCCGTTTGTAGGAAAAATTACGCAGCCCAGAAGCGAAAGCAGCGTGGTTTTACCTGAGCCCGATGGACCGATGATAAGTGTCAGCTCATTTCGCCTGAAATCAAAAGTAGTCGGGTGAAGCGCCGTAATGGTCGTATCACCTGTTTTATACTCCTTGCTGGCTTGTTGCAGACTTGCGACTACATCCATTTGGTACGTTGACGTTAATTATTTTCCAAAATTAGTACAATAAAAATCTTTTTCCAATTTATTTTTGAATGATTCCGTACTTTTTTATATATTTGGGACGTTATAAATCTAAATAGGGATGAATAAGAAAGAAATCCTCGTCGAACTGATTGAAAGACTATTTGCTTTTGAGGCTGAAAATATCAATATGGACTCATGGAATATGGGGGATTTTATCGCTTACCTGAATGCCCAATACCATACTGAAAGCACCGAAATAAGGAAGCTGGAAGGGGAAAATGAGTCGTGGATGAACGATACCTATGGGGGCGTAAATCAGGACATTTCTATTTTAATCGTGCTGATGTCCAAATATGCCAAGCTCTATACTAAGAAAGCACTGAAAGAAAGCCCGATTCAGACTACTGAAGAATTTGCCTTTCTGATTACCTTACTGACGCACGAAAGCCTGACGAAAACTGAGCTTGTCAATAAGATGATTATGGAAAAAACTTCCGGGGCGGAAGTTTTGAAGCGATTGCTTAAGCAAAAACTTATCCGGCAATTTGAAGATATGCAGGACAAGCGGAGTGTAAGAGTCGCAATTACCGACGCAGGAAGAAGGGAAATTATAAGTATCCTACCTGAAATGAGCAAAGTGTCTGATATTGTTGTGGGGAATCTCAACGAAAACGAAAGAAATACGCTGGCATTTCTCCTGAAGAAGCTCGACTACTATCACAATGATATATTCATGAACCGGCGAAACGCCGGGCTGGAGGAGTTGATTTTGGGAGAACCCGCTGAGTAATCCCGGCTAAAAAACAGAAAGGTGCAAAAGCCTGGTGTTTATCACTCAAGCCTTTGCACACCCAAATTACATCCTGTTTGGTTTAGGGTCTTTCATTCCCATATTTATCTACCCGCTTCCAGATAAAATCCCGCACCCCATCCATTCCGTCAATTGCGGTCATGCTGCTGCGGTGGATGACGTTGAGATATTGGGTGTAAAGAATGGTTTCACTACTGGCAAGTTTTACATTTCCCTGAAACTGGTAATAATATTTGCCCTGACCAGTGGTGATATTCATACCTTTGGGACTAAGGTCTGAAATTTTTCCGCTCCAGATAAAATTGTCGCCAGTTTCGGTTATTTCCCTGATTTTCAATTCATCGTCGTAGGTAACATAACTATACAGCGTTCCGCTGCTGCTGCCCTGCGGCACCACAAACATGGCCCCGTCGCCGAGAAACTTGAAGGTCTCCCCGTTGCAAACCCACTGGCCGGTGAGCTGGTAAAACAGGGATTCGGAGCGAAGTCTGACTTTTTTCCATTCTTCCAGTACGGGCGCGCCTTTGTAGGTATAGTCCCAACTGCTTCCTTCAGCGGCATAATACATCACAAAACCCTTCGCATTGAAGTTGCGGATTTCATATATCTGTTTGCTGCCGTCAAAGTACTGGAGAACCAGTTGTTTGCCATCCCAGGAGTACGCGCCCCAGCCGTACAGCGGATCGACATAACCTCCTTTATAGTCCCATTGAACATGGAAGAAACCGTCGGGTAGCAAAACGAGGTTGCTGGAATTCCCGCCCGGTGTTTCATAGGTACCTAAAGAGAACCAGGTGCCCGCAATGTTTTGTCCAACAGCAAAAGAAGAAAGTGCCATGAGGATAAAAAATGTGATCGTTTTCATAACCTTTTTTTTGTGGGTGAAAATTGGTTTGTCGTATGATCACAAAGTTGGGACAAATGGCACGCCCGGCGGTATCACCTATGTCGCAAAGGCTGTCAACTATGTCGCAAGTTACGCTCCTTCCAGAATCCGTATATAATTTGCACGCTCAAATGCGGTGGGGTCATCGACATTTTGCTGGCTCATCACTCCTCTGAAGTCGTCAATGGATTTAAAGTTTTTGCTTTCCATCCAGTTGGTGATTTCGTAGTTCATTGCTGCCAGAACGCCAATACCGTGTTTGTAAAGGGCTGAAGCGGTCATGGCGACATCAGCGCCAGCCAGCAGATATTTGATGACTTCCAGCGCGCTGTTTACGCCGGTTGTGGCAGCCATAGATGCGCGGGTTTTTCCGTAAAGCATCGATATCCACAGCAGCGGCAACCGCAGCTCATTGGGATGACTGTATTCGAGATTGGCCAGCACTTTCAACTCCTGAATATCAAAATCGGGCTGATAAAAGCGGTTAAACAATACCAGCGAGTCTGCACCGGCTGCTTCGAGTTTGAGTGCCATATTCCCCATAGAGGAAAAATAGGGGTTGAGTTTTACGGCAATGGGAATGGATACCGTCGATTTGATTTTTCTAATTATGTCTGTATATCTTTTTTCCACATCCTCACCCGTAAGCCTGAAATCACCGGGAATATAAAATACGTTGACCTCCAGTCCGTCGGCGCCTGCCTGTTCGATCTGGGTCGCGTATTCGATCCAGCCTTCGTCGGTGATTCCGTTGAGACTTGCGATCACCGGCATTTCGACTCTTTCCTTTGCCCGACGGATAATATCCAGGTACTTTTCGGTTCCTACCCGGTATTCGTCCATGTCGGGAAAATAGCCGGAAGTCTCGGCAAACAGATCGGAGGTAGCAGAAAGTATCTGTTCATGAAATGCATTTTCTCTTCTGATCTGCTCTTCAAACAGGGAAAACAGCACGACTGCACCTGCCCCCATATCTTCCATTTTGACGATATTCTCGACCTTTTCAGACAGGGGACAAGCAGAAACCACCAGCGGCGATCTCAGTTCCAGTCCCATATATTTGGTTTTCAATTTTGCGTTCATTAATCAGAAATTAGGCGTTTACATCACGGGTTGAAAATCAGCAGGTTTCCAGGTGGCCATATCTTCGTAGGTCTTCCACCGGATATCGACTATTTCCTGAGCGAGGGTCATCAGTTTCTCTGCTTCTTCGGGGTTGGTTCGGGTGAGAATTTTATACCGAAGCTCATTGTAGGCATAGTCTTTTAGTTTAATGGTCGGTCTGGGCGAATCGAGTACAAAGGGATTCTGCCCTGCTCTTCGCAGCGAAGGATTGTATCGAATCAGCGGCCAATACCCTGATTTTACTGCCAGGTTTTGCTGGTCGAGTCCTTTTTCCATATTGATACCGTGTGCAATACAGTGGCTGTAGGCGAGGATCAGCGACGGACCGGGAAAGGCTTCGGCTTCCCGCATGGCGAGCAGTGCCTGCTGCGGGTTGGCGCCCATAGCTATCTGGGCTACATACACATTGCCGTAGGAAATGGCCTGCATGGCAAGGTCTTTTTTGCCTACCCGTTTGCCGGAAGCGGCAAACTTGGCGGTCGCCGCCGTAGGCGTTGCTTTGGACGATTGCCCACCGGTATTGCTGTACACCTCGGTATCAAGGACGAGGATATTTATATTTTTTCCACTCGCCAGGGCGTGATCCACACCTGAAGAGCCGATATCGTAGGCCCATCCGTCGCCTCCCAGCAGCCATACACTGCGCGGGGTGAGATGGTCGGCAAGCGAAAGCAAATTGTAGGCAGCGGGTGAATCCATGGCCGAAAGTCGTGTTTTCAGTTCGACCACATGCTTACGCATTTTTTCTATCTGCGATTCCGTACCTGCCGGACTGTTCAGTATGGCGTCTGCCAGTTCTTCCCCAATCTGCGGGCGTAGTTTTGCCACCAGGTCGCGGGCGATGGCGTTGTGTTTGTCAGCCGTTACCCGCATTCCCAGCCCAAACTCTGCATTGTCTTCAAACAGTGAGTTGGACCAGGCAGGCCCGCGTCCGTCCTTATTGGTGGTCCAGGGCGTAGTAGGAAGGTTGCCTCCGTAAATAGAACTACACCCGGTAGCGTTGGCTACAATCAGCCTGTCGCCAAAAAGCTGGGAAAGCAGTTTTACGTAGGGCGTTTCACCGCAGCCTGAACATGCACCTGAAAACTCAAACAACGGCTCAAGGAACTGTGCACCGCGCACCAGCGAGAAGTCGAGTTTTGAGCGGTCATTGATGGGTATTCTTTCGAAATGCGCGATATTCTCGCGTTCGGCTTCCAGTATGGGGGCCTTTTCGCTCATATTAATGGCTTTCACTCTCCGGTCCTGCGGATCGGTAACGGGGCAGGTTTCGACGCAGAGGTTGCAGCCTGTACAGTCTTCGAGATAAACCTGAAGGGTATATTTTGTTTCGGGAAACCCACGGGCATTAATAGGCGCAGATTTGAAGGATTCCGGAGAGCCTTCGAGATACCCTTCATTGTAAAATTTTGCCCTGATCACACTGTGCGGACAGACAAAACTACAATTGCCACACTGGATACAGAGGTCAGGTTCCCAGACAGGTACGTGTCGGAAATATTTCTTTTCTCCCACTTGGTAGTTCCGGTCGGATAGGTTCCGTCTTCGGGAGCTGGCTTACAGGCAGATAGTCGCCCTTGCCTTTCATCATCATCCCGGAGACCTGTTTCACAAAATCAGGCGCAGCATCAGGAACCAGTTCTCCCTGAATTTTATGGCTTGTAGTAATTCTGGGAGTGGTAACTTCAAACAGGTTGTCAAGCGTAGCATCCACTGCTTTATAGTTCTGTTCGATAGCTGCCGGGCCTTTTTTGAAGTAGGTTTTTTGATCGCCTGCTTAATACTGGCAATCGCCTCATCTTTGGGCAGAACCCCGCTCAAAGCAAAAAAGCAGGTTTGCATGATCGTATTGATACGCGTTCCCATACCCGTTTCGCGCGCAACGCGGGTGGCGTCAATCACATAAAAACGGATATGCTGTGCTGTGATGGTTTCCTGTGCAACCTGTGGTAGCTGATCCCATACTTCATCTGCGGAAAATGGGCTGTTTAGCAGAAAAATACCACCGGGTTTGACAAAAGACAACATTTCCGTTTTTTCGATAAAGTTGTACTTATGGCAGGCGATAAATTCTGCTTTTTTAATCAGGTATGGCGCATTTATCGGGTTTTTACCAAACCTGAGGTGAGAGACAGTCTGTGCGCCCGATTTTTTTGAGTCATATACAAAGTATCCCTGCGCATACAGATCGGTATTTTCTCCGATAATTTTGATGCTGTTCTTATTGGCACCTACGGTTCCGTCTGCTCCCAGTCCAAAAAACAAGGCCTGCGTCATGGTCGGATCTTCGATCTCGAAGTCGGGGTCATAGTCCAGACTGGAATGAGTGAGGTCATCGATAATCCCGATGGTAAAGTGATTGAGTGGCGAATCTTTTTTGAGTTCGTCAAATATTCCCTTTACCATACCCGGCGTAAATTCTTTGGAGGAAAGGCCGTATCTGCCACCAACCACAGAAATCCATTTGTCGAGTTTCTTCTGTTGCCAGGCTTCGGAAATGGTACTGAGCACGTCCTGATACAGGGGTTCGCCTACGGCTCCCGGTTCTTTGGTGCGGTCAAGCACTGCGATTTTCTCCACCGTTGGCGGAAGTGTTTTCAGGAAGGCTTCGCCAAAAAACGGCCGGTACAACCGGACTACAATTACCCCTGTTTTTTCGCCCCGTGCGCTCAGCAGGTTGGCTGTTTCGGTAGCAGTAAGCGCACCTGAGCCCATGATCACAATTACCCTGGTGGCATCTTTTGCGCCGTAGTAATCAAACAGTTTGTACTGTCTGCCGGTAAGCCGGGCAAATGCATCCATCGAATCCTGTACGATACCGGGGGTATTGATATAGCGCGGATTGACGGTTTCTCTTCCCTGAAAATATACGTCGGGGTTTTGTGCTGTTCCCCGCATTATGGGATTATCGGGACTGAGTCCGCGTTTCCGGTGCGCGATGACCTCACGGTCATCGATCATAGCGCGGATCTGGGCGTCGGACAGCAGCACGATTTTGCTCACTTCATGTGAGGTGCGAAACCCGTCAAAAAAATGAATAAATGGAATGCGCGATTTGAGCGTAGCGGTTTGCGCAATCAGCGCCATGTCGTGCGCCTCCTGTACCGAGGCTGAAGCAAGCAGGGCAAAACCTGTGGTTCGCGCTGCCATGACGTCGCTGTGGTCGCCAAATATGGAAAGCCCCTGCGCTGCCAGCGACCGGGCAGCCACATTAAAGACTGTAGCGGTAAGTTCTCCGGCAATCTTGTACATATTGGGCAGCATGAGCATCAGCCCTTGCGAGGCGGTAAAAGTCGTAGTGAGCGCCCCGGTCTGAAGTGCCCCGTGGACAGCGCCCGCGGCGCCACCTTCGCTCTGCATTTCGATGACTTCGGGTACATTGCCCCAGATATTGGTAATGCCTTTGGCTGCCCATTCATCGGCGTGTTCGGCCATAGGAGATGAAGGGGTGATCGGATAGATCGCACAGACTTCGTTGACTCTGTAGGCAACATAGGCTGCGGCTTCGTTTCCGTCTCTCGTAGTATATTTTTGATCTTCACGCATGGATCGTAGATTTTCTGGCTAATGGGGTTATTTTTCCTCTTTGACCATTTCAATGGCATGGCAGGGACATTGTTCATAACAGACGGCACAGCCTGTACAGGCATTGTAGTTGTAAGCGTAGCGTTTTCCGGGACCGAGTTTGATAATCGCATCCTCCGGGCAGGCACTATAGCAGCCGTCACACTCAAAGCAATTGCCGCAGGAAAGGCATCGCATGGCTTCATATCTGGCTTCGGCATCGGTAAACCCGGCCACTACTTCTGAAAAACCGGTTACCCGTTCCTCCACTTCTTTATGGATTTGCTCACGCTGCGGTGCTTCGGTATCGTACCACATATGCAGCCTTTCGAAGCCTACAACCGGGTGTTTGGGCTCTTTTTCCCAGGCTTTATTGCGCAGGTAGGCGTCGATATTTCTTGCGGCTTTTTTACCGTGGCCAACGGCAATGGTTACGGTGCGCTCACTGGGCACCATGTCTCCACCGGCAAATATGCCTTCATAGCCCGTCATCATGTCGGGCCCCACCTGTACGGTTCCATCGCGGTCAAATTCGATGCCCGGAATGTTTCGGAGAAATCCCGTGTCGGTATTTTGGCCGAGTGCGAGAATAAGCGCATCGGCATCGAGTTCTTCGTATTCTCCTGTGCCTACCGGGCGTCCGTTTTCGATTTTCATGATCTCGACCTTAAAGGTGGTATGGTCGATCTCGCGGATGGTTCTCAGCCAGTTGATTTTTACACCTTCGGTAAGGGCCTCATCGGCTTCAAACTCATGGGCAGGCATATGTTCGCGGTCGCGGCGATAGATAATCAGCGGCTCATAGCCCAGTCTTTTGGCGACGCGGGCGGCGTCCATTGCAGTATTACCGCCGCCGTAAATGGCCACTTTGCGACCCAGTTTGGGTGCGTTTCCGTGTTCGACCCCTTTGAGGAAAGTAAGTGCATCTATTATCTGGCCGGCATCCCGGGCGGGAATATCTACTTTCTGCGATATATGCGCCCCGACAGCGATAAATACCGCATCAAAATTGCCTGCTTCTTTTTCTGCCAGTACGTTTTCTACCTTGTGATTGAGGACAATCGTTACGCCCATTTCCTCGATTCGCCTGACTTCGGCGTCAAGTTCGGTGCGGGGTAGCCGGTAAGCCGGAATCCCAAAATGCATCATTCCTCCGGCAACAGGCCCGGCTTCATGAATGACCACAGTATGCCCCAGCCGGGTCAGGTGGTAAGCTGCGGAGAGGCCACTGGGCCCGGCACCGACAATAAGAATTTTTTTACCGCTTTTTTTCTTTGGAACCGGAACTTTCCAGCCCTTTTCCAGCGCAATATCGCCGAGAAAACGCTCGACAGCATGAATGGAAACCGTCGAATCGATAAATGCGCGGTTACAACTGCTTTCGCATGGGTGATAACAAACCCTGCCGTGAATGGCAGGCATGGGGTTGTCTTCTACCAGTTTTTGCCAGGCTTCTTCATATTTACCCACTCTCACCAGTGCGAGCCAGGCCTGGATGTTTTCTCCTGCCGGGCAAGCATTGTTACATGGGGGGAGGAAGTCGATATAAACAGGCTTTTGATCTCTCAGCGGCCCGGTGCCTTTTCCATGGCTCTGCAGGTCGGGAAGGGCGGTTAAGTCTTTTTTGTCGATGGCCATATCGTAGGGTTTTTCGGCCCTTAATTTGGCTATATCCACAACCGGGAAATATGAAAATGGTCAGCTTCCTGAGTGATATGTGTCAGTTGTGTTTTATTTTAATTGTACTAAACCTTCATTGGCACATTCCACCCCAGATTCGTATCTTGTATCTTCCTTTACCTTCAAAAACACTGTTATGAATCGCCGCGATTTTATCACCACTACAGGCCTCGCTGCGGCAGGTCTCACCGCAGGAGTTTCCACCCTCTCTGCTGCGCCCACCGCAAAACTCAAAAATATTGGCGTCATCCTCGGCCTCCTGAACAAGGAAATGCACGCTGACTATAAAGCTACACTTAAGGCTGTTGCGGATACGGGCTACCAATATCTCGAATTCGGAGGCACTTATGGTGCTGATCCCAAAGAATTTATGCAGGTAGTCAAAGACCTTGGGCTCAAACCCATTGCCGGAGGCACTTCCATTGTAAACCTGCGCAAACAGCTTCCTGAGATGATCGAAACTTACGTTTCCCAGGGGAAAAAATATCTGGTTTGTTACTGGCCCTGGGATCACGACGGAACCAAAATATCGGGGGTGGATGAGGTAAAACGCATTGCTGCTGAGTTTAATCAGATAGGGGAAACGTGTCGGAAAGGAGGAATCCGGTTTGTCTTTCACAACCACGACAAGGAGTTTATAAGTGTGGAAGGGCAACTGCCTTATGATATTATCCTCAATGAAACTGACCCTGCCCTCGTAGGTATGGAAATAGATTTGTACTGGATAACCAAAGGCGGAGCTGACCCCATACCTTACTTCAAAAAGTATCCCGGGCGCTTCGAAATCTGCCATGTCAAGGACATGGACGCTACTCCGGAAAGGAGTTTCGAAACGCCCGGGAAGGGGATAATTGATTTTCCTTCAATTTTTACTCACATCAAAACTGCCGGGCTGAAGTATTTTATCGTCGAGCGGGACAAGGCTCCCGAACCTATGCGCACCATGCGCGAAGGTTATGAATACCTCAGCAGCCTGCGGTTCTGACTATTTCTCCCACCATACCTTCGTTGTGATCTGGTCGGGCCCCTGACGAGTGATCGCCGCCTGACGGTTGGCGTCGTTGAGGGCCTGCTCACTGGAAGGATATAGGAAACGGCTGGGAATAAAGTCGTAAAAAGCGTCGGGGCCCGGCTCAATGTTGGCTGGGTAGCCTGTTCGCTTATACTCACAAAATCCCTGAAAATCTGTGTTGAAAAGAGCCAGATACTTCTGGTTTCCGATCTGCTCCATATCCCCGGAATAAGCTACACCCGTGCGGGTAAGGTAATCGGAAGGCATAGCGGTGTTCCAATATTCAAAGCTGGCGGTAATACCTGCCTCATACTGCGCTTTGGCATCCGCAGTGATCCATCCACGGGCAGCAGCTTCTGCGAAGATAAAATGTATTTCCGCTACCTGCATCAGCATTCCTTCGATGGAGTTGGGCTCGAAGTGGAAGGAATTGGCAAATTTGGACAGAAAGGGGTCTCCACCTTTGTAGATATAGGCCGGTCCGTCAACAATCCCGTTTTTCATACCATCCCAGACAAGATCGCTGCCGGAAGTGGATGAGTTAACGGTAGGTGCATACCAGGTCTGTATGCGCGGGTCGTCATAGTTTTCGAGAACTTCCTGGGCGGTTTCACTCATGCGATATTCGTTGAAAGAACCTACGCGGTAACCCGAAACTGCTGCAATCGGAAAGGCATTGGGAGGGCTGGAGAGAAAACCCAGTGTCGCATTGTCGAGGTTGTCTTCCATTACCGGAAACTGGGCGGGGTTGTTGAAAATCTCAGCAATACCTGCCTGAGCAGTAGCGGTTTTTACTTCGGAAAGACGCATATAAACACGAAGCAAAAGCGAGTTGCCAAATTTTCTCCAGCGGGTCAGATCGCCATCAAACAAAATATCACCTTTGATAGCAGGGTTGGATGCATCGGAAAGAAGTTCATTCGCTTTTCTCAGATCAGCAATCAATCCTTCGTAGATTTGTTCCTGCGGATCATAGACCGGCTTGAAAACCGGATCATCTGCACGGCCTTTCAGGGCTTCTGTGTAAGGGACATCGCCCCATACATCGGTCAGAATCTGAAACATCCAGCTTTTCATGATCAGCGCCACTCCCTGATAGCTTTTATTATTGGTAGCTGAAGCCTGATTGTACAGTTCTTCTGCGTCGCGGGCCGAAAGGTAAAGCCGGTTCCAATGACCAGATTGGGACCCCCAGTCAAATAAGTCAAATGAAGTAAAAACAAACCGCGCTCCGTACTGAGCCATAAGATTACCCTCGCTCCAGGCCGCATTTACCATCTGAATTACCGGCTGACGAATGACACCTGTCAGAAGAAGTTCAGGGTTATTGGAAATATTCAGGGTAGCATCCGGGTTGAGGTTTTCTACAACAAACTGGTTGCACCCGATCGTTGTCAGCAAAAAGCTGGTCAACAAGGCTATGATGTATTTTTTCATTGCTCTTTCTTATGAATGGTTGAAAATTTATTAAAACTCAATGGTCAGGTTGATACCCAGGCTTCTTGCACTTGGCAGAGCCATATTTTCCACACCGGGTACAAACTGGCTTCCATTGGTGGAAAGGAGTTCGGGGTCGCCATGGTTGTACCAGGGAAGGTCAGACTCGTATCCAAAGAGTTTTTGCGGGAAAAACAGCAGGAGATTGCGGCCTACAAGTGCCACTTTTACACTGGTAAGCGGGGTTTTGCTGAGAACCGAAGCAGGCAGACTGTATCCGAAACGTAGTTCGCGGAGTTTGATAAAGGAAGCATCGTACATACCTTCGGTTTCATTCTGACGGCGGTAGCGGTTGTTGTGGTAGGCATCCGCGCTCACAACTACATCATTGGGTACATAACCGGTTACATTACCATCAGCATCTACAACTTCTTTTACCCCATCGCCGATTACCCCATCCTGATAATTGTTACCGGCAGCATCGGTGCGGGGGAGATAACCATCTTTGATGCCGGGCTGAGGACCTGCGTAGTTGGGCGAACGGCCCCAGAGGGTTTCCACCACGTTGCCGGAGGTAGCAGCGATCAACCGCACGGTAGAAAGGAGTTCGCCTCCCTGACGCCAGTCAAACAGGAAGCTCATGTACAGGTTTTTGAAAGAAAGGCGGTTGTTCCAGCCCAGCATAAAATCGGGGTTATAATTGCCTAAAAGGCGAAGATTCTGATCCTGCTGAACCAGCCCGTTTTTGAAAATCACCTGGCCGTAGTATTCGCTGTTGACATCCTCCACCTTGCGAAGGCCTGTTCCGTACATGTCGCCAAGGCTACCACCCGGGCGGGCAATGAGGGTAACGCGGTCGCCACCAAGTACATATTCTTCTACGCCTCCGAGGTCAATGACTTTGTTGCGGTTGAGGGTAAAGTTGAATGAGGTATTCCACTGAAACCCGTTGTCCCTTTTTACCGGAACCAGCGTCAGCAGGGCTTCGATACCTCTGTTGCGGATATTACCTGCGTTGATCAGACGACTCGTAGCGCCAGAAGTAGGCGGCAGGTCAATGGCCAGAATCTGGTTGGTGGTATTGGTGTTGTAGAATGTAAGGTCGAGGTTTACGCGATTCTGGAAGAAGCGAATGTCAGTACCCACTTCCAGTGAGGTCTGGAGCTCGTTATCCAGCACGGTAGGAGGCAGGGTGTTGGACGGGGCAATGATCGCATTGCTTCCCCAGGTTGTAGTGGAGAAAACATAAGGGTAATCAAATGCAAACGGCTGTGTGTCATTCCCTGCCTGTGCCCATCCGAGGCGGAGTTTGGCAAAACTCAGGGGACTGGTTGCGCTCACCTTAAAAATATCGCTCAGGATAGCGCTGGCAGATACCGATGGGTAGAAGTAAGAGTTCTTCGAAATATCGGGGTTGTAAGGATTCACCAGTGAACTTGCCCAGTCATTGCGGCCGGTGATGTCGAGGAAATACTGGTTTTTGTAGCTGATCTGGCCGAAAGCATACACGCTGTTGATCTGTTTTTCGGGGCGGCTGATCGCCTGCACCAGCGGGATGTCGGTATTGGAGAAAGTGAAAATACCGGGAATAATCAACTGGTTGTTGGTCACCCCATGAAAATGGTTAGTCTGGATCATGCGGTTTCCACCTCCTGAAAGGGAGATTCCCAGATCGCCAAAGTCTCTGCGATAGCTCAGCAGCAGGTCGAGATTGGTTTCCCGGAAGTTGATTTTGTCTTCGCGATACTGTCCCCGGGGAAAACGCTGGGTGGAGAATGCTCGCTTGATGGTGCGAAGTTCATTGTAAAAGTCATTTCCGCCGCGAACCATCAGATTCAGGTGAGGCGTAACATGCCAGGTAGCAGAGATATTACCAAATGTTCTGTTTTTATCCAGGGCATTGGTGTTCTCATACATGGTGAAATACGGGTTGTCATGGTAGTTGTAGTTATAATTATACTGCTGAAACCCTTCCAGTCCATCCTGCCAGTAGTTTTCCAGAGCAGAAAGGTCAAGTTGCATACCCAGCCAGGTAAAGAGATACATAACAGACTCAGTACCGTAGTTGTTGACGTGGCGGTTGTTGCTTTTGGTGTTGATGTAGTTGGCAACAATATTAATATCCACTTTGTCGCCCAGTTTAAATCCGCCGTTGAACCCTACCTGATCGCGGAAAAGATCGGTATTGGGAGCCATACCTTTGTTGCGGAAATTGGTATAGGAAAGGCGGAAACTGCCGTTTTCATTGGCTCCGGAAAAGGACAGGTTGTTGCTCAGGGTATTACCCGTCGTAAAAAACTGATCAACGGGATCGCCATGACTGATCCAGGGGGTAGGGGTGATTTCCCCTCTGCGATCGAGGTTTACGCCTGAAGAACCTAACACATAATCGAGGCCATGTACATCTCCTCCGCGAAGGCCGTTGGCAGTAGGTGAATCAAATTGTTTGATCAGGCGGCCATCAAGTGCAGGCCCCCAGCTTTCGTCCACACCATCGAAGGTACCGGAACCGTATCCATCTACAAATTCAAATCTTCCATTCTTACCCTGACCAAACTCGGTCTGATACTGAGGGGAAGCCATTACATTTTCGAAGGTAATGGAGGAATTGAGCGAAACGCCGATTCCTTTTTTGCCGCGGCCAGATTTGGTTGTGATAAGTACCACCCCGTTGGCTGCGCGTGAACCGTAAAGTGCGGTTGCATTGGCGCCTTTCAGCACGGTGATCGACTCAATATTGTTGGGATCCACTTCTGCGGCGTCGTTGCCATAGTCAAGCGGCATATTGGAAGCGATTCCGGCAGCGGAGGTACGGAGGTCAGTATTGTTGGAAATGGGTACTCCATCAACAACAAACAAAGGGTTATTGTTGGTAAGTGAACTTTCCCCGCGGATCACAATCCGGGAAGTAGAACCTGCACCAGAATTGCCATTGGTGATCTGCACACCAGCAACTTTACCGGCGAGGGAATTGACGATATTGGTTTCGCGGGCTTCGAGAAGTTCGGCACCTGCGACTTCCTGGGCCGCATATCCCAGCGCTTTTTTGTCTCTTTCGATACCCAGCGCGGTGATAATTACTTCGTCCACCTGTGCGTCCTGAGGAAGGAGTGTTACATCAATGGTGGTTCGGCCATTGATATCCACAGTCTGGCGACCAAATCCCAAAAAGGAAAAAACCAGTTTTTCCGCTCCAGAAGGGAGGGTCAGTTTGTACATACCGCCGTCATTGGTGAGTGCACCGGTTTGCGTACCTTCCACAAGTACACTTGCTCCTGACAGGGGTGCGCCTGTGTCGTCGGTAACTTTGCCGGTGATCTGCTGAGCCTGGGCCAGGTTGCCGGCATTCATCAGCAAAAACAAACCGGAAAGAAGGATTGATTGTAAAAAAACTCGCATCATAGTAAAATAGGTTTGGTGATGTATTCCGATGCAAGTTTCCCAATGCTAGAAGACCGGAAAATGAATTTCCTGTCAATAATTGTTTAAATCTGGATTAAGGGAAGATTAAAAAGCCTGACAATCAATTGTTTAAATATTACCCAAACGTAAAGAAATACGTTGGAGCAAAACCGGGAAGGTATTCCACGGAAATTCTGAGAGGATCATAAGGATCAGAATGGAAGGATCAAAAAACTTCGCGGCGATCACAATGGCGATGCCATTATTCATATATGCGCGGGAGATCGTCAGGGTAAGCCGGTCTCTGTTATCCATTTTCCAACCCATGAGATAACCCAGGATATGCAAAACTGCAAACAGAAGATACAAGACGCCGATTTGCCCCAAAAGGCTCACCGGGTTTTCGAGAATAGCTGATTGCTGGGAACCGACCGTGGCATAGACAAATATTCCGAATATAGCTACATTGATAAAAGCGTACCAGTGGCGGGTTTTTACAATCAGGGTGGGAGAAATGCGTTTGACAATCTCTGCCAGAATCAGCGGGAAACAAACCAGAAACCCGAGTTTGCGAAACAGCCCCACCGTATCCATTTCTATATCCGCCCCGGCACAGACCGATAACAGCAGCGGAACTGTTACAGGAGCGAGCAGAGAGGTAATAATCACCACGCTCATGGAAAGGCCTGCATTTCCCTTCATAAGATCGGTAAGCGCAGGTGTAGCCGTGCCCGAGGGCATACAGGTAAGCAACAAAAGCCCCAGGGCAAGATGGGAATCAAATGGTTTTACCAGAAAAAATACACCTGCGGGAATAACGATCAAAAACATCAGGGCAACCAATCCCATCAGCCTGAAGTTGCTGATTCCTCGCAAAATTTCCAGAAAGTCTGTTTTCAGAAACACCAGAAACAGCAGCAAAATCAGCGCCGGTTCCAGCAGCGGCATTAATGCGAGACTATACACAGGCCACAACAAACCGGCAACCAGGCCGATGAGCATTACCACCCAGAAATACCGGACAATTACAGCTATGATACGCATAAAGTGATCCGAAATAACCAATTTATTGCGAATTTTCAAGCCTTTGGGACAACGATTGTATCAGAACGAACTGCCTGACTATATGCTATATCGTCAGAAAAACACCAGCAGAATAAGACGGGCTGGCAAAAATGATCCGCCCATACACCGCCCCGGCTGCGGTGGCAGATATGCCCCAGTTTTTGCCAAATTTCCACGCAACCTCAGGTGATACCGAAATATGCTCGCTGTTGTTGGCAAATATACTGGTACCCGTGGCAGCATTGCCAAGGGTTCCGTTTTTGAATGATTTCACCCCATACACTCTCACCAGGGCAATCAATCGGTTATCAAACAACTGTACACCGGTCTCTGCTCCAAACCGAAATTCGTCAGAAAAGCCCTTCGTACGGTTGTTAAAGCCCGCGTAAATATTGGCGTAAGCATTTTTTCCGAAAAGTTTATAGGATTTCCCTGCATCAATCTGTATCAGTTGATTAAACTCTCCGTCGCCAGTCTGCAAATTGCCCTGCGAACCTCCGCTGGAATTTCCCAGAGGAAGCCCCAGCGTCAGTGTAGCACTTACTGCTATGGCTTTTCCGGGTGTAAGGCCGTACTTGAGGCTTATATCAGTATCTCCAAAAGAATTAATCGCTTCTCCCGGAACGAGGATTTCGCTGGTAGTGCCAGACCGGATATTATTGAACAGGGCCCTGCTAAAAAACGGGGCATACACGATTCCTGTAAGCCTTGAAGTAAAACCATATTCTCCATAAATGCTGGAATTAAAGATTTTATTGGTCACATTGGGGTCAATCAGTCCGGCATCTGTATAATGCTGATTGGAGATCAGCCACCATTGGGAAACCTTAAAGTACCCATGACCCTTTTCCTGCGGCCATCCGCCTCCGGCGAAAACCAAAGGTACACCGAGGGTGGCTATTATTAGGATAAAAGAAATACCATTCTTCATATTCTGTTATTTGATTTCACCGTCTCCGACTTTGACGCTGAAGGGTTTGCAATAGTATAGTACATATTTGTAGCCGGAGAGCTGGGCGGGTTCAGGAATCACATAAGAATGCGCCCCCTTAAAGACCTTTACGGCTCCGATTTCCAGTGCGCCTACATTTGTGTTGGCATTGTTGGTAAGATACACATACAATCCGGGAAGTGCCGTGGACGCCTCGTAGTCGCTGCCCAGTTCCAGCACCAGATTCTGGCCCTGCTGGCTAAGCACAAAACTACCCGTAAGCAGATAACTGCTGGTTGTTTTAATCACCCCGCTACGGGAGTTGGCTCCGGATGTGACTGTTTTCGTACCTACTACTACCGAAAAGCTGTCCATCGCTACGGCCTCATTTCCCTGAAAAGCCACAACTTTTACTACCGCATTTCCGGGAGAAACGCCCGTAGCAACGCCATCTTCGCTGATCAAAAGAATGTCAGGCACAATACTGCTGTAGCCAAAAGTCGCGGGTTCTTCGTTTCCTACTTCGTTGAAGAAAACGGCTTCGAAGGCATGCGAATCGCCCACAGCCAGACTGTCGAGCGGGTTGGTAACTCTTATCGATGCTCCGACAAAATCGAAAATAATATCATCTCCGATACAAGCCGTAAACATCAGAGTGGCTAAAAAACATAGATATATCAGTTGTTTCATGTATTCAGGATTTAGTTGCATGTAAAACTGGCTACAAAACACACGTTGAGAATGTCTTTCCACTTACAAAACAGCAAATATGGTTTCACAGATTCTTCACTCAAAAATCACAAAAGTATCACGGGCCACCTTTGGAGAACATCATGTGCACCTGAATGAATACCCAAAATCAACCGTTTTACAGGATCCCATTCGCTGGTTTCATGTGAAAAGACAAGCTGTAAACAAAAGGCGAAAATTATTTTCCAGACTGGATCAGTTCCTCTTGAAAATCTCCGAAATCCCGTTACATTTGATTTGAAAATGACCCATTAGAGTCATTAGTCTCTATTCATTTATCGATTCCAATCACTATGAAAAAAACCAGTCTTTTTTTGATTACCCTGTTCATTTGCTCCCTGTCATTTGCGCAAAATGTAACGCTCTCGGTCAATTTTAAATTTATGAATGTCGAACCCGGTTACGATCACAACACCAAGTGTATTGTGTTTGTGGATGGTGAAGAACTGGGCGCGTCCTCAGAAGCTTTACAAACCAAAGGAAACTCATTTTCGGTTTCAGTCCCAAAGGGCACTCACGAATTACGGGTCGTAAATATGGCGGAATACCAGGGAACCTGGGAAGAACACACGATCGACAATAATTATAGTGTGGACTGTGTGTTTACAGAAACCCATACTTTTAAGAAAAATGAAAAACTCTTCCTGGTTTTTGACCTTGACAGCGAAATGTATGCCTCCTGGAAAAAGGCCCCGAAAGTGAAAAAATAGGTTTTTTACATTCTTTAAGCCAAAAAGGAAATCAATACGCCAGCCGCAACCGCCGAGCCGATGACACCCGAAATATTGCTCGCCATGGCATACTGCAGGATATGGTTGGAAGGGTCTTCCTTCAGCGCAAGTTCATTGGCCACTCTTGAAGCCATGGGCACAGCGCTCAGGCCGGTTGCACCTATCAGCGGGTTTATCTTTTTGGCGGAAAAAAGGTTGTATATCTTCACCGCATAAATTCCTCCGGCAATGGAGATGGCAAATGCTAAAAATCCGCCTACTACAATCATGATGGTTTTGTAATTCAGAAACGCTTCCGCAGTCATGGTCGCCCCGACAGAAAGCCCCAGAAAAATCGTCGCAGCATTCATGATCGGCCCGGAAGCCGCCTGGTGCAACCGCTCAGTACTGGTACCGATTTCTTTTACCAGATTGCCAAACAGAAGCATGCCCACAAGGGGTACGGAGGAAGGCACCAGCAGCGATACGATCGTCCCCAGTACAATGGGGAAAAGGATTTTTACTGCCCGCAGATTTTTGATCGGCGTCTGATTGGGGAATTGTTTATCCATTTGCTTCATATGGATTTGCAATTCCTTTTTACTTACCGTCAACCGCACTACCAGAGGAATAATGACGGGTACCAACGCCATGTAGGAATAAGCCGCGATCGCTATCGGCCCGAGGAGATGGGGCGCAAGTAAAATGGTGGTATAAATGGCCGTGGGCCCGTCGGCACCGCCGATGATACCGAGGGAAGCAGCTTCTTTCAGGCTGAAACCCGCAGCCAGTGCACCAAACATAACCGTAAATATCCCGATCTGGGCAGCCGCCCCAAAAAATGCCAGCCGCAGATTGCGGAGCATGGGGCCAAAGTCTGTCAACGCACCCACGCCCATGAAAATGACCGGCGGCAAAAAACCGGTTTTTATCAGCGCGTAATACACAAAATTCATAATCCCGTAGTCCTTCGCGATCTCCAGCAAGGTCATGTGCATGATCCCGTTTTCATCGGTCGAGGGTACAATTCCCATATTCCCGCCGGGAAAATTGGCGAGCAACAGCCCAAAGGCAATCGGCACCAGCAGCAGCGGCTCGTACTGTTTCCCGATGCCCAGATATAAAAGCAAAAAGCCAATACCCAGCATAAGGATGGTTCCGGGCGAAGAAAACAACTCGCCAAATGCGGTCATTTCCCAGAGTTTTTCCAGTAGTTCCATGCCTATTGTATCCTTATCAGCACATCATCTTCCTCCACAGGCGTAGCATTTGCCACACAGACTTCCACAATTTTTCCGCTTTGGTCAGAGGCAATGGCATTATACATTTTCATCGATTCGATGTAACCGATGATATCACCTTTGCTGATAGTATCGCCCGGTTTTACGGGTTTTTCGGAAGGATCTTTTGTCAGATAAAATTTCCCTTCCAGCGGCGCAAGAATAGATTTCAGTTCCTGTGAAGCTGCGGTTCCGTTGGTGGTGGGTTTCGAAGATACATCCGAAGGTTTGGCGTTTTCCTTTACGGGTGGTGTATCGTCATAAGAAACCGAAACCACAAAATCCTCTCCATTCACCCGAATATTCATGGTTTTGGGCTGGTAGAATGTTGCAGCCGGTGGTGTTGTGGCCGGAATTTCTGCTGCGGGTGTTTCTACCTTAGGTGTTTTTCTTTTTGCGATATCTGCTTCAAACTCAGCCTTGGCTTTGCCCGATTTATAGGCGCGGTATTGTTCGGGGTGCATGGCGAGTTCCATCAACTCTTCCTCATCCTGTCCGTAGTCCCAGCCGTTTTTGTCCATTTCCTGCCGGAAGGAATCAAGTGCATCGGGGTACAAATCCTGCGGATTGCCGTGAAAAAATTCTTTTCCCTGTGCTTTGGCCAGAGCCACAATTTCCTCGCCGGGAGGCGAGGGGAGTTTGCCTGTACGGCCCAGCAGCATATCCCACACATTGTCGGCAATCATTGACCAGCGCTCCTTGCCTTTGATCATTTGCATGACATTCATCAGGGCGAGATTTTTGACATACTGGCTATAGGGCGTTACCAGCGGAGGATAACCCAGGATGGGCCAGATATGCTCTACTTCATTAAAAAGCATAATCAGAAGCCCATCTTCGGTAATTGCGGGCTTGCCTTCCTTTGCGAGATATTTGTTGATGCTCGATATATTCTGCTCAAGGTCAGCCATGAGGCTGCCCATCATCCCTCCCGGCAGGCCGGGACCGATTAGCAGCGAGTTCATCAGGCGGTTGGAAGGGCTGATATAATAGCCCAGGAAATCATCCACAAACTCCTGCGTCAGGGTTCGCACTTCCATATACGCTTCCATATTGACGGGGGGGAGCAGAAAACCCGCGTCTTCCAGCATGGCGTGAACCGTAAGCAGGTCGGCGTGGCCGGTTCCCCAGGAAAGCGGTTCCATGCCCACATCGATGATGTCGGCGCCTGCGCGGGCAACTTCCAGCGCCGAAGCGACGGAAAAACCCGGGCCGGAGTGCGCATGGTACTGAACCAGCATGTTGGGGTGTCGTTTTTTGATGCCTGCGACAATTTTGCCGAGTGAAGCGGGGCGGCCCACCCCGGCCATATCTTTGATAGCGATTTCATCTGCACCTGCCTCTATCAGTTCAAACGCCAGGTTGAGGTAATAATCGACAGTATGTACTTTGGAGTGGGAAATGGAAAGCGCTGCCTGGGCGATCATTCCTCCTTCTCTGGCATAGCGGATAGAGTCTTTGATATTCTGGGCGTCGTTTAGTCCGTCAAAAGACCGGGAGATATCGGTTCCCTGCTTTTTTTTCACCTTAAACATGAGCTTTCGTACGTCGGACGGTACAGGAGTCATCCGAAGTGCATTCAGGCCGCGTTCCAGCATTTGCGTCTGTATGCCGGCGTCATTAAACGGCTGAGTCCAGTCGCGAACGGCGCGGTTGGGGTTTTCGCCAAAAAGAAGGTTTACCTGTTCGAATCCGCCGCCGTTGGTTTCTACGCGGCTGAAACAACCCATTTCGATAATGGGCCCTGCGACCCTTGTGAGTTGATCGACTCGGGGGACATATTTGCCTGCAGACTGCCACATATCGCGGTACACCAGGCAGAGTTTTATTTCTTTAGCCATAATTTCTCAGGGAAATGAGTGAGGGTTATGCGGGAAAAATGAATTATGATTTTTTTTCGATAGAAGTAATTTTCCCTTTCCCGCCTGTATGGATATCTACCGCAGCGACAATCGCAGCAAGCGTATTGGAAGTTATCGGCGGGGAGGAAACAGACTGAGGGAAAGCTGGTTTGGGGGGAGAATGTTCGGGAAAATAGCGGTTGACAAGCCTGATCAGCGCATTGCCGGAGAGGACTACCAGCGACAGCACCACAAAAATTGTGATCATCCCTACGATCAGTAATACAATTGCAGTCTGGAAGTTTTCGCTCATGCGTGTAGTTTACGGAAACTGCCAATTTAAGGAATGCATGCAGGAAAACAAATGATGAATAGTACGAATTACTTTTTTAATTGGGAGAGGAATCGGTTTATTTCTCCGGCGAAACGGGCAAAGCTGCGGGATTTTTTTATTAACAATTCCGATCCTCCAGGTTTCGAAGCAAGTTCTTTCGCTCTTCTTTGCATAGAGGTTCCGTCAAACCTTTTCTCATAAACAAGCTTCTTAACCTCCTCTCGTTTTTTAGATTCGGCACTGTTTGCGGAAAGGTTCAAGTCTTGCAGATACAATAACCAATAATCTATAGCCTGTATAGGTATAAAAATAACTACTTTATCAACGGGTATTTTTCCAGACAGTTTCCCGACTACTTTTTTCCGCTCCTCATTCCATAAAGGCATATCGGCATTTGTCTCAGGATAATCAAGATCAATTCCGGCTATAAGAAGATCTTCTTTATTACGGAGCAGAGACGTTTCTGAAAAATCACAGAGTTTGGCTAAGACCCGATTCCGGTTGGATGGCTTCGGGATACTTAGTTTAGACTTAATCCAGCGATGTTTTTCGCCACCGATCTGATTCAGGATTTCAGGTATAAATCCAAGTTCAGCAAAACCCTCGGCCAGAAGTGTATAACGAATCTCAGTCATTCGGAACACCGTTTAGAATACCGGACAGCCACTTTTCGCCCAAAAGCGTTTCCCACCCATTTGAAGGTTCGCCCGTAGCTTCATGGTAATTTTCTTCCTGAACCGACAGAATATCCCGCTTCAGATTCCGGATCACACTTCGGCCTTCTTCCCTGTCAAATACCCATACTGCCGAAGGATCTGCCTCAAAATGATCCAGTACCACAGGGCTGTGTGAGGTCAGAATAATTCGAATACCTCTGTCTTCTGCAAGGCGTTGTAGGTAGTCAAGCAGTTGATTAATCCGTCGCGGATGAATTCCGTTTTCGGGTTCTTCTATCAGCAGAATTTTAGGAGGATTGGGCTGGTGAACAATAGCCAAAAATGCCAGAAAATATTTTACTCCTTCAGACACCTCGTTTACCGAATAATCCGCTCCATTGGCATCAAAAAACCTGAGTGTGAGTTTATTATCTTTATCCAGCGGAGTCCTTACATTTTCTATATCTCCCAGGCTCCATTTCAAGTCATCCAACATTGCCTTGTACCGGGCAGGGTGATTTTGGTCGAGGTAAAATAAAAAAGGAACCAGATTGGAGCCGTCGTCATTTAACTGATCTGTAAATTTCGCTTCCCTTTCCCTCAAAAACTGGCGTGAGAAAAAATAGTGAATGCGAATGTGAGCGAAAGCATCATTTAAAGAACTGTTGATGAATAGGGTATCTCCCCATAGATGGAGCTGGGCCGGACGATTAATAAGACCCCTGTCCCTAACATTAGTAGGTGCGGTTATTGATCCCTCATCAAAATGCACTGTAGCTTCAAAAGTTGAAGCAAAAGTATTATAAGGGTTATTAAACACATGTAAAAAGGCAACATCACCTAAATGGAATGGCGCTTCATAGGTATGAATACACATTCTATCAACATTAATCTTCAACCACTCAGGATCAGTAAGCTGAAGATCGGCATCAAATCCTGCTTTCGGCACTCCGGCGATTTCTACAAATTCGGGGCTGGTTGTTTTTCCAGGTCGAAAGGCGATTGCATAAATCCATGTTTCTCCGTTTTCTTCTCCTTCAACGCCCAGTGTTACCCAGTCGCCTGTCCGGTTAAACGATTGTCGGAGTGCCCAGGCAGAAGTAAACTCAGTTTTTTCATTTTCTTCTGAGAAAAAACTCCCCAATACTTCAAAGGCCCGGAGCAGATTACTTTTCCCGGAATTGTTGGGGCCGATGAGCAGATTTATATCCTTCAGAGAAATAATTGCTGAAGGAAGGCTGAGAAAGTTTTTGAGAAAAAGTCTTTGGATCATGTCCGACGATTTACTCAAAAATAAACAAAAAAATCATTCCCTACTACCACTCACATACCTCCCCCTACACAATCTTCTTCCTTATGGCCTTGCTCACGGCTTCTCCCATGCTTCTGACATGGAGTTTTTCGTAAATCTTTCGGATATGCGCATCCACTGTGTGGAAACTGATGTCGAGCCTTCCGGCGATCATCTTATAACTCAATCCCTCTACCAGCAGGGTGAGCACTTCTTTTTCTCTCACTGAAAGCTGGTAATCTTCTGTCTGGGGAATTTCCGGCCTGATAACCCGGAATTTCTCCAGAACCCGCGCTGCCACACTGGGGGTCATGGGCGAACCGCCCGCATTCACGTCGCGGATCGCCTGGATAATCGCATCATTTCCCGAGTTTTTCAAAATATACCCTGAAGCGCCCGCGTAAATTGCGTCAAATATTTTTTCCTCGTCCTCAAATACCGTCTGCATCAGAATCCGCTGCCCGGGAAATCTTGACCTGATCTGCCTGACGGCCTCAATACCGTCCATACCAGGCATAGAAATATCCATTACCAGCACATCCGCAGCAGCTTTCTCCACCCGGTTTATCAGATCACGCGCATCCGGCCATACTGCTACACACAGCATGTCCGGTTGCGCATCAATAAGCAGTTCCAGCATCTGCCTCACGGCAGGATGATCATCAAAAGCAGCAACACGTATTTTGGACATAGATCGCGGAAAATATCTTTTACCAAACCATCATCCAATACTAACGGGAAGCACATACACAATCAATCCCGAATCTTCGTAAGCGTAAGTTTTCAGAAACTTTTGTCCCGGCATCACTGATTGCCATACGCTTTATCCAGAAACAGGTAACGCGCATCTTCCTTAGCTTTTACTGACGAAGAATTTACATCAATAATCATCACCGCAGGATTAGGATCGTCTTTTTGCGCTGAGGGCCAGTTGGGCAGGTCTTTTCCGTTGGGATCGCCATGAATGATAAAATTGGCAAAATAGCTGAGCATCGTCTCCGAAACTTTGTAGTCTTCTTCGGTCCATGCATAATCGTGAACCAGATGCAGGTTGCCCATGCAGTATTCGATTTCGCAGGCATGGGGTGCTCCGACCGGTGCGGGCATGGCTGGTGCATTGGCATCGCGTCTTACCGTACCACCTGCCAGGCCGGGCATGGATTCCTGGTCAACCAGCGGAGGGCGAAGTTTGCTATAAAGATAACGATATACCGGCTGGCTGCTGTTTTTCCGGTGAAGGTCAAACCACTTCCATGTGCTGTAAGCGATAAACCGGTCAGATGCCAGCGCAGTAGCTGAAAGTTCGATTTCCTTCTCTGAACTGTGCGGATAGAGTTTGAGCACTTTTTTATAGTCGTCGGGATAGGCTTCTTTTACCTTGCTGACGTAACTTTCTTCGTTGTAAGGTTGCCCCTGCATAAAAGCCATTCCGGGGATTTCAGCAGAGTTCCAGCCCAGAAGAAGCGGTACCTGTGCCTGTTCTTTTGCATTAAAGATTTCGGGAATGGTTTTAGGGTAAAAATATCCGTCAATTACCGTAGGAAAACCAAAGCGGCGGGACTCCTGATAGATTTCAAAAACATCTTTGGTACTCAGCGCGCGAAGTTCGGCCAGGGTGGGGTAACCAGCATTTTGGGCAAAATCCAGCCCGACTTTTTCTGCTTCTGCCAGCGGAACAGGAGCAAGGGTCGGATGAATGCCTGCCCCACTCTCTCCGATTGCACCTGCAATCAGGTTTTTGGATAATGGTGACGCCATTTGTGCGCTTACGGAGATAGATCCGGCAGACTCTCCTGCTATCGTCACCTTTTTGGGGTCTCCACCAAAAGCGGCAATATTGTCCTGCACCCACTGAAGTGCGGCATTCTGGTCGAGGAGTCCGTAGTTTCCGGAAGCTTTATAGGGAGCTTCGGCACTTAGCTCGGGGTGTGCGAAGAAACCAAAAATATTTAGTCTGTAATTAACGGTTACAACTACGATTCCCTTTTTAGCCATACTTTCACCATCGTAGCGGCCTTCCGAACCGTCTCCTGCCACAAATCCTCCGCCAAAAAAATACACCAGTACCGGCAGGTTTTTGGTATTGCGGTTGGCAGGAGTCCAGATATTGAGATAAAGACAATCTTCACTGAGGCCGTCAGAACGGCTTTTCATATCGCCAAAAACGATTCCCTGCACAGGTCGGGGGCCAAACTTTTTGGTTTCGCGCACGCCTTCCCAGTTTTGAAGCGGCTGAGGCGCCTTCCAGCGAAGGTTTCCCACCGGAGGCTGGGCAAAAGGTACTCCCAGGTAAAACTGCATACCTGTTGCTACATCATAATTTCCTTCAATGATGCCATTTTCTGTTTTTACCTGAACGGGGAAATAGTTATTCATCTGCCCAGAAAGCGTACAAGTGAAAATAAGGCAAATTGCCAGCGATAGACAAAACTTGATCATAGTAGTATTGCTAGTTTGTAAATAGTGATCGGTTAAGCCAGGGGATCGGCAAGATCGCGGGTATTGTGGTAGAGGTCGGCCATCTTCACGCTACCGCCTAAGGTGCGAATCTCAAACTCACCATCAAGGCCGATAATGGTCTGCATTTCCCAAATAGCATTATCTTTTTTGTAAAAAATATTAACCACCGGATAAAGCTGGGAAATGAGGATATATTCCCTGAAAGATGGAATCTGCTGGTAGTACATAAATTTTGCGCCCCGGTCGTAAGCTTCCGAAGACTCGGAGAGAACTTCTGCAATGAGCATAGGGTTGACGACGGAATTGGGATCTTCCCGACTGAATTCTGCTTCGCCGCATACTACGGATGCTTCCGGATAAAGAAACCGGTTGAAGTTTTGGATTCGGATACGGGCATCGCCGTTAAAAACAGTGCATCCTTTTGATCTGCCCCGAAGGTTGAGTTCGGTGACAATATTGCCCCCCAATATGCTGTGATTGGGTGTCCCTCCGGCCATCGCAAAAATCTCCCCGTTGTGAAACTCATGCCGTATTTCCGCTTCCTTTTCGAAGCGGAGGTATTCTTTGATGTCGTAGGTTGCCAGTGCTTTTTCGCCCATGATATCCTGCTTTGCTGCAAGATACAAAAATCATCGGTTATTTCCGCCCATGACGACTTTCTTCACGGTACTCCGCCCTCCCTGCTCGATCTTTAACAGATAAACGCCTGCATCCAGAGGAGGCAGATTTAAGGTGATTTTCGTGTCGGAAAATGTCCATTGATGGATTCTTTTTCCCTGAACATCCAAAAGTGTAAGCGTAGCGGATGATGCAAAAGGTAGTTCTACGGTTAGAATATCTTCTACGGGGTTGGGGTAAAATTCACTTCCAGCGAAGACAGTTCATCTACATCCACTCCTGCAAAGCGGGGCAGCGCCAGACACCACCATTTTCTGTCAAAGCCCAGATATACCAGGGAGAAACCTGAATTTTGCGGATATCGCCTACCGGGAGATTTTCCGAAAGGTTTTCCCAGGTGTTATTTCCCGATTCCAGCACAAATATTCCCCCACTGGTAGCCATCAGCAGTGAATCTCCGGCGGGGTGAAATGCATTAGGCGTCTCACCTGAAAGTCCGCCATTCAAATCAGTCCATGAGCGCCGTCGTCATCCGATACTTTCACGCCTCCGCCGGCCATGCCGAGGTAAAGTTTATCTTTCCAGGAAGAGATGGCGTAAGCACCAAAACTGGTTGTCAATCTTTTCCTTTACGGTTTCCCAAAATGTTCCGAATGGCAAATTCCATTTCCTGATTTTAGTAAATGGACTGGAAAAACCTGTAATCACACAATACAAATCGCCCTTGTGTACGGTCATGGAGGGAACGCCATCATCAAATGACCAACCAAAAAGACCGCTGCTGATATCTTGTATCTTTTGGCCTGTATTTCCGGCAATATACGCAGCCGGTGTTCCACCATACGAACCGTAAATCATCAGACTGTCTCCCCTAACCAAAAATGATGCTGCCGGGGCGATATCATACACATTACTGCTGGCTGTTGTCCAGGTATTTCCCTGGTCTGTGGAGGCATAGGTTTCGAGTACTCCAAATACATCCTTAACGCCCAAAATATAATTACCACCTATCTTTGCGATACTGTAAAAGGCTGATCATCAATTATATTGACCGGGTTTTTCTGCGTCCATTGTGTCCCGGGGTCAGTGGTATTCAGAAACTGGGGGGCGCTGGTTGCAAGTGCGAGGGAGTTTTCCACGAAAATATCGTTGACGGGGATGGCATTCAGTCCTGTGAGGGATGCCAAAGTCCAGTTCACGGCAGCCTGACTGGTAGAATACAGCCCCTCCTTTCGACTAAGGTAGGTTTTTCCTCCATGCGAATAGATGATATGAGTATTCCCCAGTGAATTAAGGCCACTATTAACCGGCTTCCAGCCCGAATCTCCCTGTTTCCAGCGAGCCAGCGTAAGATCTGCGTTGCCGCCGTTTTGCCCCCAGATATAAGTGTCATCATAAGTAAACCATTCCGGACTGAAGGTATTATTGTAAGTGGGGGTTTTAAGGGTATCGGTAGTCATTTGCACCCAATTGGCACCACCATCAACGGACCGCCAAATGTGCTTATTTAAGGCAAACAGGGTATCATTTCTGGTCAGCACGGAGGCGATAAAAGTTCCGGGTGGCATTCCGCCAGCGCTTAAGCTCCAGGTTTGCCCCTGATTATCGGAACGGTAAAGACCGGCCTGCGCCCCCAAAGCATTAAAGCTGTAAGCAAACAGGCTGTTTCCCGCGGAATACGTATTGTTAAATAAGCTATTGTCAATTTTTCTTGAAGTCCAGCTTTGACCGCCGTTGTCGGTAAAATACAGGCTATCCACATTATATCCTCGCACAAATACGCTGTTACCCACCTGCTGAAAGTCAGAACGTCCAAAACCGTCCTGCCGGAGATAACTTCCTTTTCGAGAAAGTGCCCAGGTTACGCCGCCATCGGTACTGGTGTAAATGCCTTTGTCGCGGATACAGGCAAAATAAGTATTTCCGGAAGCAAAAAGTGAAATGATGTCACCGGAAGGTATCCCGCGGGAATGTTCTTTGTATGTAAGCCCTCCATCGGAGGTTTTGTAAATGCCTGCACCCGTGCCGACGAGCAAATCGCTGCCGACCTGCCATACACTGCGGATTTCGCCGCCAAAGGGGCCTATCGGAAGCCAGTCAGACTGAGCGAAAAGAGAGCCTGCCAGCAGGATAAGCCAACAAAAGACGGAATATCGTTTTTTCATATTACAATCAATAAAAACCTAAAATGCTTACCCAATCTCCGTTTTTTATTCACGGCTTTCAATCACGAGTATTCGGGAGAAAAAGTGTTCTCCCCGGGTCCGCATAAAGGTACATTCGGGGTAAAATTTCGTTATAAGTAAATAACCCCTTTCATTATGAAAACGAAACGTTTTATCCTGTCTCTGCTAATGCCTGTGTTCATGGCTACAACCTGTGAGCTTGACGAAAACTGCACGAAAAACAGCCACAATGGGCTGACGGTCAAAAATGAAACTACTGCCAGAATCCAGTTTGAGTTTTACTGGAATCATCCCGATACTGCTATTGGGGAATATAATCCGGTGAATAATATTACTGGTGGATTGGGACAGGGAGAAACCTTTACCCGGGGGGCAGGCCCCGGCTCCTGCTGGGAATCGGTATTGTTGGATGACAAAAAAGAGTGGATATACATTTTTGATGCCGACACCCTGAAAAACCTGAGTTGGGACATCGTACGAAAAACCAACCGCGGTCTTATCCGGCGAATCGAAATTGACAGGGAATATTTGATACAAAATGACTTTACGGTCACCGTAAGTCAGTAGCCATTTTGAAATAACCCAACCATTTGGGAGATTATACTTTCCATAAAGCAGGTCCGGCAGAAATGCCGCCAAAAGTTACTCCCGCCAAAATCTTCCATGAAAAACCTTTTCAGGGCTACAGTGAATATCTACTATATATAAACCCGATGGCAGATCATGCACCTCAAACAAAGACGCTGTTGAGTAAATATTTAATACCTCTACTCCCAGAAGATTTCTTATTACAACCTGAGCAACCGTAAATTTTTCCGGAATCTCAAACTGTATCCACTCGCGGGTGGGATTGGGATAAATCCGGAGGTTTGTTTCACCCAACCGATCTTCCAGGGCGGTGGCGTTTCCCAATTTCCAGATATCCTTCACCACCTCATACCCTGCGGGATCGTGGGTTTTCAGATCGGTGCTGTCAAAAGGGAAATAATCGTTTTCGCCCAGATAAGCCTCGGTAATCTCTGCAAAGTATTCGCGTTCATTGGTTTTGGCATAAGCGGGCTGGTTAAATGGGGCATTGCCGTTGCCGGGATTATAAGGAACCGAATTGTAAATTCCGGCATTCATGGCTACATTGTATGAATTGAGAATCGGATTGTACGAAAAACCCAGTACCCGGTCGTGATAGGCATGAGCCAGCTCGTGCATAATCATAAGCGGCTGATTTTGTTTTGACCAGTTGACAAAATTGGTGATGTTGGCTATTTCCACGGCTTTGGCTTTGGCAGGGTTGTAGCCGTTTTGGATCAGCCAGTTGACGTCGGGATGATACCAGGCAGAGCCGGTGGTCAGTGCCCATTCCATAAAAATGGGAACCTCTAGCAGGGAGTCCATGATCTCCGGCGCAAGGCCAAACTGGGTAATCTCTAGTAAAAGGGTATCGAGATAATTGACTGCATGCTGTGTCGCGGCAGCGTGCTGGCTGATTGCCTGGTCATTGACCAGAACATTAAAGCCGTGAAGGCTGTAATTGGTAAAGCCGGTTACGGTAAGCTGTGCTTTTGCATAGGAAAAACAGCAAATGAGAAATAGCAGGAGATAAAAACGTTTCATAGGAAAATGGCTAAAGTGTTTGTCAGGTCAAAATTAACCAAAATTCTATGGTTTTGCCTCCCGAAAATTCGTTGTATGAGTGTTTTCTAATGTCGGATCACCAGTTTCTGAAAACCCAGTTTTTCACCGCAAATGGCCTTTATGAAGTATATTCCTGAGGGTAGATGGGATAGTGGAATGGTGTATTCGGGAGAGAAAACTTTGTCATGAAAAACCACTTTTCCACTCACATCAAGCAGGAAAATTTCGCTTTTTTCTGTGGCAAAAACTTCGGTTTCCACAACGACCGATTCACCTGCCGGATTAGGGTAAACGGAAAAATCGAACATTTTTTCCGGGTCTAGCGCTGTGAAAGTCGTAAACAGCGAATCGTAGAAGGCCGGTACATCATTGATGACCAGATTTACTGCTATTTCATTGTTGATTGCAGTATGCGTAACGGTCGTTGTTGTGCTTGCAGAACCGCCCGGAAAAGGCACCAAATTGATTGTAAAGGGCGAGAAATAGCCCGGGGAAGTTTCTCCTATGGCAGAGGTTTTTGCCAGAACACCGGCCCAGTCACCAAAAAAACTATAAGTATATGCACCAAGAAAGGTACAACTTCCATCGGCATTAAACATGGGCTTAATCTGACTAAAAAAGGCTGGGCTAATCGCCGTTTGCAAATAAGTATAGGCAAATTTCACTGATCCGTTAGCTGCAAGCCGGATTCCCTCGGCGGAATTTTCGATATTGATAAGCATTTCTCCGACGGGGTTTATTTCAAATCTGCATTCGGAAGTCGCAGTCGCTGTATAAGCATTGCCGGAAATGGCATTGCCCTGCGAGTCTAAGTCCATGTATCCGAATAAGGTAGCGGTTTCCGGTCGATTGATCATGACCCGGATGTTGCCATTGTTGAGAATGGCTACTTTTCGGGCAGCATTGCCTTGTACGGCTGTGCCTGCCAGTTTGGCCCATAATACTTCACCGGCGCTGCTAGTTTTCACCACGACGGGGCCATAAAATCCGCTGGTTCCGGTGTTTGTAACACCACAAAAAATCAACTCTCCGCTATTATCGGTAGTTACCTCATAAAAACTCATTGCGCTATTAGATCCCAATACATTTTCATATTTTTTCTGCCATTCTACATTTCCACTGTTGTCTAGTTTTATCACGATGGGATCCCGGCTAAGGTTAGGCTTTTCGAAGACAGATCCAACAACAACCCCTCCATCGCTGGTTGTAGTCATACAGTAAGGATAGAGACTTTTTTCCGAAAAGTTTTTTGCCCAGATCAAGGCTCCGGAAGAATCTGTTTTCATGACAAAAGCCGTGTCCGCACTAATCTGCCCGGCTATATAATACTCATTGTTATCGGTAAAAGCGGCAAGTCGGGGATAAGATGTACTTGTTATTGTAGCCCCACTCTTCGCTATGCGTTTGACCCACAGAGGTTTACCGGCAGTATCCGTTTTCAGGATAAATCCGGGAAATGCCACCATAAAAATTTCTCTGGTAGGAAGTTCTACAAGATCATTCGGAATGAAGACCGAAGAGGAACTAAACGGCTGATCGCCGTATGCCCGGATAAAGGTTTGTTGAGCGGGTAAAAAGGAAAAAAACAGGCCAAATGACAGCAGCAGAAGCGTAGGTTTCATTGGAGGGTAATTAAAAGTAGTTATAAACTTAAAATTATACCCCCGAAACTATGGGAATACCACAGATCTTTCAATCACGAAATATCGGGAGTTCGGGTTCGCGCCCAATCGGTATTGAGTTCCATCATATCTTTTATTCTATTTTCACCCATACAAATGAAAGATAAAGGAAATTACCTACTGTCTCTCCATCCTGATCCACTCCTGAGTGGAACCATCGTTGGGGTTTTCGCCCGGGTTGTTGGTGCCCCAGGTAGCGCCCTGGCGGTTGACCCAGTAGTAGTTGTAGGTAGCGGGAAGCTGAACTGCCCGGGAATCGTAAGGGTTAGTATAGGTCTGAACGCCGCCTATATTTTCACGAAACTGATAATTGTTGCGATCCTGCGACTGGTTGCGCTGATCGGTCACCTGCTGCCAGTTTTGCTGAGACCATTCGCGGTATTGCTTAGCAGCCTCGCCAAAGGCGATGGAGTTTTGAAGGTTTTGCTGCATGATTCCTCTCATACCGAATGCTGCGCCATTGTTGGCCGAAAACTGCGCTGCCACCTGTGGCAGCCAAGAGGCATAAGATGCCCACTGGTTTGACTGCGAAGCCGCACACGTCACAACCATAGTACTAACATCATACGAAGGCGCCACACTGCAGGTCGCCTGCCCCCGGCAGGGAACGCCATTGACATTATAGGTATAGTCAAATGTGTAGGCATACTGGCAACCTTTTACCGGCGTGCCCTGCCGGGGCTGTCCAAGCTGAAGCTGGGAATAACCCGCGCCCATTAGTTTTTCATACACATACTGTCCGGGGGGGTAGTTGACCGGAAGCCCGCTGTTGCCCACCATAATGGTCACAGCCGCATTGTCGGGAGCGACAAGCACTACGGCAAACTGCCCGTCTTCTGCAACCCGCCAGCCTGGCGGAACTGCATAGGTAAAAAACTGTCCCTGCCGGATGCTCAGTTGCCCGCCGCCGCCATTGGGCTGGTTGTGGTTGAAGGAAGGGTCGGATGGATTCATGTTATCAGTTATAGGTTCGACAAATCCTGATTCAGGATAGGATTCGGAAGATTGGGTCTGAGCGCAACTGAAGAGTCCCAGGACTGCTGCAATAAGGAAGCCAGATAGTTTCATTCAACCAAATTACTACAGGCCGAATCACACTTCAATCACGAATATTCGGGAATGGGTGAATCTCAATCTGGTAAGAATTACGTATATTTACTTTATGACCAACGATCTGATCAAAACCATCATGGCATCTCCGGAAATGCCCCGGCTGCTGGAGACCCTTCAGGCCGAATGGGAAGCAGAGCAGGCGCATCGCCATGCCTTCTGGGCAGATGTGGATGAAAACCGGAAAGCCGAGTTTATTTTAGGCGAAATTGTCTATCATTCGCCGGTTTATGGAAGACAGTGGATGGTGTCCACGAATATTATTCGTTTTCTTGTACCTCATGTTTATAACCATAAACTGGGAAAAGTCGCCGTCGAAAAAGTAATGATTCGCCTGACCCGCAACGATTACGAGCCGGATATCTGTTTCTGGAATAATGAAAAAGCGCGGGAGTTTGGCTTAAAACAATCGGCTTTTCCGGCGTCCGATTTTGTGGCAGAAATTCTTTCCGACGCTACACGCGAGCGCGACCGGGGAATTAAATTTGAAGACTATGCCCTCCACGGGGTCTCCGAATACTGGATTATTGACCCGGATGCCATGACGATTGAGCAATATTTGCTGGAGGGCGAAACTTATACCCTCGCTGTCAAAGTCAATAGCGGCAAAATCAAATCTCGTGTAATCCACGGATTTGAAATGGCTGTGGAAGATGTTTTTCACTGGGAGGAGTAGCCTGTTTAGCAGATAAAATCGCAAAAATTATCGCGATTTATCAGAGACCATGAAGCATTCTCATAAGTCTCCAACCACGTAGCCGGAGTTCTGGCTTTCCCTGTTTTCCACTTAAATTCATAACCAGCCAACTGGCCGTCACGTTCCTCCACATAGTCAATTTCAGCACCGGAATGGGTACGCCAGAAATAGGTGTTTGCATAAATTGCCTGATACTCTCTTTTTTTGCGGCGTTCACTTAGTAAAAAATTTTCCCAGAGTGCACCGGTATCGTTTCGCAACGCTAACGGGGAAAAATTTTCAATCAAAGCATTTCTGATGCCCATATCATAAAAATATATTTTTTCCATCTTCGTGACTTCCTTTCGAAGTTTACGGCTAAATCCTCCCAAACGAAAAATCACAAAGGCTTTTTCCAAAAGGTCAATATAGTGAATGACAGTATCCCTGTTTATTTGTAGCAATGAGGCAATCTCATGAATCGAAACCAGGTTACCTACCTGAAAAGCAAGGAGCTTTAGTAGTTGTCTCAACTTTTCGGGATATTGGATATTAGCCAGAGCAAGTATATCTTTATACAAATAAGCACTGGTAAGCTCTTGTAACCAGGAACGCCTTTCACCATGGTTTTCAATTAGAAGCACTTCCGGGTACAATCCAAAAAGTAGCCAATTTTCCACCTTGAGGCCGATTTCAAAATCGTTTTCACCAGAATGATTTTTCCATTCCATCACTGAAATCGGATAAAGACGGTAAGTCCAGGTGCGACCGGTCAGGGGTTCCTTGATTCGATTGGCAAGGTCAAGGGAAGATGATCCGGTAACAATGATTTTTAATTCGGAAGGCTGTCATGTAAAATTTTAAGATTGATCCCTATGTCCGGTATCTTTGAGCTTCGTCAATAAACAACAAGTCATACCCACTAACTAAACCTTTCAATTTATCAAAATCGCGGCTGGAAAGTATCTCGGAATAGGATTGTCGATCGGCATTAATTTCCAATACCCGACCGTTGTATTCCGATAATATTTCTCTGATAAGTGTTGTTTTTCCGACTTGCCGCGCTCCGTACAGAATCAAAACTTTTTGCGACTGTGTGAGACGACCGGCAATGGCCTCTTTCAGTATTCGGGATATCATATTTCATATTTTTCTCAGCAAAAGATAACAAATTTTACGCTACCATAAAAATTTGACTGATTTTATATGACCAACCATAGAAAATCAGGCAAATTTTTATGCCCGGCATATCTCTCTTCGGCTTATCTGCGCGCAGGTAATCGTTCTTTCCCCCAAAGCCAGGAAAAACTCAAAGCACATACCGGCTAAACAAATCATCCAGCACACAATCCGGATCGCTACACAACCCCGGGTGTACTTTTGAGCTTTGAATCACTGTACTACGCACGGCTGTGAGCCAGCGAAACCGGCTGGGCTGATCCAACTGAGCCACAGGCCCACCTTCTTTGCTACCATTTGAAATCAGTTCCCAGGTGTGGAGATAATCTTTCACCTCCTCAATATCAAGACTGGGAGCAAAAGCACGGATACGGTTTTCGTCAATATGAAATTTTACCCGGAGGTATTTTTTCCTTTTACAGAAAAGAATCACCCCGACGTTGAGAAATTCTTCACGCTCGACTTTCGGTACGAGGCGAATAAACGCGTATTCATATACCTGCTTTTCGTGCATCGGCGGCCTCCCGGGTTAGTCGGTCAATATTAGCGAGCTTTGTGTTCAAAAACTCAGCATATACATTTTTTCTTTCTTCGGGCGAATGGTCATCTTCCTCAAGAAAGTCGTCAGGAATCACAGAGACAATCGCGCGGATCGTTTCTTCAGTGATCGTTTTTTTAATCTCCTCCACCGCAGCCTCAAGCATGGTAGCCCGGATCATCAGCACATGGTTTTTGATAGCGGGAAATGAAGCTTCCGCATATTCGCGCCACTTGTCCCATGTGTGATGAAAATACAGACTTGCGCCGTGGTCGATAAGCCACAGTTCTCTGTTCCAGTTTAACATATTGGTATTTCGCCAGGTGCGATCGACATTCATAATCATGCTGTCGAGCAATACCACTTTGGAAGCCGTAAGGGCATCGGCTACAGATACAATGGGATCATAGGTGATCGCCCCGGAGAGGTAGTGCAATCCGAGGTTGAGTCCCGTGCTGAATTTCAGCAGGTCCTGGATTTCCTCATCAGGTTCGGTCGAGCTGAAAGAACTGTCAAGGTTCATAAAGACTAGCTCAGGAACCTTCAGCCCCATCGCACGTGCGAGTTCGCCCCCGATGAGTTCGGAGATCAGGGCTTTTTTGCCCTGACCTGCTCCGCGAAATTTGATTACATAGAGGAAATCGTCGTCGGCCTCTACGATAGCCGGAAGCGAACCGCCTTCGCGCAGAGGTGTTACATAGCGGGTAACATTTACCGTACGTATTTCTGGTGTGTTCATTGGCCCGGCCCTAACTTTGCCTCAAACTTACAGAAGAAAGCGCAGAAAGTTGCCGTATTTCTTGTTTTTCAGGAAACGCCAACTGGCAAGTGGAGGCCAGAGAACAGCAATGCTTACTGGGCAAACCGAAAACCCAGTCGTAATGCGAGGTGGTTTTTATTTCCGAAGTTTTGCGCTTCATCTGGCTGGTTGGTCAGGCCATGTCCGTAGTTGACACTAAAAACGACCTTTTCCAGGGCATATCCCAGCATGGCATTCACGCCCAGTGTAAATCTTCCTTCCTGATCGGGCTCACCTAGTGCATATCCGGAGGTTTGTGTATCAGCAGCGATGGTTACAGTTCGTGTACCAGACATACCCACCCAAAATGAAGGGCCTGCACCGACAAAAAAGCCTTTATCTTCACCGGCTGTATAGACCATCTGAACGGGAATCTCCAGATAGTTTACTACCATTCGGGTAAATTCAATTTCGTCCAGTTCGTCTTTCCAGGATTTATTCAACCAGTTGATCGCAGGCTGAACCGAGAGATTGTCAGAAATAGGTGCGTTGTAAAATACGCCAAAGGTAAAACCCTTTGCTCCGCCCAGCTTATCGAGTCCATCGGCGGTAGGAAATGATTCCCCAAATACTCCTACCATACCGCCCTGAACCCCAATTTGCGCATGAGTCATGTGAAGTGTAAACAAACAGGCCAGTACTGTGATTATCAATTGCTTTTTCATAAAAATAGTTTTGAGAGATTAGAATACCGGCTGAAAAATTAGGGAGGAAACCGCCATATACACATCACCAGATTTGGGGATATGGTGGTATGTGCGTAGGAAAACGAGAGTGTTCATTAGCCTGTGTCATCAAACCTGGTCAACTTAGACCATGTTTGGGGTGGTTTTCGCGTAATCTATCGCATTGACCTCCGTGCGCAATTTATGTTTGCGCGATTTATGGTGGCTAATGATTTTTTCAATAACTTCCCACTGGGAATCGATCAGCTCGGTAAATTGTATTTGCATAACTCAAAGTTTTGGTTGACTTAAAGTTATCTGATCGATTCCTATTTTTTCAAAAAACTATCTTTTTCTTCCCAAACATGGTCTGAGTTGATTCAATATCTGGATCAATCACAGGATTAAGGGCTGTAACCTGGCAAAAGTTAACACCAACAATAATGGCAATACTGCGGAGCAAACAATCCCGGATTTTCATGCTGCTGATCTCAATTACATGGTTTTCCTGTCAACCGGAGGTCACACAGTCTCCCCCACCCGACCTTATACCCGGATTGAATGCCTATTCCTTCAGTGATCTCCTCTCAGCAAGAAACTCGCGGGACAAACAGCAAGTCTATACGCTTTTTAACTTATTGGACTGGTGCGCATCCCAAAACATCAAAGCACTGGACCCTACGGCTTATTTCTTCCCAACTTATCCCGAAGTACCATCTGATGAATATATCCGGCAACTGAAACACAGAGCCGCCGAACTGGGAATTACCATCACCGGTACCGGGATACGCAATAATTTTGCATCTCCCGACTCCGCAGTCAGGGCAGAAGGCGTAGTCTTAGCCCAACAATGGATTATCGTAGCGTCAAAATTAGGCGCCCCGGTGTTGCGTGTTTTTGCAGGAGCTATTCCCAAAGGCTATGAGGACAACTGGGAAGTACCCGCGCAGTGGATGATTGAATGCTATAAGGAGTTGCTTCCTTATGCAGAAAAATATAACGTAAAAATCGGCATTCAAAACCATGGCGAAATGCTCCAAACCGCCGACCAATGCCTCTATGTCTTAAATGCATTGGACTCCCCGTGGGCAGGAATTATTGTAGATACCGGCAATTTTAAAACCGAAGACCCTTATAAAGATATTGCAGCGGTTGTCCCCTACGCTGTCAACTGGCAGATTAAGGAAAGCCCACGAGGAATAGGTGCAGACGAAAAAACGGACTACGTAAAGCTTGTGAAGATTATCAGAGCAGGTGGTTATAAAGGATATTTGCCTGTAGAAACACTGCTCGTACGGGATGTTCCCTATGATCCTTTTGCCCTGGTCCCGGCAATGATCAACGAATTACAAGCGGCAATAAATACCCGATAGATGAAGATCAGGTATCCGCATTTATCATCAATTCTAACAGAGAAGTATGAAAAAACGTTTTATTTTTTTGAGTTTATGTGTGATTTATGCTTGCCTGTGGACAAGCTGTAATCTGTCTGATAATCAGAATGGCGGAGAAGAGATTCAGCAAGAAGTTGTGGATAGTGCAATAGTACGGGCCACCGCTTTGTACCAGACCTATTGCTCGGGATGTCATGGCGAACAGATGCTGGCATTCGCACATCGCACATGGAAACATGGTAAAGACCGCGACAGCCTGATCTTATCCATTACTAATGGTTATGAAGCCGCCGGCATGCCGCAATGGGGCAAGGTATTCACCGAAGCCCAGATCGGAGAGTTGGCCGATTATATTCAGACTGGCATCGCTCACGTCGAAAAATTTGGTTTTGAGGAAATCAAACTCACCTCCGATACTTTCCAGACAGAGCAGTTTAGCTTCAGCCTTGATACCATTGCCGAAGGTTTAAATAACCCCTGGGGAATGGCTTTTCTGCCTTCCGGAGATGTCCTGGTTACAGAAAAAAAGGGTATCCTCTACCTCGTAGATCAAAATGGCAAAAAGACTGTTGTTACAGGTTCGCCAAAAGTAAGATATGACGCTCAGGGAGGATTACTGGACATTATTTTGCACCCCAATTTCGAAAATAATCATTGGCTGTATATCAGTTATTCTGACTTTACGGTCGAAAAAGGTGATACGATTTCCGGTACTGCCATCAATCGCTACACCTATCTCAACAATCAGCTCACCGAACCTTTCGAAATATTCCGGGGACGGCCTTACACCAACGCAGAATGGCACTATGGATCCAGGCTGGCATTCGACAACGAAGGCTTTTTGTTTTTCACAGCAAGTGATCGCGCCAATCAGAAAGAAAATCCGCAGACACTGGAAAACCCTAAAGGAAAAATTCACAGAGTATATGATGACGGGCGTATCCCCGAAGATAACCCGTTTGCCAGCCAGCAAGGTGCCGTACCGTCTATTTTCACCTATGGCCACCGCAATGCACAAGGTCTGACCCTCAACAGTGCTACCGGCGTCATGTGGGCACATGAACACGGCCCCAGAGGTGGCGACGAAATCAACATCATCAAAAAAGGAGCAAACTACGGATGGCCGGTGATTTCTTACGGCATCAACTATGACGGAACTTCTTTTACCCAACTATTGGAGAAGGAAGGAATGGAACAGCCCATTCATTATTGGGTACCTTCCATCGCTCCTTGTGGCATGGCATTCGTCGAATCTGATCTTTACCCCGGCTGGAAAGGAAGTTTGCTCGTCGGCTCACTCCGCTTCAACTACCTCAACCGCTGTATTATACAAAACGATAAGGTAGTCGGCGAAGAACAACTGATGAAAAATATCGGCAGGCTCAGAAATGTAAAACAGGGGCCCGATGGTTTTATCTATATCGCTGTTGAAAACCCCGGATATGTATTCAGGTTAATGCCTATTCAGAACTAAAAATAATATTCCAGAACATGAATCATGCGATTACTCTTTTGCTGACATTTCTGTCAGCCTGGAATTTTGTGCTCTTTGCACAACAGGAGCGATGGACAAAGGCCTTTTTTATTCGTCAGGATTACTCCCTTAATGAAAATAATTAGAAAAGAATTATGAGGGTAAACGGATAGGGAACCACTTTATTTTTGGCGACTAATTACTTCCAGTTTATACTCAAGAGAAGTTTTTACCGCGTTCCATTCGCTGTTCAGAATGGAAAAAACGACGGTGTCTCTGTAATTACCTTTACTGTCAATCAGATGATTGCGCAATACGCCATCCTGTTTTGCGCCCAGGGAAGCAATCGCATTGCGTGATGGCGTATTGTGCCAGTGAGTTCTGAATTCTACGGCAATACAGCCCAGTTTTTCAAAGGCATATTGAAGCAGGAGGTATTTACACTCTTTGTTTACGCCGGTTTTCTGATAGGACTTTGCATACCATGTGGTGCCGATTTCGAGTCGGTGGTTGACGGTGTCGGCATTCATATAGCGGGTAGAGCCAATCACTTTTCCCGATTTTTATATCGATCACTGCAAAGGAAGGGATTTTTCCTGCTCGTACTCAGTCAAAGCCTTATGGACATATTTTTCCGTACCCGCCGCATCTGGTACGGATGTGTACCACAGTTCCCAGAGGTTTCCGTCTTTCGCTGCTTCAATAAGACCGGGAATATGTTCCGTTCCCAGTGGTTCCAGGCGAACGAAGTTCCCGGATAGTGTGATTTTATTCAGCCACCTTTGCATGAGGTTATTCAAAAATAATATACTTCCGATCTACCTCATCTGTGAGCCAGACCATATTTTCGGAAAGATAAAACCTGAACCCGTCTTTTACCATTTCCCCGCAATTAATTTTAAGAATTACCGGTTTCCCATGGCGGGAACCCACTTTTGTGGCTGTTTCTTTGTCAATGGACAAATGCACATGCTGTCGGCTCATCTTCTTCAGCCCTTCTTTCCGAATTACTTCCAGATTGGTGGTAGCGGTTCCGTGGTAAAGGATTTCGGGGGAATTTGTGCTTCCAGCGCCAGGTCAACGGAAACGGAATGTCCCTGATTTGCCCGGATGCGGTTTTGTTCCATATCCAGCTTAAACCGCTGTTTATCATTGGTTTCCACGATTTCTTTCAGCTCTTCGAAAGTGATTTCTTTTCCGCCGGCCTTCATTTTTTCGAGCAGCTCATCCACATCAGCCCAGCCGTTCTGATCGAGATTCAGATTAATTACTTCAGGTTTATGCCGCAACACAAGACTCAAAAACCTGCTCACACCTTTTTGTTTTCATTTTTTCAGGTTGAATATAATTTCTGCCTGATATACTTAAGCGCCGGGCCAAAGGTTTCTATTCCATGCCCGACATTTTCAAAAATGTGTATGTCCCTGAGTGATTTGATGTATGTACGGGCATTTTCCACAGATTTTTGGAAAGGGAAAAGCAAATCTTTATCTCCCTCAAGAAGAAAGGTATCTACCTTCACCGAAGACAATTCTTCTCCCATATAATAGGGTTTCTGGGTATTGTCTTTATACCTTTTGAGGCAAAAACTTCGTAGTCCACAATGAGTTTTCCGCAACAGTTGTTACACCCCAAACTCCCGTTGAATCATTTGCGCGACTTCTTCCGGAGCTATATGGGTATTATCAATTTTAAATATCCTTTTATCGGGAAATTCTCCTTCCAGTGAAAACATCCGGTATTCCTGCTCTGAATGTAGCAGCGATCGCTCTGACATCTCCAGGTTATTTTTTGATTCCTTGTGACTCAGCCGGTGCGGATGGCGGTTTCTTATCAGCCTGACATCGAGATCAGCGCTCAGTTCGACAATAAATACTTCGGGGTTACGGTCGGCAAAAACGGCGATCATCTCGTTTATGTATTCCTCATCTTCTTTCATATCAAATGCCCAGACCATGGTAAAAATCAATCCGGGCAAATCACTCCGGGCGATCTCACGGAATATGGAAAACCTGATTTCTTTATCGAGTCTTGTGAGATAGAGGGTTCCAAAGTCAAAAACTTGTTGACAAGTTCCAGCGACATGTGGTTGTGAAACAACTTCAGGCCGTCAATTTCTCCAGTTCCTGCCCGACGGTCATTTTTCCTACTGCCGGTGGCCCTGCAATGATTACCAGTTTCATCGGATAAAATTTATTTTACAGGCATATACGCAGTTTGTCATTCAATGGGTATAAAGAAATCCACGATACACTTGCCTTCAGGGTGCTCCCGGAAATTGTTGTAAAAAATCTCAAAAGGGTTTCTGTCGGCTTTTTTATACCCGTTTTCATTCATCCAGACAAACAATCCTGTCCAGGCTTTCTCAAATTCATCCAGTGTAATTTCATAGCTGCCGGCTATACATTTTCCTGATTCTATGGTCGTCAGTCCGATTTCGCCACTTGTCTTTTCCGGTTGATCCAAAACCATACAGGCGCTGATTCTCACCTTATCGGGGTGGGTAATTTTGAAACTGTCGTGATACAGGGTCACCATCCTGACTCCGGGTTTGTCAAGCAATCCTTTGGGTGTAGCCCAGCGCAGGAGTGTATGGTAGGCATTTTCCACATTCAGGTGGCCGATGCAGGAAACATAAGCCAGATTCATGGCAGGGACTTCCCTGACTTCAATTTTTGCGTTCATCTTTGTCCAGATTTTAATGTTTTCGATGACACAAATATATTGTTCAATGCTGGGGTAGGCTTGTCCATTCTTGCTTTCGATTTGCCTGATCTTGCTAAACCTGTGTGGGTTCTGGTTTCTGAATGCAGTGGGACTTACGCCATAGAATTTTTAAAAGCCCGCGTAAATGCCGAATTACTGCTGAACCCATTTTGAAGCGCAATTTCTGTAACGGGTATGTTTTCTATGAAAAAGCCATGAAGCAGCTTTTCGAGCCTGTGCCGGGTTACGTATTCATTCAGGGTTTCTCCCGTCATTGTTTTAAATATCCGGTGAAAGTGAAAAGGAGAGAAACAGGCAACCTGGGAAACCGCTTCGAGCGAGAGATCACCATCGGGATTCTGGTCAATAAACTGAAAAACTTTGTTGATCCTGCTGATATAATCTTCCTGCATGTCGGTTTTCGGATGGGTCATTTCGTGGTTTAGTTTAGGGCTGGCTTTTATTCGTTTTCTAATCCGTCATTCTCCCTTCTCAAACTCCAGGTAAAAATCAAAAAACGGCAATACCTGCTGGGGAATACGCCCTTCTTTTGTATAAATTCCACTTGTGTGAGTGCCAATATACTCTTCAGCAAAATGAGTAATCCCCACATTTTCCAGCCGCTGGCTGAACATCTGGCACTGCAAGGTAAACCTGTCGCCGGCATTTCTGCCCCAATCCATTTTAATGGCTTTCAGTTGCTGAAGGTTAGTCAGATTTTCATCAATCATATGCAATGGCATATTATCATACCATTTTTCCAGCACATCCTGATGAACGATCAGTTCATCGCCTTTATATTCGAAAGGGAAATCGCAGTAAAAAGGAGGTTTTTCAGGGTTGGGAGACCACGACCTGCCAAAAGCAACCATCACTTTTCCGAAATAGGTATTATTGACGGCTTCCAGTGTATGCAGGGTAGATAACTCCCTGAAAGTGTTGCTGTTGGGGCCGTATTCTGCCACAATCGTCAGTGCGCCCGGACTGATGGCATAAACCGTGCTGAATATGTCGGGGTGGTGCATGGCAATTTTTAATGCGCCATATCCGCCCATGCTGTGGCCGGTAATCCCGCGGCTTTCTTTTCTGGCGATGGTTCGGTAATTTTTATCCATATAGGCTACCAGGTCGTAGGCCGTAAAGTCTTCCCAGTTGCCAAAAAGTGCTGAATTGCTATAAAAACTCCCGTCATAAGTGGTCTTCTGATTGGAAATAACCATGATAAACGGACGAATCCTCCGGGCAGCAATGGCGTAATCCAGAATATCCGTTATGTAGGCAAGCATCTTATGATCTCCTGAAAACCCGTGCAGGAAATAAATGACCGGATAATGAAGCGAACTTTCTCTGTATCCGGGCGGAAGATAAACAGCAACTTCCCGTGTGGGCTTTTCACCAAATCTGTTTTCCAGATTTTGGGAATAGATCGAATCAATGACAACGGTTCCTTTGGTTATCTGGCTGTAAGAAACCGAAAGTAACCCCGAAAAAAGAATCCAGACCAGAATTATCCTTTTCATATCACCTGTAAGTAATTGCCCGGACACGTGCCTGAGCATTTCGGGGAATTTATCGCATTTCTTCCATATCCTCAATTATAATTTCCGGAAGGGGATTATTTGTACTGAATCAGCGGATATTTCTCCTTATTCTGCTTAAAGAGGTAGGTGTTACGCCAATATAGGAAGCCAGGTATTTTTGAGGAATTCTTTGCAGATAGCCGGGCTGGTTCATCAAACTCAGGTAGCGTTTTTCTGCCGAATCTTTTTGCAGGGCCGTAAATCTTGTGAGCAAGTTTTGTATTACATCTTCCCAGAACCTGCGCATGGTTTTTTCCAGCACGGGCATCTGGTCGCAGAGACTCAGCAATTCTGATTTATGGAGGGATAAAATTTCGGTTTCTTCAATCGCTTCGAGGAAATAATCGGATGGGGCTCCGCTTAAAAACTCGAGAGTTCGATCGCCGAATGGTTTTCAAATGAAAACCACACCGTAATTTCCACTTCATTTGCGATGTAATACAGCCTCAGACAGCCTTTTTCAACGAAAAACAACTTATCACATACCTGCCCCTGACTCAGCAAAAATTCACCCTTTCTGATGGTCCTGCGTTCAAAACCTGCAACCAGTTCATCCATTACATTATCGGGCAGCCGGGCATAATGGTCGAAGAATTTTCGCAACGCAGAACTCATGGACAGCAGGATTTTGGGAAAAGATAACTTTTTTTATTGTCTTATTTCCCTTCATCCGGGAAAACCACTTTTTTTCTTTTTTCCATTTCACCGGCAATCACCTGTCCATCTTCGTCCTGTGATTTCAGTCTGTGAATGATATTGTGATAACTTTCCTCATCCCTGTCCTGGCTTAGTTTAAATACGTTGTCCATTTCGAGCACTTCAATTTCAAATGCTACAATGGCCTTCATCACTTTATCTTTAAACTCCTTCGGAAGGTTTTCAAAAACAGTAGGTGAGGATGAATTGCCCTTCTCAAAATGGAGGGAAGTCTTCTGGAGAACGTCTTCCAGCGCCAGATCATCGAGGAACCGGATAATCCCCCTTGCATGAACGCTCATATAATTCCAGGTAGATGCTTTGTGAGGATTGCTGTACCAGGTTGCACTTACGTAGGTATGATTGCCCGTAAAAACCACCAGCACGTTTTCATTCTGCAAAAAGGCTTTATGATGGTCTGTATTTTTCATGATATGCCCACGCAGGATTTTCCGGTTGTCTTTTTCCTCAATAAAAACGGGAACCTGGGTAGCTACCGGTTTATTTTCAGAATCACTTCCGGCCAGAAAAGCAAAAGGATGCTGGTCAATAAACGCTTTGATTACCTGCGGGTCTTTTTCCTTGTAATAGGGTAGGTTATACATAAGGGTTTTTGTTTGGGACAAATTTTGGAGGAATTTTTCAGAAAAAAATTGTCCTGTGGCAACTTATCTCCGCATAAGCTAAATGTATAACCCTACAAACTCCCGGGAGAGTTGTTGAAAATCCCGACTGCAAGTTCAACCCAGATGAAAAACAACACAATCAATATCCCCAGACAAATCGCAATACGGTATTCGATTTTGGCTACTTTCCTCATGACCAGCTCGCACGCAAGCCCGGTAGAAAGCAGAAGCGCACCGGCTACTACAAAATCAAAAACCGTCCAGTTTACCTCGTCTGTAAATTGCATGGCAACCAGCGGGATTAGCAGAATGATTGCTACGATAGTCAATATTCCGAGAAGTCTTTTATTCTTTTTCATAACAGTGATAATTTTAAATTCAAAGACTACAAAGCACTTTGCACCACAAAGCAATAAGATTTTTGTCACAATTCAAAACAGAAGGAAAAAACATCGCAATTTTCCCCGGTCAATTATATAAGATGAGCCGCCTGCCGGATCAATCCTGTCAGAATCTCTGTCTCCAAATCATCGGGCATGACCAGCGGGGGCCGCACATCTCCGGCAGATCGCCCCGCAATACGGGCGCCGGCCTTAATGAGACTGACCGCATATCCGGCCTTTTTACCTCTCAGGCGTACAAACGGGATAAAAAACTCCTTCAAAATAAGGTTTACGACCTCCTGATTGCCCACCTGAAGGGCGCGATAAAAATGCACAGCAAGATCAGGCACAAAGTTAAATACAGCAGACGAATACGTATTCACGCCAATAGCCAGATATGCCTGGGAAATGATCTCTGCAGTAGGTACACCACCGATATACACCAAGCGGTCACCCATGGTGCGGATGATATCATTGAGTTCCTGAATGTTTCCTGTCCCGTCCTTCAGACCAATCAGATTGGGACATGCAGCCGCCAGTTGTTCGACATGTCTGGCTCCCAGCACACCGTTGCTGCGATTGTAATATATGACCGGAAGGTCTGTATTTTCCATGATCGCGCGGGCATACGCTACGGCTCCCTCCGCCGGGCATTCTGTCAGATAAGGTGGCATCAGCAACAATGCATCAATACCGGCATCACTGGCGATACGGGCAAATGTTACCGCTTCTGAAACACTTCGACCAACACTGGAAATCACCGGCATTCGCCCACCCGCCACAGGCACAGCGAGTTCCACAATCCGGCGGCATTCGTCCTCCGTCAGGGAAAAAAATTCGCCCGTACCACCCGCAACAAAAACAGCGGATATATCTTTGGACATAAACCATTTCAGACGGGCCATATACCCTTCCGGATCAAAACTGCCGGTCGAATCAAAATCTGTAACCGGAAAAGAAAGCAGGCCATCCATCAGCGCCCGGCGAATCTGTTGTAACTCCATATCTGCGATTTAACTTTATGTCAGCGGTCCCGGATTAAAAAGAGCCAGGTCATTGTGCAGCCCCAGACGGTCAGTTGCCACAATTGTTCTGCCACTGGCAACTTCCAGCATCAGGTGAAACAACTCCCAGCCCGCCTCTTCAATCGATTTTTGTCCTGTCGCAATGGTTCCGGCATCATAGTCGATCAGGTCAAACCAGCGGCTGCTCATGGCCGAATTGGATCCCACCTTGATCACCGGCACCATAGCCAGACCGTAGGGCGTTCCTCTTCCCGTCATAAAAACGTGGAGATTCATTCCTGCTGCAAGCTGAAGTGTACCACAGACAAAATCACTGGCGGGTGTAGCGGCAAATATCAATCCTTTTTTCCGGATTTTTTCGCCCGGTGCCAGTACATCTGTGATTGGACTCGTGCCTGATTTGGCGATTGATCCCAGTGCTTTTTCCACGATGGTACTCAGGCCTCCTGATTTATTGCCGGGAGTAGTATTGGCACTGCGATCTGCTTTACCCATAGCAAGGTATTCGTCATACCATGCCAGTTCTCTTATCAGCGCTTCGGCAACCTCCACGGATATTGCCCGTGGAACCAGCAAATGCGCTGCGTCCCGAACTTCCGTCACTTCTGAAAACATCACACTGCCACCGGCGCGCACAATCAGGTCTGCGGCAAAACCCGCAGCAGGATTGGCAGTAAGTCCCGAAAAAGCGTCGCTGCCGCCACATTGCATCCCCACCACCAGGTCGGAAGCAGGGCAGGTTGTCCTTTGGCGGAGATTTAGTTTATGTAAATGGTGTTCTGCCAGTTCCATCGCAGCATCCACCATATCCTGAAAACCATGAAAGGAAGGATTCTGCATATACATGATGGAACCTTCATGTTCTATCAGCCGCTCAGGTCGCAGTTTTTCACAGCCGAGGCCGATTACCAGTACCTCTCCCCCGAAGTTGGGATTTTGGGAAATGTTGCGGATCGTTCTGATGGGCACAATGGCAGCGGGAGCATCAATGGCAACGCCACAACCATAGGTATGATTGAGTGCCACTACCCCATCCACATTTGGAAAATGCGGCAATAGATCGCGCCGAATCCTGTCTGCCACATATTGGGTCAGGCCTGCGACACACTGTACGCTTGTGGTAATACCCAATACATTACGGGTTCCCACACTGCCATCGACATTTTTGTAGCCCATAAAGGTATAACCCTCCAGCGGTTCGTGTGCCGGGATATGGGCAGGGTGATATTGAATTTCTTTCAGGTCAGGCGGAAGCGGAAGGGCAATATTGCGTTCGTTTACCCAGGTGCCCGCGGGAATGTCTGTCTGAGCATACCCGATAGTCTGCCCATACCTAACCACGGGAGAACCATTGTTTATGGTCCTAAGGGCTACTTTATGGCCCATGGGAACAAATGTTGTCGTTACTACCTCCGGTGAAATAGCTGTTCCCGATTGGAGTCCTTCAGGTACTGGCACGACCCCGACATTATCAGAGGGGTGAGCGACAATCAGTATGGCAGGAGATTCAGGCATACGAATATGATAAAATAAGACACTCAGCTATCGCAACGGCCCGCAGGGCAAAATGACACAGAGATTGCGGATTTGGTGCAGAATTAATATTATTCCTCCAGGCAGGGAATACCCTCTCTGGATTCCGGCCCAAGAGGTGGCAATATCCGGTATAGCCCGATCTGTTCGGAAATATTCACATCCTGATGCTGATAACTGGGGGTATAACGCAGTTCGTCCCAATACGTCGAGCGGGGATTTTTCAACCTCGGATCACCTGTCTTCTCCATCCATTCGAGAAGACTTGCCCTCAATTTCTTTTTAGTTTTTGCATAGGAGGGATCAGATGCCAGGTTGTTTAACTGAAAGGGATCGCTGACAACATCGTAAAGTTCCTCCTCGGGCCTTTTATCAAAACTAAGCGCAAAAAAATTGGGGTTGTATTTTTCCTCCTTTACCTCCATCGCCATAATCAGGTATTTGGTAATGGAATTGTCCACATCCCCGTACTGACCTACTGAGCGGTGAACGCTGGGATTACCGGATGGGTCGCGCTCCGGCATGGGGTTCCAGATATAAAGAAACTGTTCATTTCTAATGGCCCGCATGGGATAGCTGAGATCCCCTTTTCGCACGTTGGCGTGGCGTTCGCGCTCCAGAAATACCTGTTCCCGCCGCTGTTTTTCTCCGGCCAGAAGTGGCCAGAGCGATTGTCCGCTCATTCCACTGGGTGTAAGTCCGGCAGCCTCCAGGAAAGTGGGGGCAAAATCCACAAAGTTGACAAAATCACTAACCACAGTACCCGGCTTTATTTTTTCAGGCCAGCGAATCGCCAGCGGCATACGTGTTCCATAGTCGTAAAGGTTGGCCTTAGCACGGGGAAAAGGCATTCCGTTGTCGCTGGTCATCACGATAATTGTCTGATCGAGGACGCCCATTTCCCTGAGCTTCCGGATCATTTGCCCACATTCACGGTCAAATCGTTCCACCTCAAAATAGTAGTCCAGAATATCATTTCTCACACAGTCATTATCGGGCAAAAAACCGGGAACAACTACTTCACTCAGCTTCATTCCGCTTTGAATACCTGTATTGGCAACATAATCTCTGTGCGGGTCTGAACTACCAAACCAGAAAACAAAGGGCTGATCCTGAGGTTTTTCGGTCAAAAAAGCCTCAAAATCGGCATACGTTTTTCCTGCGGGGTTGTGAGCAAGTCCGGCAACCTGAAAATCGCCGGGGCCCCAACCTTTTCGGGTTGATCCGGAGAAATAACCATTTTTCCCCAGCAAATCCACATACGTCGGGATACCCGCAGGCCATTCAGACCACAGGTTTCCGCCTGACCTGTTTTCGTGGGGATAACGACCGGTCAGAATACTGGCTCTGGACGGCGAGCAGGATGGCGAAGCGGTATAGGCATTGGAAAACAAAGCGCCCTCAGCGGCCAGCCTGTCAAATGCCGGAGTTCTCACCGCCTGGTCGCCATACACGCCTGCATGAGGATAAGACCAGTCATCAGCAATGAGGAAAAGAATATTGGGCCGCTGGTTTTGAGCAAACCCCAGATGTCCTGCACCGATCAGAATCAGTAAAGAAAGGGGAAGCAGTAGTTTCATTAGTTTAAAATATTAAAACCTATTGCGCCGCTGCGGGAATGTACGGGCCATAGACCGCATCGCGGAATTTTTTGTGCACGACTCCGGCAAATGGCATAATCTGAACAAATAACACGGCGGTCAGCTCATTCTCCGGATCTACCCAAAACAAAGTACTGGCTGCGCCATCCCAGAAAAATTCGCCCACTACCCCGTTGTTCTCCTCAGCCGAAGCCGGGGGGCGCATCCTTACGGCAAAATCAATTCCGAAGCCTACCTGCCCTTTGCTGGGCAGCCACATGCGCTGTGATATGCTGTCATCCAGATGATTGGTGGCCATGAGCTTCACAGTTTCAGGTTTCCGTACAGTCGCACCATCCAAAGTGCCACCATTGACCAGCATGCGGGCAAAACGCATGTAGTCGTCAACAGTTGAGGTAAGTCCCCAGCCGCCAGGTGTCAACACCTGATGATTGATATTAAATGCATGTGCTTCTTCATCCGGAAGTTGGGTTAGTACTCCATCGACTTTTCTGTACATGGCAGACATCCTGTCGCGGTCGCTTTCCGGAACAAAATACCTTGTCTCGGTCATTTTCAGTGGAGTGAGTACATTTTCCTGTACATAATCAGCATAAGGCTGACCTGACAGCCGCTCAACCAGAAATGCCTGTACATCCACACAAGGGCCGTAGGCCCACTGCGTACCAGGCTGAAACATCAGGGGTAGTTTGCCCATTTTTTCTGCCATTTGTACCAGCGTATTCCCGGGGTTCAACGGATTGTCTTTTGTATATAGTTCACCCAGTACAGGCATATTGGGATTATTGATAAATCCTGCCGTATGGCGGGTAATGTCCCGGATAGTAATGGGCCGGTCAAGCGGCTCCAGAATCATCGCTCCTGTAGCAGAATCCATTCCCGCATAGACCTTCATGTCTGCAAATTCGGGTGCGTATTTGGAAAGCGGATCATCGAGTTGGAAAGCCCCTTTGTCATACAGCGTCATGAGGGCAGTGCCTGTTACAGGTTTGGTCATCGAATAGATAATGGCAAGGGTTTTCCTGTCCATCGGCACCTGGGCTTCCCGATCGGCATGCCCCGTAGCATAGAAGTAAGTTTCCTTGTTTTTTTCGAAGATCAGGGCTGATGCACCGGCAACAATGTCCGATTCAACCAGGCTGTTCAGGGTAGAATCAATTCGCGAACTTACCTGGTCATTCACAACATAGGACGTATCATCCTGAGGGGTGCCGCAGGCAATCAGACCAGACAGCAGAATGAGGAAAAGGGTTTTGGAAATATTCATAACAGGCAGAGTAGGATTACTGAACAGGAGGGACAATCAGGTTGTATGCTGTGATCCCGTACTTAAATAAAGCCCGTAAAAAGGATTTTTCCCAATCCGGAAAGACTTTTTTATCTCCGGCTTGCCGACAATCCTGCCCCATTCGCAGGACACCAGGCCTTCCTCGCAGAGAAAACAATTAAAACACGTAATTTGATGCCAAATTTTGACGTATCACGGCCTGATACAGGCAACCAAAACCGACTGTTTTACCTCTAGCCTCTATAACTTTGTAACCACTGCATATGAATCTGGTCATTTCCAACCTAACCCAAACCTACCCCAACGGCGTCCAGGCCCTGAAAGGAATAAATCTCACCATCCCCACCGGCATGTATGGCCTGCTTGGCCCCAACGGCGCCGGAAAATCCACCCTCATGCGTATCCTCGCCACCCTTCAGGAACCCGGCTCAGGAGAAGTATGGCTGGGAGAAATCAACGTTCTCACCCAGAAAGACGAAGTACGCAAAGTCCTCGGCTATTTGCCGCAGGAGTTTGGTGTATATCCTAAAGTAAGCGCTGAAGCACTCCTCGATCACCTCGCAGTTCTCAAAGGTGTAACTCTGAAAGGCGAACGAAAAGACCTGGTCGAACAACTCCTCCTTAAAACCAACCTTTACAACGACCGCAAAAAGAAACTCGGTGGTTACTCCGGCGGCATGCGCCAGCGTTTTGGTATTGCCCAGGCGCTGCTGTCCAACCCTCGTCTCATCATTGTGGATGAGCCTACCGCAGGTCTCGACCCCGCAGAAAGAAACCGTTTCCACAACCTGCTCAGCGAGTTGGGCCAGAACGCCATTGTCATTCTCTCCACCCATATCGTCGAAGACGTAACCAAACTTTGCACCGACATGGCCATTATCAATAAAGGGGAAATTCTGATGACCGGCCACCCGGCAGAAGCTGTTGCCAGTCTCTCCGGTAAAATCTGGCGGGTAGTCATTGACCGCGAGGAACTTGAAAACTTTCGCAATACCTATACCGTCATTTCCGACCAACTGATGCCTGCAGGAAAAATTCAGCTCGATATTTACGCCAATTCTGATCCCGGAGCGGGTTTCCGCGAAGTCGAGCCCGACCTCGAACACGTCTATTTCTCCCATATTTTTGGCGGTATTCACCAGCGTGCCTAAGTCTATCATACATTATCTCCGTAACTATGTTTACTGAAATACTCCGATTCGAACTATACTACCGGTTTCGCAGGCCGGCTACTTATATCTATTTCGGGCTGATGTTTCTGATGGCCTTTGGCGCCATTGCCTGGGAAAACCTCACAGTAGGCGGAGGCACCGGCCTTGTTAAGGAAAATGCACCCACTGTTCTTTCCTATGGAATGGTGATTCTCTGCGCCATTCCGGGCTTTTTTGTCTGTTCCGCTATTATGGGTGTACCCGTATTGCGCGATTTCGATCACCTGACATTCCCAATGATTTTCACATCTCCGATCAGCAAGGGAGAATATCTGACTGGCAGGTTTGCGGGTTCGATGCTTACCACACTGTTTGTCTTTCTGGGCATTCCGCTGGGTTATATGATCGGCTCCCTGATGCCCTGGCTCGACGACGATAAAATGCTCCCCTTCCACCTCTGGCATTTCTTTCAGCCATTTTTCCTCTTTGTGATACCCAATGTGCTGATTTCTGGCTCGCTGTTTTTTATGGGAGGTGCGCTGAGCAAGCGGCTGCTTTTTGTATTTGTGCAGGGCGTAGGGCTCCTGACATTCTATATGGTTGGGGCCAATATCAGCCAGGAGCTTGGCAGCCGCACCATTGCAGCACTCCTCGACCCTGTCGGACTCAACCTGCTTGAAATTTCCTCTCAATATTGGACGGTAGCCGAACAAAACACGCAATTGTATTCGCTCACAGGGTTGGTTTTGTGGAATCGAATTATATGGCTGGCAATCGCGGGAATTACATTTATACTCACCTACCGGTTTTTTAACTATAAAATCGCCGGAAGCAAAAAGCGTAAATCCGCCGAAAAAAGCACGGAGCCGGAACTCCTGCCCGTTAGTCGCAGCATTTCCATGGTACGGCCCACTATCACCGAGGGGTTTTCCACCCATCTCAGCCGTATTCTCAGCCTGTCAAAACTGTATTTTGCCGAAATTGTGTATTCCATACCCTTTATCGCCATTACCCTGATGGGAATTCTCCTGTTGATAATCAACTCGTTTGAGTTCAACACCATGTATGGAACCGACATTTACCCTACGACCTACTCTGTGCTCGAACTTCTCAGCGAGTTTAATCTGTTTTTTGTCATCCTGATTGTCTTTTACAGTGGAGAGTTGATCTGGCGGGAGAGAGATCTCAAAATGGATCAGATTTACGATACCCTTCCGGTTCCCAATTTTGTGGGCCTCTCGGCCAAGTTTTTGGGTTTTATGTATGTAAATCTGGTACTACTGACCGTGCTGCTGGTTACGGGTATTCTGATTCAGGCCGGTAAGGGATATTATCACTTTGAGTTGCCGGTTTACCTCTCTGATCTTTATACTGATAAATTTATCTTCATCCTGCTTTTTTCTCTGCTCGGCTTTTTTATTCAGGTTGTTGCCAATCAGAAATACCTGGGGCATTCGCTGATTATCCTGTTTTTTATGTTTGTGTTTTTCCTTTTCCCGGAAATGGGACTGGAGCACATCATGTTCAGGTTTGGTGCGATGGATCTGGGAACTTATTCCGACATGAACAACTACGGCCATTATGTTTCTCCGTTCTCATGGCTTTCCGTTTACTGGATAGGATTTGCGCTTTTACTTTTTGCACTGAGTGTATTATTTGCAATCAGGGGTACCGATGCCGTTTTAAAAACCAGGTTAAAACTCGCCCGGTTTCGATTCTCTCGTCCGGTGATAGTTTTTACGATTGTTGCACTATTCACTTTTTCGGCGTCGGGCTGTTATATCTATTACAACACCAATGTCCTCAACGAATACAAAAATTCTGATGACATGAAAAAGCTGCGGGCCGGATACGAAAAAACGCTCAAAAAGTATCAGGATATCCCCCAGCCCCGCATCGTGGAGACAAAACTGAATGTGGATATTTTCCCTTACCAGCGCAATTTTGATGTAAAGGGTTTTTATATCCTCAAAAATAAAAATGAAACTCCTGTAAGCCATATTCATATCCAGCATACTCACGAACGGGGAATGAAAATCAAAACCCTGACATTCGCCAGAGCAGACACTGCGGGTACAGTTCAGACGGTTGTTTCCGAGTCATGGCCAGAGTACAAATATTTTATCTATGAACTGAATCCTCCCCTTGCACCGGGCGACAGTCTTCGAATGGATTTTGAAGGAGAATTCCGAACTACAGGCTTTGTGGAAGGCGAATCCAATACCAATATTGTCTATAACGGAACCTTTTTCAACAATACCTATTTCCCGTCGCTGGGGTATAACGACGAATTTGAGATGCAGGAAGACAAAGACAGGGAAGAGGAAGGACTGCCTGAAAAAGAGCGGATGCGCGACCGAAAAGATCCGATCGGACAAAAAATCAATCTCGTCGGAGACGATGCCGATCATATCCGCTTCGAAATCGAAATAAGCACCACAGAAGACCAGATTGCGCTTGCTCCGGGCTATCTCCAGAAAGAATGGACAGAAGATGGAAGACGCCATTTTCATTACAAAATGGATGCCCCGATGTTTAATTTTTATTCCATACTTTCTGCCCGGTATGAAGTGCAGCGCGAGGTATTTGACCTTCCCGGAGTCGGGCCTGTCAATCTGGAAATATATTATCACAAGGGCCATGAGTATAATCTCGACCGGATGATGGAAGGAATGAAACATTCGCTTACCTATTATACCCAACATTTCAGCCCCTATCAGTTCCGGCAGATGCGCATTCTGGAGTTTCCGCGTTATGCGACCTTTGCTCAGTCTTATGCCAATACCGTTCCCTTCTCCGAAGGAATCGGATTTATTATGGACATAAAAGAAGATGATGTGGACATGGCCTATTATGTCACTGCCCACGAAATGGCGCACCAGTGGTGGGGACATCAGGTAACCGAAGCTCAGGTAAAAGGCAATGCCATGCTTTCTGAAACCATGTCGCAGTATTCTGCCCTGATGGTGATGAAAGAGAAATACCCGCCCGAGATGATGCAGAAATTTCTACAGCACGAACTCGACCGCTACCTCCGGGGAAGATCAGCAGAAACCAAAAAGGAGATGCCCCTCGAACTTGTCGAAGCGCAGGGTTATATCCACTATCGCAAGGGTTCGCTGGTCATGTATGCTTTGCAGGATTATATTTCAGAGGATAGCGTAAATGCAGCTCTTCACCGCTATGTCAACGACTGGGCCTGGCGAGAGGATCGCTACGTAACTTCTGACATCCTGCTGGATTATTTCAGGCAGGTCACCCCCGACAGCCTTCGGTATATCATTACCGATCTGTTTGAGACCATTACACTCTTCGAAAACCAGGCAAAAACTGCTACCTATGAGGAGATTTCGGCGGGCGAATATAAAGTTTCACTCGACGTGGAAACGATCAAATACCGCGCAGACAGCCTGGGTAATGAAACCGAAATTCCTGTCAATGACCTGATGGATATTGGTGTCTTTGGAAAAACAGATAAAGGCAAAGACACCCTGCTTTACCTTCAAAAACACCGGATTACAGGAAAACAAAATCACTTCGAGATCAAAGTAGGATCAAAACCCGTAAAAGCTGGCATAGATCCTATCAACAAGCTGATTGACCGCAATCCGAAAGATAATGTAAAAACTACGGAACAGAAGGAAACGATTTAAGCCAAAAAACACGCATAATAAGCCTAAATATGGAAAAGTACATGTCAACTTCTCAAGTCATTCGCTGGTCAGCGAGAGTGTGGGGAATCCTGAGTATTGCCTTTCTGCTTTTTATGATCGGCGGGCACATCTTCGGAGATGAGCCGCAAAACTTCAACAACAGCCGGGAGATGATCAGCCTGATATTTTTTCCGGGGGGCGTACTTGCAGGGCTGATTGTGGCCATGCGCTCAGAAAAGACGGGCGGGCTGATTGCTGCGCTGAGTATGGCAGTCTTTTTTGTCATGGCCCCCAATGCGCTCGGTACTATGTGGTTTTGGGTGATTGTAGCTCCTGCGGTGCTGTTTCTGGCCTATGGATTTTACTTTTCTCGCCAGGTGAAGGCGGGTTAAATTTGGGAGTTTTAGAAGGCTAAACACAGAGAAACAGAGAAACAGAGCTGCAGAGAAACAGAGCTGCAGAGAAACAGAGAAACAGAGAAACAGAGAAACAGAGCTGCAGAGAAACAGAGCTATTAAGGGACAGAAGTTGGACATGGACTCAACTAAACTTTTGGATTAGTTCTTCTCCTATTTGTTTGTCCCTGTTCATTGCGGCAATAAGTGCGTCGAGGGAATCAAATTTTTCCTCACCCCGCATCCATTCGAGCACATTGACCCGGATGTTTTTGCCGTAAATATCGCGGTCGAAATTGTAAAGCCAGACTTCCTGGGAGCGTTCAAACTCGCCCATTGTGGGCTTTTTGCCGATGCTCATCAGGCCCCAGTGGTTTTCGCCTTCCACCTTCGCCTGGACAAAATAAATCCCGTCGCGGGGAATCAGTTTGCGCGGGTCTTCGGGATCAATATTGGCTGTGGGAAAACCGAGTTTGCGGCCCTGCTTTTCGCCGTGGATCACGGTTCCGGCAAAGGAATAAGGATAACCCAGATAGAGGTTTGCAGCGGTGGCATCGCCTTCGGCGAGCGCCTTGCGGATTTTTGTGCTACTGATATTGGCATTGTCGATGGTCTGGGCCGGAATTTCTTCGACTTTGTAGTTTCCTTCATCTGCCAGTTCCCGCAATTCCTCAATTCCTCCCGTCCTGTTTTTACCAAACTTATGGTCATAACCGATAATGATTTTGCGGATATCGGCTGTCTGGATCAGTATATCGCGAATAAAAGCTTTGGAGGGAATACGGGAAAAATCTTTGGAAAAGGGAATAACCAGTACTTTATCTATTCCGATGCTTTCGAGAGTTTCTATTTTCTCTTCCAGTGTCTGCAGGAGCCTGAGCGGATTATTTTCGGGGAAAAGAACCAGCCGGGGATGGGGGTGAAAGGTAATGACCAGCGAGCGGGAAGATTCTTCGCGTGCAGAAGCTTTGAGCCGGTCAAGGATAACCCTGTGGCCGAGGTGTACACCGTCAAATGTACCTATGGTTGCAACGGTAGGGCCGTTTTTAATAAATGATTCCAGCGATCTGTAAACTTCCATGATCCGGTGATAAAAGTAGGTGGCGGTGTAGGTTACGAATTTGGTTTTTTTGTCCCGAATTTTGCAGCAAAATCCTGGATTTCCCAGGCACTTTCCAGCCGGTAATGTCCAATAGCTGTGCGTTTCAGTTCGGTGATATACGCTCCGGTTCCCAGGGTCTGGCCCAGATCGTGGATAAGCGATCGGATGTAGGTACCCTTGCTGCAGCGGATGCGGGCAGAGAAAATGGGGGGTTCTGCCCCGGTTTCGATAAGGGTAAAATCATAAATGTTTACCTGCCGGGATTTGAGTTCTATTTCTGCCCCGGCCCTTGCGGCTTTGTATGCGCGTTTTCCGTTTACTTTTACCGCCGAAAAAACCGGAGGAAGCTGTGATATCTCTCCACGGAATGCAGGAAGCGCACTTTCTATTGCAGCAGCTGTGATATGGCTGGCATCGCAGATATTTTCTTCAGGGTATTCAGCGTCATAAGAAGGGGTCGTGGCGCCCATTTTAAACCAGACTTCGTACTCCTTTTCCATGTCTTGTACATGGTTGATCTGTTTGGTATGTTTTCCTGTGCAGATGATCAGCAGCCCTGTCGCCAGGGGGTCAAGGGTGCCTGCATGGCCTACCTTTTTGGTGCGGGTGGTATTTCTCACTTTGGCTACAAGGTCAAAGGAAGTCCAGCCTTTGGGTTTGTTGAACAAGAGTGTTTGTCCTTCTTCAAAATTCATCGGGAGTGATCGATTTCGGTTGATGACGCTGCAAAAATACGGGGTAAGCCCGTAAGAACAAGCTATAAAAAATGAAAAACTGTTATGCATGCATAATATATTTTTTTTATATTAGCAGAATAAAAGTATGCATGCATAACAAACACGCACCCATTCATTTTCGTTATACAACAAAGACCTAATTACTATGGACACTGTAAAAAATAACCAGGCAATCAAAGGTGGAGAGTTTTTGATTCGTGAGACGGAGGCAGGAGATGTGTTTATTCCCGAATCGTTTTCCGAAGAGCAGCAAATGATGGCAGAGGCCTGCCGCGATTTTGCAGAAACTGAAGTGTACCCGCATGTGGAAAGAATGGATAAGCTGGAAGAGGGATTTATGCCCCGTTTGCTGGAAAAAGCGGGAGAACTGGGACTGCTGGCGATCACTGTACCCGAAGAATATGGCGGACTGGGGATGAGTTTCAACACTTCCATGCTGATAGCAGATGCCCTGGGTCCCACAGGTTCTTTTTCTACAGCATATGGTGCACATACGGGTATCGGCACGCTTCCGATCCAATATTACGGCACGGAGGCACAAAAGGCGCGTTATCTTCCCTTACTCGCCTCCGGCGAGTGGAAAGCCTCTTACTGTCTCACCGAGCCCGACGCCGGCTCTGACGCCAACAGCGGTAAAACCAAAGCCGTGCTCAATGAAGCGGGTACCCATTACCTCATTACCGGTCAGAAAATGTGGATTTCCAATGCCGGTTTCGCAGACTTGTTTATCGTATTTGCCCGCATTGAAAACGACAAAAATCTCACCGCTTTTATCGTTGAGAAAAATTTTGGTGGAATAACGATGAACGATGAGGAGAAAAAAATGGGCATTAAAGGTTCCTCTACCCGTCAGGTATTTTTCAACGAAACACCCGTTCCGGTAGAAAATATGCTCTCCGATCGTGGAAATGGATTTAAAATCGCCGTTAATATCCTCAATATTGGTCGTATCAAACTCGGTGTTGGTGCTGTGGGTGGTGCAAAGGCTGTTGCTGAACTGGCAGTCCGTTATGCCAACGAGCGTATTCAGTTTGGTCAGCCAATCGCCAACTTTGGGGCTATTCAGCACAAGCTGGCTGAAATGGCCATCAAAACCTATGCATCGGAAGCTGCCTGTTACCGCGCCGGACAAAATATCGAAGACAAAATCAACGAACTGGTAGCCAATGGGCTTTCAAAGGAAAATGCTATTCTCAAAGGCCTGGAACAGTTTGCCATCGAATGTGCGATCCTGAAAGTACACGGTTCTGAAATTCTCGATTTTGTCGTGGACGAAGGGGTACAGGTATATGGAGGAATGGGTTTCTCTGCTGAAGCGCCTATGGAGCGCGCCTATCGCGATGCCCGTATCACCCGCATTTATGAGGGAACCAATGAAATCAACCGGATGTTGATCGTAGGCATGATCCTCAAACGCGCCATGACTGGCGAACTCAACCTGATGGGCCCGGCAATGGCAGTATTTAAAGAACTGACTTCTCTGCCCGACTTTGGAGGCGACGATAACAGCCTGTTTGCAGCAGAGAAAAAAGTCATAGCTAACCTGAAGAAAGCCCTGCTGATGGTTGCCGGGAAAGCTGCGCAGGATTTGGGCGGAAAACTCAACGACGAGCAGGAAATTCTGATGAACCTGGCGGATATGGCGATTGAAATTTACGCTGCCGAGTCAGCGCTGCTCCGCACCGAAAAACTGGTGGGAATGCGTGGAGAGACTGAGTGCCAGCCGCAGATCAGCATGGCAAAAGTATATATTTACGAAGCGATGGATGTCGTTTTCCGTGCAGGCAAAGAAGCGGTAGCAGCATTTGCCAAAGACGATGACCAAAGCATGTTGCTGATGGGACTCAAACGTTTTACCCAGGCCCGCCTGGTAAATACAAAAGCCCTCCGCCGTGAAATTGCCGGCTATATGATCGAAAAAAACGGATATCCATTCTGACTCTTTTTTAGAACCAAACGAGAAACCTCTTCCGAAAGGGAGAGGTTTTTTTTTGTTTTCCACTGAGCGGAAGTGCGGAAAGCGGTTTGTGAAATTTTGGCGATATAGAATAAGGAGCTCGCAAAGGCGCAGAGTCGCAAAGGATTCACCCAAAGAGATTTAATCCTTGCAATCTTAGTAGTTCCTGAAGAGATGGTGTTGCTTATTTGCGAGAGACCCTCTTTTTCGAAAACCACTTGCTGATTATTATTGCTGGTTCTCAGACTATTTTTTCAAAGTGTAATTATTCAAAAAATTTTCCAAATACTTCGATATATGGATCACGTTCCAATACAGTATAGAAAAAAAATGCACCAAGCCACCCGTGGAATACCCCCAGCACATACAGATTTTTTATTCTCAAATACACAATTGAGTAGAAAACAGCGAGAAGGCCTGTTCCGCCAATGAGGTACCAAAATGGGTAATGAACCATTGCAAATACAAGAGCGGTAATACCAACATTGCAATTTTATGTAATTCAATCCTTCCATATCCTGTAGATTTCCTGCAACCAGCCCGATAATAAGGAATTGTTGAATGGTACCCCCATATGGGATAAAGAATCAAAAGAGGAAGGATGTGCCATGTAACCATTAATGAATTTTGCAGAAAACCAATTACCTAAAATGCTGACAGTGCAATTATCCCAAAAGGAAGCATTAAGGAAATCGTACTGTATAGGTTATTTCCGGTAAATCCCCAATACATTAGAATTTTCTTATTCTGCTGGTATCTGAAATAGACATAAATGACCCAGAACAGGCAAACAATTGTGATATAAAAATCGCCAGTTTAGCCAGTCCATAAAAACAAATTTCCCGGTTCCGGACACAATGACGGCGATAATCTCAAACCATCTTCTTTTGTCAGAAATTCCTTCACTAGTTGTTTCTGATTGGTCTGTGGCTTCTTTTCCTATATTCATTTTCTATTCTTTATCCCTTTCATATCTGACCTGAATTTCAAAAACAGCCTGGAGACCTATTTCTATTTTTTCCGGGTTAATACACTTATCAAATTCAGAAAAATTGATCTCATCATAATATCTGGTGGTTTTTTTCCTTTCTTCCTCTACAAATCTTTTCGATCCTGAACCATAATATCCAGGCCGGAAGATTCAAAAGCCTGGTAGCCTTTATATCGCTGACTGGGGAATACAAATTGAAATTGTTCACTGAAAATCATCGCCTGATCAGATATTTTCAGGTTGGTAGCAAGCAGGTATAGCTTCTTCTTTTTCTCAATAATGGCAATGGCTTCAGAAAACAGCCTTCATAAACACCTTCTATATCATATAGTATATAATCCAGTTTTACTGCATCGTGAATATCATTTTGAGCCGCGAGGCTTATTAGTTGTTCTACTAATGCTAAAGAATCAAACCGGACAATAACATTTTTGTTAATTTCATATCCTTCTTTTGCTGGGTTGCTGATTTTTTCAAGATCATAACCATAAATGGGATACTGGGCAACCACATCAATATAAATATCCCCGTCATTTATACCCAGGCGTTTGATATCATTCGTAAATGAATTAATTCTGTTGTTAATCAATTCATTAGATTTTAATATGGACTCGGCCTGTTGACTAAGACTGAAAGTGATTTTATAAGCGTCTGCTTCAAGATTCATCAGAATTCTTCCTGTAATAAGAAAAGTTGAATCTGAAATAGAAACTAAACGCTTATATGGTACGAATGAGTTGGATTCTACATTCGATTTACTTTTGGTGTTCCAATCTCTGGTCGGATTGTCAAGTATATCGGCAGTCATCATCTGGCCTTTAACTGTCGGCGATAAAAGAAGTATGAATACCTAAATCTGGAGGATCCTTTTCATAATTATTATAATTAATATTCATATACAGTGTGACAGTGACTGGACTGCCGTGGAAGTGATTGGTACGTACAAAATATAACACCCCGGACTTTTGACATCGAGGGAAACATTAAACGTATCGGCTTCCTGATACAGATAATGGCTGGCATCTGCGGTACGGTTGTTTCCATTGCGGTCGTAGGTACTTGCATATAGGCGCGCATGCCCAGACGGAGATACGGAATTTTGTCCCAGTTCAAATAGGCATCGTTACCTATAGGAATAGTGGGGAGTTTTATTTCCTGAGAATACGCCGTATGGAAGCATAAGCCTAAAAATAAGACAGCGAAATAGCAGCGAAGGTTTAGTTTTCCCATGGATGACAAGATAAGATATACACAGTCAGCTTTATGCCCTTATTTTCAAGATACACATTAGTGGGAGAACTTTGCTGCTGTAGCGAAAATTCCGGGTTAAAATACACTAAAGAACTTCCAGATTTCTTCGGCTATATCAAACTCCCCTTCCATTACAGGCCAATCGTGTTTGCCATTTTCCACAGTGTACATCCATACCTGATGCCCGGTAGCAGAGTTGATATATTTTTGGGTGATGACTGGTGTATCATTTTCGGGGATCAGGGTATCGGAGTCTGCGACGAGGCTACAAATGGTTTCGGGGATATGAAATTGCAGGTTCTTCTTCCACAGAAAGATAGGGCCTGTACCCTTGTTTGTCCGCCATATCTCCCTTCCCACCAGGTAATAGATCGGCGTTTCCGTTTGTCATAAAAACAGGGATCGGGGATGATTGGGCACAGGAGTCAAAGATGCCCTTCATCATACATCCTGCAACCGGTGCAACGGCCTTGAATATATCGGATGCCTGGCAAGCCAGCATATTGCACATATCTCCGCCATTGGACATCCCTGTGGCGAAGGTGCGGGTTTTGTTGAAACGGTATTCACTTTGCAGGTGTAATGCGAGGGTGGAGAGAAAGCTGACATCATCCACCTCCATATTTTGGTGAAAGGAATAGCCCACTTGCCAGAAGGTATTTTTACTGCTGTCTGTAAGTCCCTGTGATAACAAACTGCAAAGCCATACTTATCGGCAAGGGTGTTCATACCTGTACTCTCCATCATATTGCGGGCATTGTCGGTGTAGCCGTGAAGCACAAAAACAAGTGGCGCATCTGCCTTCAGAGATTCTGAAGATAGAGGTAAAATGTTCTTTCGCGGTGATCGATGGTCATCGCGGAATGAATCAGGTTCTGATTTTCCGCAAGCGGTTTTTTGCAAGCCGTTGAGCAACAGGCTCAGATTGAGAGGAAGCCGAGGATGAGGCATTTGGGCGGAGAGGAGACTTCATGGAGTATGGTTTTTTTCAAAAATAGTTTTTAAAATTTTCCTCCCTACTCCAAAAATCTATATTTTCCCTTTTTTCATCCCTTATCCTGTATCATGCGGTTACTTTTCCTTTCGATTCTGCTGGCCGTGATTCTGCCCATTTCTGCTTATTCTCAGGGGAAAAATGGCATGCCCAATATCCTCTGGCTGATCGGTGAAGATATTGGTCCGGAACTGGGTTGTTACGGACATCCGGAAGTCTTTACCCCCAATCTCGATCGTCTGGCGGCTTCCGGGGTGAGATACCTTCACGCTTTTTCCACCGCGCCGGTTTGCTCGCCCAGTCGCTCGGCTTTTATGACAGGCATGTACCAGACCAGCATTGGCGCGCACAACCACCGCTCACACCGCGATGACGGATACCGCCTTCCAGAAGGAGTGAAAGTGATTACCGACCGCCTGCGCGAGGCGCAGTATTTTACTGCCAATATCCGCGATATCTCCGGCGACCCGTCAGAAAAATTTTTTCGGGGAACAGGCAAAACCGACTGGAATTTCTCCTACCCCGGCAAACCTTTTGATTCTGATAAATGGGTTGATCTCAAGGGCAACCAGCCGTTTTACGCGCAGATCAATTTCTCAGAGACCCACCGCGGACGGGACTGGGATGAGGCACATTTGCATATCGATCACCCCGCCGATCCTGAAAAAGTAGTCTATCCGCCCTATTACCCCGACCACCCCGAAGCGAGAAAAGACTGGGCACAATACCTCAATGCCGTCATGGCGCTGGACAAAAAAATCGGTTATGTGCTGAAAAAGCTGGAAGAAGACGGGCTGGCAGGCAACACCGTCGTGGTGTTTATGGGCGACCACGGGCGTGCCATGGTCAGGGGCAAACAATGGCCTTACGAAAGCGGGCTTTCCATTCCGCTTCTGATTTACTGGCCCGACAACCGCAACTTCCCCGTTCCGAAAGGGTTTTCTCCGGGGACAGTCAACCATCAACTGATTCAGACCATCGACATTTCTGCCACTACACTGGATATTGCAGGCATTACCCCTCCGCTGACGATGCAGGGAAGAGTGATTTTCGGCCCCAATGCTGCTCCACCCCGGCAGTTTGCCTTTGGGGGGCGCGACAGGGGCGATGAGACAGTGGACAGAATCAGGACGGTACGCGACAGCCGTTTCCGGTATATCCGTAACTATTATCCGGAACGCCCATTTCTCCAACTCAACCGATACAAGGAAAATACCTATCCGATGCTCCCGCTCATGCGCAGATTGCATGCAGAAGGAACGCTTACTCCGGTTCAGGAATACTTGTTTAACCTCACCCGGCCGGCAGAGGAATTGTACGATCTGGAAACCGACCCCTATGAAATCCGCAACCTTGCCGGCGATCTCCTTTACAGAGACAAGCTGGAAGAATTACGCGGCGCGCTCACCGCATGGATCGCGGAGACCAATGATCAGGGGCAGTATCCCGAACCGCCGGAGATTCCCGCTTACTGGGAATCGCAGATGAGAAAAAACTATGAGAAAAAATAGAAAATTTCAGACTTCCATTTCCCAAAGGTGATCCACATAAGCGCGGGCCTCCGAATTATACAGCCCGCCTGCTTTCTGTATTATCTGCTGCAAATTGCGGATATGGCCTGCCAATTGGGTTTCCGGGTATTTTTGGAGTATATATTCCCAGACTTTCTCAAAGTCTTCTGAAACTTTTTCTGTTTCGTAATCGGCAACCGGGGTATTATCGACTCCGCTCAACAGCGTCAGCGACATCCAGTGGCCGTGTTCGCGGGTATATGATCCCAACAAAAAGTGCGGATTTGCTGAATTAAATTTTTCCCAGGCAACTGAGCGGTTTGCATATTCTTCGAGGGGAATAATAATGCCTGCATCATCCATAGCGGGTTGTTGAAATTCGGCCAGATCCAACTGAATGTATTCTTTCATGGCAGGGGAAACCATATTCCTGAAAAAATCGGAGAGCGCTTTCTGATCCACGACCGGGAAGATCGAACCTTCTGTAGTCGCGAGGGTAAATCCGTTTTGGGAAAGTGAAGTGGTAATGGGGTTTTGGCTCATATCGTATTTCCCCAGATAAATCGCTTCATAATCAGTTTCTTTCCACTCTATCTGATCCACCAGACTGTAAAACATTCCTTCGACCTCCATCTGCCGCATAAAACTGCTAAAAAGAATATAAGCTGCATCACTTACTGCGGGCGACTCTTTGGGAAAGTTTTTGCGGACAAATTCCCACGCCTTTGCCCCGGAAGTGAGTTCTGACGGAGGCAGTGAAAGCAAAAATTTACTCAGTTCGGTGATTTTTGCCATATCAGGTGAACCTGCTGCGGGGCCGGCATACACTGGCTGCAAACCACCGCCAAACATAAACCCGGTTTGGGGTTCGGGGTCGGAGGTAACAACCTTGTAATAGGGTTCGCGGTAATACATGCCTCTTAGCTCAATGGTATCGCGAAAGCTGCTTACTTCTCCTGTGCCGGTAACAAAACTTCCTTCCGGGACAGCGGTGATGGTCTCCGCGGTCTGACCGGCTTCTTTTCGCAGGCGCAGCTTATCCACCCGTACATAAAATATCGTCATTTCCGGCTCATGGGCAGCAAACGAAGGTTCTGACGCTTCAGAAGACAGATTCGTTTCCTCCCCGGAATTTTCTTCATTTTTCTCATCATTCCTGCAGGAAATCAATAGGGAGGTAAGGAGAGCGAAAGTGATAAGAAGAGCGGCTGTTTTTTTCATAAAGGGATTTTGTGCCAATTTAATACTTTCCACAAAACAGTAAAACGGTTATCGCTGTCAGTCGCGAATCCTGGTCATATCGGCTCTCAATACAACAGATGTGCCATTGCCGGGTACTGACCGGATTTCTATTTTCGCATTCATGCTTTCAGCCCGCCTTTGCATATTGGCGAGGCCGTTTCCGGGATAATTGCCAAAGACAAACCCCCGGCCATTGTCTGAGACTGAAAGGATCAGATGCCGGGAGTTCATTTTCAGCGAAATGCTGACACGACTGGCGGCGGCGTGTTTGGCGATATTGTGGAGGATTTCTTTATAGATCAGCATAAAGTTTTTTCGGGCTTGCATAGACAGGCGGAGGGATTCGAGTTCGGGCGAAAAGTAGTATTCAACAGTCCTTCCTTCTACAGCCAGAAGATCATTGCTGACTTGTTTCATTTTGGCTGCAATATTTTCCCCCTGATCGTGTTTGGGGTGAATGGCCCAGATAATGTCGGCCATATTCTGAATTGTCTGGCGGGAAATGCTCCGGATGTTTTCCAGCACAAGTCGTGACTTTTCATTGTCTTCTTCCAGAAAGCGGGTAGCCAGTTCGCTTCCCATGGCGATACTCCCCAGGGCTGAGCCAACCTCATCGTGGAGGTCGCCTGCAATATCCATTCGTATAGCCTGACGTTTCTGGTGCTGGCTCAGCCGGCACTGGTAAAAAGCGATAACGCTGCCAGTAAACAGGAGCACCATACTCAGAATAAACTGCCATGATAGCCAGAAGGGAGGACGTACGTTTAACTTTAGCAGGGTGGTTTCATGAAAAACTTCACCGTTTTTGGCGACTACCCGCACATCCAGATTGTGGGCTCCCGGGCGCAGACCTGACATAAAAACTACGCCGTCAGGAGAGAGTGTCTGCCATACCTGATCTTTTCTGCCGAGGCGGTATGCGAGATCATAGGCAGCAGCATGGTGAAGGTGAAGCGCGCTGATATGTGCTGCAAAATAATCGCGATACCCCAGGATATAATTTTCTTCCGGATTTACGGGCATACCGTTTACAGAAAAACCGGCGAGATAGGGAACCGGAGGTTCGGGATTTTTTTGCATATCCTCCGGATTTACCCGGCGCCAGTAGTTTTGACCAGCCAGAAGCACCGATTGGGAATCTGCCCAAAGCCCGGCCATCCAAATGGATTCCGATTCGTGCAGATGATTGCCCGAGATATGCGAAAAAGCCTGCAAATCTTTGTCAAACACCCCGGTTCCGGCATTGGAGGAAACCAGTATTTTTCTTTTACTGACAGGCACAATCGAATGGATCACATTCCCTCTTGACATGGGGAAACGGTAACGTCGGGTTTCATCGCCATTAATGGCATTTAACCCATTTCTTGTGGCAACCCACAGTGTATTTTCCTCATCCGTCGCCAGGTCAAGGATATCATCAGAAGAAAGGGAGTTGGGGTTATCGGGCAAATGAAACCAGGGAACAAACTTCCCGCCCGGTTTCTGATGATCAAATTCCCAATAGTACAACCCGCGTGAAGTGCCTACCCAGTAGTTGCCTTCCTGAGTTTTGACGATTTTTCGGACAAGGCTGTTGTGATTACAGGTCTGACATTGCGGGTAGTCTATCAGGACAGCAATTTTTCTGCTGTGGAGGTCAATAACTACGACCCCGTAGCCCAATACTCCGGCCACGATTACCGGCTGGCCGGCAATCGTGTCTTCAAATATGCCTCTGATTTGCAGAAAATCAAAAACGCCCAAGGCAATTCCATTCTGACTCATGGGCGGGAAACTGCGTATTGCATAGGTTTGGGAATCTAAAAAAAACAATCCGTTTTCGGTTCCCAGCACCCACCCAAAGGAAGGGGTATGCGTCAGACTGGTAACTTGAAGCGTGAGTCCGTGGTAATAAAAGGGGAAAAGCTGAAATTCTCCGGTTGAATTTTGTTCATAAATACCTCTGGAAGAGAAAATACAGGGATTACCCCGCGGAGATTTTCCCATTCCAAAGATAATTTTATTTCCTTCCGTAGGCAGTAAAAGCCCTGTGGTTGTGTTTTCATTTCCGGGCCAGAAATTAATGAGTCCTGTATTGGTTCCTATCCATATACTGCTGTCTTTGTCGTAAATCATAGCCATAACCCGCTCCGGATTAATTGGCTGGCCATTTTTCTGGAACAGCGATAGTTTGCTGATCTGCCCCGATCCGGTCGTTATTTCAAACAAACCCTGGCTATGGCCACCTGCAAGTAACTTCCCTCCGGGTTGCATCAGGAGCGTTTCTACTTCGTCAGGTAAAGGGATTTTGGTTACGGAATGGCCGTTGTCCTTTTCCCAGCGGGTAATTCCGTGTTGCCAGCCGCCGGCATAAGCATGCTCCTGATCCCAGGCTAAACACACGTAGGTCTGTTCTGCTGCAATATAATCGGGCTGAAGAATTTCTTTCAGGGGCTGTCCGGTAACCGTATGAATGGTTTCAATTCTCCGGTTGTTGAGAAAAGAGATAAGCAATTTTTCGGGTTCGATATACCTTGCCAGATGAAGCCATCCCTGCAAAGGTTGATGACTAGCCACAGCATTGGAAGGGTGAAAAGGGAAAGTTCCTCTCCAGGAGCGTATTTCAAATGTTTTTTTATGAACAAAAATGGCAGGTGCCTGCTCCCCGCTTACGAGAATATATTCTTCATTAAAATCCACCACACACCTCAGGCGGTTGACAGGAAGTGAGGTTGTATCATTGGGGCGGAAATGGAAAATATGTGTTCGTTTCCCTTCTGGCATAGACGGATCCAGGCGGGTGAGCCCACCGTCGAGCGTAGCTATCCAGAGAATATTATCCCGGTCTTCTGTCAGGGCTGTGATATAATTACCCGAAATCATATCTGCGCCCTCAGTTGAAAAATAGTTGCGAAACATCCGTCCGTCAAAACAACTCAATCCGTTTTCAGTTCCCACCCACAAAAACCCACGGCTGTCCTGCATCAGGCATCGAACTCTTACATCGGGAAGCCCGTCTTCGACTAGATATCTTACTGCGGGCAGGGTAAGGGCTTGTCCCCAAAGAAAACCATTTATCCCAAGAGTTACCCAAAGCAGGCAACATACGATCAGGATTTTCTGCGGGTTTTCTTTAGGATTCATTTTTACACCGGCTCAGTACCTGTGTAAAAATACGGATTGTATCGGTGCTTGTCATCGAAAATTGCCGGGCTTTTGTTTTTACCTGGCACCATGATAAAAATACAGAACGGAGTTTCCCCTGGATGAAACGAAGAAACCAGAGAAGCGCACAATCGCATGATGTTTCCAACTTCTGAAGTTCTGCCTTATCTTTACGGCAAAAGGAAAATTTGCTCCTGCTTATGCAACCCAATCTTTTTGAAAATACACCAGTCGAAGTGGAAAATCTGCCTCAGGTGTCAACCTTAACCGGGCAGCCGCTCAGTCCGACTTATCTGAAAATCGAATACGCCGGAAGCCTGATTTTCATGATTTTCCTGCTCATCCCGGCTTTTATCCTGCCTTTTACCGATGCACCTTCTGTTATAACGGGCATCTGGCTGGGTGTCTGGGTTTTGCTTCTTTTGACGCAGTTGCTCATTATTCCCCGGGCTTTCAGGAAAAAGTCGTACAGCATTCGCGAAAAGGACATTACTTACAGAAGTGGGTTAATATGGCAACAGGTAGTCAGCATTCCCTTTCAGCGAATCCAGCACTGTGAAGTAAACCGCGGGCCGCTGGATCAGTTTTTCGGGCTGGCCAGCCTGAAGGTTTATACCGCAGGCGGCGGAAGTACTGATCTGGAAATACCGGGTCTCGAACCTGAAAGAGCAAATCAGATCAAGGATTTCATTCTAAACCAGATGATCAATGACCGCGATGAATGATTTCTCGCTCGATTCACCGCAACGTCAGTCTCCGCTGGCCATCGCCTTTATCCTGCTCAGGTTTTTACGTCAGGCCGTGCGGCGGTTATGGCCCCTGGTGCTGATCATTATGTTTCGCAAAGGAGACTCCTATCTGGCGTGGTTTCTGGGCGCCTTGCTGGTGATTTCTGTGATTCAGTTGGTTTTGTCGCTGATTTCCTACTTCAATTATTATTTTCACGTGAAAGGAAATGAACTTCTGATCAGTAAAGGCGTCCTCCGCAAAACCCATCTGAACATCCCGTTTGACAGAATCCAGACCATTAATTTTTCCCAAAACCTCCTGCACCAGATTCTGAATGTGGTCAGTGTCGAAGTGGATACCGCCGGCTCTTCCAAATCAGAACTTAGCATTGATGCGCTGAGTCGCCCCCATGCAGAAGCATTGCGAAATCATATCCTCCGCAAAAAAGCAGACATGGAAGCCGACCAGACACTTCCGGTTGTATCGCAACTGGATCATCTGGAATCTATTGTTTCCATAAAACAGGATCGCGCCACCGACAAACTCGTCTTCAGTATGGGCCCCGTTGACCTGATGAAGGTAGGAATAAGCCAGAATCATATTCAGACGGCACTGGTTATTGTGGGTTCGCTTTTCGGGCTGGTTCAGTTTTTTGATGATATACGCGAAGATGCTTTTACCTATGTGGCGGAAGGAATCGTCAATTTCCAGATGCTGTATGGATGGATAGCTTTTCTGGGTGGTTTTCTGATACTGATGGTGGCAGCTTTTTTTGTGTCGTTGTTTCGGTCGGCCCTCCGTTATTTTAACCTCCACCTCTGGCAGACGGAAAAAGGATTTAAGATCATTGCGGGTTTGTTTAACAGGAAAGAGCAATCAGCCGCGCATCAGAAAATACAGATTATCCGATGGGTTACCGGGCCGTTAAAGCAGTTGTTCGGACTTTTTACCGTAAATCTCTACCAGGCATCCAGTCAGGAAGTTAACGCCAAACGAGCCATCAGCATACCCGGCTGTTACGCCCCGCAACTGGAAGAAATCCTCTCCACCAACTTCCCGCCCGAATCGCGGCAAAACTATACTGAACATACAATCAGCCCCCGGATCATAAGTCGTCATGTCCTTTATCTGGGCATTATTCCCGCAGGTGTGGCCACGGGTATCCAACTGGCTATGGGGGACTGGACAGGATTATTGTTTCTGCTTCTGATACCGGCAGTATGGCTCCTGAGCCGCCGCTATCAGTCGCGCTGGCGCTGGTGGATCAATGAAGGCAATCTGATGACCCGTTCGGGGATTATTGGTACGACCTTTACGCTTGTTCACCAGTATAAGGCACAGGCAGTGAAAGTAAAACAAAGTCCCTACCAGCGGAGACATTCGCTGGCTTCGGTTGATATTTATACTGCCGCCGGGCATGTTTCCATCCCATATATCAGTCTATCCTTTGCCCATCAACTCAGAGACTACCTTCTTTACAAAGCAGAGTCAGATCCCAGGGCGTGGATGTAGGGGGATGAGTTTTTGTTAATAATTTTTAAATTATGTGCAAAATAATATGGTTTGTGAACCAGTTAGCCAGGAAGTAACCATGAATGCACGAATTATGGACGAATAAATTCAAATTTTTGCAAACCACTTTCCGGTCAGTATAATTCCGTATATCGCTCAAAAAACAAGTTATGGGAACAACTGCTTCACCTGCCCAAAAGCTAATAAAGCACACCTCAAAAATTGCGATTCAGACAAAAGGCCAAAAGTGGAGCCGATCTGAAATATATGACAGAAAGGTTCTCAAATCCCTAAGTCAGGGAAAAGATATTATTACTTAAACCATAAAAAAGGCGCAAAGGAAGCAGACCTGAGCCTTCTGTATCCCTCGCGCCTTATTCGGGTTCCCCCAGGTCTGATTACGCCTCCATCAGTTCCGACAGCATATTTTTGATTTCGCCCCGGCTGCAGAGCCATTGCAGCGACTGAACGCGGAGACAATGCCATCCGGCGCGCTCCAGTACAAGTTGTTGATCTGTAACTGTTTCCCGCCATTCGCTTTCCTCCGCTCCTGTCCCATCGATAAACACAGCAATCTTCTGCCCATCTCTGATAATGGCGAGGTCAATGAGGTAAGGCCCGATCTTGTACTGCGGATTCAGATATTCTTCCCAGCCCAATTCTCCGGCCCAGTCGTAGAGTTCCTGGCCGCATTTTCCGGTAGAGGGATGCATGTTTTTCCGGGCTGTCAGCCGCATCTCAGTCTGCCCCGTTCCGCCTTGTTCAAAATAGTCAATCACGCGTTTGCGGAAACATTCCGGATTCATCCGGGCTACCGCCTCCGGGTGAATGCTGTGAAGGAGAATCGCCTTGTCGCGCGCCCTGCTGGTCGCGACATTGTAAATGCGGAGCATTTCTTCTCCCAGCACCGCCCGCGGGGCGCGGATGTTGCCGCCTTCGGCGTATTTGTGGCTGGCTGTCGTTGTCAGCAGCATAATGTCGCGTTCATCGCCCTGAAACTCGCGCGAGGTTCCCACCAGCAGTTGCAATTCGTCTGCGACAGACCGTATCAGCGGATGGCGACCCAGTTCGCGGATCATCAGTTCGCGGTGTGCTTCATTGGAGGAGTCGAGACAGAGAATGCCTACGGTAGGAATAGCGGGCAAAATACCTGCCTGCACATCTTCTACCAGCCCGGCAATAAGCTGTACCGCAGCTTTGACAATGGCGGGTTTTTTCTCGTCATTGGGATCATCTTCGATATAATGCACCTCCGTCGGATTTCCATAAACGCTGTGACTTACGGTCCGCAACGGGATGATATGCGAATCATAGACATACTGGTTGGAAAAACCGATCAGTTCGGGGCGGCAGCGAAAATGCTCCCTCAGGCTGATGATATTGGGATAAATCACACCGCTGAGGGTGTAAATACTTGCGCTGCGGTTGTTGATGTTAAACTGCTGCTTAAACGGATGGTGGATCAGGTAGCGGTCGAGCAACTGATTGGTGCGTTCGATGGGAAAAAGCCGGGCCTGGGTAGCCACAGCGGTCTGGTTTTCGTCGCCGACGATAATACATTTTTTGCAGCGGAAAACGAGGTTGAGCATGCTGATGTCGCACTGGCTGGCCTCATCGACGATGAGGAGGTCAAACTGCCCCGGCTGCGGATCAGGGAAAAAGGAAATGGCGGTTTCCTGCTGCATGATCCATATCGGCACGACTTCGCGTGCAAGCTGCATATTGGCAATGGCAGATGCCATGTTGCGCTCGGTATTTTTGCCGTGGCCTTTGCCGATATTGATCAGGTCGTTTCGCCAGGCAGAAAGCGCCGCCTTTTGCTGGTCGGTAACGGACGCCTGTTTGTGTTGCCAGGTTTTTACGGCTACCAGTTCGCAAATCAGTGATTACTGCTGGATGCGGTTTTCCTGAAGTTGGGAGAATATATCGATGGGATCGCCCATAAGATCAAGGGTTTCGGCGAGGAAGGATTCAAGTTTTCGGGTGAAAATACCCATTTCCAGTTCAGCCTGTGTCCATCCATTATCGTTTTGAGCGGTAATTTCCGCTATACTCAGCGGAAGGATTCCCCTGCATTTTTCTATATCCTTCTTCAATTGAATAGCGATCTGTTTTTCCTCCCGCATCTGGGTAAGTTCTTCCATCGCCATTTCCACGCCGGTCAGGTTGCGGGTATTCCAGTGCCCCACTATTTTTCCTATCACAGGGTTTTTGGAGGAATAAGGAAGCACGGGGCGAATCATTTCCTGCCATTCTGCCTGCATCCTTTCGCTCCGGAGGTAATCACCTGATCCGAGGAGGAAAGCCCATTGTGCTGTAGCTTTTTCACTGCGAATGTCCACCACAGGCAGGTTGCGGTTTTTCAGCTTCTGGTTGAATGCTGCCAGTTTGCCGAGATCGGAAAACAGCGAATCCCACTGCCGGAAAGTAATCAAAGCCTGGTCGGCGGAAACCCGGGTTTGAGAAAAAGCAAGTGCATTATTCAGGAAAATAGCCAGTTTTTTCAGGCGGGACTGCTGAACCAGCATTTGTTCAATAACTTTTAGTTCGGCTGTTCCGCTTACTTCACGGCCGTTGACGGTAGTGCTGAGAAAAATCCGCTGGTTTTCGGGGAGCAGTTTTTTTTGCAAAAGGCTGATCCGCCCCGATTCACCAAACTTTTCCCTTAACTTTTTCAGGGAATCGAGCATTTCATCGGGATCTGTCCAGATCAAACCCCGGACTTCACTGTTCAGCAGGTTTTTTCCCTCCGATTCTGCTTCGAAAAACAAGTCCCGGTTTCGGATAAACAGAGGTGCCAGCGTTTCCACATCCAGTCCCGGCTTCCGCCAGACTTCCTGCCATGTGGTTATTTCCTTCCACACCTCATACATTTCCTTCACAAGGTCAGGAAAATCCGTTTCCAGCAGATGGGTTTCCACCGAAGTATAGGCGCTGAGGTCAGTCCGGCTGTTGATTTTTTCCCATTCGTCCAGCATTTCCTTTGCACGGCGGAGGTCTGGAAAAATATGCGCATCGGGCAGTTCCATCTCTGCCATTTCAGGGCTTACTTTACCCAGCAATTCCCGAATATGGATCAGTTCTGCCGCTAGTCCTTCGGTATTGGTTTCCCATGATATTTCGTCGGGAATCAGCACATTTTCCCTGTCAATTTTGTCCCATACTTCTGCCCAGGAAGAGGCAGGAAGGGTAAAAATTTCTTTTTTGCGCGGATCGTAGAGGGTAAGCATTCGCTGGTTATGCCCGATCCGGCTGATGAGATTTTCCCTGAGTTGCCGGGTTTGGGCTTCCAGTGCTGCCAGTTCTGCTTCCATACGGGCAGTTTCTGCGGGATCATAGCGTTGATTGAGGTGGTTTTTGACAGCGTCAATTGCGTGTTTCAGCTCTTCCTGATTCTGGTTTCCTTCCAGCAGGGCAACTGCAAGGTGGCGGATAGCAGGGGGAAGTTTGCCCTTGATGACTTCCAGCGCCTTGGCATTTTTGGATACGATGAGAATGGATTTTCCCTCGGACACAAAATGCGAAGCCAGGTTGGCAATCGTATGGCTTTTTCCGGTTCCGGGAGGGCCCTGTACGGTTACTGCATCCTGGCGGAGAAGTTGTTGCGCGATACTTAGCTGTTCTTCGTTGTAGGGCAGCGGAAAAAGAAATCGTTCGGGCAGCGCTTCGTAAACAGCAGGAAGATTGCCTGTCAGTTTGTTTTCGCTGCGGTAAGCGATGCGCAGCGGGTTGCCCGGTTTGCGAAGGCTGAAAAGTTTTTTGAAAAAATCGGGGATAGATTCATTTTCCCCTTTGGTACCGAGTTCGTTGATACGGGCGATAATTTTGTCTGCGTCGCGGGCAATTACCACTCCGGTTGCCAGGTCGCGGACGTGAATCACGGGAGAAAAGGAGAGCACAATTTCGCCTTCGGCGGGTTTCTCCGGAAGTTCAAAATTGAGGTTTTCGCCCTCAAAAAATCTGTCGGCCACACGAGGAAAAACCTCAGCAATTTTCAGTGCCGATTCATAGAAAGAGCCGCGGATATAGTCAGGTTCGAAGCTGAATTCACGGCTCTGGCTGTTGAAGTGATCGACTTCGCGGAGGACGCGCAATTTGCGCTCCTGAATTTTTTCTTCAGGCTCCCGGGAAAAGTGTTCATCGAGCAGATCGGAAAAAGACTGTTCGCAGGTAATCACATGGGCCAGGGTATCTGCTTCGAGGGTGATAGTCTGGCGTTTGAGGCTGATTTTGAGCGGAATATGAAACAAAAAGTTCTGGTACCATTCGCCCCCGATTTTACCCGAAAGCATACCAAACGAAAGGCAGATTTGCCGGTCAGGGTGAGACTGAAGGGTGTAAAACAGATCGTGCAGCGTATCGTAGGCCAGGTTGAGCGCAGAGAAAATATCGGGTGTCGAACCCAGTTTTTCAACCTTCACCCGACCATCTTCCACCGACACCGAAACCCAGTCGTCGAGTTCGGATGGAAAAGCCAGATGCTGCACTTCTTCCAGGGGTTGGTTGTGAATCTGGCTTACCAGTTGATCGTACAGACGAACCCGTTCGGGGTCCTGCTCAAAAGCCTGGTTATCAATCCTTTGAATTTTCAGGATTGGGAGATTGTGGTCTTTCCACTGGCAGGAGATCAGGTGGGCGATATGTGTATGGGAGGAAAGGGCGGACAGATGAGTCAGGGGCCAGAAGGGCGACTGAGGGTCGGAATCAAAGCGGAGCGAGGGCCGGGTATGGGTGAAAAGATCGCGGATATAAGCGAAGAGATTCACCAGCGGAGTGGATGTGGGGGAGGGATTAAGGCTTTTTGAAGCTACCGTTTGCATTTTGTTTCTGATTTATCTCAGGAGAATGGTCGGGGAAATCGGGGAAAGAACCGGAGATTCATACCCGATCGGGGAGCCATTCGGAGAGACAGCAAAACAAAGTGCGGGCTGTGAAGCCGGCGCGTCATCGGAGATGACGAAGCTACATGTAAAGGGGGGAATCAGAAACTGCCGGGGCAATTACAGGAAGATTTACGGAAAGCGCAAGCGGAAGGTTACAAAAAGAAACTTTGGAGATGCAATGATCGTACACAAAAAAACTTTTTGAAAACCAGAAAACACTTTATATTTGCACTCGAATTTGGCGCGGTAGCTCAGAAGGTTAGAGCGTAGGATTCATAACCCTAAGGTCGGGGGTTCGATTCCCCCCTGCGCCACGAATAGCCCGGTAAATTGATCGGGCTTTTTTTGTACCCAATGCCAGATCTGGTTAATACTTCGGTATAAATCGGAAAGTCTGGCCCCCCATCAGGATCGCACCATCCCTCACTTCCCCAGCACCCGATAGTCCCAGTCGATGCCATACTGCGCCTGCTCTGCGTCGGAGAGGTAGTAGAGGTGGTCTTGTTCCTTGGTCAGGTTATGGAGGTAGTTACCTGGTTTGCGAACCACGGTGGAATAAAGTAACCACGAATTCCCCTTATGGGATCTTACGACACGAATAGTGGCCGAATGGAAACCAAATTTTCCGCAGCCCACCTTCGAGCTCCGAATAATACTTCCCGGCAAATTTTTTTGCAGGCTGGCGGAAAAGACCAGAATATGCTGACCATGACATTTTCCGAATTTGGCAGGCGCGTAAACGAAAATGGTTCGCTCGGCACAGACCACGGCGCTGCTGCTCCGTTAATTATTTTTGGGCTGGCGGTGAATGGAAACGGTTTTATCGGCGATGATGTAAACTTCAGCGACCTCGATCAATAATACTGTAGAGGCCGGAAAGTTATTGCAAAAGTAAATTTGACGGAGTGAATCTCCGGATATCAGGGCAGGTTTATAAATTTAGGTATCTTTATGCATGAACAACTAAAGAAGTAATGCACTACCGCTATGGAATTTAACCCCGGCAACCCTATTGTCAGACGCTGCCTTCAGGGTATGGCCATGGAAGAAAATGGCAAACCTGAAGAAGCACACAAACTGTTTCTTCAGGCCTGGAATGAAGCGACATACGACTTTGAAAAATTTCTGGCAGCGCATTATGTATCGCGCCATCAACATAATGTTTCCGACAAATTAAAATGGCTCGAAACGACCCTGCAGTTTGCCCTGGCAATAAACAATGATTCTGTTGCAAGTGCTTTGCCTTCCCTGTATATAAACATTGCCAGATGTTATGAGGACTTAAATGACCCTGACAAGGCAAAAAAGCATTATGAATTAGCTACTTCCTTTAAGAATAACCCTTCTGACAAAGGGCCATTTTATCATGGGACGAAAGCGGATTTACAGGTTGGCGATTTGCTGACACCAGGAGGCATTTCCAATTACGAGGCTGAGCTCAGAATGAATCATATTTATTTCACGGCCATAGCGAATGGAGCTGGACTTGCTGCTGAACTTGCAAATGGCGATGGGCATGAACGGGTATATATAGTCGAACCAACCGGGAGTTTTGAAAATGACCCGAATGTTACGGACAAAAAATTTCCAGGCAATCCGACACGCTCCTATCGCTCCCAGGCACCCTTAAAAATCATTGGCGAAGTAACAGATTGGGTGAGGCAAACACCTGAGGAAATACAAAAATGGCGTGAAAGACTGGCAAATAACAAAGGAGAAATTATCAATTAGAACCAGAGGATCGCCCCCCCTACACATTCAACCAATATGTCAGCTTAAATACCAATGCCCGGTTTTTGCTTTTCAATCCCATGGGTAAGTAGTTTTCGGTATAGACAATGAAAAAATCGGAAGCGGGTTGATACCGCCACTGGAAGCCGCTCTTTTGTATAAAAAAAAACTCCCCAATAATATACTTATCGGGGAGTTTTACCTGATGTCGCAGAGGGCATCATTCCACTTTATCCAAAATCCAATTTAAGCTTCCGTTTTATTATGACTTCCATCAGTTCCAGCCGCCGCCGAGGGCCTGGTAAATTCTTACCATAGCGTCCATCTGCCGCTTTTTGGTTTCGATCATTTCCATTTTTGCCTCCAGTGCGTCGCGCTGGGTCAGGAGGACTTCCATATAATCGGCACGGGCAGACTGAAACAGCCGGGTGGCAATATCCACCGACTGATTGAGTGTCTCGACCTGATCGGCTTTCAACCGGTAACTGCTTTCCAGGTTACTTACATTAGAGACCTGATTGGCCACTTCGATATAGGCATTCAGAACTGACTGCTCATAGCTGTAAACCGCCTGAATCTGTCTTGAATTGGCAGAAAGGTAATTGGCTTTAATTGCATTCCGGTTGATGACCGGCATCACCATATCCCCGGCCAGATTAAACAGCATGGATTCGGGAGTCGTAACCAGCAGTTTGGGGTTAAATGCCTGAAATCCCAGTCCGGCTGTAATCCTCAGCGAAGGGTAAAACTCGGCCCTTGCTACCTGCACATCCAGCTTTGAGGCTGAAAGTTCGAGTTCGGCCTGCCGGATATCGGGGCGGTTGGCCAGCAACTGGGAGGGAATTCCTTCAAAAACAGCGGTTGGCTTCATTTCCGTAAAAAACTGTGAATTACGGAGAATGGGCTGCGGATATCTACCCAGGAGAAAGTTGATACGGTTTTCGGTTTCGGTAATCTGCTGCTGAATGTCGTACTGAAGGCTTTGGTTTTTGAGCACCTCCGCTTCAAATTTCCTTACTGCCAGTTCGGTAGCTTTGGCCGCCTGCTTTTGCAGTTTGATGATTTTCAGAACATTCTGCTGAATTTCAATATTCCGCTTCACGTTTTCGAGCTGATTATCGAGGGCCATCAGTTCGAAATAGGAGCCGGCAACTTCGGACACCAGTTGGGTCACCAGGAAATTTTTGCCTTCGACAGAAGATAGATACCGGGTAAGCGCAGCCTTTTTTGCATTTCGCAGTTTTCGCCAGATATCCACTTCCCACGAAGCGTACCCCGCCAGCATAAAATCCGGCAGAGGATCGGGAAATTCCTTTCCGGGTTCGATATCCGTATTGGCATCATTGGCACCCTGGCTGGTATAACGCCCTACCTTTTCCACACCTGCGGCGCCCTGCACATCCACAAACGGGAGATATTCGCCTTTGCGGGTCAAAACCTCATTCTGGGAAATATTGATTTCCTGAAGGACGATATTGAGTTCCTGATTGTTTTTCAGGGCAGTTTCGACCAGATCATACAGATATGCATCTGAAAAAAAATCGCGCCAGTTCATGTCTGCAGAATTGGTAGTATCCTGCGAACTGTTATAACTCCCGGGGAGTTCACGGTTTTCCGTTTTTTCCATTACTGCGGGAATCCTGCAGGCCTGAAAAATTGGCATAAGGCAGGCCAGCGCTGAGAATATAATTAATTTACGTTTAGTCATTGTGGGCGATTACTTCGGTTATAGGACTGAAATATTCATCTTTTATCAACTTGCGGCCTTCTGCCATTTTGCCAAAAATGTAGTACAGACCCGGGACGATAAGTACCCCGAAAATGGTTCCGAAGAGCATTCCTCCCAGGGCAGAAGCACCAATGGTTTTGTTGCCGATGGCTCCGGCTCCGGTTGCTATCACCAGCGGAATCAAACCCGCAATAAAGGCAAATGAAGTCATCAGAATCGGACGGAAACGTGTCCGTGCGCCTTCAATCGCCGCATCAAAAACCGAGTCGCCTTTCCGGGTCTTCTGAACGGCAAATTCCACAATCAATACTGCGTTTTTCCCAAGCAGTCCCACCAGCATGATAATACCGATCTGAGCGTAAATGTCATTGTCAAGCCCCATGAGTTTAAGCAGGAGGAATGAACCAAACACCCCAAGTGGCATCGAAAGAATCACCGCAAGCGGCAGAAGGAAACTTTCATACTGCGCGGCCAGTACCAGATAGACGAAGGCCAGTACGATGATGAAAATGTAAACAGATTCATTTCCTCTTTGGGCTTCATCGTAAGAAAGACCTTCCCAGGCAATATCATATCCTTTGGGCAGGGTTTGCGCTGCTACCTCCCGTATCGCCTGAATGGCGTCATCTGTTGTATATCCCTTGGAAGGAAGCCCCCGGATCGTAGCCGAATTGTACATATTGTACCGGGTAATCTCGTTGGGTCCCTGTTGCTTTTGAATAGACATAAACGCAGAATAAGGCACCATTTCTCCACTTTCATTTTTGATAAACAGATTCAGAATATCGGAAGGGAGCCTCCTGAATTCGGGTGCGGACTGAACATAAACTTTAAAAAACCGGCCAAACCGGATAAAGCCCTGTTCGTAGGTACTACCAATCAGAATATTGAGGTTTTCCATGGCTTTACCGATAGATACGCCCTTCTGCATGGCGACCTTATTGTCCAGAATCAGTTCGTACTGAGGATAATTGGCAGCAAAGAAGGTAAACAGACCCGTCAGCTCTTTGCGTTTGCTGAGATTGTCCATAAACTCCTTGTTGATTTTGTCAAACTCCTGATAGTCGGTACTGGTCGTTTTGTCGAGCAGGCGAAGAGAAAAACCGCCGGAAGAACCAAAGCCGGGTACTGCCGGTGGTTCGAAAAACTCGACAACGGCTCCCAGTCCTTTCGATTTTTCTTCGAGTTCTTCCATGATTTCTTTGACCGACTGAGAGCGCTCCGACCAGTTTTTAAGGTTGATCAGACAGGTACCGGCATTCGAGCCACGACCTTCCGTCATGATTTCATAACCGGCCAGGGAGGATACAGATTCTATCCCTTCCACTTCTTCGGCGATTTTCTGGAGACGCCGGGAAACCTCGTTGGTTCTTTCGAGTGTGGCGCCGGGAGGGGTCTGAATAATGGCGTAAATTGTTCCCTGGTCTTCTCCGGGGATAAAACCCGCCGGAAGCGCCTCGTTTTCAATGAAAATACCCACGCCGAATCCCAGAAGAATCATAAAAGTGAGCAATCTCCTGTTGACAATGAGCTTCAGCAAACTGGCATACCGGCCGGTAACTCGTTCAAACCAGTTATTAAAGCCGTTGAGAAGCCAAGAAAGCAGATTTTTCTTTTTGGGCTGGCCATGTGTGTTTTTCAGAATCATGGCGCAGAGTACGGGAGTAAGGGTAAGTGCTACGACACCAGAGAGGATGATGGACGTGGCCATGGTTATGGAAAACTGGCGGTAGAAAACCCCCACCGGTCCGGTCATAAATACCAGCGGCACAAACACCGCCGTCATTACGAGGGTAATAGCAATAATAGCTCCGCTGATTTCCCGAAGTACCTCCTGCGTAGCTGCATAAGGCGAAAGGTTTTTTTCTTCCATCTTGGCGTGAACCGCCTCGACCACCACAATCGCATTATCCACCACAATACCAATCGCAAGTACCAGCGCAAACAGCGTGATCAGGTTGATCGACAGCCCGAAAAACTGCATAAAAAAGAATGCCCCCACCAGCGATACCGGCACCGCCAGCGTAGGGATCAGCGTGGAGCGCCAGTCGCCGAGGAATACAAACACCACAATGGCCACCAGAATAAAAGCCTCAGCCAGCGTATGAAGTACTTTTTCAATAGAAGCATCCAGAAACTGGGAGACGTCATAACTGATTTTGTAATCAACGCCCGGTGGAAACGTGCCTTTCATCTCTTCGAGCAGGGTTTTTACTTCTGCAATTACATCACTGGCGTTACTACCGTAGTTTTGTTTCAATACGATAGCCGCCGAGGGATTACCGTCAAGGTTGGAGTAGATATCAAAAAACTCGCTACCAAGTTCGATAGTGGAAATATCTCCGAGGCGGATACTTTCTCCTTCCGAATTGGCGCGGATAATAATACTTTCATATTCTTCCGGGGTGTTGTACCATCCTTTATAGGTGAGCACGTATTCGAGGGACTGGGCGGCGATACCAGAGCTTTGCCCGATCCGTCCGGGGCGTCCGATAATACTTTGCTCAGCCATAGCCTCCATCACCTCTTCAATAGAGATATTGTAGGCCCGCATGCGGTCGGGATTGAGCCAGACACGCATGGCGTATCGGCGGCTACCCAAAATCTGCGCCCGCGCAACCCCTTTGATCCGCTGAATCTCAGGGATCATGGAGACTGTGGCATAGTTGTAGAGAAATTTTTCGTCCAGTTCTTTGTCCGTACTGTACAGGTTGACGTACATCAGCATACTGGGCTGGATGGGTGAAATGATAACGCCTTCCCGTTGAACGAGTTCGGGCAGCAGTGGCATGACCTGGTCCACCCTTGTTTTTACCTGGATTACCGCCAGGTTGGGGTCAGTGCCAGGTTCAAAGATGACATTGACGGTAGCTTCTCCGGCACTGGTGGCATCCGATGTCATATATCGCATACCGGGAACCCCGTTGATAGCATTTTCGAGCGTAATCAGTGTGGATTTGATAAGTACATCCGCACTGGAACCGGGATAAGCGATAAATATACTTACGGTTGTAGGGGCAATCTGAGGAAACTGGGAGATCGGTAGTTGCTTGATGGCAAGGGTACCGACGAAAAGAAATACGACCGAAATTACAATTGCAAAGACGGGTCTGTGAATAATGTTGGCAAACATCTCTTTTGATTTTCAGGATTTAGATTACTCTGCATATAATTCCAGGTGCGTGATCACCTCGTGTGGGTCAAGAAACTTGACTTCTATTTTGTCATTTTCTCTTACCTGCCGCAAACCTTCAAGCAGGATTTTATCATTTTCGGTCAGCCCTTCTATCACGGCGTAAAGATGTGGCATTTCTGCTCCGACAGTGATTTGTCTGGATTTTATCACATTGTCTGCATCCAGCACGAATACGTATTTTTTGTCGAGGACTTCAAAAGTAGCTTTCTGCGGAATGAGAAGGGCATCCTTTATCGTTGTAGGCAGGAGGATGTTACCAGTCTCTCCATGCCTGAGGAGTTTGTCAGGATTGGGGAAGGTTGCCCGAAAGGCAATATTACCCGTTTCATTGTTAAACTCCCCTTCAATGGTTTCTATCAAGCCGGGGTAATCAAATTCCTGGTTGTTGGCCATAAGCAGTTTTACCTGTGAGGATGCACCTTTTCCTGTTTTGACCTTATAATTGAGGTATTCGGGCTCAGGCACATTAAAATACACCCACATTTTGCTGTTGTCGGAAAGAGAGGTCAATAGTTCGCCTTCTTCCACCAGACTGCCGAGGCGCACATGCAGCCGGTCCATAATACCGTCAAATGGCGCCCTGATTTCGGTAAATCCCAGGTGAACCTGCGCTATGGCCATTTCGGCTTTGGCTTTTTCAAACTTGGCCTGCGACATGGCCAGTTCGTTTTGGGAAACGATATTGCTGTCTGCCAGGGCCTTTGTGTTCTGGTATTCAATCTCTGCTACTTTGGCTTCTGCCTGCGCCCGCTGGAATTCGGCTTCATACATGGTTGGCAGAATCTTAAACATAAGTTGTCCTTTTTTCACATACTGCCCTTCATCTACAAAAATATTCTGCAAATATCCTTTTTCCAGTGCTCTCAATTCGATGTGCTGGATGGAATGGATCTGACATACATATTTGTCTGTAAGGGTAGTATCTGTTTTGGCCGGACTGGTAATCAGGAAATGGGTTACTTCTTCCTTTTCCTCTTTTTCGGATCCGCAACCTGAATACCAAATGATGGCACACAAGCCAAGGAGCATGAGAAGACGCTGTCTCTGCATAGTTAATTTACTTTTTTCAGAATGATGATGATTTTTCAGAAGAGCGGCACATGCAAAAGTGCCTGGAAATCAACCAGGTATCGTGCACGCCGAAATAAAATGGAAATAGTCAGGCGGGTTCACCTGACAGGGAGTGAATCATAGCCGGAACACCCGAAAGCGGATATACTTTTGACAGGGATCGGAATCGGGGCTGGCGGAGGCAGAACGTACAGCGATTTCTGACAGGGAATCTTCTGCGAAAAGGCCGGCATTTGCTAAGGGGAAAAAACCACCACCTTTGGGATTCCTCCGGGAAGAATGTGATTCTTCATCTTCCTCTTCATTTTCCCGGTCCACATTATGGGAGACAGGAAACACAGATCTGTGGTCGGATTGATTGTCAGAAAAACACGCTACCGGCAAAGCAGAATTCACCTCCCCCGAAGCAAAACCGGAGAGCGGCATGTTTCCTGCCAGCAGGTGAATACAGAAGAGGAAAATATATGTTGTAACGTGTTTCATCTCTGAGCCAGCAAATGTACATCAGGCAACATTTATTGCAAAGCCGGCAACGTTAAAATTTTGTTAAAAACTCCACTAAATCAATAAAAATATTTCAAACCCTGCCGGAGGGGATATGTATCGCAGAAGTTTGGGGATTGCTTGTTCTAATGTATTTTGAGTCTATGTCCCAAAAACGAAAATCGCGCACTCCCCACAGATTGGTTCCTGGCCGAAGTTGCGGAATACAGGAATTTATCCCGTATTTATTCTCTGGTTTAATGAACAGCCGCTGTCTATCAGCTACCTGACCATTTTCCCACAATCTTTCCATTTTTCCCTTAACTTGGGGCTTTCGTATCCGGGCTTTCTAACCTATATGACTCATGACTTTTTTCAGATTATTGATTTCTGTTTTCTGCGGATTAGGGCTAATTTTCACCTCCGCCTATACTCAAAATCGTCAGTTGCTGATGAACGAACCGATCGATCTCAGCTCCGATTTTAAAGATTACCTCAATACTTATTTTTTTACTGACAGCCTCGTCTCCTTTGATCCCACTACTGGTGAAGGCAAAATGAACTGGCAGCGAATGCGTTACACTCCGGCCCATGCATTTAACTACACACAGCATGGTTTCCGGCCCATGCCGCAAAACGAATTTCCCGCTACCGAATACGAAGAAGATCCCGTACTGCCCTTCTCGCTTCAGTTTATCGATGCGCGGACTGTGCGCCTGAAAATGCACACCGGTACTGTCATCCCCGACAACGAACCCTCACTGATGCTCACCGGTGAGCCACAAAATAATATCCAAAGCTGGGCATTCACCCCGATTCCCGGAGGTTACCAGTACACCAGCACTGCCGGGAAAGTCATTGTGCGGAAAAAACCCTGGGCTGTAGAATTTTACGACCCCGCGGGAAAACTGCTCACCAAAACCCGCCACAGCAGCGACAATGCAGGTTTTTGTGCCAATATGCCTTTTGCTTTTGTGCGCCGTGCCGCGGATTACAGCCGCAGCGTCGGAGCCGTATTTGAGCTTTTGCCCGACGAAAAAATCTTTGGTTGTGGAGAATCATTCACCAACCTCAACAAATACGGCCAAAAGGTCAACCTCTACACCTGCGACCCCAATGGTGTCGAAACGCCGGGAATGTACAAACCCATTCCCTTCTTCCTCAGCAGCCGGGGTTACGGAATGTTTATGCATACCTCCTCCCCTATTACCTGCGATTTTGGCAATAGTTATGGCGCTACCAACAAACTCCTGATCGGCGACGAATCGCTCGACCTGTTTGTATTCCTCGGCCAACCCAAAGACATTCTCGATGCCTATACCGGCATCACCGGAAAACCCTCTATGCCCCCGCTCTGGTCTTTTGGATTGTGGATGAGCCGGATCACCTATTTTTCAGAAGCCGACGGACGGAATGTGGCGGCGAAACTCAGGGCAAATAAAATCCCCACCGATGTCCTGCATTTTGACACCGGCCGGTTTGAAACCGACTGGCGCTGCGACTATGAATTTGCCAAAAGCCGTTTTGACGACCCCCGGAAAATGATCGCTGACCTGAAGGCCGACGGTTTCCGCACCTGCCTGTGGCAACTGCCCTATTTTGTGCCGCAAAACAAACTATTCCCGAAATCATTCAAAAAGGCCTCCACGTCAAAAATGCCAAAGGCAATATTCCTTTTGAAGACGCCGTCCTCGATTTTACCAATCCGGAGACCGTGGCATGGTATCGCCAGAAAATCGGTGCCCTCCTGAAGATGAGCGTTGCCGTGATCAAGGTGGACTTTGGTGAAGCCGCGCCCTACAATGGCCTTTACGCCAATGGAAATACCGGTTTTTACGAACACAATCTTTACCCGCTGCGTTACAACCAGACCGTCTCCGATCTCACACAGGAAATCAACGGCGAACAGATCATCTGGGCGCGGAGTGCCTGGGCAGGCAGTCAGCGTTATCCGCTACACTGGGGCGGAGATGCAGAAAGTTCGGATATGGGCACTGGAAGCGCAATTGCGGGGCGGATTGTCGCTGGGGCTTTCGGGATTTACTTTCTGGAGTCACGACATCGGCGGGTTTACGAAACGCACGCCAGAAAACCTTTACCGGAGGTGGCTGCCTTTCGGGGCAATGTCCTCGCATACCCGCTGCCACGGGCAGCCGCCCAAAGAGCCGTGGGACTATGGCGACGACTTCCAGAACTATTTCCGCAAGGTCATCGAAATGAAGTACCAGCTGATGCCTTACGTGTATGCCCAGTCGAAAATCGCTTCGGAGAAAGGATTGCCGATGGTTCGCGCTCTGTTGATCGAATACCCCGACGATCCCGGAGCATGGGAAGTCGATGATGCGTATATGTTTGGCTCCGACATCATGGTTGCGCCGCTGTTTGAGGAGGGGAAAACCTCCCGCGCCGTCTATCTTCCCGGAGGGGAATGGGTTGATTATCAGACAGGAAAAACTTATGGCAGGGGCTGGCACACCATCGAAGCTGGTGAGATTGAGGCCATCATTCTGGTCAGATCGGGCGCGATTTTACCCAAAATCCAGGTAGCGCAGTCCACCGACCAGATGGACTGGAAAAACATCGAACTGGCCGTTTACGGCAGCGGCAGCAAAGCCAGCGGATGGCTATGCCTGCCGGAAGACAACGTATTGCGCGAAATCAGAATGACCCGTCAGGGCAAAAAGTGGCAATTGCAAAAAACGGATTTGCCGAAGGATGTGAGGTTTGGAGGATTTTGAGGCGGGGAATGTCGTCATACTCGAAAAAATGGTTTGATAACCAGAAACTAAAGTAATAACCACGAATTCACGAATATGGATCGAATACCATACGGCTGAGAGAAAAGTATTTTGAAAACAAACCAAAATAGTACTCAAATGAAATCCAAAGAATTCAAAACGTACTCCCTCTCTGAAATGAAGGACAAATATATAGGCGAACCCGGGACAGAGTCGCGTGAAGAGTATGAATACGAGCTCAGGATGGAAGTTTTGGGAAAAATGATTCGGGCGGCCAGACAGGAGCGCAACCTAACTCAGGAAGAGTTGGGGAGGCTTGTCGGTGTGCAAAAAGCACAGATTTCCAAACTGGAAAGCAGTGCAAACAGTGCTACCATTGACACCATCCTCAAAGTGTTTAAAGCATTAAAGGCTGAAATCAGCTTCCATGTGCGGATGGAGGACAATTATGTGAAACTGGCGTAGTAGTAATTTTCAGCCCACCCCAACCCGCTTCACTATCGCCTCTTTTACCCGCTGGAAGTCAAAAAAATCTCCCCCTCACTCCAAAGCATGAACCATCTCCCTCATGGTCGTCGTGATCAGGGCTTCGGTGCCGGGCATACAGCGGGTGACCATGACTTCATACCCGCCTTTGGGGTAGGCGGCATCGGTACAGAGATAGCCGCTGCTCCCGTTGCAGTGGGTAATGACAATCGTATGCCGGTATGGCGACTCGTCTTTTATGGCCATACCCATTTCGGTCATAAGTTCGCCCGAAATGCCGGCAAAGACAATCTTCCCGATTTTCATGGCAGAAAAGCGAATGTCAACCGGAGGGCCTGGTTCGGGGTTCTGATTGGGCGCACGGGTGGGTAGTGGTTTTTTTCCCTGAGCAACCGCAACCCGTTGCAAAGATTCGATTTTTCCCTCCGGGAAAGTTTCGATCAAACGGGCGATGCGCACGACCTCCTCGCCCACCAGCATACCGATAGCATCGATATCGCGAAACTCGTTGCCCGGACCGTATATCGGATTGATATCGCCGGAAGCACCCGCGGTAACCGGAACGATCACCTTTCCTTCAAAGGCCTTTTCCACAAAACGGGCAACAGCGCCCGGCCAGTCTCCGGTAATCTGGTAATTGTCCTGTCCGCTGACAGTACCATGGCAGGGCCAGTTGACAAAAACCGCCAGCGGGTTGTGGTTTAAATCATCTATTCTCACCACCGAAACCGTATGGTCGCAGGGGCCGTCGGGGTTACGGCCCAGCCATATACTGCCGTCTGCCAGTCGTGCCCGGCGGTTGATATTCATGGTACAGCTACCCTCGGCGGCTCCCAAAAGTACGGGTTGAAGGCGGGAGGATGCAGCTTTCGCAACAGCTACCAGCTTGTCTTTCAGGGTTGCGATATAAGCCTCCGTTTCGGGAGCGGCTCCGTCGCCATAGGTTCGGTTTGCAGGGCCTCCGTGGTTGTGGGTGGCGACGAGCATGACATACTGAGAATCAATGCCTGTGGCCTGATAGATTCGCCTTCGCACTTCGGCACTGAATTCGTGGGAAAAACCGATCAGGTCAGCCGTAACCATCGCCGCTTTATGGGAGCCGTCGTCGAAGACCATGGCCGTAGCGTAGATAGAATCGTGAACCCCTTTAAAAGGCTCTGTTCGGTTTCCATACCCACTCATGAGAATGGGTACAGAGGGCGTGATATTGACTTTAGCGACACCTGCCCGGAGGGTATTCTGGGCGAAAATACCTGAATATCCGGCCAACATCAGGAAAGGCAGAAACAGCAGACGGGAGAAAGAGGAAAGGCGTGGCATAACTTTTTTCAAAATATAGTGATTTTTTGAAAAATGAGTTGAGGGATCAATAGACTAAATTCCTTTCCGGCACCAGATAAAATTCAGAGCTACCCTGAGAATTGTAATACAGGTCAATAAGTTCAATCTTCACTTTATTGATACCTGGTCGAAACAAGCCTGAAATATCTATAGGTGGGCCGGGGATTATCCTCCCGCAGTTGCCATAGCTATAGTCAAAACTATACTCCTTCTGTGTACCATCAGGATTGGAAATTGTAAGTCTGATTTTATCATCTACATAAATCTGGCCGCTTCCGTCAATGTTGGAACAAAGCCAAACCTTTCCATCAAGGTATTCAAAAAGCACTTCATTAGTATAGAATACCATTGGCAGGGGGAAGGTTACATCACTTTTACCCAAATGGTAAGGAGAAAGCATAACCGGAACGGAAACAATCTGGACAGATTCAATCATATCAAGAGTACTGAGAGAAACGGGAAATAATTCCAGGTAATCCTTTATTTTACCGATGGAAAGTGATTTAGGTTTATTATCAGCAGCACCTGTAAAATAAAGGAAAAGGCTCTCAGCCTTATTCATTGCATTTGCCGCAGACAATATGATTTTCTTTGAAGTACTCTTGTCCAACAGTAGGATATCATTCTGAATCGGAATAAGCTGAAGGTTCGCTGCCGAACCAAAAGTCAGATGAACGGAAGTTTTCACGTTGAGTTGTTCATTACAAGAAACATGAACAGCCTGAAAGTGCACCCACGCATTGGGATCAATGGTAATAGAGAAGTCATCAGTAGCCATTCCGCCAGAAAAGCTGATTTCGTCGCAATTATCGGCCAGTGGCAGGATTTCCACCGGCTGATTTTTGGCAGCACTGATAAAAAGGACATTATCAAAACGATGGATCTGAAAATAGGAGAGAATCGGAGAAAGTAGCTGACTTTGGAAATTAAGCAACTGATGGTTTTGCGGATCGACAAAATAAAAGGCTCCAGACTGCTGATTACTCCCCAAATATTGTAATCCCTTCTTGTCCGCATCCGATGGGGTAATTTGTTTTTTCCCGGAAATAAAATACCAGGAATACGTAAGTAGATTTCCATCAGGCTGCTGTTTGACCAGGCCTATTACTTCTCTATGCTCATATTGAGTTGTCAGCGCATCCATATCTGCGAGAAGGGTAGCATTATGTGTGTTTACCCAGCTTTCATTCACAGATAAAATATTTGCCTGTCCCTTATCATCCACCGCAAGCTGCAAACCTTCACGTGTCTGCACCACCAGCCTTCCACCGGTTATCCTTGCCTGCTGGATTTTGAGATTGGGGAGAAACTGAGTAGCGGGTTGCAGAACACCCGCCTTCAATTGAATACCTGTGCCAAAGGCAGCCTGAAGTTTATCGAAAGTAGATATAGGTTGCCAGTAGATCTGTCCTTTATTTGCATTCCAAAACCATGCGCCCTGCACCTGCTCCGCAATGCCAAGATATGTCAGTTGGGCATCGACATAGGCTTCGGGGGAAATAACCACCTGAGCGTACCCAAGATCAAACCAGGCTGCAAGTGTTTTTCCAGCCGGATCCGTTAGCCCCAACAAAGAAACAGAAGGGAGAGAATCTGTATTTTCTTCAACAAGTGCGGGTAGTTGATCCCACCACATAGGGTGATTTTTCAGCCAGGTCTGATTTACGCCAATCAGATTTTTATTCCCATCAATATCAATTTGAAAGACCAGGCCGTCGGTAGTGAAAGCCAGCATAAAATTGCCATCTCTTACAATTTTAGCCAGGTGAGAGATAGGAAGTGCTATGGCAGGTTTTGAAGTAACGCTGTTGTCACCCGTAGCTGGACCTGTCTGGCGATAAAGGGTTTGTTGCTGTCGGCTATAGAAAAAGAAAATCTCATCCTCCTGACCTTCGATCTTCTGCCAGTTTAGAAGCATGACATCGTTGACCGTAGCATCCGTGAAGTTGAAGGCAATGATTTGATAGTCTGCATTTCTATACCATATTCGCTGAATGTTGTTACTGCCATCTCTGGATTCAACCGTAATGAAGGTATCCACGGCTGGCTGAATGAGCGTGGCCGTAAGTTTATCAAAAGTCGAATTACTGTTGGGATTTCCTGCCGGAAGAATTGTTTTCAGTTCATCCAGCAGTGTATTTGTGAGTTTTCCCGATTTTTTCAAATTGTCGGTTAATGTGGTATCCCCCTGTAAAGCAGTAAAAAGCGAAGTGTCCTCATGTAAATAGTAAGAAAGTAAAAAATTGCCCCGATTGCATGACACAACCTCCTGAATGGCTGTTACACCCGCAGCGCGCAGTTGTATTTCTACTAACTGCGCGGGCTGTTCAAACAGGAAGTTATACTTTTCTTTGGGCGTTAGGCTATCATAGTCGGTAAGCCATACTGCTGTTCCGTTTTGAAAATAGATATTCTTCCCATCCACTGCCCGCAAAGTGGCCTCACGGGTCAGATCCGTATCAGAGCTATTGTTATAAAGAAATTTGCCACTCCCATCATCCTTATTTTCATAATAAGCGCGGGTTACCATCTGAGTACCGGGGATGGCATAATTTTCTATAACGGTGTATTTACCCAATAATTTATGTGCTTTGGCCAAGTCGGCAAGATGCTGTTCGATAGACTGTCCGGCCAGGTGGTATTTGGATGCGTCTTCCGAAATAATTTGTTCGGAAGGATTGCTCGTAGAAAGGTTATTGATCTGCGATACTTCACCGGTTTTTTTGATAATCAATAGTTTCACATACTGGGGATCATGAACGGTTATGGAGATTCCGCTCAAAGCCATTTTGTTCTGACTCAACTGAGGTGTGTCTTCACTGAGATTAGTGGTATCCATAATCCAGGTTGTGGTTGACTGCAAGGCCTCCTCAGCCTGAAATATCTCTACACTGACACCCGGATTCAGCGTAAGTACCTGCTCTCCTCCGTGCCCATATAACTGATACGTGATATGTCCTTTGTATTGGGGAACATTTTCCAGATTGGGCACAATCAACTGCCGGTTTGCCGAATCGAGGAATACGGACACCGTATTATCGCGGTAATATTGTTTCAGGTCGCGAATTACCCATTCACTGGGCCAATAATAAAACTCAAAAGTAAAACTCTCTTTCTGGTTGAGTGTTTTGACTTTATCGTAACCTTTATAGGATTTGATCCGATTATGGGCGCAAGCGAGCACGTTATACCAGTAATCAAACACAGAAGCGGGTTCGCCGGGTAAAATTAGTATTTTGGCTTCCTTGTGTTGAAAGGTGGAACTATCCTGAAAACCCCATACTTTTCTTAAACTGAAAGAATGCTGGTAATCAATTTTAGGGAAAACTGCGGTCTTATCAATGGTCCGATAGACTTCCTGGCTACCAAAAGTGGTTGTCCCTGACCGGAGATCAACCTGCTGAATCACAATGCCGGGGACAGGGCTGAGGGCATTGTTTGTTGAATCAAACGTAAACCCGCCTATTGGAACTGCTTTTTCGTAGGCATCATAAATATTTTCAAAAGTCGCCAGGATTTGTTCGGCTTCTGCGGCAACATTATTGAAAGCCTGCGCAAGCGCAGTAAAACCAATTGCCAATCCTCCCAGAATCACCCCTGCCCCACTCAATACGGTTGATGCAAGTGCCAGGGAGGTTCCTGCCTCCGCAATCAGCCCCATAGAAATGCCAGCCACGCCTGTAACCAGGCTCGCCCCGTCAAAAGCAGCCTGTGTACCGAACATAATTTTTTCTGACGTATCATTGGCATGCGCCAGTTGATAAATATCCAGTACGACGTTTCCGGCCATAAAGGCGGTCCCCAAGCCTTCACCTGCAACCCGGGAGAAGGCTTTTGAAAAAGTAGAAAGCCCTTCACCTGCCACCAATTCTTCTCCCGATACCGCGGCCCGTACCAGTTGTACGACTTTGGTTGCATCCATTAATGTACCATGCCCCACTTGAATAAGGTTGAGATAAACATGTGCCTCCAGTGCTTTTTTCAGATCAGCAGAAAGAGAGGAATCTATATTTTGTTTTTCATGAGCCCGAAAAAAAGAAAAAAGTGTCTGAAACGTAAGTGCTGCATTCAGTCCGTCTATGGGATCAACTTCACTGAGATTATTGAGTTTTAGAGTGTCTGCATCTTCAATATAATATCCCCGGTTGAAGGTTTTTAGTTTTTCATTGACAAACTCGCGAAACTTCCACAACTCATCATTATTCACGGGCACTTTTACCACTATTTCGGGTTTGTCCACATTCAACAGTTGTATTTCCCTCTGCCCTTCTTTTCCTTGCAAGGTTTCTAGTAACGGCATCCATCTTGTGCCTCCCTGCAATTTTCCCGGATTGGATTTGACCAGGCTTTCCACATCCAGACTCGCAAGCAGAGCAGTGATTTCGGCGTTGTCGATCGCAACCTGATTGATGGATTTATTCCCGTTTGTTCTGCTAGTTTCCAGTTTTTTTCTTTCCCATTGCTGTGCTGGATCAAAGCCTCCTACCGGTTCTTTCGCGATAATTGACTTTACATTCTGAATTCTATCACCCAGCTTATTTACAATAGCCATCTCACCCTGTGCTTTTAGCTGCTCTTGGTTTTTATTTGCTACAAGTTGGGTGTAAGCAGTTTCAAGAGCTGGCTCTGTCGCTTTTTGAATTTCAAGCTGAGATAACTCGGCATTAACCTTGGCAAGATACTTTCCATAATAATCTTTTCTCGCAGCTTTCAACGATTCCTTCAGATTTTCCCAAACACCGGGCGTCGGTAAAGTGCCCTTTTTTTGTGCCTCGCTGCGAGCCACTGCATCAGAAATAGAATACCCTTTTGCTTTGTATTCTGAGACCAGATTCAGAAATGTTTGCTGGCTATCATATAGTTCGTTAAAAAAACGGTCGTGCAAACCCTGAGACTGAAAACTATCAGGGGTATAAACCTTCACATCATCTGCACCAGGCTTATCATTAGCACCACGTCCGTGAAATTCATTATTCCAATATACATTATCCTGTTTAATGATTTTCCATTGTTTTAGCTTATCATCATACACCATAAAAACCGTAGCCGTAGGTTCTCCCTGCACCCCGTTGGCTACCTGCGTTTCTGTAAATTTATAATCCGCTTGCTCTACCGCCATTATAACTTTTTTCTCCTTATATAAAATCGCAGAATTGGGCCGGCTGTCGTGATATACTCTCAATAAGGTAAGATCAGTCGGGTGTTGGGTAACTATCAGTGACCCGCCCCGCATGGGTGAAGTAAAAAGGAATTTAGACTCTTTAAAAAGCTCCTCTGGAGTAACGGGAATATCAATATAACTGGGGTGGTTTTCCTGGAGGGGATTGTTCATACTATCATTAAGCGGGCAGGCCTGAAGTATATAGGCGTGAGGGCTTTCTTTATTTAGCCCATTCACCAAGATTTTTGTGGGTTCTGTATTAACAATTGAACTAAATTCAAAATTCACCGAATTTTCAGGTTTATCACTTATAGACTTCCCGTTTACAATCTTTTGCCAGGTTTCATTATTGATATAATTGATATGGTTTGTAACCAATAGATAAGTGGTAGCTACATGAACAGGATTATCCAGAATAGCCTGATGTCTGATGAAAAAAAAATCCGCACCCGGTATATCAAACTCCTTGCCGTCCATGGCCAATACATCTCCTTTTGCTATAATCGGTGTGGAAGGATCCGCAGGGTCGGGAAATGCATATATCGTTTTCACTTTGGCATTTCTGACGTACACATCTGCGCTGGGAGTAAGTACGGAAACCGCGCTTCGGCCATCTTTTGTCGTATAGCTACTGACAGAATTGGCTTTTATTCTCTGAATTTTTATATTAAGTGTTTGCATCCCCGTCCACACATCTCTTACATATCCCTCGCTTAATTCACAGGCTTTCAGCCTGATTCGGGGAACCTCGGTAATCCCGTGAGGAGTCAGCAGTTTTTCTCCGAGTTTTTTTACAAGATCCAATGCCTCAAAACCCCCAATAGTAGAAGGTGATCCATGTCCATGCACACGTATTCTGTCAACCTTGCCGAAAAGAATGGTCTGATCTCCTTCCACATAAACAAAGTTCTGAAGGTTTTTATCCCACCGAACCCATAAAGCTCTGCCAGGAAACCGGTTCATAAAGTTTTTGCTTCCCTTGGTAATCACAGGGTCATCGTCCACCTGCACATTGATCACGGTCTCATCCGTCCTTTTAATGAATGCTTCCGGAGCAACTACCCGCTCAAACAAGCTGTCGGAAGTATTTTGGGTAAGATATTTGCTCCAACCTATATCAGAACTTACACTTTCTATAATAGTTCCTTCGGGAAAAGAATTGAAGGTTAGCTGTTTAGGATTAGTGGTAAAAGGAATATCCGGGATAATCGGAAATTTATCTTTAGGGATAAACATCATATGGAGATATTTACCCTGATTTCTCAAAGCCGCCCATGCAACATTAGCTTTTCCGTCTCGGGTAAAAAGAAAGGGGCCATCGTTATCAAAGATCAGAAAATTAGCAGAAGCAGTCTTTCCAAACAACTCTTTAACATTTTCCTTCGCCAACGACGAATCAACCGTGTAACTGGCCGTTACAACGCCTATCTTTTGGTTGTTAATGCCGAGAACCGGGCGATCATCCGCTCGTAACAGGATATAATAGTCTTGACCTTTCATAGAGGTTAGAAGTTGGGGGTTAGGGGCATAACTGAAAATCGAATCCTTTCTACACCACGACTAAATATAGTTCTGCATCAAATAAAAAACAATAGTTTGCAATATATTATTTTGGAAATTTTTGCCTAATCGAATAGTAGTTTTAAAACCCCCTTTCCCCTCAGCAAAAAGCTAACATATAGTGGTTTGAGTCATCTCTTCCTATTCTCCCTCCCTGAAAAGATCAGCGGTGAAATCAAGCAATTCAGCATTGCCGGTTGCCCCGTGTCCCGGCACTACAAATTTTACCCCGGGGTAGGCCTGTTTGATTTTTTCCACCGTCGCCGGCCATGCGGCGGTATTGGCATCGCCCAGATAACCTTTTCCGGCGTTCAGCGATTTCATCAGGCAGCCGCCAAAAAGGGCCTTTTCTGCGGGGAGATAGGAAACGATATTGTCGCGGGTATGGGCTTCACCAAAATAGCGGTTTTCGACAGTTCCTCCGCCACACTTCAGGATAAGTTTATCTTCAAAGCCATATTGTGGAATGGCAGTTTTACTGCTTGCGCGGGCAAGGTCAATGGTCTGTTGGTGCGCATACGAAGCAATCCCATGCGCATGAAAAACCTCCAGTCCGCCAAGACAATCGTCATGAAAGTGGTTGATTACCACCCCCTTGATGCGTTTTCCCATTCCTTTTTCAATCCATTCGATTAGTTTTTCGGAACTGATACTGTCCACGGGGGTATCAAAAATTATTGCTTCTTTACCCTTTACATAGACCATACCGTTGCAGGGAACATGGCCAAACTGCGGGCTTTCGAGGTAGGAAATATGGACAAATACACCTTTTGTCAAAGGTTCGATCTTCAGCACATCTGAATTATAGGGTTGAGGGGTTTTGGGGTAAGAGGCACAAGCCATCAGAAGACAGAGCGGAAAAAGGATTTTTAAGAAATGCATATTGTTTTTTGTTGGGGCAAATAGATTCATACACGTGGTGATAACATATGGGGGGTAAAATAAATCATTGTCTGAATCAAAGGCGGATAATGTAAATAGTTGACTAAATCAATTAATTGTTACAAAAATCTCAGTTGTTACGAAATCTCCATCTCAAGCAAAAAAGCGCTCAGCGTCTTTCCGTGTTTGTCAAGCCGGGTCGAGCTTGTTACGCCTCCGCCGAGGGCATTGTGCAGCACAAAATTAAGCGCGCCGAGTTGCGGGAGTTCATATCGGATCACTTCTCCCTTAACAATTTCGCCAAACCAGTTTTTTACTTTTTCTGCTGTTACCTTTTCTTTGATCAGGCTATAATTTTCCCGGTCATAGACGATGAGGGAAATATTGCTGATATTTCCCTTGTCTCCGGTTCTTGAATGTGCGATTTCCCAAAGTTTCATAACTATTCACATTTGCAGATATACCACTTTTGCCTGAATATCTGATTTTGGCACCAGAACGGATGCGATGGAAATAACTTCTTCCACGTTTCCGGTAACACCTCCACCTCCGGCGGGGCCATTGGTGTATAGTGTCTCTACCTCATTGACAATCCTTGCGGCCTGCGACTGGCTTTCCGTTCGGCAGGCTACTCTTAGTCTGACTTCCGGTATTTGGGTATTTGATGGTTTCAGGGGAGAAACTGAATTTATGCCCATTAGTTCTATTCGCAAATCTTCTGTATGAAAGTCAGGCCGATCCAGCCTTCGCCTTACAATTTCCATAGCGAGTTGTGCTCTTTCAACACAATTTGCCCCGCCATAACTGATCTGCCCTTCTGCAAAATATCCGTTCTGATACCCAACACTCACTTTGTAAAAATCCGTAGCCGGTGCGCCTTTCCCTCCCTGACAGGCAACTTTGTCTTTTTCCAGTTCGGTAAAATAAACACCCGAAAAATCCGCCACGCAGTCGGGAGTGATATATCTTTCCGGATCGTGAATTTCGTAAATCATTTGCTCTGTACAGGTAGCTACGCTCACCCGACCGCCGGTTCCCCCGACTTTTGAAATGAACCCATTCCCCTCTTCATCCACTTCTGCAAAGGGAAAACCTACATTCCAAAGATCGGGTGCGTCCTTTTTCCCTGGGTCGGCAAAATACCCGCCCGAAACCTGTGCAGCACATTCCAGCAAATGACCGGTCAGCGTACCTCTGCCCAGTTTCCCGTAATCATTTTCTGTCCAGCCAAATTCATATATCAGCGGTGCCAGAAACAGGGACGGATCAGCAACCCTTCCGGTAATTACGATATCTGCGCCTCCCCGCAACGCTTCGACTATCGGCATTGCGCCAAGGTAGGCATTGGCGGAAATCAGCCTGTCTGACAAGTCGGCAAGCGGTTGTCCGGTTTCCAAAACCGGGAGGTGAATGTAATTTTCTATTCTTCCAAAAATATCATCACCCAGTACCGCCGCGATTTTCAGTCCCTTTAGATTCTGCCGGGAAGCCAGGTCGCCGATCAGAGACATGGCACTTTCCGGATTTGCCGCGCCCATATTGGTTATGACTTTTACTCCATGCTTACGGGAAAGTGGCAATACTTTTTCCATCCGGTATTCCAGGAGCGGGTTATATCCTTTGTTTGGGTTGCACTGTTTTTCTTTCTGTGCCAGAGCAATGGTTCGTTCGGCCAGACATTCAAAGCATATATAGTCCAGTCTTCCAAACTGCATCAGATGAAGAGCCGGTTCCAGCCGGTCGCCACTATATCCTGCTCCGCTGCCGATTCTGATTTTTTTCATAATTGTCAGAATGAAATTGCACCTATGAAAACAGATACAAGTAAAATTACCACTGTAATCAGAAAAGCATACGGAATAGTTTTACGCTGATGATCGCCCATATCCACACCAGCAAGGCCGATCAGCAGATATGTCGAACCTGTCAGCGGGCTAATGGGAAAGCCGGTAGTCATTTGCCCCATAACAGCAGCGCGGCCAACTTCTATTGCCTCGCCGCCAAACTGTGTAGCAACATTTGCCAGAAGAGGTAAAATACCAAAGTAGAAGGAATCAGGGTCAAATACCAGGCTCAGAGGCATGGAAAAGAGTCCGGTAATAAATGCCAGATGCCGGCCCATTGTCCCGGGAATAAATGCCACAGTTGCCTGAGCCATGGCATCAGTCATACCCGAACCTTTCAGGATACCGGTAAAACATCCGGCGGCAAAAAGAATGCCTGCCATCAGCAGCGCCGCAGGTGCATGCGCATTGATCCGCTCACCCTGAAGTTTTACATTGGGATAATTGACCGTAATCGCAACGGCAAATGCTACCATAAAGATAATATGCGGAGGAATAAGGCCGGAAAGCAGCAGGCTGATGGATATTAGAATGAAGATTATATTTAGCCAGAGTAACCGTGGCCTTTCAAGTTCGCTGGTTGTTGTCGCCAGGACTTCTGCCTGCAAATCAGCCTGAGAATGTCCTGACAAATATTTCCTTTCCCGTTTTCCCAGTAAAAATGCGATCCACAAAACCGTCAAAAGTCCGACCATCACTGGAATCAGGATCGGATTAAAAAGGGTGGTCACCTCTACTTCCAATGCAGAAGCAGCCCGAAGTGTCGGACCGCCCCAGGGAAGGATATTCATTGTTCCCGCCGATAATGCAACGATGGTGGCAAGGGTCGTTCGTTTCATATTCAGCGCATCGAAAAGCGGGAGCATGGCGGGAATCGTCACCAGAAAAGTCACTGCTCCTGATCCATCGAGATGAACGATCATCGCCAGAATTGCGGTAGCCACCGCCACACGCGCAGGATCTTTACCTGCAAGAATTATGAGTCTGCGAATGATGGGACGGAAAGTTCCCGCGTCGGTGAGAACACCAAAAAACATGATGGCAAAAATAAACATCACCCCTGTCGGGGAAATGGATTTAATTCCATCCGTCATGAAAGTTATAATTTCACCCCGAAACCCTGCAATCAGTGCTGTAACCAAAGGAACGATGATCAGCGCTACCACTGCTGATACTGATCGTGTCATAATCAGAATCAGCAGGATAACGATAGTCAACGCTCCAAGGATTGCAAGCATAGAGAAAGATGAGAATGGACACCATCCCGGACACCAGGCCCCTTACATGAGTTGCGGTCCTCCACTCATCAGGGGTTGCTCGTAATAGCGTTTACCGGTAGCTTTGTATAAGGCATTTGCCAGCGCGCCCATGATCGGTGGGAACGGAGGTTCTCCCAGTCCGGTCGGATCAATTTCATTTTCCACAAAATGGACATCTATCGACCGGGGGGCTTCCTGATGCCTGATCAGGCGGTATTTGTCAAAATTGCTCTGTTCGGGTACTCCATCTCTGAAAGTCATGCCGCTGTAAAGAGCATGTCCGATTCCATCGACGGTTCCTCCTTCGACGAGGTTTGTCGCTGCAATAGGATTGACAACAATACCACAATCCACTGCGCAGCAGACATTTTCAATTTTGCCTTTTCCATTTTCCACCACAATATCCAGCACCTGCGCGACATAGGAGTTGTGGCAGAAATAGGCTGAAACACCGCGGTGTACCCCTGGGGTTTCATTGCCCCAGCCCGATTTTTCGCGAACCAGTTTCAGCACACCTGCATAGCGGGATGCGTCGTAATCGTTGTTTTCGCCGACAGGGTTTTTCTCAGCTCTTTCAAGCAGTTCGAGACGGAGGGCAATGGGATCCTTACCCATAGCCTCAGCCAGTTCGTCGAGGAAGGCCTGTTCTGCCCCTGCGATGAAGTTGGATCTCGGTGCGCGGAAGGCGCCTACTGTAATATTGGATTCAATGGCCCAGTTTTCTGCGAGGTAATTATCGATAGCCCCAGCGGGAAAGCGATTGGCTGCAAGCGGACTTTCGGGGATGCCCCCTGCGCGTACATGGAAAGCGATAAGGTTGTTGTTGGCATCCAGGGCGGCACGGTAAGTAGCGTGATAAGCAGGGCGATAAGTACCGAAGGTCATATCATCTTCACGGCTATAGACCAGTTTTACCGGAGCGTTCATTTTCTGGGAAATCACTGCGGCTTCTACCAGAAAGTGCCCATACAGCCTGCGGCCAAAGCCTCCTCCCATACGGGTCATCTGAATGTCAATTTTTTCAAGAGGCATACCCAGGCGGGCGGCAACGGATTTTTCCATGCTTTCGGGCGTCTGAACAGGGCCTGCGAGTTCGGCTTTTTCAGCAGTTACGTGGGCAAAGAAGTTCATCGGCTCCATGGTATTGTGAGCGAGGAAGGGTGCGGAATAGCTGCGTTCGACGATTTTTGCGGCATTTTTGAAAGCGGCTTCGGGATCACCATCGCGCCGGGCAACTTTTGCAAGCTTCGCGCCGAGTGCCTCCATTTTGGATTTATGGTCAGTGGTATTTTCGAGACCACCGGGCACTTTGCGCAGGTTTGTTTCGCCATCTCTGCCAGCAAAAGTGTTGTTATAATCTTCAAAAGGCTCATACTCCAGGCGGAGTGCTTTCCGGGCATTCATCACTTCCCAGGTAGAATTTCCCACCACTACCACCAGTTCGTTGAATGCTGTAACATCAAAACCCTGTCTTGCATAATCGTCATTATAGGTATTGATGACAAAAACATCCTTGATACCGGGCATCGCCCGGGCGGCGGAGTCATCCATGGATTTTAGTTTGAGACCAAATCCGGGCGGATGAGCGATGGTGGCAATCAGCATACCTTCTCGCTTATAATCCAGTCCGTAAAGCGGCTGGCCGGTGACGATTTTCAGGCCATCCACATTTTTACGGGAGGTTCCGATAATTTTGAAGTCTTTGATTTCTTTCAGCTCGACCTCTTTGGGAACTGCTATCTGAGCGGCTGCGGAGGCCATTTCGCCATATCCGGCAGATTTGCCGCTGGTTTTGTGATAGAGAACGCCGGCTTCGGTAGTTACTTCTTCCACCGGAACCTGCCATGCCTGGGCTGCCGCTTCGCGGAGCATCCGGCGGGCGGTGGCACCGGCCATACGAAGCCCCTGCCAGCCCTGGCGGATCGACTGGCTTCCACCGGCAATCTGGCGGGTAAAAATATCCGTGTTGAGCGCCGCCTGTTCGACAATTACGTTATTCCAGTCCACATCCAGCTCTTCTGCTACGATCATGGGCATGGAGGTTTTGACATTCTGGCCGATTTCGGGGTTGGGAGAAAAAATGGTGATCACCCCATTCTCCCCGATTTTCAGGAAGCCATTGATATCAAACCAGTTTTTGGGCATTGCCAGTGCAGCTTTGGGGTTGGACTGGCAGGAAGACAACCAACTGAATCCCAGCATCATGCCGCCGCCGGCTAGGGTAACGGATTTCAGGAAGGACCGTCTGCCATATGAAGTTTTTACGATAGTCATTTTTCCGGAATAAATGAGTGGCTAAGCAGAATAGACATTGTAAAGAGGCCTTAAATTATCAGGAACTGGCTGCTGCAGATTTGATAGCCGCCTTGATGCGGGTATAGGTTCCACAACGACAGATGTTGCCGTTCATAGCGGCTTCTATTTCTGCATCCGAGGGGTTGGGATTGGCATTAAGCAACGCAACTGCGCTCATAATCTGCCCTGCCTGGCAGTACCCGCACTGTGGGACATCAAGCTCGAGCCAGGCTTTTTGAACAGGATGGTCGCCATCTTCGGAGAGACCTTCGATGGTCGTCACGTCCTGATTGCCAACGGCTGAAATTGGCAACTGGCAGGAGCGCACAGCGACTTTGCCGAGGTGAATGGTACAGGCACCACATTGGGCGACGCCACAGCCGTATTTGGTGCCAACGAGGTTGAGGTGGTCACGCAGTACCCAAAGCATGGGGGTACCGGGATCGACGTCCACCTGATGTTTTTTTCCGTTAATTGTGAGTGTGAAGTTTGCCACGGTAATGAATTTTGCCTTAAAATAAGAGTTTTTCCTTAAAAAGGAATTATGAAAATCAAACAATTATCCGGGCAATGGTTCTTTTTCGGGAGAAACCGCTGGCAGCAATATGCAGTAATCCACCATGTCATTGAACAACTACGTCTGCGGATTTAGAAAAACCCATGTACCCGTAAGACACCCTGACGCGTGATCCTTTCGGATAATTAAGACTGAGTTTCGCTGTGAATAAGCCGGTATGATTTCCGGTTTCTGTAACCGCTATCTTTTGGGGTGGCGTTTCATCCACCTGTACGATCACCCACCCCGAATCAGGTTTGTTCCAGTTGTGATCCAGAGCCGCATATAATTCTACCGTAACACTGCCGCCCGTTCCTGCTTTTGTGATTTCATTTCCCGCTTCATTGACTAATTTAAGCCGATGTGATCCCAGTGTCGAAAATATCACTGAACTCATCCATGCCCGGTTGGTCACTGCCCATCCTTCGGTGGCATAATAGGAAAGTACACCTTCTTTATTGGGTGTCGGGTTATAGGGAAACATATTGTCGAGGGGTGTGCCATCTAATGTGCCTCTCACTCGTCTGAGTTTACCCGCACCATCGGGATGCGCGTCGGGCCAGCCGGTTTCTATTCCCGGCCAGTAGCCGTCTATTTCTACCCGCTCCGGGCTTTTGTTGCTGTAATGGGCCTGTGCAGGGTTGAGCCCAAACACCTGATTCACCTGAGACCAGCCGATACTTCGGAGTTCCGGATCGCCCAGTACATACGCGACGGCAAACATAGAGCCGCCCAATCCGGTATTGCCTAATTCTTTGGTTTTGGGGTGTGCCCATTCTGTATCGGTGTGTTTTCGGTAATGCCAGAAATTGTCGGTTTTTGTTTTCATATGTGCCGCCCAGCCGGCAAGTTTTTCGGTGGTGCCATAAGGCGCCGATTCGGGTGCTACCATCAGGAAAAATGCCAGCGCCTGCGGCGTAATATGTTCGCCGTTTCTGATCCACCACATATGCCGGGGATTGTCAAAATCCCAATTATCAATGATATCTGTCGCTGCCGCACGGGCATAGGCGAGGAATTTTTCGGGCTGTCCGTCCGGCTCGTTTTTTTCGGACAGATACATCAACAGGTTACGAAATACGGCCTGTCCGAAAACACTCCCCATTTCGTTGAACTCCTGCCAGCCAATGTCAATCCATTTTTCACTTTTGACATAATACCGAACCTCCCGGTCTCTTTCATATGCCTCCCAGTTTTCCAGGCAAACGGCCCGGTAACGCTGGTAAACGGCTTCGTCCATATAGGGCTTTAAAAAGCTATGATAGCCTGCGCAGACCGCTGCCAACTGATCGAGGGTATTCTGATAATCGTAGGTCTGAAGTGTCTGACCCGGGTGCCCGATCATATAAGGCCGATGACCCGTAGGACCGTTGTAGTCGCGGTGGTGAAAGGCAAATTCTCCATGCCAGAGGATAAGTTTGATTAAATCAGGCACCGCTTTGTCGCCAAAATCTTCGTAAAACCTGTCAAACAAAGCCGGGTTGGAGGCATATAGGAGCGTCTCAAACACCGCCTCCAGCGTATAGGCTCCCCCGTCGCGGGAAGGACCTCCGCCGGCAACATGAACTTCATCGGAGAATATCGGGTTTTCACTGCCTCTCACATCCATAAAAAACTGGTAGGCAAGCTGGCTGGATATATTTTCCATCAGATGGTCTGCAATCCAGAAAGGATGAGAATGGCCATAGCCCGCTACCCTTACGACATATTCTTCTGTTGATTGCGGTGGATTAAATGGGGTAAAATCCCCGGAAAAGTTCCGGATTGAACCGCCAAATAATACCTTCGCCTTTTTATCAGCCGTATCTTTTGCCGCAATGACCTGAAAAGGTGTTCCGTCTTTGGCCCCATAACAAACAAACCGCTTGGCTTCATTGAGATTGTACCCTGCCTGATTGACAATGGGGCGTGAGTTGTTTTGAAAAAATAAAGCTGTGCGCTGAGCCAGGACTTGCAATACAAGGAAAAAGCAGATCACTAAAAGAATGGCTATCCGGATTTTTTTCATAAGAGGTTGGAGTTGAATGAAGGGATCAGAAAACCTGGCCAAACCGGGTTGAAATTGCCTCGATCTGCGCAACTGTTTCCCGGAGGTACTGTACATAATGCAAATCGGGGGCATCCCGATCGATACGTGCAAGGGCAATTGCTGCATAAGAAGGTGTTCCTAATCTTACTGCAATACTTTTACGGCCATCATACATGGTTGAAACATAGTTTTGGTTGCGAAACCGGCGGAGATCATCTGTCAGCTTTTTCCGGGAACTATAACCGGGTAAATCCTCTTCCGGAAAAATAGCCTGGATCTCTTCCTCTGACTTTTGGGAAAGCAGCGCCAGTCCAATGCTGGACTGCGTAGCGGGAAAAAGCTCTATTCGACCTAGTCCATCGAGAGGGGTAATATCTGGTTCCCAATGGTAGAGGTACGATACTTTATCGCGCCATAATACGCCCATTGCTACCACAAGATTGAGTTCGGTCAGTTTTACCAGGTGCTTGAGGGAATGATTGATCAGCCCTGACCCAAACAGCATCTGTGCGGAAAGTATATGAATGCCCGGCCCGGGAATATATCTGCGGTTGGCAGTCTGATGTGCCATGCCTAGAAATGCCAGCGTTTTTAATATTCGGTTAACCCGCGTTTTCTCCATACCCAATTCACGGGAAATCTCCAGGCTGCCCCGCTCAATGGTAGAGGATGCAAGGTATTGCAAAACCGTCAATCCGTCAATAAGTCCACTGAGTGGTTGTGATGGCAAGGTCATCGTGCTATTTATACTATTCATAATAGAAAGTTGCTGTTGCTTTACAATTGCTTTCAGAACTGATTCTGACCCAGTAAGCCTGATAGCCTGTCGGGAAAATATGTTCCAGTTCCTCCCCAGCCGGCACATCCAGTACTTTATACACCTGCCATGTTTCAGGGGTAATCGCTACTTCCAGTGTCATATGAACGGTCTGATCCAAATTGTGCGAAAGTGATACGCGCTTCCTGTCAAATCCCGTCATCAGGTACGGATCTGAAGCTTTGCCTTTTACTACCTCGGTGTCTTTCCACGGCCCTCCCACGCCTGTAGGTTTTCCCAATTTCCACAGGTCGTCCACTG
>JAWKNL010000024.1:0-94673 GCA_041391725.1 Bacteroidia bacterium
GTTATCCATCGTGCTTGAGACCCAACCTACAAAAAAAAAAAAAATGAAATGCCAAAATATTTCCTAAATTTTTCCAAAAGCAAATTATTCGACGTTCAAATCAGTTGGCGAAAAGGGGTGCTGCTGAAGAGATAGGGATGAATTTTCACTCCCTCCGCGAAGCCCGCACCTCCCGCCTCCGGCGGAAAAACTGCCTGGCCTCCGACTCCGGCGTCAGGGTGTAACCCACCGTCAGCCAGAGTTTGAATGGGTTGTAGTTTTCCGTGCCGGTCGGTACTTCGTCATACATATAGGGCGACAAAACCGTATCTATCTGCTTCATCTGCCAGGCTCGGTAACTGAGGGCAATATCCCAGTTATCCCATGTTACCCCCAGCCCCGTATTCACTTCCAATGAATAAAAATCGGCTACCCATTTGCTCAGGATTCGAAGATGATTGGCTCCCTTGCGATAGTGAAAAGCAGGCAGGGCCTGCCCCTGGGCATATACTCGCGCCGATGAGCCGATATCCCACAGTTTGAGGCGCAGATTCACCGGAATCCCGATCTGATCAACTCTATATCTTTGAATATACCTTCCTTCTAAAGTTTGTTGCCCCGTCAGATATTGATGATTGATCGGTCGAGAAAAGGTATTCACCTCACGAGTAAGCCAGAGCCCGCCTTCGAGGGAAAAGTGGGGAGCCGTCAATAACGGTTTATAGACTCCCAGGGCATACTGCCAGGTACCGAGGTTGTTTTCCCGTTCCAGAATACCGGCAGAAGGGAAAGCCGGCCATCCAAACAGTCGCCGATCGTGCTCCTGAAAAGCCAGGCTGAGGGAAAGACGAGGGGAGGAGGAAAAATGTTGACCGATCAACAGGTTTCCTCCAATTGTGATCAGGATCAGGATGAGCAGCACTTGTTTTCGCATGACAGAAATTTTATTTTTTTGAAAGGAAGATTTTATAATCAGGGATTTACGGCGATTTTGCTGGTGAACACTGTTTCGGCATCGAGTACCTGAAGTAGATAAATACCCGGTTGCAGGGCCTTTAGTGGTATTTTTATGCGCCGTTCCACACTTCGGATTTCTAGCAGGACTTTTCCACTCAAACCGGAAACCAGAATCTTTCGGGTAACCTCCGGTGCCGAATCCGGAAGTTCAACCGTTATTTCCTCCCGGGCCGGATTGGGTGCAATCCGATACATCCCACCGCCGCCACTAGTCACATTCATCGCGCCACCTGCTGTGGGAGATACCCCGCAGCTATTGGAAGTTTGAACAAAAAAATTTCCCGTACCCAGACTGGTGGCCTCAAATACACCAGCCTGACCCGCAGCGGGAGGGTTGGCTGTGATGCTGCCATTTGCCCACCAGACGCCCGAGGTATAAAGTGCGCCCGGTGCACTGGTGATCGTTACCGTCTGTAAAGCACCCAACCCTATCGAAATCGGGGGATTACCCAGAGGGTTGGTTACGGGCATGCCCGGTTTACCCACCCAAATCGTCCGGGTAAATACCACATCGTTACACCCGTTGCCCATGCCCATGTGAAAAGTAAGCGTCCCCTGACCGGAAACCAGCGAATTGGCGGGTGAGAGAATGGCAGTGGCTGAGTTGCCCGAAGCCGTGGCAAACAGGCTGGCCGGAGTCGCCTGCCAGGAAATCACTGCACCGGGAATGGGATTCTGCATCGTAAAACTTTGAGAACTACCGTAACACAGTGTACCGGCATTTGTCGGAAGCAGGCGGGGGATTCGAATCGTATTAACCGTATTAGGGTTATTTCCTCCTCCCAGCCAGTTGCTCAGCCGATTGTTATTGGTTCCCCCTCCTGTCCAGGAGGAAAAAAATCGGCCATAAACCCCTCGTAGTTCCTGACACCCGGGAGGGCCTCCATGGAGTTGGCCTATAGCGCGATGATTGAAATCAAAAATTGGAGAGCCCGACGAGACCTTTTCGACATCTCCATCTTCCCAGATTGCTCTCAAATGCGTAGTACCTGCACTAGTATTGCTTCCCCAGCCTTGTATCGTTAGTGTGTCGTTGTCAACCGAGATTTTTTTTACATCTCCTTCTGGATGATGAATCCCAGTTCCTCCAACCGGAGCAATATCTCTTCGATCCCACCCCACTAAAGCCAGAGAAGTTTGGTTAAGGATAGAGCCATTTAACTCCAACAGAGCAAAGTCAGAATTTGCCCAACCTGCCCGAAACTGTGCTCCGGAGTACGACAACCAGGTGGTCGGTTCACTTCCCCGGCAGGTAGGAGGGGTTGGGTTGGGACTATCGTAATTAAACCGCATTACCCATGAATTCAACTTTCCCAGTTCTTTTCCGCTTAATACACTATCCAAATTAGAATCTATACAATGAAAGGCGGTCAGATAGAAAGAACGCAAATCCTGACAGGCATTATTAATCAAGGTACCAGAACAAAGCTCATTGCCACCACTGAGTATCAGTGAAACCGCATCGCGTTCCATCTCCCATCCTACTCCCTGTGGACAATTTACATCAACCGTACACCAACCTGAATCCCCAAAACCCCGACTGGCGCGGTCGGCGTATCCGTGTACCGCTTCCGTAAGATGAATCGAAAATTCTTCTTTTAACGCCGGGGGAAAAATCACCGTAAACTCCACCGACTCGCCCCAAATCAGATCGGAAGCAAAAATGCCTTCAAAAACATGCTCCGACAGAATCGGCCCCATGACCATAAAACCCGCCGGGGCCGACAAATACATTTCACTGCCCGGGGGTAAATGCAGGTTTTCCATCACAAAATTAAGCGAAGTCGCGCCCGGGGAATGAAGCACGAGTTTCCAGACGGTGGGTTGTTCAGGGGTTTTATAAAAAACCCCGTCCGTTTCCCGGAAACTCACCGAAGATTTTATGCCAAACCGTGAATCTGGATTTCCGGTTCGGCGGTCTTCTGCAATCGCAGCAGCGACATCTACGACCGGTAAAAGGCGACTTTCCGGGCGATCGTCGGTGTAAAAGGGAATAAAATCTTCGATTTTCTGGCTTTCGGAGAGAACCGTCGTTCGTACTTGTGCTTGCACAGGCGTCATGCTTAGGAAGCCTAAAATACAAATCAAAATCGTCACAAAAAAGCAAATCGTTGTTTTCATCGCAGGTGTAGGTTAGATTGAGGTTATAGATTTCCCGCTTCATCAGTTATGGCTGATAAAGAAGAAAAAAACGGCAAAGGGGATGACTTATATTGAGTTATCCATCATGCGTGAGACCCAACCTACAAAAAAAATGAAATGCCAAAATATTTCCTTGTAATTTTTAAATTTTTCCAAAAATGAAGGGTTTTGGGACTAAAAAACGAGCCCGTTTCTGGTGTAAAAGATTACCGAAAAGAGTTTTATATTAAGCCTGTAGTAATCAATGATACAAGATGTCCAGAAATCACCTTTCCTCCCTTATCCTGGCGGGTTTTCTCCTGACCGGGTCCCAGCCCATTCATAGTCAGACTATTACTCTATTCGCAAATAGCGAAGAATTCCCTGTTTTGCATGGGATTCAGCAAGTTGTTCGTTCCGCAACCGAATCTGAGATCAAAATCATCCAAACTGACCGAAAGGAAAAAGCGCAGCTATCCATTGTGGTTCCTGCCCCCGGCCTGCCGCCGGAAGGGTTTGAAATCCGCCGGGGAAAAACTGCCGGCAAATGGGAAATTCTGGCCGGAGATGCAACCGCGCCATGTATGCCCTGCTTGACATTGCAGAAAACCGCCGCTTCCACCAGGGCAAACTCAACCTGGAGCCGATACGCGAAACACCCCGATTCTCCTTCCGCGCCATTAAGTTTAACCTGCCCTGGTCGCCCTATCGCGAAGGAGAGCAGATGGATCTTCATAGTGATGTTTGTCGCGACCTGGCTTTCTGGGAAGAATATCTGGACATGATGGCGCAAAACCGGTTGAATGTCCTTTCTCTCTGGAGCCGCCATCCTTTTCCTTTTATGATCCGGGCAAAAACTTTCCCGAAGCCTGCCCCCTCTCCGACGCAGAACTGGCTGAATGGCAAACCTTCTGGAAAGGGCTTTTCCGGATGGCAAAACAAAGAGGCATTGAAACCTATATCGTCAACTGGAATATTGTGGTCTCACCGCAAATGGCCCAAGCTTATGGGGTAAAAGAACTCAACGACACTACCGAACTTGTCCGCCGCTATACGCGTGAAACCGTAACGCAGGTGATCAACGAATACGAAGACCTGACTGGTCTGGGTGTAACCCTCGCCGACTGGATGAACAACTTCGGCCCGGATCAAACCATGCAGGCAGCGGACAGAGAAAATGGATCGAAGAAACCTTTGTGAAAGGCCTTCAGGCAGCCAACCGGCCTGCCAGGTTTATTCATCGCTCCGTGCTCGCAGGTTCTCCAGTCGAAATGCAAAAGGTGATTGATCAAGCAGGCTTTTCCGATCCCGTGCATGTAGAGATAAAATTTAACTGGTCGCACGGACACTCAACGCCTGTGCTTGCCATGACTCATGATTTCCACTCCGGTGCTATTGACGACCGGTTCTGGAATCCCCTACCCCAAAACTACCGCATACAGTGGATGATCCGGAATGAGGATATGTTTATCCTTCGCTGGGGCGAACCGGATTTTGTGCGTTCGCATATTGCGGAAAACGGCAAAGAGTACGTTACAGGCTATTTTGTGGGTTCTGAAGGTTATATTCCTGCTGTGGATTATTCCCACCTTTTCCGGTTCACACCAGACCTGGCAGTATGCTTTTGAAAAACAATGGTTGTTTTATCAGGTCTGGGGCAGACTGCTTTACAATCCGGAAACTCCGGATGCTGTTTTTGAAGAAGCATTTGTCAACAGGTATGGAGAAATGGCAGGAAAAAAAATGTTTAAAGCCTTTCAATTGGGAAGCAGAATGCCGCTGAAGCTCGCCTCTTTTCATGCGGCAACCTGGGACTATACACTTTACAGTGAGGGATTTCTTGCCCCGTTTCCCGCCAGGGGGTTAACGGATCATCATTCTTCTTTTATATCCATAGACGAACTCATCGACCATCAGGTGCTGGATCCTGGATATATGAATATCCCCGACTATGTCGATGCCATTAGCCAGAACCGAAAAATCGAAGAACGAATCACTACCCCCGACAAGCTCGCCAACATCCTCTCTTCTGATGCAAATGAAATGCTGGAATTGCTAAACCAAATAAGGCAAAGCGGGGTTAATCCAAAGGGTGAGTTTGCCTGCGAACTCGAAGACATCGAAACCTGGGCATGGCTGAGTTTGTATTTTGCAGACAAATTGCGGGCGGCTATTTCCCTGCATGCTTACCGCAAAGGAGGCGACGAACAAAACAAAACCCAGGCAATTGTGCTTCTGACCAACTGCCTGAGTTATTGGGAAAAAGTATCCGATATTACACAAAGTCATTATCGGGAAGTGCCGTATCTGGGCGATAAAACAGCCTGGAATCCCAGAGATGCCTGGACTGATGCGAAGACATTTTCATGGGAAAAATACCTCCCGGAAGTCCGCCGCGACCTTGAAATCGCCCGCACCGCAAAACGCGAATAATCATTTGTTTTAAAACTGGTGAAACGCATCTGACACAAACGACAATACCGTCGGCAATGCTTCCCGCCAGTAAGTCCAGGAGTGACTTCCGTTGCGCACGCGGTATTCGTGAGGGATTTCTTTTTTTCGCATAGCTATATGAACCAGCGCATTTCCTTCATAGAGGAAATCGTCATCGCCACAGTCGATATACCACCTAACGGCCTTTTTGTCCTCGTCTTTTATCTTGTCAATCAGGGCAAGGGCGCTGTACTGATCGTAATACGCCTGCTTTTGTGCTGTGGTCGGGTTTGTGATCCCCGCAAAACCGAAATAACGGTTGGTATCGTCCAGGTTGATCGGCCCGGTAGCCGCAGACAGCGGGCAGGCAGAGGAAAACATTTCAGGATGATGCAGGGCATACATAAACGAACCACCGCCACCCATCGAAAGTCCGGCAACTGCCCGGTAGCGTTTTTCGCTTTTGATGCGATAGGTTTTTTCGATGTAGGGGACAAATTCTTCGAAGAAAAATCTTCATACCGCCAGTCGCCGCGCACATCGTTGAAATAGCCCCTGCGGCGGTATTGGCGTCGGGCATGACGATGATCATCGGTGTGGCAGTTCCTTCGCTCAGCGATTTGTCGGTGATATGCTGGACTTCACCAAACTGCACCCAGCCCGTCTGGTCATCGCCGCCGCCGTGAAGGAGATATAACACGGGATAGCTCCGCTGAGAAGTTTCGTAGTCAGGAGGAAGGTAAATGGCGTATTTGTGTTCGCCGTTGAGGATTTTGCTGGGGAGCGTGAGGTTGTCAAACACTTTACTGCCCTGTGCCGCCATCAGAAGAGGCAAAAACAGCGCAAATCAGAAGAAAGGATAATTTTTTCATAGTCAGTTAGAATAAAATGGTTTGTGAACCAATTAAGAAAAAAGTAACCACGAATTCACGAATATATTTTCCGTATATTTGGAATAAGAATCTCAAAGCATGGCTCATACAATATTGGAAGAAGAACAGCGGCGGCGGCGGGAGTTTTATGAATGGGTAACGCCCGATATAAAGGCTGAATTTATCAACGGAGAGATTATCGTCCATTCTCCGGTCAGAAGAGCGCACTGGAAAATCACAGATTTGCTTTCGAGACTGGTAAGTATTTATGTTTCCATCCACCAACTCGGTGTAGTCGGAACAGAAAAAGTGATGATTTCTCTTACCCGAAATGATTACGAACCTGATCTCGTATTTTTCAGAAAGGAGATTGCCGATCAGTTTTCCGAAGATCAGACGCTTTTTCCGGCACCTGATTTTGCTGTTGAAATATTATCGCCCAAAACTGCGGCGATTGACCGGGGTGCAAAAAGGCTGGACTATGCAGCACATGGCGTAAGCGAATACTGGATCATTGACCCTGTGAAAATGTGTATTGACCAGTACATTCTTCCTGCAGGAGACCCGCGAGTACTTCCCCGCCAAACGCCATATCTATGGCGAAATTATTGAGAGTTACGCCATCAAAGGATTTAACATTCCGGTAGAATCCATTTTTGATGAGAATGAAAATATCAGTACTTCTTCAGAATCTGACCAATCCGTAATTTATTCCTACCTCACCTGCCCATTTCCCCGCACAATCCACTTTTCGGTGACGAGTTTTTCCAGGGCGAATGGCCCACGGGCATGTAACTTTTTGTGTGCTGATACCGATCTCTGCGCCGAGCCCAAAAACGCCTCCGTCGGTGAACCGTGTCGATGCATTGGCATAAACCGCGGCGGCGTCCACTTCCTGCAAAAACCGCTCACACTGCGTCTCGTCTTCAGACAAAATCGCCTCAGAATGGCGGGAAGAATAGGTGCGAATATGTGCCAGCGCTTCGTCCATATTTTCTACCACTTTCACCGAACATTTATAATCCAGAAACTCTCGTCCAAAGTCTGATTCCTCCGCATGAAGAAGGAATGGATAATCTGCGGAATTGAGAATATCAAATGATTCGTCATCTGCGAATATTTCCACGACCAGGCACTCAAACCGCTTTTCAGCATTGAAGAAAGGTTTTTTGCTACCGCCCTGTCAACTACAACGGTGTCGAGTGCATTGCATACCGACGGTCGGGAAACCTTGGCATTTACCACGACTTCCGCCGCCTTCGCCAAATTTGCCGAAGCTGTCACATACGTATGACAAACCCCTGCGCCCGTCTCAATCGTAGGAACCGTCGCATTCTCCCTCACAAAATCAATCAATGCCTGAGAGCCTTCGCGGAATGATAATATCTACATACCGGTCAGCAGTCAGCAGTTCTTCCACAAATTTCCGGTCAGTGGGAAGCAGGCATAATGCGCGTGTATCCACATTTGCGGCCAGCATGGCTTCGTGAATAATTTGTACCAATGCCTTATTGGAATATTCGGCATCAGAGCCTCCACGCAGCACAATCGCATTTCCCGAACGAATACACAAGGCGGCAACATCGACCGTTACGTTGGGGCGGGATTCGTAGATAATGCCTACCACTCCGACCGGAACGGCCATTTTCTGAACCAGAAGGCCATTTTCCAGTACTTTTTCGGAAATCAGTTTACCCGAAGGATCGGGCAGTGCGGCCACTTCCTGAAGGCTGGCTGCTGTCCGCGGATACGCTCCGAGTGAGCCGAAGGCGGTCTTTTTAGGGTCATCGTCGGCCATTCTGACCAAATCCTTTCGTTCTCCGTCAGAATAATCGATTCGTTTTTCAACAACCGTGTGGCGATGTCGCGCAGCAGGTTTTGTTTTTCAAGATCAGACAACCGCCTTACAGAAGGGGCGGCGAGCTGAACCTGCTGAAGTAAAGGAATAATGCTTGTCATAAGATCACAATATCATCTGCGTGAACAACTTCAAAGTTTTTTGCCCCGATATTTTTCTCAATTTCTTCCGAAGACAATCTCGCCCGGGCAACGGCAAATGGAATTCCCGTCTCATACACCAGCTCAAAAACTTCTCCTCTGGAAAATGGTTCGACCACACGTTTTACCCCTACGGCGAGCAGACTTTTACGATTTACCAAAGCCTGATGGGCACCCCCATCGACTTCCAGCCGCCCCGAAACCAGACTGCTGCTGGCAATCCACTTGTCCCGGGCAGAAAGTGTGGATGATTGAGGAGAAAATACCGTTCCCGCTGATTCCTCCGCAGCGAGCAACATACTTCCAGGTATTTTAAGTCCGAATATCACAACTTTTATTCCCATACGGGTAGCAAGGCGGGCAAACGTGAGTTTGGAGGTCATGCCGCCCAGCCCGGGACCGGAGCGGGTATCATCAGCCAGGCCGAGAATGGATTCGCCTACTTCCCTCACATGGGAAATTACTTTTCCCTCTCTGTCAAGAAGTCCTTCAACCGAAGTGCCAATCAGGAGTTTTTCTGCCCCAAATCCTACGGCCATAAGCGTTGCCAGCTCGTCATTGTCAGAGAAACGAAGTTCGAGATCGCTTACCACGTCATTTTCGTTGGCGATGGGAATAATATTATTTTCCCAGAGTGTCTCAAATGTATTTCGAAGCTGGAGGAATTGTTTCCGGTTGGAAAAATGTTGTCTTTCGCAGAGACTTTGGGCAATGGCAATGCCGTAAGGGGAAAGGAACTGCGAATACTTATTCATCAGAATCGGATTTCCGATGGCGGCAGCCGCTTTGCGCTCGGTGATGGTGCCCGAGAAATCGGGCAAAAATCTTTTTCCTGTACCGACCGCACCGGAAGAAACCACAACAAGCCGGAATCGTTTATTTAACTGAGCGAGTTGGCGCGCCACCTCGACCAGCACCGGTTCGTCCAAAGTCCCGTCATGACGGGTAATGGATCCGGTTCCTATTTTGAGTATGAGAATCGGTTTTTTCATTTTAGTTTTACCGTTGCAAGCTACATATTATGCTGAAAATTGTCGAATGTCCGAGAGATGCGATGCAGGGAATAAGCCGGTTTATTCCGACTGAACTGAAGATTCGTTATATCAACGCCCTGCTTCGAACGGGATTTGACACCCTGGATTTCGGGAGTTTTGTTTCGCCGCAGGCAGTACCGCAAATGGCTGATACGCATGAGTTAGTGGCGGGTTTGGATTTGAATGGCGTTTCAACCCGATTGCTGGCTATTGTCGCCAATTTGCGTGGCGCGCAGGATGCATGTCTGTTTCCGGTCATCCATTACCTCGGATATCCTTTTTCCATATCAGAAACCTTCCAGATTCGCAATACGCGAAAAACCATTACAGAATCGCTGCCGCTGGTTTATGACCTTCAGAAGTTGTGCCTTGACAACGGGAAAGAACTGGTGGTCTATATTTCGATGGCATTTGGCAATCCGTACGGTGATGCGTGGAATCCCGATATAACTGCACATTGGGTGGAAGAAATCGCCCGGATTGGAGTCAGAACCATTGCCCTGGCTGATACCGTAGGCGCTGCAAATCCGGACTCTGTTTTTAGCCTGTTTGACCGGTTGATCCCTGCTTTTCCTGAAATAGAGTTTGGCGGCCATTTCCATGCACATCCGCAACATCAGACCGAAAAACTGGAAGCCGCCTGGTCGGCAGGATGCCGCCGGTTTGACTCGGCCATGATGGGCTTTGGCGGTTGTCCGTTTGCTGAGGACGAACTGGTAGGCAATATTTCGACCGAGAGCCTGATCGCATTTTGCGAAGAAAAAAAAGTCAACCCGGGAATTAATGCCGCGGCTTTTCGCAACGCTGCTGCGATTGCACGTGAGGTATTTGCCTGATCTCCCAAACCCCAACAACCTATGTATCTGATTAAAATACCCAAACTGATACGCAACTACTATTCTGAGTATATCTGGAGGATTCCCTCCAACAAAAAAATTATCTACCTCACCTTCGACGATGGCCCCACCCCTGAGATCACAGACTGGGTGCTTGCACAGTTGAAAGCCTATGAGGCAAAGGCATCGTTTTTTCTGATAGGAAAAAATGTAAAACAGCATCCTGGCATCGTACATCGAATCATTGATTCAGGACATGTGGTCGGCAATCATACCTACAGCCATATCAACGGATGGAAATCTTCCACCGAGACTTACTGGAAAGATTTTCGGCTGGGGCAACAAACCATTTCAGAATTTACCGGCTACCAGACCAAATTTTTCCGCCCGCCTTATGGAAAAATCACCCGGCAGCAGGCCCGGCTGGTCAGAGAAGAAAATGAAATTTTAATGATGGATGTAATTTCAGCCGATTTTGACCTCAGCCTTTCAGGTGAGGACTGTTATCACAATGTCATTCGCAATTCGAAGAAAGGCTCCATTGTGCTCCTTCACGATAGCGTCAAGGGTTTTGGTCGCCTGGAATATGCGCTTCCACAGCTTCTCAAATATTTCTCAGAAAAAGGTTTTTCCTTTTCGTCAATTCCGGAAAGCACAATAAGCAAGAAACGAAAGAAGAAATAATCTTTGATTTATATGTAAAAGAAAGTGATTTGCGAAAAATTTGGCTGTATTCGATCCATCATTCGTGCATTCGTGGTATAAGTATAGAGGCAAAATTTCCGGAATGGCTCATAGACCAGACTAAAGCCTGCTTAGCAGTTCCTGCTTTTTTTCTTCGTAATCGAGAATAGAAATTTTGCCATCATTGTACCGGTCATACAGCATGTCAATCGTACGCATGATTTCGTCGCGAAGATTGAGCCAGTCGAGTTCGGTGGTGCTGTATCCCTCGTAGGCATTTTTTACCATTGCCGCTGCTGTCGGATCGTGATATGCGATTGATTCCAGCAATTTTTTCAGAATCTGCGCTACCTGCTCATTTTTGACCGAAATTTTGTGAGGTACCAGTTGTGCCTGCTGGTTGGCAAAAACCACAATCCGGCCTCCGTCCACCTGAACTTCTTTTACATCTTCCAGCATAAATGATCCTTCGGGATAAAAACAGCGATCTTTGGTAAAAATCAGCACACTTTTGCTGAAAGTACCCGAATGCAGGTGAACCGCAATCACATCATTGGGACTGGCAATGCGGGTATCACTGATAAGAATTTTGCCCAGTTTCACCGCAGGCAGATTCGGGGCTTTATACAACCCGTTTTTTTCGTCCTGAGGAAATTTATCTTTAAGCAGACTGGCGTACATATATTTACAAATTTACTTTCAGACTCTGTTTTTCAGGACAATTTAGCGAACAATCTGCAATCCCGGTAGTTTTAATTGTATGCGTATTTTATTACAATCTCCAGTTAAAGGCCATTTTCTGAGCGTATTCTCGCGGTTCAACAGGGATCTGTTTGAAGCGCTGAAACCTCCGGGTATAAAAATGGACATTCTCAGGTTTGACGGATCAAAACCGGGAGATATCGTTCATATCAGGATGAAAATTCCGATAATAGGCGTACAGGAATGGATAAGTACCATTACGGAAGACGTCGAAGAAGAAAACCGCGCATGGTTTACCGATACGGGCGAAAAGTTGCCTTCTTTTCTCCGTTACTGGAAACACCGGCATATCGTCAGTAAAAATGGCAAAAGCAGCATTATTACCGATGATATCACCTACCGCACACCTTCCCTTTTCTTCGACTATCTCATGTATCCGGTGATCTATTTGCAATTTGCGATGCGGGGGCCGGTGTATAAAAAATTTTTCAGCCAACTGCCCTCCATTCCGCCAGCCGAAGTGAATGAATCCCTGCAGCAGCAATAAAACATAAAGCCGTAAGTACAATCCACAGCGCGCCAAAACCAAAACTTCCCGCAATCCAGGTTCCGAGCGGAGGGGCTATCACAAAAGAAGCAGAAAATATCATGGAGTACATTCCCATGTACTTACCTCTTGTGGCAGGCGTCGCCCGATCCAGTGCAAAGCTGTTGCCAAAAGGAAAATTGATCATCTCCCCTATGGTCACAAAAATTATAAATACCAGCGCCGCGACAAACCAGAGTCCGCCCATCCACATGCTCATATAAGCCAGTCCCATCGCTACCATTCCTCCCATGATCAGGGTAAGCCGGGAAAACCGGTTTTCGATCAGATAAATCAACGGCATTTCTACCGCCACAATCATTAATCCGTTTAATGCCATCAAAGCACCGATGATATCTTCATTCAACCCAACCTTTTCCTTCCAGAAAACAGGGATGGTTGAAAAAAGCTGCATAAACGCAACCGAAATCATCAACTGAAAGAAAGCAAAAAGGATAAACGTACGGTCACTAAAAAACGGAAAATCTGACCCTGGTTTCATTTTTTTCCAGTGGCTTTTCTTCCGGCTTTTCTTCGTATTTTTGAGTAACCGCCATTCTGAAAACAATGGCCGCTGCAATGCAGGTCATTCCGTCAACGACAAACAACCATTTGTACCCGACCGTGGCCGCAAGAAATCCCCCTACTGCAGGGCCGATCGAAAACCCCAGGTTAATCGCAAAACGAAGCAATGCCACCGATCGTGTGTAAAGATTTTTGGGGCTGTATGCACTGATAGACGACATATTTGCCGGACGAAAAGAGTCATTCACCAGACTGGTGAAAAATGTTGTTACGGCTATCGTCCACAGCGTCTCCATCTGCATCAGCACAAAATACATTCCCCCACCCAACAACAACGCCCAGAATTGCACCTGATAATGCCCGACCCTGTCGGTAAGCCGCCCGCCGACAATAGCGCCGGCAATGGAGCCAAGCCCAAACGCGCTCATGACCCATCCTGCCTCGATGAGGCTGAAGCCCATCTTTCGGGTGAGATAAACAGTGAGAAACGGGACTACCATGGCACCGCTCCGGTTGATCAGCGATACCATACTGATCAGCCAGATTTCGCGTGGCAGTCCGCTGAATGAATTTTTGTAAAGGGTAAAAGTTTTCCGCAACATAAACGCTACCCTGCTCAGTAGAGTCCGGGTGTTTGCCTTGAGTAAGTGAAAGAAGAAAGAATATTCTCCTCTTCAACGGCAAGTTGCTTTTCGGGTTTCTGATTTTTAATCACAGGCAAACCTTTTTCCGAAGAAAATTTCCGAACCATGCTGAGCGTTTGCGCAAGACTTTTCCCTGACATATCCCCAAATGTCGCCCAGTATTTGTCGGTCAGGCAGGGAATTTTGAGCGGATCGCGGGTGATCATCTCCAGATTGAAGGTCATGCCGGGGTTGTGTTTCAGGCAAATGTCAATCATCTGTCTCAGGTCAAGTATCCCTTCTCCCAATGGTACTTCCGACAAAAGAAAACCTTCTTCGTATTCTTCGACGCCCATGTCTTTTATGTGAGTGGTAAAAGAATAGGGTGCCAATGTTTTTACTACTTCCATCGGCTCTTCCAGCAGGGAAATATTGTTGCCAAAATCGAGATTTACCCCCACCCACTCGCTGTCAATTTCTTTGATAATCGCAACCAGTTCAGCCGCCATCCAGTCTTTGTGGTTTTCTATTGCCAGGCGGATTCGGCTTTTGCGAATGATGGGTTCAGCCCTGCGAATAGACTGTATTGCCTCCTTTTTAAAGGATTTGAAGGCATCCGCCGATTCAAAATTTTCATATCGCCGCCCGCTGAGACAGGCCGTTCGCACAAGTGTCGCGCCTGCATCTGCGGCATTTTTTATGTTTTTCTCAAAGCGTTCGACGTCGCTGTCTGACTGCGGCAATTGCACCTGCCCTTCAAAGTACATATCGTATTTTTCACAGATGGTTTTCATATTCTCAGCGTCGCCTTCCTTCCAGCCGCCGGTACCGAGCTGTACCCCTCCGGCTCCGATTTTCCCGCAATGTTCGGCCATGGAAAGTGCATCACTAAACCCCGGGTATCGGGTGCTGGGTGTTTCTGATTTCCAGCGGATGGCATAGGCTGCATGGGCGACGCCCATTCTTTTGCCTGTCAGCAGCGACCCTGCGCGCAGCAGGGGGGAGAGTGCTACGAGTGCGGTTGTTCCAGCAATAAATTGCCGGCGGTTCATCGGTGAGTTACTCATTAGGTTCAGGGGTTGGTTGAATATTTAGCAATTCTTTTTCGGTCCAGGGAATCACACGCCCCTGGGAAGTATGCCGGGTGTGTCCTACATCTCCGGGAGAAACAGATTCTGAAGTATTTCCCCAGGCGTTGCGGATATAGGTGAGAATTTCGGCCAGATCTTTATCATCGAGAATCGTAAATGAAGGCATGACCGGCAGGATTTCGGGTTTGTCGTACAAATGGCCATTGACCGTCAATGGGCCTTCCAGCCCATGAAGAACCAACAAAATCAGCCGCTTTTTGTCGCCGGTTACCCACTCAGAACCCGCCAGCGGCGGAGCAAAATTTTTCATCCCTTCTCCGTTAGAACCGTGGCAGCCGCTGCAGGTATTGAGGAAAAGTTGCCTGCCTGCAACCATCCGCTCAACGGGTATGACCTCATTCGCAGAAAGCGAATCTGCTTTTGTTGTTTCATTTTTGATTTGCAGGGCCAACACCCGGGTTATGGCTTCGCGCTGCCACGCTCCCCAACCCCCGGCGTTGCCGGAGGTTTTTCCAGTTCGGCCATTTCCTGTTTTTCTCCCTTGCGTACAATCGCAGTAGTGAGCATTTCCAGGAAAATAGATTTGCCGGGGGAATAATCCTTCCACAAACCCGAAGCTGTGGCGCATCATCAGTATCTCGATATTTCCGGTGACTGCTCATGACAACATCGCGAAAAAGTGCGCTATCCACATATTGACCCAGAATCTCAGAAAGCACAAGCAATGATGTTTGTGGCTCCAGAAGCCCCAGGCTCAGACAAACCTGAAGCTGTACCTCCGGCGATGGATCGTCCTTTCGACTCAGCACTTTTAAAGACATTTTCAGCCGGCGGGATTTTTTGGGCTAATGATCAACAACCAGAATTAAGCGCAAGAAGCTGAACTTTCGGGTGAGGGTCATTTGCCCCCTGCTCATAAATATCCGTTTCGGTATAACCGATTCCCTCCAATGTCCAGAGCGCGTGTAGTTTTCCGGGAAAATTGCTTTTACCAGCAACGAGTTTTTGTATCTCCGGCACGATGGACAAATCTCCCCTTTCTACGAGCAACCGCTGGGCAACATCCCGATACCAGCCATTGGGATGGGAAAGAAGGACCACAAGTTCGACAGAAGATTTTTGTGATAGCTTTTCGTTTCGGGCAAATTTGCATTCTTCGGTTTTATCTGCCAGATGCGGCCGTAGTGAATGCCTTTGTCCAGTCCCCGTTGAATATACTGCTCCCGCAAATAAGGCGTGATATACGCCCCAGGCTGAATAATGCCGTGATACATATCTGCGATATACAAAGCGCCATCGGGGCCTCGTGGCAAGAAATACTCGGGCGGAACCGCTCATCTGTCGCCGGCGAGAAACTCTTTATCCGATACGCAAAATGCGAATGGAGGGTCAATTCGCCTCATCGATGATATTTCGTTTGATCAGATTGCCTGCTGGGCTCACAGACAAATACATTTCCACGGTATTCTTCCGTAAAGGTGGCCCCCCGATAAACCAGCGGAGCGGGAGGCGGGAAGTAAATTCCAGCAGGCGGCCGTTTTGCCGAGAGAGCCGGGAACATACCCCGGTTTACCGCCGGATTGGGGCGAATGGGAAATATCGCCCGGTTGGTGGAGACCCCCAACATCTATGCCTGTGCCGAGGTGTGATGTGCATTGCGGAGAGAGGTAATTGGGAGGCGCAATATCGGCGTGGAGTTGGGACCAGTTGTAATTGTAATAAAGCCGCCCCGCATCGTCGTGAGAAATGCCCCACGGGCCGCGAAACCTGTTTCTTCTTTTATCCATTTTCCTCCACCAGGCGGTAGCGGTATTTGGATTTGGCATTGTAGTACCAGTTGTCCATGTCCCGCCAGAGTCCGTTGGGTGAATGTTCGGGCAAGCCTTTGCCGCCGTAGGTCGAGTCAATTGGGTGTTTGCGATTCGCGTGATCAGGTCGCCGTCGGCAGTGTCTTCGGCATACCAGAGCGGGATATTTTCGGCGATCAGTGCACCGCCTTTTACGACGGCAATAGATCGGGGCAAAACCAGGTTGTCGTATGAAATCGCCTGTGTATCCATTTGTCCGTCGCCATCCTCGTCGGTATAAATAGAGATTCGCCCGATGGGATCAGTTTCGCCCGTACCATCAATGGGCATAAATCCGCGCATTTCGGCTACCCACATTCTTCCGTCTTCGTCGAAGGTGATAAAAACCGGTTCTTCCACCAGCGGCTCCGAAGCAACCAGCCGGATTTCCAGCCCCGGCACAAGCTGAAAAGTCAGTCGATTCTTCATCGGGAGAGAGGACAGGCGCAGCATCAAGCGGAGTTTTCCTTTCGGCAGGAGGAAAACAACACGCCGAGAAGCACGCAGGAGGAAAGGAAATATTTCATCACGAGCAGAGTTAGTCCAGAGTCAGAACTAAAATAGGTTTTTGGGGGGAGAAATGGAATTTTTGGGGAAATGGTTTGGAGTGTCTTCTCCTTTCGGAATTTTTATTATCTTCCAAAAACACGTTCTTCACCACATCCAGCCATCACAAAAACCCAATATACATGCAAAAACACGTACTATTCTTTTGCCTTTTGTTGCCGGGGGCGATGAGTTTTGCGGCAGATAACAACAACGCCCGGCGAGCCGACCCCCGCCTCAACGCCCGAGACCTGATCCGGTCGGAATATTACAAACTGAAAGTGTATCCTAACCCGGCAGGCCAATATGCTACCTTTGAGTGGGATCTGATCCATCTGGAGGGCGAAGCAAGTCTCCGGATTTGGGATACCTATGGCAGAGAAGTCGCCCGGCAAACCGTCTCCACGCAAGAAGGCCAATGGTTATGGGATACGCGGGAGATGCCGGATGGTATCTATCTCTACGAATTGCGCACGGAGGCACAGGAAGTGCTGGCACAGGGGAAAATTGTAGTACAGAAATAGAATTACGGGAATGAATGACCGGAGGTGGGATTACCTGCCTCCATTATCCTATTTATGTTATGAAACATCAACCTCTCCTTTTTCTTTGTTTACTATTATCATCCGGCATTCTTAAAGGCCAGCCCTTCTCGCTGGATACTACTTTTCAATCAAATCATCCCTTTAGAGATAATGTGTTGTATGATCAATTGGGTGTAGTAAGTTGGATCTTCTGAAGAGACGAATGGCTCTCTGATGGTAGTGGGTAATTTTCAATACCTAACAGGAGACAAACGATTAAATATCATTCGGCTATCCCATTACGGAATGATTGACTCCCGGTTGGAATCCTTCCACTTGGGTAACCCGTGCAGTTTTGGATGTACAAAAAGTGGAGGCTACTTATTACTTTACCGTAGATTATGTAGGACTCTATAGGACAGACCAAACAGGTGATTTTTTCGATAACGCCTTAATTCCTTTGGATACCAATTTTCATGGGGGCTTAAATATTCCTTATGTATTTCCGGATGGAAGCATTATTACTGGAGGAACGGGCGGCAAATACCCGAGCGCCAACAACTTCCAGCGGCGGCTGTATTTTATGCGGATACGCCCCGATGGGTATGTGGATTCGAGTTTTCATCACAATAGCAATAGCGATGTGCAGAAGACGATGCGATACAACGCCTCCCGGCTGTTGCTGTATGGGATATACCTCACCTCCTACGACTCCGTTCCGGTCAACAAAATCTGTCTCATTGATACCCTGGGAAATCTCGATACGACCTTTTATTCCGGGCTGTTTTATTCGGGAATAGCCGAGCCCAAATACATTCAACCCGATGGGAAAATTATTGTGGGAGAGCGGTTTATGATTCACAATTATCCTGACACGCTGGGCCTGATCCGGCTAAATCCCGATGGGTCGCTGGACAGTACCTTCAATAATTTTAATCAATCCATGGGCAGAGTTCGGTAACACATAGCCCGCCTCGGACCACACGGACGGGGGGCCTTTATCGGGGGATTTTTTACTTCGTATCAGGGCTATCCCCGCAACCGGATCGTGAAAACCGATGCTAACGGATTTATTGACTTGCGGTATTTCAACGGAGAGGGCATTGACAGTCTGAAGAACTGGCTAAACTACCCGGCTTCGGTGCGCAACATCATTCCGGCTCAAAACGACAAATATTATGTGATGGGACATTTTCTGAAATACGACGGGCAGGTGGCTGGCTGATCCGCATCCTGGGGCTGAGCCATACGGCGGGGGTGGAGGCCCTCCAACCGCAGGTGCGGGTCTATCCCCAATCCCGCCGCCGGGGATGCGGGTGGAGTGGGAACCGCCGCGCTCGGGCAGCCGCCCTGCCGAAATCCGGATACGGGATATACAGGGCAGAGAAGTCGCCCGACAAACAACACCATCACACAAGAAGGCCAGTGGCTGTGGATACGCGGGAGGTGCCGGATGGCATCTATCTCTATGAACTTCGCACGGAAGCACAGGAAGTGCTGGCACAGGGGAAGATTGTGGTACAGAAGTAAACCTACGGTTGGCGAAAAGTGTTTCTCGCAGAGGTCGCTAAGAAGTACTTCGCGTATTTTGCGGTTCTTGGCGGACTTTGCGTGAAACCTGCGGTTGGCGAAAAGTGTTTCTCGCAGAGGGCGCGGAGGTTTCGCAGAACGAAGTACCCCTTGGGTGGGCGCGAAGAAACCCTTAGCGTATTTTGCGGTTCTTTGCGTGCTTTGCGTGAACCCTGCGGTTGGCGAAAAGTGTTTCTCGCAGAGGTCACAAAGGTGTCGCAAAGAACGCAAAGTTTTTTTTGAGATGTGCTTGGCGACTCCCGAAGGGATGGCTTTGCCCATTAGCGTGAACAATGTCCCCTTCGGCTTTGCGAGCGACCAACAAGGTTTTTGAGAAGTTCCGTGTATCTCGCAAATGACTTCTATTCTAATCCTCTCACCGAATCAATATCTGCAACCGGCGCCCCAGCCCGCCTTCGACGATCTTTTTTAGAGTGGCTAATTCAATCCCGGACTGGCTGTTCTCTATCCGTGAAATATAGTGTTTGGTGGTTCCAGACTTACGGGCGAGTTCTTCCTGCGTAAATCCCAGTTCTTTTCGGGCCTGCCGGATCATCAGCCCGATTTCCAGTTGGCGGCTTTCGTCTGGTTCACTGGCCTGATACAGAACGATAGGGTCTAAATCATAAAAGCTGGTCATTTCATTACCCGCTTCATCCGTTGATTTTATTTCAATATTTTTCCAGGCAAGCGTTCCATCAATTACTTCAACTTTTTGGAATTCAGGTTCGGATTTCATTAAGAGATACTCTCTGTCTTTTTGGCTGATTTTCCACTGTGTAAACAGTCTTTGAAAATCAATGATTCTCGATTCACCGTTATTAAACAGGCAATATACTTTATAACCTTCTATTTTGTGAATCTGGATGATTCGTTTAATACTTCTCATGTTTCTGATTCCGCATACATCACATGAAAATGGGGAGGATTGTGGTCCCTCAGGTACATATAGATTTTAATAGAACCTATTGTTTTGATACAAGGCATGGTTGTGCTTTAAAGCCTCAAATATAAAGAAAGTTACATAATTCAGCAACTTGAGACTGGTTTTTATTTTGCACCCGAATGGTATCTGCCTCTGCGTGAACCTTGCGGTTGGCTGAAATGTGTTTCTCGCAAAGTCCGCTAAGGTCTCGCAAAGGGCACAAAGGTGGTCACTTACCCCTTAGCGTATTTTGCGGTTCTTTGCATGCTTGGCGTGAAACCTTGCGGTTGGCTGAAAGGTGTTTCCCGCAATACAGTGCACCCATTTGCTTTTGTCAGCGATTTGCGAAAACTTGCATTCCCATATCGCCGCCAATGAAACAGCGTAATCTTATCTCTTTTTCCGCCCTGATCATCCTCTCTTATGTGGTGATCCGCGTGGCTTTTCTTTATCCCAAATGGGAAAAAAGCCATACCGAAGCGACCGTTAGCTGGGATGTTTTTGGTTATTATCTCTACCTCCCGGCGGCGATCATTTACGACGATCTGGGCGGCCTCGCCTTCAAAGACGAAATTGGTGGTCACTTACCCTTTAGCGTATTTTGCGGTTCTTTGCGTGCTTGGCGTGAAACCTTGCGGTTGGCTGAAAGGTGTTTCCCGCAAAGTCCGCTAAGGTCTCGCAAAGGGCACAAAGGTGGTCACTTACCCTTAGCGTATTTTGCGGTTCTTTGCATGCTTGGCGTGAAACCTTGCGGTTGGCTGAAAGGTGTTTCCTGCAATACAGTGTACCCATTTGCTTTTGTCAGCGATTTGCGAAAATCCTTGCATTCCCATATCGCCGCCAATGAAACAGCGTAATCTATCTCTTTTTCCGCCCTGATCATCCTCTCTTATGTGGTGATCCGCGTGGCTTTTCTTTATCCCAAATGGGAAAAAAGCCGCCATACCGAAGCGACCGTTAGCTGGGATGTTTTTGGTTATTATCTTCTACCTCCCGGCGGCGATCATTTACGACGATCTGGGCGGCCTGCCTTCAAAGACGAAATTTTTGAAAAATATCACCCCGCCGGGGATTTCAACAATGCCGTACAACAACCCGACGGAAAATGGGTGATGAAATACCCCGTGGAATGGCCATTCTTTACCTCCCATTCTTTCTGATCGGACATATTATCGCGCTTTCTGGTCTCTGGCCTGCCGATGGTTTTTCCTGGCCCTACCAGTTTGCGATTTCGATGGGCATGATTTTTATGCCTGTATGGGGCTTTGTGCTGGTGCGGAAAATTTTGTTCGGTATTTTGAAGATATAGTGGCCGCGATTGTGCTGGGGGTAATTGTGCTGGGCACCAATTGGCTCAACTATGCCGCCATTGACGGGGCGATGCCGCAATACCCGCTATCGATGATTTATGCGCTGGTTCTGCTCCTGACGATCATCTGGCACGAAAAAATCCCGCCGCTGGGTGGCTTTTGTCATGGGGCTGGCCATCGGCCTTGCGACCATTGTACGACCGGACAGAACTTATGTCTATCCTCATTCCACTGCTTTGGGGTATTAAAACAAACATACCTTCACCGAAAAAATCCAACTTCTGCTCCGCTACTCCCCGATGTATTGCTGCTGGGGCGGAGGATTTTTCTGATGGGCATGATGCAGATGATTTACGGGAAAATGTATGCGGGATCATTTCTGCATTACAGTTATGGAGAATTTGGTTTCCACTGGCTGCACCCGCATATCAAGGAGGGATTTTTCAGTTTCCGTAAAGGCTGGTTGCTTTACACGCCGATCATGGTTTTTGGAGGCCGTTGGGATTTGTGCCTTTATTTACCCGGCACAGGGAAAGCCCCTCGTGCTGGTGTATTTCCTGGATCAATATCTATGTGGTATTCGCCTGGGAAGTCTGGTGGTATGGCGGAAGTTTTGGTGCAAGGAGGCTGGTGCAGTCATATGCGATTCTCATCCTTCCGTTTGCGGCATTTGTAACGGCGATGCTCCGAAACCGCATGACAGCCATTGCGTGTGTTTCGCTGATGGTGTTATTCGCAGACCTCAACCTCGTAATGACCCGGCAGGCGCATGCAAAAGAAGGTGGCTGGCATTCGAGGCAATGACAAGGGCATATTACTGGGAAAATTTGGTTCGGATAAATCCCCCGTAAGGAGGACAAAAATTTCTCGGGATCGTGCGAAGCGAAATCCGAAGCATGAAGGGCAAACAGGTTCGCGAACTTTATTTCAATGACTTCGAATCTGACTCTACCGGCAACCTCACTGACCGGCAGGTTTTTTCGGGGAAAAAGGCCTATCTCCTCAATGGTGAAATCAGTTCAGCCCCCGGCTATGAAACCACCCTTGCCACCCTCAATCTCAAACCACGCTCATGGGTCAGGTAAGTGCCAGCGTGTTTTTTACACAGATGGTCTGGGACGAATGGCAAATGGCGCAGTTGTCAACGATTTTTTTCCGCAACGGCACGTCTACCGGGAAATCCACTGCCCGAATCCAACGGGTCACTGACCCGTGGGTATGGTTTGACTATCACTACGAAATGCGGATTCCCGACAACTGGCAGCCGGGTGATGTGCTGAAAGTATATGTCTGGAATGCAGGTTCGCAAACCGACCCTTTTTGTCGATGACCTGAAAGTAGAACTGATCGAACCGGTCAAATAAATTTACGGAGATGTCAAATACTTTGGGTGAAAATACGGGAAACGAAAAGGACATGAAGAAGGCGCGAAGGACGCAAAGCAAATACCTTGCACCTCTTGTCAATAAAATTCAGATCTTCTTCGGGTAAATCCGGAAAATAAGCGCAGCAGTGGTGGTTCTGATTTGGGTGATTTATGCCTTTATTCAGGTTGTGCCTACGGTATCCACTCCAGCGACAGGCTGGATGCATGTATATTCGCATAAGGATTTTCAGGCGGAAGGAGCACTATGGAAATATATTCTCGAATTGGTGAACCGGATTCCGCCGGTTATTTCGATTCTGAAATAGCCACATCCAACCGCCGGCACGGCATCGGCTGGATATTGTACGACACCTATCATATCAGCATTGTGATGATGCTGGTGTTGCCTGTGTTTTTTCTGAAAAGGCCCTGGCCGGGGCTTGTGTTGGTGATGGCTGTGGGTACGGTTTTTTCTGCATTCGGTTATTCTCATTCACCTGTCTAATCCGCAGTTGTACGATGTGTTACTGCCTTTTTTGTTGCTGGGATATATTTTGTTGTCGCGGGTTTCCTTCGGGGAAAAAGTTCTGCCGGGCTGGGGTATTTTACCGCCTTTCTCGCAGGATTTGCGCTTTCCGTTGCTGAACTCAGCCGTCCGTTTGTGCTTCTGATTTTCCGTTTTTGATTTTCTATAATCTGTGGCATTACGGCAAATCCCAAAAGCTGAAAATGCTGACATTTCTTATTCCGGTTCTGTTGTTATCGGGGTTGTGGCACGCCAAATTATTTTTCTACAACGACGATAAATCATCTGGTCCAATCATGGCGGAACGAATCTCTACCAGGTATGGTCGCCATTTATTGATGAGACAGCACTCAAAGCACGGCTCCAGCCCGAAGCTCCTCCGGTCAATGATTTTGGATGGTCGTGGAATAATATTAATACCCAGATTCACCTCGAAAACAGCAAGGCACGCCAGAGTGAAATTCATGAAGGGAATCGCCCGGCGACCCTGAGATGCATTCCTCCATCTTATCGACCGATACTGATTTTCACCCGGGGCCGCACCGATATGTACGCCAACGATCCTCAGGAACAGTGCTCGATATTTATGTGGTTTTTGGTGAGCATCGTTGTATGTGTTGCTGGAATAATGATTTTATTTTACGGATGGAAAGTCATTCGTAAACCAGCTACTCATCTTCCGAATATTTTTCTGGTTATTCTCCTGACGGCTTTTCTTCACCTTTTTGCCGGCAATCGGGGAAGCAGGAGAAGAGGCGCGGTTTCTGATCACGGTTCTGCCTTTTCTGATGAGCGTGTTGGCGATCGCGATTTCAGACACAAACGAACTAATACAACCCCGCCAATAACACCTGCCAGGCTTTTTCGATCTGTCCTTCGTTGAGAAGTCTGGCGGCGAGGGTATGCAGGTTTTCGGAAACGCCATCCACATCGCTGTTTACTGCAGCCTGATAATCAGTATCTTCCACTATTTGCAAATTGCGATCGGGAATTTTTTCGACAGATGCAAGCTGCCAGAGTTGTTTTCCGGTGAGTACGGGACTGTGTTTTATAGAATCGGGAAGCTGGTCAAAACCTACACCGATTTTTTCGAAGGGCTGAACGATGGGAAAGACATGCCGCTGGCGCGATGTACAGGCGCGGCCCATACGCGCCATGAGGTCGGCACGGAAGGGATCGATATTTCTTCTCCATCCAGAATAGATTCGCTGATGTGCATTTTGACAATTTCACAGATCACGATATTGGAGCCGCCTCCGCCTTCACTAAATCGTGATGATGTCTCTGACCACACATTCCATTTGCGAACAGAGATCAATTACGCGAAAAGGTTTTACCAGATCTGAAGGAATGGCGTCGTCCCGCTTTTTCAAATTCGCTTACCTCCGGCGCATAATCCACACCCAGTGAGCCATCTGGTGTACAATACCGTAATTGACGATATTAATGACGGCTTCGCCAGTAGCCTTTACATTGGCGAGCGTGTCTTTGGTGGTATTGCCTCTGACCTCGGTTGGAAGAAAAAGCCGCAATCGGAGGATTAGAGCCAAAAACATTAAAAAGCTGTAAGTGCGCCAGGTTGGGAATTCCATCTGCGGAGATGGTGCTTGCCAAAAGCAATCGGCCCGGGCGCCACAGCCCCTACCAGATACTGATGCAACTGGGGAATCGGGGTTGTTTTGGGATCAATGGTCAGCATAATTTTTTATAAGAAGATTTATCGTTCTACAATTTTTGATTCGCGATGTGCCTTTCCGTTTTCGATGTAATGCGCTGCCCCCAGGCGGATCATGTCTATCTGCTGCGGAGTGAGTGGTTTGGTCTTTTTGGCAGGGATGCCTGCATATAAAAACTGACTCCAGTTTGCTTCCCTGTGCACCAGTGCGCCCGCTGCTACGATGGTATGAGTGGGTACGACTGCTTCGTCGAGGACAATGCGCACTCCATGTCTATCAATACTTCATCTTCGATGGTAGCGCCGTGAATCATCGCCTGACGTCCGATCACACAGTCGTTGCCGATATGGGCAGGAGTAAGCCCGGTGGTACAGTGCACGATGGCGCCATCCTGAATATTGGTTCGTTTTCCGATTCGGATCGCCCCGACATCCCCGCGCAACACTGCAAAATACCAGATACTGCTATCTTCCCTGATCTCGACATCAAGCCGATGATGGTCGCATTTTCGGCGAGGAAAACGGAAGAATCAATCTTGGGGGAAAACAACTTATATGTTTTGATCAATGCCATCAAAAGCCCTGAAAGTCAGGATAAAGCGTTATAAAAATTGGAGAGAATCCTCAATTTGCGTTTTGCGAATTTCGCTATCGTAAAGCACCTTTCCGATTCCATCCAGAAGGGTACAGAGGATTTTTCCGCTTTGATTTTTATCATTCAAGGCCAGCGCACATATATCGGGGAAAAATCCTTCTTTGAAATTTCCAGCCGTCCATAAAGTGCGAGATAAAATCGACAATCTGGTCCCGCCGGCTTCAGTAATCAGGCTCTCTTCATGTGAAATCCACGATTCCGCTATCAGGCTCCGACGGCAATCGCTTCGCCATGAAGCAAAGGTTGGTCTGTTTCAAGAAAACGACTTCCTTCAACCGCGTGGCCGATGGTGTGACCAAAATTGAGCGCTTTGCGCAAGCCTTTCTCAAAAGGATCTGCTTCTACAATGTCAGACTTGATTTTGATGGAGTGGCGGATGAGAGCGTCTATATTCAGGAATATACTTCCGTGCTGACCTTCAGGTGTTCCACCCTTCGCGATCTGCGATCAGGTGGTGTTTGATTACTTCTGCCATGCCGGAAAGCAGTTCTCTGCGGGAAAGCGTGTCGAGAAACTCCGGCCAGATGACCACGGCCTGGGGTTCGCGTAAGCCAATATGGTTTTTGTACCCGTGAAAATCATCTGAGTTTTCCGCCCACACTTGCATCGACCTGCGAAAGAGCGTAGTCGGAACCTGAATAAATTCTATTCCCTGCTTATAGGTCGAAGCCACAAATCCGCCCATATCTCCGATGACGCCTCCGCCCAGATTCATCACAAGACCTTTTCTGTCGAAAGCAGAATCAGTCAGCGATTCCCAGATTTTCACACAAGTATCCAGGTTCTTAAATTTTTCTCCCGCAGGGATGATACACACTTTATGCACTGGCAGAAATGGCTGAATCAGCGGATAACACAATTTATGGGTATTCTCATCAGCCAGGACAAGTATGCCCGAATATTTGCGCTGAGCCAGAAAATTTTTCAGATCCGAAAGCGCACCCGAACCGATAAATATAGGATAATTGGTCATTGCAGGCGAAGTTAAAAGAAAAATTACTAACTTAAATGTGACTTTTGTTCCTGCTTTTTATCATAAGAAGGCAACACACAAATTTCACAGAAATCATTTAAATTATTTACATGTCATTAATCGAACAACTCACACAACAACTCAGCGGTCCTGCCCTTCAGAGTCTTGCCAAACAACTCGGCTCTGATCCAAACACCACTAGTTCCGCGATCTCCGCAGCGCTTCCCATGATTGTAGGAGCCATGGCCAAAAATGCTTCTACTCAGGAAGGTGCCAGCGCCCTGCACAATGCACTTGGCAAAGACCATGACGGGTCGATTCTTGACAACCTGGGCGGATTTTTGTCTTCAACCGACAACGGTCCCGGCGCAGGAATTCTCAAACATGTTTTTGGCAACAATCAGTCTCACGTACAGCAGGGGGTAAGCCAGTTGAGCGGGCTGGACATGGCTAAGGTTGGGCCGCTTCTCGAAAACCTTGCTCCTATCGTTATGGGTATGCTTGGAAAACAAAAACAACAGCAGGGGCTTGATATAGGCGGCCTTGCCAGCATCCTGATGGGAGCCAAAAATCAGGCGCAACAATCGGGTTCACCTGCTATGGATATGCTGGGCAGCCTGCTCGACCGCGACGGTGACGGAAGTTTCCTCGACGATGTCGGCGGTCTGCTGGGAAGATTCATGAAATAGCGATAAAGGAAAATAGAAAAAGCCATCTCATAAAGGGATGGCTTTTTTTGTTGCCAGATACTTCGATCTAAAACTCCAAATCCAGTTCTAATTCTTTTCCTTCTCTGAGTAGTATTACGCTGGTTTTCTCGCCCCTTTTGAAAATACTCAGCGCCTGCATATAACTTTGCATATCGCGAATCGGATATTCGCCCAGTTTCAAAACGATATCTCCTGCCTGGATTCCTGCTTTCTGAGCGGGTTTTCCCTCCGAAACACCGTCAATTTTCAGCCCTTCCCCGTCAAAGGTATAGTCTGGCATAATCCCCATCGTAACGGTAAAACGGGGCGCATTCTGGTTATTTTCTTCTTTGGTTTTGGTAAATGCGAGTTCGCCTTCCGAATCAAGTTCTGAAATCAGTGATTCGATATAACTAACAATATCTGCCATCCCGCTGTAGTTTACTTTGTTTGCATCGTCGGAGGGTTTGTGGTAATCGGAATGTGTCCCGGAGAAAAAATGCAAAACAGGAATGTCTTTCAGATAAAATGAGGTATGATCGGAAGGCCCTATACCGGACTCAGTCGTGCTGATTTTCAGGTCATAACATGAAAGTGATTCGATGGCTGGTTTCCATGCGGGCGAAGTTCCCACGCCGTTGATGACAAGTGTTTTGTTTTCATTGAGCCTGCCAATCATATCCATGTTGATCATGTAGTTGATTTTTTCGGCAGGAACAGGGCTATTTTCCATAAATGCCTTGGATCCCAGCAAACCCTTTTCTTCTCCGGTAAAGGCAATAAAAAGGTAATTGTTGTTTACGAGGTCCGAAACAGGCAAAAACCGCGCAAGCTCTACCAGTCCGGCGGTACCACTGGCGTTGTCATCGGCGCCGTTGTGAATACCTTTTTCGCCTGCATGAAGCGAACCTTCTCCTCCATATCCGAGGTGATCGTAATGTGCACCGATAACCACAGTTTTTTCAGCCCCGTTGTCCCAGTAACCGGCGACATTGGGAACTTTGCTGATCTTCTTTTCAAGGTCAACAGAAAGGAGTGTAATCACAGGTTGCGATTCGAGCCATTTGTGCTGTGCGTCTGAGACAAAAACAACCGGAATGCCGACAGGCCGGAGGTTTTTGAAATTCTGTCCGGGGTTGCGAAGGTTTCTGTCCGAGTTGAAAACGATAATTCCCACAGCACCTTTCTCTTTTGCAAGTTCGGCCCGGAGCTGAATATCATGGTACTTTGCATATTGCGAATGAGGGTGAATGCCATCAGGGGAGGAGAAATTGATAATAGCAATCTTACCGGTGAGTTCGCCGGCATTTGCGTAATCATCGTAGTTTTTTTCGGGAGCGGTAATGCCAAAGCCTACATTCACTGTGGCGACATTCTCCAGGCGGCCATTGGAAGAAATATCCATCGGGAAAAAATCATTTCCCTGCTCCAGCATTTTCCCGGAAGAAGAAAGCGCATTGTTTTTTCCTCTGATGATCTCCGAAGTTTCAAATTCTACCCAAAAACTTCCCTCCTCGCCTACTCCTTTGAGTCCGGATTTTTTAAACTTCTTTGCCAGGTATTTTGCTGCCAGCTTTTCTCCGGCAGAATTCATATCTCTGCCTTCCAGTTTATCATCGGCCAGGAAATAAACCGTTTTTTCCATCCGTGAAGCAGCTTTGGGATCGGGATTCAAGCAATTTTGAGAGAAAGCAGGATAAAAAAATCCTGCCAAAATGAATAACAATACTTTATTTTTCATGATTCAATGGTGTTTAGGTCAGAGGTCAAATTTACACATAAAGGGTTTATTTTGAGTCAGCCCTGCTTTTTTATTAAACTTTCAGACATTTTTGAAATACCTTTAGATTCTTATCTTTGTAACATGCAACTTGACGAAGCAAAAGATAAATTCATTCAGGCGTGGGGAGCGCTGGGTTCCAACTGGGGCATCAATCGTACCATGGCTCAGGTACATGCGCTTTTGCTGATTTCTCCTGAATCACTTTCGGCAGAAGAGATTATGGAGACCCTGAATATTTCACGCGGAAATGCCAATATGAACCTCCGTGCCCTGATAGACTGGGGACTGGTGAGCAAAGAGCATCGCTCGGGAGAACGGAGAGAGTATTTTTTTGCAGAAAAAGATATATGGCAGGTTGCCCAACAAGTAATCATTGAAAGAAGAAAACGCGAACTAAAACCCGTTCTCAAGGTACTGGAAGAGGTAAGAGACATTGAAGGCAATCAGGAAGATCAGAATGTAAAAGCTTTCCTCCAATCGGTTGAAAACCTCCACAATATCGTAGGTCAGGCAGACAAATTTCTTGAAATCGCCATCAAGGCCGACAGAGGCTGGTTTTTCGGCGCACTGCTCAAAATGTTTCAGCGACAGGTGAAGAAATAATTTTTTTTATATTTCTTTCAATTTTTACTGAAAGTACTGAACAAAGATGTTTGGCTGACGTACACTAAATACATCATTCATCCACCACATGTAAACCCTACTGCGATGATTACCTCAGCAAAAATCCGCCACAACTTTGCTTCTGAGACACTTACTCCCGCCAACCGCCTGATTGCAGCCATTTTCGCTATTGTCAACGTGCCCCTCTCGTTTTTTGCCATTATCTTCCCCATCGGATGGGTAGTAGGCGGCCCGGGGGTGGTACTGCTGATCAATTACTTTCGTATTTGGGCAGACAGAGTATCTGCCAAAACAGCCAAAGCCATATGGGCGGCAACTGCTGCCTACAATCTGGCACTGATGATCGGGTTCGCCAGCCTCGAAGACATGTATCCGGTCGTATTTTTTCAGGCATTTGCTATGGGTGCGGCACTCATCGCATATCGCGATCTTTATGAGAAAGAACACGAACCTGTTTACAGCCACCCGGTGTCAGAGGAAAGCGATGTGGAGAGAGTTTCTGAAAATTTTGCAAAAGAATACATCTGAAACGAAGGAAAATCCGTTTATAAGAGAAGCAACCATTCTTATAACTATTTATCATTAATGAAAATCCCCGCCCTCTCCGGATTGATCCAAAGAAGAATCCTGATCAATTATCGGGTGGAACCTGCTGTTCTCAGAAAACTCCTCCCCGCGCCCTTTGAACCCCGGTTGTTTGGCAACTACGGAATTGCCGGTATTTGCTTTTTTGACCTCAGTCAACTCAGAATCAAAGGACTTCCATTATCTCCCTGTATCTCCGCTCAGATTGTTTCCCACCGCATTGCCGTAAACTGGGAAGAATCGGGTATCAAAAAGGAAGGCCTGTATATTACTCAAAGAGATACTTCCTCTACATTGGTGCATTTTTCAGGGGGCCGGTTTTTTCCGAGCGAATATTCCCTCACGGGAATGAAATTCAGGGAGTCATTCGGATATTACGAACTTCATCTCGGCGGGCACCATCCGACTTCCTTTCTGGCCAAGGAAAGTGCAGATTTTGCCGAAGGATCTGTATTTTCGGGCTTACCTGCTGCCGCCAGTCTTTTTGCACAAAACAGCATGGAGTACGCTCCCCGCTATGAGAATATGGTGTTTGACGGGATCGCCTTCCGCGCCAGCCGGCACAAAGTACAACCCCTGCATATTTGCCAGATGCGTTCTTCCTTTTTTGAAAATGAGGAAAACTTTCCCCGCGGCTCCGTATTTTTTGATCACGCCCTGCTGATGAAAAATATCCGCAGCGAATGGATTGCCCTTCCCGAAATGCTGGCACCCAAACCTTCCCGTTTTCTTGCTCCGGCTTTTTCCAGACAACACAGAGAAGGCAAACTTCGCAGCGGACAGTAAAATTATCGCCGTTATTTTTGCGATTTCATGAAGTGGATTGTTTAACTTGTAACGTTAACTTTCACCCCATGATTCCACTTAGGCTTTCGCTGCAAGGCATTTATTCTTATCAGAAAAAAGAAGATATTGATTTTCAACAACTGACACGGTCTCAGTTGTTTGGGATTTTTGGTCCTACCGGCAGTGGAAAGTCAACTATTCTTGAAGCCATTTCCTATGCACTTTATGGTGAATCTGAGCGACTGAATAAACGCGACAACCGCGGTTACAATATGATGAACCTGAAGTCGGATCGCATGTTTATCGACTTCGAATTCGCTGCTGAGGAAGAAAAGTATCGCTTTGTTGTCAATGGCAGACGCAATTCGCGTCAGTTTGATCAGGTTGGCACGCTTACCCGAAGCGCCTTCGTCTGGAAAGACGAAGCCTGGCTGCCGATTACCGCCGATACTGCCGAAGATATCATCGGCCTCAACTACGACAATTTCAAACGTACCATCATCATCCCCCAGGGAAAGTTTCAGGACTTCCTTCAGCTTTCTGAAACCGACCGAACCCGAATGCTCCGGGAGATTTTCAAACTGGAGAAGTATGAATTGTATGACAAAACTGTTTCTCTCGAAAAGAAAAATCAGACCGAAATCACCCGCCTCGAAACCTTGATTCTCCGGATGGAAGATATAACTCCGGAAGCACTTCTGCTGACCGAAACCCAGATCCAACAACTGGAACAACAACTCACAGAAAAGGAAAATACCTTTAGCCATACAGAAAAAGAGGTTGCCAGGCTTGAAACACTGAAACAACTTTTCGGAAAAATGGAAACGCAGAGAAGCGAGGTCCTTTCACTTCGGGAAAAAGCCCCGGCATTCGCCGAAAGAGAAAAAAATCTCAGAGAATACGAATCCTGTCTCATCGACTTCAAGCCGCTTCTCGACCGTCGCCGCGAATCTGGAGAAAGTCTCGAAGCCGTTACCGCCAATATACATTCCAAAAAAGATGCTTCCGCCCTTTCCCAAAAAGAGCTTACTGCTGCTGAAGAAACTTTCAAAGAAATCAGCCAGGAATATCACCAACGCGAAACCTACCTGAAAAAATCAGAAGAACTCAAGCTGGTTATTCTTCTGAAAACCAGGGAAAACAATATTGCCGCTTTCGACGAAAGGTTGAAAAAAGGATTGGTAGTATGCGACCAGCTCCGGGCCACGATACGCGAGATGAAAGACAGTCTGGCCTCCAAAAATGCACAGATTCGGGAAATTCGCGATTTGCGACCAGACCTTAATTTACTGCTGAAAATCAAAGAATGGTTTCAGCAGCAAGCGGTTCGGACCGAAGAAATTGCACGGGAACAACTTCTGCTCGCAGAAGCACAAAATGCTAATGAAACGCTACAGCAGGCACGGCTCGAAATTGTCAAAACCACACAGATCAGCTCCAGCCAGTATGCGCTGGAGACAAATCAGATTATCGAAATCCTCCGAAAAGACCTGAAACGTCTGCGCCACGAAGCCCAACAAAAAGAAATCTCACGCGACAAAATAATCACGCAACATCAGCTAAAGTCATTTGCCGAATCACTGGAGCCCGGAAAACCCTGCCCGCTTTGCGGATCGGTACACCACCCTGAAATCATTGACACCGGAAATGTCGAATTCGAGCTTGAAAAAATACGAAGGGAAATCGCAGATAACGAAACCCTGATTCAAAATCTGGATAAAGCCATTCTCCGGCTGGAAAATAATGAAGAACAATCTCTCCGGCAACGGCAGATCACACAGACTTATTCTTCCCGCATCAACACGCTCCGGACTGACGAAGAAAAACATAAAGCGGCCTTTATATGGGCTGAGTATGCTAAATCATCGCCACAGGATATTTCCGAAAAAATCGCCGAAATATCCCGCATTGACCAGCAAACCGATCTGCTCAGCCAGGAACGCGAAGCGTTTGAAAACAGCATCGCAAAAGAAGAACAAAACCTTGAGAAATATCTGCGAACCCTTGAGCAACTCAAAGAACAACGCCATGCCGAAGAGATGAATTTCCAGACAGGCTACCGTAGTTTCCAGCAGATTGATTACAACCAGCACAAACCCCTGGAAAACCCCAGACTCGAACAGCTTGCGCTCGAACAAAAAGAGCGGTTTTCAAGAATTGAAGACCTGTTTCAGACTTCGGACCAAAGGCTCCAGCGACTGCGTACCAACCTTGCCATGCTGAAAGGTGAAATATCGGAACTTGAAAAACAGGAAAAGGATCTCACAGAAAAAATTGTCAAAATCAATCAGCAAATCAGCGCCAAACTTTCTCAATCAGCCTACAGCTCTCTCCTCAAAGTAGAAGAAATCCTGCGGCTCAATTTTAATATCGAAACCGAAAAATCAGCCATCAGCCAGTTCAAACAAAACCTCCACACTGCGGAGGCAACACTTGCCGAACTCGAATCGCAGACCAAAGGAAAATCGTTTGATGCAGAGACTTTTGATTCACTTCAGCAGACACAAAAATTGCTCAGACAGGAAATCAATGAAATGACGCTTTCCATTGGCGGAATGAAAAAAGAAAGGGAAAGGCTGAAACAATCTCTTGAAGAAAAAACCACACTGGAAAAAAACCTTGATCAGAAAAAAATCAGGGCAGAAGATATACGCACGCTCAAAGCTATGTTTTCAGCCAGTGGTTTTGTTAAATATGTTTCCACCATTTTCCTGTACAACCTTTGCCAGGCGGCAAACGAAAGGTTTCTGAAACTGACGCGTGGCTCGCTCAGTCTCGAAACCACAGACAATAATGCTTTTCTTGTTCGCGATTTTCTCAACAACGGGCAGGTGCGGTCGGTAAAGACGCTTTCGGGCGGGCAGACTTTTCAGGCGGCACTTTCGCTTGCATTATCCCTGGCCGATCATGTGCAGCAACAGGCACGCTCCAGGCAAAACTTTTTCTTTCTTGACGAAGGTTTTGGTTCTCAGGATAAACATTCGCTCCAAGTCATCTTTGAAACACTCAAATCGCTGAGAAAAGAAAACAGGATCGTGGGGGTTATATCCCACGTAGAAGAGCTTCAACAGGAAATCGGCACCTATCTGCAAATTGCGAATCACCCTGAAACCGGAAGTTATATTTCCGGAAGCTGGGAATAGAGACCGGATTAATCAGTCAGCCAGTTTTTCTGAAGCATATAACGACCTTCCTCCGTCAGGGAAAAAAAAAGCAGAACGATTCCATTGGTAATCAGAAGGTGGGGTGCCTGAATCACCTTGTTGTATCGGGCAATCTGCTGAAGCGTGTCCTGAGAAATCGTAACATCAGACGCTTTTACTTCGCACAGAATCAGCGGTTTCGCATTTGAATCAAAAACTACCACATCAAATCTTTTGCGCAGATTGTTGTATTGTATTTCGCGCTCAACACTAATCAGCGAAGCGGAGATACCTTTTTTGTTAATCAGAAAATGAATGAGCAACTGGCGGATATACTCTTCTTTTTGCAGGCTGATCCATTTTTTGCGAATGATATCCCACACATATTCCTGTCCGTCCCGGATTTCTTTTTTCAGGGGATAATCTGGAAAAATAAAATTCATGGGAGGAAATTACATTGTATAATCCTTATCCTCAAAAGTATTGTCATTTTCAGAAATTTGTATTTGTTTCAGTCCCATGATAATATACAGTGTTACCGTTTCCGTTGAGGCCGATATAAGAGAAGAATGGCTCAGTTGGATGCAGGAATTTCACATTCCTGAAGTCATGGCCTCCGGCTATTTTAAAGAAAACCATATCCAGGAACTACTGGAGCCGGAACCCCAAAAGGGAACTTTTACCTTCAACATCCAGTATTTGTGTGAGAGTATGGAGGACTATCATCTCTATATGCAAAACGAAGCCAAAGTATTGCAGGAAATACATACGCAAAAGTTTAGTGATAAATTTGTAGCTTTTCGCACCTTACTCAAAAGATTATAAAGCAAGGAAGTAATGAACAGGTATTTTATTGCTATTGTATTTTCTTTGGCTATTGTAACAATGATCAGTTGCAAAAGCCGAAAATCTGCCTCCGGCGCTGCCGAAGACGGGAGCACCGCGTTTACAAAAATCGCCGAAGGCAATTACTGTGGTGTAGAAACGGCCTCCACTATGCTGATCCGTTCTCAGGAAGAATGGAAATCGCTTTGGGAAAAAGTCACGGCCAACCGTTCGCCTGTTCCCACTTTACCTGAAGTTAATTTTGATGAAAACCTGATTCTTGCTGTATTCAGCGGAACTCAAAACTCGGGGGGTCATACCATTGAAATACAACGTGTTGCGATGGAAAAAGGAAAGTATCAGGTGAATGTTTTACAGACAAAGCCGGGAAGCGGATGTTTTGTCACTGATGTACTTACCCAGCCCTATTATATTGCTTCTGTTGCCAAAGGAAAGATTCTTGAAGCAGAATTTTCCACAGAGACTGTGGCGACACCCTGCAAATGATCCGGCCATTCACATATTCTGTTTGTAGAGGGATATGGATAATTTTCCTATGCAGCGGAATTGTGACCGGACAGGATTTTGATCACTATCAGCGTTTACGCCCTGCGGGGATTATTCCCCAGGATTTTCTGCTTTCCTCTTCTGAAAAATATGAGCGCGAACTTTCCCGCCTGGAAGCAGAAAGTCGCGAAGAGCGGAAAGCCAGAGTGGCATTTTATCAGGAGAGTTTTTACTTTATGAATCAGCTCCTTCTCAGCGGAAAGGTGTTGTTTAATGATTCTGTGAGTAATTACGTAAGTGAAGTGGCTGATATTCTCCTGAAAGACCAACCAGACCTTCGCGCCAGTCTTCGCTTTTACGCAGTCAAATCTCCTTCAACCAACGCTTTTGCTTCCAACAATGGGTTGATTCTCGTCAATCTCGGGCTGATTGCCAAGCTGGAAAATGAGGCACAACTTGCCTTTGTTCTCTGCCATGAGATCAGCCACTTTGTAAAACAACATCCTATCGACATTTTCCTTCAGACAAAAACCATGGATGAGCGGACAAGGATTTCGCTTCGGCGCGACAGTCTGGAGGATATCATGCTGGCCAAAAGCAACTATTCCCGGGAAAAAGAGCTGGAAGCAGATACCCTCGGGCTCCTGCTTTATCTTCAGTCTGAGTACGACTTATCAGCAGTAGAATCTGCCTTTCGCGTGTTGAAATTTGCTGATTTGCCTTTTGCGAATCAGGAATTTTCACCTGCTTTTTTTGAGGACACCACCTGGAATTTTCCGGAAAGGTATTTTCTCAAAGAGGTAGCTGCAACTCCCGAAAATGCGGATTCACGCAAATCAGGTCAAAACCACCCGTCTCCTGATATACGCAGGGAAGTAGTGGCGCAAAAAATCACCGGAAAATCCAACGTGAACCGCAGGTTGTGGATTCTGGGTGAACGCAGGTTTTTTAATGTTCAGAAAATCTGCCGGTATGAATCCGTTTTTCTTCATCTCTATTACAAAAACTACGAATGGGCGATTTATCATTCGATTTTCCTCCTTCAAGAACAGCCAAATAGTTTTTTCCTGAAGAAAATCATTGCCCAGTCGCTTTACGGGCTCTCAAAATACAATAATGAAGGAAGGCTTCCCGAAGTACACAGAGATTTCGAATTTGAAACCGGAAATATACAGCGGCTGCATTACTTTATGGAAAAACTCAGCCCGCTGGAGATGAATATCCTGGCGACCATTTACAACTGGAATCTTCTTCAAACTCAGCCCGACGATCAGACAATATCGATGATGACACATGATCTTATGCGTGATCTGGGCAAATTTTATGTGGACAGCCTTTCGTTTCTGATGTTGCAGGAATCCAGAGACAGCCTGGACTACCTTCGGCGGGCAATGGCCGCAACAGAATCTCATGCTTTATTTTTCCAGCAGTTGACCTCAGACCTGAAAGAAGGCCATAGAAGCAGACCCATCCAGAAAGGAGAAACCGTCGCTCCGTTTTTTCCCCAAGAAAAAAATCGAAGACAAACCAGCAGGAAAAAAAATACAGATTCCGGTTTCCAAAAGGTCGTATTTGTCGATCCCTTTTATCAGCGTATTGACGAACGAAAAGAAAGCAATATCAAATTTATCCAGTCAGAAAATGCCGAACAAACCTACATTCTTCTGCTTGAGTCTTATGCGGAGAAAGCAGGATTGTCATACGAGATGCTGAGTACCCAAAAACTCAACAGCCAGTCTGCGGATATATTCTGCGATATAACCACACTAAACGAGTGGGCAAATGAGCGTGCCCTTCACGATGAGTTAAAGCTGGTGAGTATTTGTCACAATGAGATTCAGGCGCTGGTAAAAAAGTACGGAACAAGCCATTTTATCTGGACAGGAATCATGGCTTTTACCTATGCACGCACAGGTAAGGGACTTGTACTTACGGCAGGAATTATCTTCCCCCCGCTTCTGCCCTATTCACTTTATCTGGCCGTTACCCCTGATTATGAAACCACTATTTATACTATAATATATAATGTGGAAACAGGTGATTATCAGGTACTTTATCCCAAGCGGGTAAAGATGAAAGACAACCCTGATATGTTACATTCCGTTAGCTACAATCTGATATATCAACTCAAAAATCCGTGACCTCACCCGAAAACGAAGCCCATTCCCATGACAGCCGGAAAGTACCGGTACTTCTCACCTCGGTATTTATTATCGCTGTCTGCGGTATTTTATACGAATTGCTGATCAGCAGTATTTCCAGCTACTTTCAGGGAAGCAGCATCTTACATTTTTCTATAGTCATTGGTTTGTTTCTCTCTTTTATGGGGGTAGGCTCTTATCTCACCCGATTTTTGAATAATAACCTCCTCACCTGGTTTATCTTTTTCGAAATCCTGCTGAGTATTGCCGGTGGGTTCTCCACCTTCATCCTCTATTTTGCATTTTCACTTACCCCCTATTTTTATGGAGTAGCTTTTATCCTCATCGCCTTTCTGGGTACGATGATCGGCCTCGAAATCCCTATTCTCACCCGTATCGTCAGGGATTATGAAAGCATGAAAGATGCCATGGCCAAAGTCCTTTCTTTTGATTATCTGGGCGCATTACTGGCTTCTGTCGTATTTCCGCTGGTATTGTTGCCGAGCCTGGGACTGATGCGAACGGCCTTTCTTATTGGCATGTTGAATCTTGTGGTTGCGATTCTCAATATATGGCTTTTTAGAAAGGAACTAAACAACTACCGTCAGCAGCTTGTACTGAGCGGAATCGTCATGTTTGCCCTGGCAGGAGGATTTGCAGGTTCCTTCGCAATCACAGGTTTTTTTGAGCGATTTTTGTATCAGGACGAAATCATGCTCTCGCGCCAATCGGCGTATCAGCAGATTGTAGTTACCAAATGGAATCAGGATATTCGTTTGTTTATCGATGGTAATCTTCAGTTTTCTTCGCGGGACGAATACCGCTATCACGAGCCGTTGATCCATGTTCCCATGATTGCCGCACAAAACAGAAGCCACATACTGGTACTGGGGGGCGGAGACGGGCTAGCCGTGCGGGAAATTCTTAAATATAAGGACGTAAAAACTATTGACCTGGTGGACCTCGACCCGGAAATGACTCATCTCGGAAAACACCACCCCGTCATTGTACGCCTCAATGACAGTTCGCTCAATCATCCTTCCGTTCATATCCACAACCTCGATGCGTACAAGTTTGTGGAAGAAAGTTCTGATTTTTACGATGTGGTAATTATCGATTTGCCTGATCCCAACAACACCGGACTGGGAAAACTATACTCAAAAGAGTTCTATTTTCTGCTTCAAAAACGCCTCGCTACCGGAGGTGTGGTGGTCACGCAGTCAACCTCGCCATATTATGCGCAAAAAGCATTCTGGTGCATTCACCATACGCTAGAAAGCATTTTTCCCTATGCATCCGCCTATCAGGTGTATGTCCCCACATTTGGCCAGTGGGGATTTAATATGGCAGTCCGCTATCCCGAAAATTTTTCGGCGGATATGGGCGATTTTGATCCCAAAATCGAAGAAAAGGTAAAAAAACACCTCGATTCTGTTGGTGGAGAAATGAATTTACGATATCTCAATCCAGAAACCGTTTCAGCGTTGTTTACATTTGACGGAGATACAAAAGAAATCGAAACGGAGATAAACAGGCTTGACAACCAGGCCCTGATCAGGTATTATGAAAAAAGCTGGAACGAATGGCGGTGAAATAATAAAAAATGTTTGGCGTACCGGTCATTTTTACCGAAATTAAGGATTATTGATTCAAAAATTACTTTATTCGTAATAATATATGCCCTTGCTCAGTTGTAAAGCCTCATTCGGGATTTATTTCTGAACTCCTTGTATCGACGTTGAGACTCATGGCCCAAACCTGTAATGCCCGAAAGCATGGATTTACGCGCTATTTATTCCCTTATGTTAAGGGATAAGTTTCGTGATGAGGAGATTGACAAACTCGCCCAGGAAGCTGAAGAACAGATCAGATACTCCATCCGGTTTTTGATGGAAGATCTGGAGAAAATGGGATTTTCATCTTCCTATGCCAAACTTACCGCTATTCAGATAGCTCCCAAGCCTATTATATATTCGCTGATCATCCGAAACAGAATTATGGACGATCCGGTTTTTGTACCCGATTTTCCGGATAACCTTTACGGTATCAGACAAAAACAGGCTTTCCTGAAGTTGCAGTATCAGCTTCTTGCCCCTGAGTTTACGGCCTTTCTGTTTGACCAGATCATAGATGAATATAATTCTCAAAATGAAGAGACAGCAGTCAAAAAACTGATTGATTTTGCCCGGACTAACCTTATTGTTCATCCAGATCTTTACCTTGAAAAAATTCAGCGACTACTGACTCTCGTACTTGAAAATAGCACTGTACCAGACGCGCTCTTGGATCAGCACGGTCTTCAGCCGCTTCGCCTGTTGGTTCCGTTGATCGAGCTTCACAAAAAAGCCCGATCATCTGTTCAGGAAATTACAGACCTCCTTTACACTGTATCTGATGTACTTACCAATGAGCAGATCGCGAGCAATGCCTTCAATAATGGAAAGTTTTCACAACAGGAATTCCCCCGGCCCGTGGATTTTATTGATTCACTGTCAGGAACCACTTATCAGGAAAAAGACGCTGCATTAAGTACTGTGGCGAGAGGCATCCTGAGAAATCAGGGACTGCTGATGGTGGCAGTAAGTCAGTACATGATCCTGCGCTCGCCTATATATTTTGACAGGGTAAGTGAAACCTTCGGTTTACTGCGCAAACCCGGTGGCACGACGGTCAGGCAAATCCTGACCCAAACCCCCCGTATGGTCCAGCTCATCCGTTTTTTTGAGTTGGTAGTGCGGGCAGGAGATGATATTGGCGATCTGGAAATAGACAGAAAAGCGCAGGCCCCCAATGCCATCCTGCTTGGAAAGGAAGGTTTTGAAAACCTGCTCATGGCTTCAGGCATTTCAGAAGAATTAACTTTCAGAAAAGCCTTTTTGCGCCTTTTTGATCAGGCAGTCAACGGGATTACCCCTAAAGAAAAACTTTTGAGCGAGTTGAAGGAACTGAAGGCAAATGGAATCCTTCACCTGGGAATCAAAACAGATTTCAGCAACCTCGATGACAGTCATTTACTGGCCAAAATTCTGAATGAAGTGGCTTATGGAGCCATATTCAACACGGTTTATAATGATGTGGATGCTGAAAATATGGGAAATCAACTCTCCGGTACTCCGGTTTATTATTAGTCTATGGAACTATCCTCTGCCCCCCCCAGTCAGGTAAAAGACAAGCCGAAAGCCCGTATCAAAGGCCCCCGGGGTTTTCCGCTATTAGGTGTTCTTCCCGGTCTGATAAAAAATCCTTTTGAATACCTCGTCAAAACCGGGCGCAAATACAAAGGCATTGTAAGATTGCCGGTACTGGGTATTAATTTGTATTTGGTATCCGAGCCTGAGGATGTAAAGCAGATTCTGGCCACCAACCAGCGAAACTATTGGAAAGGCCCGATGCTGGGGCGTGCAAAGTTTTTGCTTGGCAATGGGATTGCCACAAGTGAAGGGGCTACCTGGCGAAACCAGCGAAGGTTGATGCAGCCGGCATTCTCACATCAAAAAATTGCCAATCTCTCTGGTGATGTGACTGGCCGCATTGGTAACATGCTTGAGGCATGGGCTTCGGAAAATTCCGGAGAAAAAATTCTCCGGATTGATCAGGAAATGCTTCGCCTTACCATGGAAATCTCAACCTATACTATGTTTGGCGAGAGTATGGATCCGGAAACGGCTCAAAATCTCGGAATGGCTGTAGGCAGGCTACAACAACATCTGAACCACCGTGTTTTTACTTTTTTCCTTCCGGAAAAATTTCCGCTTCCGGGGGCGCGTACCGCTCAAAAAATACTAAAACAACTCGATGATCTCGCCTATCGGCTTATCAGCGAAAGGCGTGAAAACCCCCGGCAAACCAATGATCTTCTCAATATCCTGCTTTCGGTGACAGATGAAGAAACGGGCGAAAAAATGGACGACACCCAGCTTCGCGATGAGATCATTACTCTTTTTGTAGCTGGTTATGATACCACGAGTATGGGCCTCGCCTGGGCATGGTATCTTTTGTCTCAACACCCTGAAATCGAGAAAAAATTTCACGAAGAAATAGATACTGTACTTCAGGGGCGTGTACCCGGATTCGAAGACTACCCTCGGCTTGAATATACACGCCGCATCTTCCAGGAGGCACTCAGGTTCTACCCGCCCGTATGGATATTTTTCCGGACCAACTTTGCAGAAGATCTAATCGGTGAGTCTGTAATTCCCGAAAATTCGCCCATACTTTTATGTCCATACGTTGCGCACAGAAATCCTGAATTCTGGGAAACGCCGGAGGTTTTTAATCCGGATCATTTTCTTCCTGAAAAAATAGCAAACAGGCCCAAATATGCATATTTCCCCTTTGGCGGCGGTGGCAGACAGTGCATTGGCGAAGGATTTGCCTACATGAAGGCGATCTTTACCCTGGCTATGGTAGGTCAGAAATACAAACTGCGCGCATTACCCGAACATAAGGTTGTACCTCATTCTGCTCCCGGACTTCAGCCAAAGTACGGGATAAAAATGAAAGCCGAACCCAGAATTATTGTCTAATAAATAATCTGTACCGGACGCACCATTACTCCGGAATCTGTCTTCAACCTTACCATATACACACCGGCACTCAGTCCCGGTGAAAGGGTGAAATTACCATCTCTGACCTGATACATCCTGTTCTGATATACCTTCATCCCAAGTGTATTAATTATCTCAATATCAATATTTTCGGTCTTCTTTAGTTTCACTTCCAGTTGAAAACTTCCGGTTGAAGGGTTGGGATAAATTTTCATATCGCCCGGAATTTCGGGTGCAGCAATCCGGGTTCCGGGGTCGCACGAAATTCCCTCAAAAGCCTGACCGATCACATATCCGATCGTAAATTGCTCGTATATATCCATACCAAAATCGGGGTTGTAGGTTTTTTTTACCGAGCCGGTCGGGTTGTGCCACCTTACATATCCGATTCCGTCGTTATTGGCCCACCAGGAAATACCGTCGTTGCCATCTTCGGTATTAAAATAGTTGTCATCCCGGAAATGAAAGATATAACATCCGTTGGTGAGGTTTAGTGTATCTCTGTAAGTGGTGTAGTTGGTAAGGTTATTTCTTTGAAAAACCACATTCCCGTCAACATCTGTTACGGAATAAGAATTTTCCCTTGCCGCTCCGTTTGTCCTCACTTCCAGATACATACCATTGAGAAACTGAGGTGTCACTTCAAATGGAACCTCCATATAATCATTTTGAGGATATTGGTCAGTTCCTCCATTGGGATCGCTCAGCATGACATAAAATACAGGATTTGCCTGGTTTAACCCCGTCCAGTTAAACAAAGGCAGTTCAACCTCTGCTGTTTCCAGAAACTCAAGATTCCCTTCCCAGCGGTAATAACAGGGCATAAAGCCGTTTTTCACCCCGTAGGTAATCAGGAGTTTTGTCAGGGGAGTGGCGCCATTATTGCGGATCAGGATTTTGGGATTCGCACAAACAGGATTCCTGCGGCTGAATCTTTTGTCGTTGCTGGGCGAAAGTATATCTTCGACCGATGCCTCCAAATTAAAATTGGGTGGGCCGTAAGTCACCAGTTGTGCGCGAAGCACATAATTTCCTCCTGCGACGTATGGAGCAGGGTTTTGGATTCCATAGTCAATCACAACGGTATCTCCGGCATTGACCAGGGGGGTAAGTTCGTGATCGTAAAATGGCACTATCGCACCGGGGCACCACCCTGCACGGTCATACACCCAGGTTCCTCCCTGAGGATAAACAAAATTATCGGCGCATTCTTTCCATAGATTCCATATAAACTGTGTGGTTCCATTAATATCAAGACTGTGTTCTCTCGGACAAAACTCTGCGCAATTGTCGGTATTGTTTCCACCAAACCCGTGCCCGCTGGTCAGGGTTTTGATTCTCCACATAGCTCCGTTGGGGTCAAGATATTTGGTGACAGCTTTACCCTGGGTATCGTTGAAGAGAGAAGCATAGGAGAAACTACCGTCCCAGATATTTTCAATTTTTCTTACCGTTCGCGGAGGTGTTCCTTTAATCATTACAAACGTAAGATCCAGAAGCTCCTGATTGTTGCCCGCTTCAAGATTGACCCAGTCGTGAAGAATGGGCGCATAATCCGTTACGTCAAAAATCCACCGCGTACCTTCGGGGCCCAGGTCAAGGTTGATCCCGTAAGGAGTGATATACCTTCCGATTTCATAACGCACAATATTGCTGAAATACTTATGATCATTGCGGTAGAGGATATTTTCGGGGGAAATAAAAGCCGAATCCGCCTTATTGCCCGCATCGTCATACACGAATGTATATCCACCTGCTTCCCATACCAGAATGGTATCGGTAGGAATAGAAGGATGGTTGGGTGAATTGTCGGGTATAATATAAGAGCCGGAAGGATTATTGTACAAAATCACCTGTGTAGGTGCATTCTGAAAAGAGTCGGTCGAGAGGGTTGTATTCAGCGAAGTGATAAATGTACCCTGTTCAAAAATTACATTTGGCCTGAATGCTGTTGCGGTGAGATTGCGTGTGTAATTATCTGCCGTCGCACGTTGCCAGCCGGGAGGTCCCTGAAGGCTTCCATTATAGCCATTGCCTGAAAGATCATAAGTGACGAGTCCGGTTCCTTCGTCAAAAGGATAATAGCCGACAAGATTGGCATAGTCGGGATGAGAAGGATCGATGGTTCGGTTCATCCATTCGGCGATGGTAGATGCAGAAATTGCTTTGTCCCATACTCTTACTTCGTCAATTTTTCCATTAAACCTTGTACCCGACCACTCGCCGATCTTAAAATCGTTGATGCCCGTATTGAGGGATACGGTTTTTTGCTGTACAAACTGGCCGTCGTAAAAAACTTTCGCAACCGATCCGTCAAAAGTGACACAGATATGGTGCCAACTGTTGAGACTCCCGGGAAGTGTTACATCAAAATCGGGAGTTCCCCACATCTGAAACCGCCAGAGATTAGTTGAAGTCATGGTACGGAAAGAGAAGTCAGCCCCTGTAGTACCAGTGCTGCCCGCCTGAAACACCCCTCCGCCATTAAAGGCCTCTGCATAGGCCCATGCTTCTATCGTGCGGGGACCCGCGCCGGTAATCTGGGGACCTGTGCCCAGATTTACGATATCTGATGCGCCGTCAAAATCAAGAAAGTAATCATTTCCCGATGTAGTCACACCTGCGGAAAAACCTGTATTATCTGATAAAACTGACGCAGAGGAGCCCGGAAGAAGGTTTTCGTAAGTAAAATCCACCACCAGATTTGAAACCCCATCCCAGGTGAAAGTCTGATAAAAATTCAAATCATACCAGTTGGTATTGACCAGGGATGTGTTGAGGTGATATACTTCTGTGAAGCCATTTTTTTCATAGCTGGAAGAAGAGAGGGAATCCAGGGTAGTGTGTTTGAGCCTAAGGGTAAGATTGCGGGCTTCACTTCCGGGAATGTCAACAAATAGTTTGATTCCGGTGATATTGCCAGCAGAAAGGCCGGCGTTGGAAAGTTCGGCAGCAGTCCATAAAAACTGTGCTCTGCCCACCACATGCTGGGTTGAAAACGGATAGATTTCGGGAATAGATCCGGTGCCAATGGCTGCATTAGATAATGTCAGCGTATCGGTATATACGACAGCTTGCTGCAAATCCTGGTAGTAGGTAAAAACCGGAGAAGCGGTATAAGCCAGTGAGTCGGGAGTTCCTCCTGAAAAAAAGCGAAAGTTGGGATTGGATCGGGCGGTAGAATCCATGACACCGCTGGAATCTGTGATGAATGTATAGGTAAGATAATCCCATTCGCCGCAGGCGTAATTGTCCTGACTGGTTTTGGGATCGCATTTAAGCGTATAATACATCAGTATTTTTTCGTACTGTTGCCCGGCTGGTGGAAATTGAAAAGAACCTCTGTAGGGGGCAGAAAATCCGATTGGACTGGGGTCGTCAAAAGTAAAGGTCTGGACAAATACGGTATCGGAAGAAGATTGTGCCCAGGATGCAGCCGTACAAAACAGCATCATCCCCAGGAAGGGTAAGTGGTGAATTTTCATGTGTCCGGGTTTTGGTAGTTTATTCGCTTAAATATACAAATCAGCCGTGCACCTGCTCACTCTTTCCGTAGCGGGTAATCACGTCGGCTTCATATTCGAGAAACTCTTCCCATCGGCTGTCAACATCAATATTGGGACAAAGTTCATGCGCCATTTTAATAAACATGGTATAGTGTCTGGCCTCGGAGATCATAAGCTTGTGGTAAAACTGCGCAAGGTCTTCATCGTCAATATTTTCTGACAGAACCTTAAACCGCTCGCAACTGCGGGCTTCGATCATGGCTGCGAAAAGGAGTTTATCCGCAAGGCTTTGTTCGCGGCCTTTTCCTTTCTGGCGAATAAATTTTACCAGTTCATTCACATACGAATCTTTGCGTTCTTTGCCCAGGTCATAACCTCTTTCCACAATTTTTTTGTGCACCATGCGAAAATGCCCCATTTCTTCCTGGGCGAGGTCGGCCATTTTTTCTACAAGGTCAGGGTATTCGGGGTACTGTACAATCAGAGAAATAGCGGTAGAAGCCGCTTTTTGCTCGCAGTATGCGTGATCTGTGAGGATTTCCTCAATGTTTCTTTCAACAACATTTTTTACCCAATAAGGGTCGGTTTTCATTTTGAGTCGCAACATAACCTATGATCTGTGTGAGATTCTACACCGGAAAAATAATACTTGTGGCCGTGTCACCCAATGTCGGCTGTAAAAAAACTAATACAAATGTATCAAAAACCCTCTGAGGCTCAAAAGAAAACGATAGGCGTGAACATTCCGGTTTTTTTGATAAAAAAAGGCAGAAATTTTACACAAAAATTTGTATGTTATATTTTTGTGTAAATTTTATTTTTCGTATATTGCATGAGATTTAAAATACTATATTTCGTATTTAACAATAAATAACTGTAACAAAACGCAATGAAAGATTATTTGTAAATGTGTCGTGAATCTCCTTTTTTCTTGCGAATATTACACTAAATCCAACGCCAGAACTATGATCAGAGCTTTTTCCCACACCCTGCTTACTGTACTGATCTTGTCTATTTTCTTTCCCCTGAAGGCATCTCTTCCTATTGAGTTTGATGCAGGCACTTATGGTTGCCCTCCCGGCTCTACTCCTTATATCAAAACGCTCAACCCCTACATTGGCAATACTACTTATGATAGCATTTACCTGTCTGAGTGTTTTTCTACTGCGCCCGTATTTTCCTATTCTATCGCAGATGCTGGTATTCAGGCTGGTCAGACCTATACGCTGTACCTTCATTTTGCAGAGATTTACCACGGCGTCGGAAATGTCAACCCCAGCGGTGGCAACCAAAGCAGAATATTTCATGTGGAAGTAGAAGGCGTGCGGATTCTTGACAGTCTGAATATTCATAAACTCGCCGGTCCGGCAGCCGCTTTGGTTTACAGATACGATGTCACCGCCGGCCCCGACGGTGATATTGATGTTGACTTTATAGAAGTGGTTGGCGATCCAAAGATTTCTGCGTTTGAAGTGAGAGCATTAGGTGAGCCCAGTGCTTTTCCTCCTTCTACCTATATTTTTCATATCAATACGGGAAACATACTTCCGGTAGAACTCACTTCCTTCTCGGCTACAGCTACTGACAAGCAAACAGCAAATCTCACCTGGACAACGGCTTCGGAAGAAAATAATCATGGATTTGAAATTCAGCAGGGTAATCTCAAAAGCGGATTTACCACCATCGGGTTTGTGAAAGGTGTGGGAACCAGCGCTTCAATATCAAACTATTCATTTGAAACGCAATCTCTTCCCAGTGGCACATATCTTTTCAGGCTGGCGCAAAAAGACTTTAATGGCGCCGTCCATTTCAGCCAGATGGTAGAAGTTACGATCCGGCCCGGCACAGAATCCCTGATCACACAACTTTTTCCCAATCCTGCCCGCACCGAAACAACGCTGAGGGTATTATCCTCAAAAAATCAGCATATCGACGTATCAATTCTCTCTATGGAGGGTAAAACTATTACCCCTTCCATAGCTGAATATACTCAATACGGAGAGCAGACCGATATCCGGCTCAATGTAGAGAACCTGCCAAATGGAACCTATATCGTAAAGATATCCTGTGCGGGTGTTGTCTCATGGGAAAAAATGACAGTTATTGAATAAAGCTATTATCCACAACGTTAATTCATCGCTACAATCGCTATATTCGTATTTATTTTCACGAGTGAAATCCGGTAATGATTCACATTTACAAAAGAACGCTTACCCCGGCTGAGAAAAATAAATTGAATAAGTACATTCCAGGTTTCTGGAAATGGATGGAAAGTGCTATACTTAAATGGCTCTTTGTGTTTATGCTGAGCTTTATTCCGCTCCTCCTTTCCGATGAAATCCTTCATCTGAATCTAATGAAAAACCGCCCTGTCCTCATTGGCTGGCTCTCACTTACTACCCTTATTACCGCTTTCTTTATCTGGAGAGAAAAAAAACAGTGGAAAAATTCCTTTCTGGGAATGGACCTCCAAAATGGAATTGTGGAAGTGACAGAATGTACGCCATCCAACGCCATTGAAATTGAAGAGGACGAGGAAATGGGGATCGGATATTATCTCGAAGTAGGAGAAAATCAGACACTTTTTCTGATGGGGAAATACCTTTTTACCCAAAAAATTCCCTACTTCCCATCAACCCGTATGGCAATCATTCGCGCTCCCCAAAGCGGGATCGTACTCGATATTTCTATAAATGGCGATTATCTCCCACCGATGGAAAACATTGCCGCTTTTTCCCCCGAAGATTATTCTTCCGGCAAAGTTCCTTTAGACGGGGAAATAATCAACAAACCATTAAAAGAACTGGTATGACCATAAGCTGCGGAGGGTGAATGGTTGAATCAACTCAACCCATTTAACCTATATGAAAACGCTGACTATTTTTTCGCTGGTTTTATTCTTCGCAACTTTTTCTCCTGCACAAAATCTTATCCAAAACGGAGGATTTGAAAATGGCGGCTCCAGTTGGTTTTTATGGTCCGATACAGGAAATGGCTATTCAGCTACCGTAACCTACAACGCAGACCAGACCCATTCCGGAACAAAAGCCGCGCAAATCCACGTTACACAGGTCAACGCCGGTACGGCCTCTCCCTACGACAGGGTTTGGCATATTCAACTCCAGTACAATCCAGGTTTTGCTGTTACCGCAGGTCAGGAACTCAGCCTGAAGTTCTGGATGAAACAAAAAGGCCCGGACAAATTTGCCGTAGCCAATCTCTCCAAAAACAGCCCGCCCTATAATGTATATGATCAGGTCTATTATGACGTCAATAACAAATGGGAACTGTATGAATCGACTTTTGCTGCGCCATCCAATACCTCAGACATTCGGCTTGGCATTTATGTTGGGGCGGATACAGGAACGTATTACGTAGATGACGTAGAGTTGGTGGCAACCGGCAAAATTGTCAATGACAATTGGTACCAACAGGCAGAATCAAGGATAGACTCTATCCGAAAAGGTGATTTTTCGGTAGTCGTGCTTGATAGTACAGGCGCTCCCGTAACAGGAGGAAATATCTCTGCCACATTAGTAAAACATTATTTCGACTGGGGTACTGCCCTCACACTCAATCAAACCATCAATGCAGACGAAACCTGGTACCGCCAGACGGCGTCCCAGTATTTCAACAGCGGTGTTTTCGAAAATGCCTTCAAATGGCCCTATATGGAGCCATCCAGTGGTGTTACAGATTATACTGATGTGGATTATTACCTCAACTGGGCACAACAGCAGGGATGGGATTTGCGCGGACATGCACTTCTCTGGGGGGGAAATAAAAACTGGCAATCTCCTGCATGGCTTTGGGGACTTCCCAAAGATACCCTGATGGCCCGTATTGAAAGAAGAATTAAACGAGATGTCGCGCATTATCAGGGTATTATCAAAGAATACGATGTGGTAAACGAGCCGGTCCACGAAAAAGTAGTTTCCAATATTACAGGAGATACCATCAACCACCTGGTTTTCAAATGGGCACGCGAAGCAGATCCCTCTGCCAGACTTTATATCAATGACTATTCCATCATCAATAGCGGAGGCGACCGGGGAAGGTATCACCACATGGTAAAAAAACTGCTCAACCAGGGGGCGCCTGTCGATGGGGTTGGCGTTCAGGGACATTTCTGGGATCTCAATCCCTGGTGGACCATAAGGATGAAACTCGATTTTATCGCCAGCCTCGGACTTCCTGTCAAAATCACTGAATACGATATCAATCCTCAGCAACAAAATATCACTGACCAGCAGCAGGCAGATGCATTCGGACAGATGATGCGCATCGCATTTTCTCACCCATCCGTAGAAGGTTTCCTTTTCTGGGGATTCTGGGATGGAAGACACTGGATCGCAAATGCAGGCATGATTAATGATGACAAATCACCCAAACCTGCAGCGGATACCGTTTACCACCTTATCCATGAAGTGTGGACGACAAACGCCAGCGGCACTACTTCCGCAAACGGGTCGTTTGAATTCCGAGGGTTTTATGGAGAATACGAATTAACACTTCATTCCGGAGAAAAAATTCCATTAACCTTTACCCCTCAGGCCAAAGATACCGTCATATATTCAGGCGGAGGAACTTCTGCAATCGAAGACTTACTGCCCGCTGTTCAGATCAGCCTTTTCCCCAATCCCTCACAGGATAATATTTTTATAGCAATAAAAGAACATACCACAAGGTATGCGGACATTTATATTACAGATATTCAGGGAAAAACGGTTGGGACTGTATTTCGTGGGATACTTCCGACTTCAGCAATTATAAACCATTCGGTAAAAGACCTGGCCCCGGGCATGTATATGATAATCGCACGGGGAGATAGCTGGTCAGCCAGAAGTAAGTTTATCGTAGCGGAACGTTAGTTTTTGTCCACACTTTCTACCATGTAGATAAAATACTTGGTATCACCGCGCCAATCAAACTGGTAAAACTTTTCTTTATAGTAAAGTTTTACCTCTTTTCCTTTGTCCATCGCGTCGTCAATTGCCTCGCGGATTTCATCGTCTCCGCGGTAAACTGAAAACTCCCAGACGTTGGGAGATATGTCACCACCTTCATTGGTATCAAAACCGCCGGCATTGAGCTGGCCTTCGTAGGTTTTGAATACATATCCTTTTTTGCTGAATTTGACGATTTTACCCACCCTTGTACCGGAGCTGTAATTCCCAAACACAGCAAAGCCGCTATAAGTCAATCCTCCCAGAAGTGCAATTCCAAGGATAATAAGGCCGATTTTTTTAAACTTTTTCATATGCCAGTTATACTTTGCCCTAAGTTATTATTTGGACGCATTTAGCTTTCAAAAGTTACTGATTTTTCGCTTATATCCTCACAAATATTTTTTTCAGCCTCCCCCTATGACTGGGATTATTTATAAATTGCGGGTTAATTATGACTACTCGTATGGAAAATATTATCGGAATCAGAAGAGAAGATCCAGGAAAACGCGGTGAAAAAAGAGTAGCTCTTATTCCTGAAGCCGTCTGTGCTCTTTCTCAGAAAAACATCAGGGTGATCGTTCAGCCCGCTGTACATCCGCATACCGGCGACATCAAACGGATATTTGATGACCAGACTTATCGGGACGCCGGAGCAGAAATAAACGAAGATATTTCAGGTGCGAATATTATTTTTGGACTAAAGGAGATTGATCCGGCACTGATCCTTCCAGGCAAAACATATATTTTTTTCTCGCACACCCATAAAGGCCAGTTGAAAAACCGGCGGATGCTTCAGACATTGATTGATCATCAGTGCACGCTGATTGATTTTGAACTGATGGTAAATGAGAAAAAACAGCGAACAATCACCGCGTTCACTTATTTTGCCGGATATGCAGGCATGGTAGATACCCTTTGGACTCTGGGCCAAAGAATGAAACTTGCCGGCGTAGAAAATCCTTTTTCAGCTATTCCCCAATCCATTCAAAAAGAAGACCTTACAGAAATTAAGGCCATCATTTCTTCTGTAGGACAGAAAATTGCGGCGGAAGGTACACCCGAAAGTTTTCCTCCTGTGATCTGCTGTTTTCTTGGAAACGGAAAAACCAGCTCAGGTGCGCAGGAGATTTACAATTTGCTTCCTGTAAAAAAAATCACCCCTGATCAACTGCCGGAAGTATATTCGACCGGCTCCCGCCATCAGGTCTATCAATTGGTATTGGATATACCGGAGATGTTCCGGCTTTCAGCTAACTCACCTTTTGCAGGAGAATCGCCGGACAGGAAATCTCTGATCGATATTTACTTTCGCGAACCACAGCATTTTGAATCCCGCCTGGAGTCAGTATTTCCATTCGTTACGATTATGATGAACTGCATTATCTGGTCGCCGAAGTTTCCCCGGCTGATCACCCGTGAAAATGCAGCAAAATGGTACAAAAATCACCAGACCCTTCAGGTAATCGGAGATATTTCGTGCGACCCCGAAGGTGCAATTCATTTTTCACACGAAACCTGGATAGATGACCCTGTATTTATTTACAACCCATTGACCGGAAAAAGCCATCAGGGTTTTACAGGCCCGGGAATTGCCGTGATGGCGGTTACCAATCTTCCCTGTGAGTTTTCTGCCGATGCTTCAAGGCAGTTTTCGCACAATCTGGCTCCGGTTGTAGAAGAAATTGCCACGGCTGATTTCTCAGCAGTTTCACCTGACAGCGCCGGTCTCCCTGCGTCGGTTACAGCAGCCACTATCGTCTGGAAAGGGCAGTTTACTGATGACTACCGGTATATGGAAAAGTACCTGAACTAGTTATACTGATCGAAAAATGGTTTGCGAAAAGTTTGATTGTATTCGATCCATATTCGTGAATTCGTGGTTATTTTATTCTAGGCTGGTTCGCAAACCACTTTATTTTCAGTATATTTAGTCGCAAATACTTGTGGGAGCATCTGGTGTAAGTCCCAGCAGGTAGAGCGCACATGGGGACATAGCCACATCTTCCTGGTCAGAAGCAACAGAACCAAATATTCCGACCGCGGTTTCGGAGCCTGAAATATTGGTGTATTCTTTTCGGATTGTATTCAGGTTGACATACCCGGGATCGTTGGAGATAATATAACGCGAAAGAAAAGTATCTAATGCCGTCACCTGTAGCTGTACAAAATCGGGGAGATCGGTCCAGGGTGTACCACATAAAGGCGAATCTTCAAAAATATATCTGGCCAAACTATCGGCAAAAGCCTCTTTCATACGATTGGCCAGTACGCCATCGCGAAACTGATAACAAAGCGCATTGTCTCCGGTCTGAGCGCAGGACACATCATCATAAAACAACCGGGTGGGGCTTGTTTTAAAAGTAGTGCGGATTCCATTTTTCCAGAAATTTAACAAAACCTGAATTTCGTATCGCATGGCAGAAGTTTGCGCATCTCCGCGATGTTTATTGAAATAAACAAACACACTATCTTCAAAAGATACGACAGGAAGGCATTTATTCCCTCTGGCTATCGAAGTTTTGGGTGCCGTGATGCGTGGTTGTGGAGGAATACGGGTTTGTGCCTGGAGAAAAAAGCCCGATATCGCAGGGTCTTCTATTTTCAAATGGTAAACTTTTTCCTCGGTCAGGCGGTCATCATTGCGGGTTTCAAACTGATATACCGTCGAATAAGGGAAAAAATCGCCCGAAGAAGTATCCTTTAGTACACTGTCTTTTTGAATGGCCTGATAAATTTTTCCATTTTCATCCGACAGTGTTACCCTAAGCCCTTTTACACTCTGATCATGACTGGCGGCAAATGTGTAAGCATTTTCTTCTGCCTGGAATGCCCGCGAAATACGCAGGTACTGAAAATCGCTTTGGGGATTTAATATCCCATACACAACCCAGATATCTTTATAAGGAGCATTTACCTGAACAGATTCTGAACAGGCTGTCGCGAATACCAGGCAAATCATCAACCATTGACCGGATTTCATCCAGGTAAGTGCTTTATTTTTATCAATATACAAAAAAGCTTATTAAAAGCGGGCATCAAATTATCTCACCCGTTTCTCAGTAACTGCATTAGATCCACAGTTTCTGAAACACTCCTTCCGGGTCGTACTTCTGGCTTTGAAATACAGGATTAAACACCCTGTTTTCTCTCGGGTCATTTCCCACGCCTGCAACATACTGCCAGTTTCCGTAATTGCTCGCCGGATCGTAATCGATCAGTATATTCTCAAACCAGGAAGCTCCCATTCGCCAGTCGAGTCCCAGGTTATGTACCAGATAGGAAGCCACATTTTGCCGCCCCCGGTTGCTCATATACCCGGTAAAACGCAGTTCGTTCATGCATGCATCAATAAAAGGCTGGCCGGTTTCTCCATTTTTCCACTTTTCATACAAATCCCAATCTGCGTTAACCAATTTTCGTTTTCCGTTGATTCCCGCCCCAAAAAACAACTTCCGCCCGTGTTTCATGGCCATAAATTTGAAAAAATCACGCCACAAAAGCTCAAATACCAACCAGTATGTGGAGTCATTTTTTTTCACTTCCGATTCGTATGCTTTGACAGCAGCGTAAATCTCTCGCGGGGAAAGAGATCCGTTGGCCAGCCAGGGAGAGAACCGGGAAGAATATGTGTTTCCGACTAATCCATTCCGCGTCTCTTTGTAAGTTGAAAGAGCATGCGTTTCAAACAAATAATAATGCAGCCGTTTTCTTCCCTCACTTTCTCCTCCTTTGAAAACAAAAGGAGACCGGGTGTCAGTAACAACACGATTTCCCAATTTCTCCAAAAAATCCATAGCAGAATAAGGAATATCAGGGGAACCGATCTTTTGCGGAGCCGGAATACATTCTCTGACAAAAAAAAACTTCTCAGCTTTCTGCCGGAAACGGGAAAATACCTCGGGCGTTTCCGAAATGGAAAAAGGAAGATCATCTGGGTGAATCAGCGTACTTTCGTCAGATAAAAACAATTTCACACCGGCAGCAGCAAGCGCAACCTCTTCCCTGATTTCATAGGTTGTGCAGGCGCGCGGGGCGTAAATACATGCACCACCAAAACGTTTTGACAGTTGTAATAAAACATCAATAGAATCTCCGGTATTCATCCACAGCCCACTTCCGATAGCTTCCAGGTTATTTTGCAATTCTGCGACAGTTTCAACCAAAAATTTTTGCCTGAAGGTCCCCATTCTTCTGTTGCCCCACGCATCTGCATCAAACCATCGCTGGTCGAAGACAAAAACGGGAATGACCCGCTCACTTTCTGACAAAGCTCTAAAAAGAGATAGATTGTCGTAAAGCCTGAGATTATCGCGAAACCATACGATTGATGTTTTCATATCTGACAAATAACCATGTATGGTATTAACTCATTAAAGCAGTTTGTGTTTAAAAAAGAAGCTGGGAGGGTGTGACCTTTTTATTTTTTTCCTTCTCAATCATACAGCCGGTTATGAGTGATCGGGGGGGAATGAATGAAGACCGGCAACAGAATTGTGTTTTTGTTTAGCTGTATAGGTTTATGTTGAATCCCGGGAAGTTTTCCGGGATTTTTTTATGCCACCACAGCCAGGGGACGACTCAGTTGTTTTACTGCTTCTCTGATAAAGAGGAAATTTACTGATGCTGACAGTATATCAGCGATAGGAAATGCATACCATACGCCATTGAGGTCATAAAACAGCGGAAGAATTAAAACCAGCGGAATCAGGAAAAATCCTTGTTTCAGCATAGTCAGTAACAATGCCGGAACTGGTTTTCCAATTGACTGAAAATAGGCTGAGCCGATGAGTTGAATTGTCAATGTAGGTGTGGCGAGAAATGCGATCATAATTGCCGGGGTACTCAGCGCGATCAACTGATCATCGGTGGTAAAGAGAGAGACAATATCTTTGGCAAAAAACATGATTCCGATAAAAATACATAAGGCCAGCCCGGTTCCGAACACAATTGCCTTGAAAATCAGTTCCTTCACCCTGTCTCTTTTCTGCGCGCCATAATTATATCCTGCAATTGGCAAAAAACCCTGCGTAACTCCCAATACAGGAAAATTGGCAAACATCATCACCCGGTTGATAATGCCGTAAACGGATACGGCAATTTCGCCACCATAACCAAATAAGGCGTTGTTCAGGACGATAGAAAGCAGGCTGATCGTTCCCTGTCTTGCAAGTGTAACCACTCCTATAGAAAAAATTTCTTTCACCACGGAGAGGCGAAGCCACAGATTGGAAACATAAAGTCTCAGTTCCGAAGGTCCTTTGGTGAAGTACCACAATGAAAAGCAGGCACTTGCTATGTAGGATATCGTAGTAGCCCATGCGGCACCTGCAATTCCCATATCAAAAACGGCTATAAATATGGGGTCAAGTATGATATTGACAACTGCCGGCACAATCATGATCATCATAGCAAAACGGGCAGCGCCTTCTGACCGGATCACATTGTTGGTCATCATCGCCCAGGAGAGGAAAGGAATGCCCAGGAGTATAATCCTGAAATATTCTTTTGCATAGGGCAGAATTTCACCCCGGCCACCAAACAACTGCAGAATTTCTTCCTGAAAAAAAGAGCCCAGCAGAACCATGCTCACCGCCAGTAAGAGGGTTAGTGTAGCCTGATTTCCAAAAGTCAGCAGTGCATGAGACCGGTTTCCCGCACCCAGTGAGCGGGATATCACTGAAGCCCCTCCGATACCGATAGACATCCCAATCGAAGAAATCAGAAAAGAAATCGGGAAAACCACTGTAATAGCGCCAATACCCAATGTTCCGACCCATCTTCCTACAAAAATACTATCCACAATCCCATAGACAGACATAATCAATATCCCTACCGAAGCGGGTATTGCCTGGGCACGCAATAGTTTACCTATGGGTTTGGTGCCCAACTGATCCGAATTTGACATGCAATCTGATTTTGGTTTTTCCCATTTCCTACTACCTTAACGGATACACAGGAAATGAGTTAAGCCCAAAATTGCGAAATCCTTTTTTTGTCTGAGTTTTATTGATTGGTTGCCGGAGGCGAAATCATGATATGCGCACGATGTGTACCGGGATCCATAATCCAGGGGCCTCCCGGTACAATGGGCTTTAGCGGAAGTCCGGTAGATTCGGCAGTTGCCCAGGGAATATATACGACATACCGAAGCGTAGCTCCGGTAACTGTACCGGTTTCGGGATTATACTGACCGTCTTTTCCGGAAAGCACATGAAGGGTTGTCGGATGATCGGGCATTTTCAGCGTCCCTGCCTTCACCTCCGCTTCCCGCATATCAAATATTTCCTGGTTGGTTTTTCCTTCTTCTTTCAAAGCTCTTCCTCTCGCCATGAATGGTTCCAGATCTTTATGATATGCAGAAACATTGAATCCGGGGCGGGTTGGGTCATCTGCCAGGCAGATAAAATTATTGGTTCCTTCCCGTAGTGTGACAAGTTTCCCATTCTCATCATAGCCGATTACTGCCGCGCCCGCTCTTTCTTCTTCCGGAGCGGCCATGACGGCAGCTGCAATCTGAATATCTTTAGAGGGAATATCTTGTGCCGATACCCCAAAGATTACAAGAAGGGTAGTTGATAGGAAAACGCTGATTCTTTTCATTATTGCCGGGGTTTAGGGTGAATTTGTATCAAGATACAATTTTTCCTAAAATTCTCCCCTACCCTTCTTCAAAGGTATCGGGAAGTGCGTCTCTCACTTCCATCCAGAGAATTCCCAACCGGTTTTTTCCTTTACCATCTTCTCCTGTACCCCAATAGGGATCATCATCCGCCTCTTCGACCAGTGTCATACTCCCCGTTTCGCGCAGGGTTTGCCATATTGACTTGTGCTGAAGGGCTTTGGCTGTCAGCACTTTTTTCATGACAGCTTCCTTTATCATATCCCAGTCTGGTCTTACCTTATCGGCCATTTTCCGGGTAAGTCGCCAGGCATCAATGGGGTCTTCCAGGTTGAGAATCAGTTCCTGATATTCCTTTTCTTCAAACTTCCGGCTCTGATAGTAGTGCTCAGAGGTCGGCCAGAGGTACCCGTCGAGTAAAACCGGATGCGGGGACAAATTGGAAAAGCAGCCGTAGGGTTTGTCTGCTTCGTAAAACCCTATTTTTTCTCCGGACCAGTCAGCCATCTTGATTATTCCAGATTACTGTGGTTTATTTTTTCAATGTCTTTGCGGAAGCGCGCTGTCAGAGAAGTTACAAAATTGTGAACTACTTCTCTTTCATCTTTATCTATCCCGGCACTGGCTTCTGCAACTTTTTCCATTACCTCAATCATAAACTGATATTCGGGGTCGGGACCAAAATCCTGACAAAACAGAATGACTTTTTTATACAAATCTTCCACATCGGGATTCTGTTTTACCTCGTAGTCAAAAGACCATTTGATCTCCTCTCCCCAGGGATGGTCTGCAACCAGTTCTTCCAGTTTCTTTTTTTCTTCGGGTTGAATGATGCCATCGGCCATTGCCACAACATACAACAACTCGCCAAAAACATCATATAGTTTGACTTTGCTTCGCATACAGATTATGAATAGTCTTTTTGAATGGTTTCTAAATGGTGCCGGGTATGATGTATTGTAAAAAATATCAGTTCGCGAACTGTGATTTTCCCCAAAAGCGGATGAGGTACAATATAGCGGCTGAGATCTTTATCTTTCCATCGGGGAAGTGCTGTTTTTATTTTTTTCAGTTCGTCATTAAACTCTGTGATCAGGGTATATTTTTGCGCTGCACTGATAAATGTTGGCCGGTATGGGCTGGAGGCAGTCCCGCCTTCGGCCAGTTTTTGTTTATATTTTTCTACCAGTGCTTCATATGATTTTTCTTCGCGGTTGTTGATTCCAAAGCGCCATTTAAGGACAAACTTGGGCATTCGCAAAACAAGATTCACCGGTTTGGTACTTTTGATCAGATGGGCAAGATGCTGCCCGGTTGACCATTTTTCAGGGCGGATGGAAACTTCAAATTTTTCGTTGGGTTGGTTCTCAATCCAGTTTGTCAGTTCGGCAAAGTTTTTTTCCAGGCCTGAGACCAAATCCGGTATTTCCCTGATTTCCATATATTCAATGATTGATTAGACAATATTGAGTACCTGTTCCTTAATTTTTTCAAGGTCGTTTTTCATACCGACCACCAGCCGCTGTATTTCGGCATCATTGGCTTTCGAACCAATGGTATTAATCTCACGCCCCATTTCCTGAGAGAGAAACTGAAGCTGCTTACCATTGCTTTTGTTTTCCATTTGCAATTCGCGAAAAAACTTGATGTGTTGCCCGAGGCGTACAATTTCTTCGTTAATGTCCAGTTTTTCGAGATAAAAAATCAATTCCTGCTCAAAGCGGTTCTGATCGGTTTCCACCTTATGGCGAATATCTTCGAGACTTTGGTCTATCCGTGAGCGAATGGTTTCCATACGTTTGGGTGCAAGGATTTTAATATCCTGCAAAGCAACATCTATCGCATCACAGCAATCGCGAAGGTCTTTGTCAAGGGCATGGCCTTCTTCATTGCGGCTCAGAATCATCTGCGCGCATGCGTCATCCATCGCCCGCTGAATGAGATCCCATTCTTCCGAATCTTCTTTTTCAATTTCAGTCGGGATAACGTCGGGAAGTTCGAGGATAAATTTGAGATCCACCTCGCTTTCCATTTCTAGATATTTTCCCAGATTTCTGATTTCTGTCAGGTATTTTTTTGCGAGGGCCTTATTAATCTGAAGGGTACGCTTTTCCGAGTTCAGTACTTCCACATTGATCAGGACAGCAATTTTTCCTCTCACCAGTTGTTGAGAAAGGATATTGCGCAGGCGTTGTTCATATTTCATATAAACCCTGGGCAATTTGAGTGACAACTCCAAAAACTTGCTGTTGAGTGACTTAAGTTCTACGGTAACCTGATAGTTTGCGGAACCTTTGGTCGCGGCTCCATAGCCGGTCATTGATTGTAACATATAGGCTTCTTTTTCGGAGCGAAATTCTATTTCTTGTTTAAAGGGTGAAAATTTACGAATTCTAATTGTAACTTACAGAAACGTTTTCGTCTTAATTGTAAGAGAGACTGTTTACAGCATATGAAAGCTCTATGCAAATCAAATTTTTAGGTACAGGAGGTGCATTTGACTATGAATCCGGCAATTCTGCCGCATGGGTTTCCTTTAATGGGATAAATATCCTCCTTGATTGCGGTAACAGTGTGTATCGCCGTCTAAGGGAAACAGGCCTTGCCAATAAAATTGATTATATCCTGATTACCCATTGCCATGATGATCATGTGGGCAGTCTGGCTTCTGTTATCCTGCATCATAGCTATTTTCTTCACCCTCCGCGCAAGGTCAATATTCTCGTCCCTTCTCCCGAATTTGAGCAGCACCTCCGCAATTTCATCACATTCGCAATACCCGAACCTGATGATTATGTTACGTTTGTCCCGCTTTCGGCTATTCCCGGGATTTCTGCAATAGATACCTTCGGGCTGCATGTCAAAAATATGCAGTCTTATGGTTTTATATTTGAATCGGAAACCGACATTCTGGTTTACTCCGGAGATGTGGGCGATCCGAATGTGATTTTCCAGGCGCTGGACGCCCGCCTTCCCTCAACCAAAAATATCCGGGTATTCCATGAAATGTGTTTTGACAAAAGTGATGGCGTTCATGCTTATTATAAAAACCTGTTTCCCAGGCTGAAAGACTTTACGATTTTTGGATACCATTTCGATACCCGGGAGATTCCGTCTGATAATCTCATTCCTCCGGTAGCTTTTTTTCCCGATCTCCTTTGTTAGTAAGAGAAAATCAACTTTCGTTTCATGACAACATTTTATGTAATTTCACCTCGTGAAACCGGAAAATCTGTTTCTGCTTTTTATGAAAATTACACTCGGATTCAGCACCTGTCCCAACGACACCTTTATGTTTGACGCCCTGGTTCATGGTAAAATTGACACGGGCGATATCCAATTCGAAGTAGTACTCGCAGATATTTTCCATCTCAACCAGATGGCTCTCCGTGGCGAACTAGACATGGTCAAAATATCTTACAACACCTACGGACAGGTAATCGATCAATATCAGTTGCTGAATGCAGGAAGCGCCCTTGGCAATCAGTGCGGACCGCTGCTGATCTCCCGTCGCCCCCTTTCCATCAAAGAAATCGCAGAACAAAATCTCGTTGTGGGCATACCTGGTGTAAATACGACGGCCAACCTTCTGCTGGGATATTACGCTCCGCAAATTGCAAACAAACGAGAATTGATATTCAATGAGATTATGCCGGCATTGATAGAAGGCACGATTGACGCAGGGGTAATTATCCATGAAAACCGATTTACCTATCAAAACTTCGGTCTCCGGCTGATTCAGGATTTGGGCGAATACTGGGAAGAAAAAACCAGCCTTCCGATTCCTTTGGGTGCGATTGTAGCAAAAAAAAGCCTGGGCGAAAAGACTATTCGCACTTTGCAAATCCTTATGAGAGAAAGTGTTTCGTTTGCATTTTCTCATCCTGAATCTTCCTACGAATATGTCAGTTTTCACGCGCAGGAAATGGACCCCGCAGTGATGAAAGCACATATCGATTTGTATGTCAACGATTACAGCCTGAATCTGGGTGAAAACGGAATTAAGGCTGTGAAAGAAGTATTGTCAGCAGGAGAAAAAATGGGAATATTCCCGGAAGCTACGCACAATAAAGCACAAATTCTCAACTGATCTGCCAGGTTTCACCCCTTTACTCCTTCTTATGAACTTTCAACTTCAAGCAAGCGAATCTCTTCCCGATGGAATCAGGCGTATTCTCTATGAAGAAATAGATTTTGCCCATTCCTCTCTTCAGGCACAGGAGAATATTCACGAAGGCGTTCACGATGCCCGAAAATCTTTTAAAAAAATTCGCGCCGTCATCCGATTTGTCCGGGATGAAATCGGAAGTGAACAATATATGCTCGAAAATACCTGGTATCGCGATGCCGGCAGAAAATTGTCTGCGCTTCGCGATGCCACGGCCATGATCGAAACGCTCGATAAAATCCGGATTCAGTACCCGCAATCCATCAGCGACAAAACTTATACAGTGCTGGAAAAAACCCTGCTCAAAAATCAGGAAGAAATTTCTGATCTTTTGCTTGTCCAGAAAAACATTCGCCAGACGGTTTCCTTTCTGTTGGTCGAAGGCAGAGAAAGAATTGAAAAACTCAACCTTTCAACCAATTCCTTCCGCGCCATAAAAAAAAGTATCCGGCGGGTTTATATTCAGGGTTACGATGGCCTTGCGCTTTCTCTCGATGATCCTTCAGATTTTAATCTTCATGAATGGAGAAAGTCAGTCAAACATATCTGGTACCATATTCTCCTGCTCAGAAATATATGGCCGGGTATGATGGATGCTTATGCAGAAGAACTGCACGCTCTCTCAGAAATGCTCGGCACCGACCATGACCTTGCCGTACTCAACGAATCGCTGGAAAATAAATCACTGGATATTGGGGATGAGTCTGCCGAAATACAAACACTGAATATCATTGCCCAATACCGCCACGAAATCCACATGAACATTTATGCGCTTGCATCCAAAATTTTCAGACAGCGCCCCAATGACTTTGTCGAGTATCTCGAAACTTACTGGAATACCTGGCGAAGAAGTTTTCCATTAAACTTATATTAGGGGATGGTTACAGAACTTTCCCTCAAACAGGCAAAACTTCTCACCCTTCACTCGCAGGGTCTGCTTCGTACGTTCGCAAAACGCGAAAAGGGAGCAGTTCAGGCAATTGAGCAAATCAGCTACGTCCAGATTGATACTATTTCGGTCGCTGCCCGCGCCCATCATCATGTGTTCTGGTCGCGAATTCCCGACTACCAGCCAGAAATGCTGGATCGTCTGATCTCCGAAAAAAAAGAAATATTCGAATACTGGAGCCATGCTGCGGCTTATCTTCCAATGAAAGACTACAGGTTTAGTCTTCCACGGAAAATTGCGCTTGCCGAAGGGCAACAACACTGGTTTGAGCGAGACCACCAACTGATGCAAATGGTGGTGGAAAGAATCAGGGAGGAAGGGCCTTTACAATCCAAAGATTTTGGGGAAGACGAAAAACGCTCCGAATGGTGGGGATGGAAACCGACCAAAATTGCACTTGAGCATTTATTTCAACAGGGGACGTTGATGGTTTCGCGAAAGAACTTTCAAAAAGTGTATGACCTCACCGAGCGGGTGCTTCCACCCGGCATTGATACTACGGTGCCTTCGGCTGATGAAATGGCCCGGCATCTGATTACCCGGGCGATTGAGGCGCATGGGTTTGCATCGGAAGCAGAAATATCATATCTGAGAAAAGGAATCAAAACTATAGTAAGTCAAAATCTCCGGGAAATGACCAAAGAGGGGCTGGTCATTCCGGTGAAACTGGAAGGGTCAGAGCAAAAGTACTTTTCGCTTCCGGGCCTGCCGGAGGCGGCGCCTTCATCCATTCGGAAAAAACAAATTCACATTCTCTCTCCTTTTGACAATCTGGTCATTCAAAGAAAACGGCTCACTGATATTTTTGGATTCGATTATCAGATCGAATGTTATGTGCCGCAACCCAAAAGAAAATTTGGCTATTACTGTCTGCCCGTTCTCTGGGGTGATACTTTTATCGGAAGACTGGATCCTAAGGCGGACAGGAAGAAAGGTGTTTTTTATATACAGAAACTCTGGCTGGAAGATACCGTCATCCACTCAGAAGAAATGCTGACTGCACTTGCGGGGAAGATAAAAGATTTTGCAGAATTCTGTGGCTGCAGCGAAGTGGTGGTGAATGGATGTTCGGATAAAAAGTTTGGGGAGGAATTGCAAAAGGTAGTCGAATAAAATAAGTACACTAACCCGCTATTTTTTCCTGACCAGATAAAGAACAGAACTTCCTCTTTCGACGCTGCGAAGGTTTTGAAACCAGGATTGCAGTCCGGCAAAAAAAGCGCGAAACAGGCGCGGTTTTCCTGAAATGTATTTTTCGCTCAGCAGGCTCACATAAAATGCATCAAAAGGCATGCGTTTCATTCCTGACAATTCAAAGCCCTGATCCGTCAGTAGGCGTTTCATCGATTGAGGTGAAAAATGATAGAGGTGGCGGGGTACGTCATACGCTGCCCAAAAATCTTTGTACTTGTCTGCATCCGCTGACTGGTAGTTGGGAACAGCAATTATAAGAAGACCATCGGATTTCAGGATGGAATGGATTTTCTGTAAATAAGCGTTCAGTGCGTGAACATGTTCGAGGACATGCCACATGGTAATCACATCGAAAGCATTTTCATTGAGATTAAACAGGTGGTCGGATGGAAAAACGGAAATGCCGTGATTTTTTTGTGCCAGTCCGGCAGCACCTGAGTCGGGTTCCAGCCCAAGTGTTTCCCATCCTGATGATTTCATGGTTGCGAGAAATTCGCCTGTTCCACAACCAATGTCCAGAATGCTACCCCGGGTCTTTGCGGATTGTCTGTGAATTAATTTTCTTTTTCCGCTGAGTGTATATTCTCTTACAATCTGGTACAACCTGTTTACAATTCCTTTGTTTGTATTAGAATGGGAGATATAATCTTCAGACTGATAATACCGCCCGATTTCCGAAGCTTCGGGAATTTCCTGTGTAAAACGAAGAGAACAATTTTCGCAATGCCAGATAGAAAAAATTTCACCCGATACTGTATGATCTTTGGGGGAAAGCACCTGATGAATCTGGCCCGAGTTACACACCGGACAAACCTTATAAACAATGCGGTTGGAAGTGGTTGTCGTCATTTTGGGAAATAGAAATGGTCAACATTTTGGAAGGCGCAATTTAGGTCTTTTTTTCATCGGACATCGATGAAAGCGGAAAACTCTCAAAATTTGCATTTCCCGTCACTCAGAAAGCGCAAATCCAAAAATCCAAAAAGCCAAAAAATCAAAACAAAGTATTGATTATCAACAACTTATGACAAAAAGCCAATCCTAAAAAGCCTAAAATGACGCCTATATTTTTTTTAATCCCCACAAGATACCGGGAGGTTGGTTTTTATTAAAATCTCAGGCCCGTTTTTTTACCTTCCCATAAACACCATAAGAATGGAAATATCGGCAGGCGAAACCCCGCTGATCCGTGAAGCCTGCCCGAGACTTCTTGGCTGCACTCTGGAGAGTTTTTCCCTTGCTTCTGCTGACAAAGCAGATATTTTTCCAAAATTAAAATTTTCAGGAAATTGAATTTCTTCCAATCGCATCATCTTCTGGGCAAGCTCCAGTTCTTTCTGGATATAGCCGGCATATTTAATTTGTATTTCAGCCTGGCTTAAAGTTTCCGAATCTTCGGCGCGCAGGTTTTCCAAAAGTTCAGGATTAGTTTCGATCAGAGACTGGAGTGTAACCTGCGGTCGTGTGAGGATATTCACCGCTTTCACCTTTTGTTTGAGCGGAGAGCTTCCCTGGGCTTCGAGGTAAGAATTGACTTCTTCGGGACTAAGAGAAGTCTGCTCGATGATATTGATAATCCGGGTTAGGGCATCTCTTTTCGTGAGCATTTTCTGATAGCGATCTTCTTTGGCAAGCCCGATTTGGTATCCCATTTCTGTAAGCCGGAGGTCAGCATTATCCTGGCGAAGAAGGGTACGGTACTCGGCCCGGGAGGTAAACATGCGATAGGGTTCTTTGGTTCCTTTGTTTACCAGGTCATCTATGAGTACGCCGATATACGCTTCATCTCTTTTGAGGATAAAGGGATTTTTTTCCTGAAGTTTTAGTGCGGCATTTATACCGGCAATCAGGCCCTGGCAGGCGGCTTCTTCATAGCCGGTGGTGCCATTGATTTGTCCGGCGAAATACAGATTTTCTACCAGATGGGTTTCGAGAGTAAGTTTGAGTTGTGTAGGCGGAAAGAAGTCGTATTCAACTGCATATCCAGGTCTGAACATCCGGGCATTTTCCAGGCCGGGAACAGATCGCAGCGCACGAAACTGGACATCTTCCGGGAGGGAAGATGAAAAGCCATTGACATATACTTCCACGGTGTTCCAGCCTTCTGGTTCGAGGAAAAGCTGGTGGCGATCCCTGTCTGCAAACCGGTTGATTTTGTCTTCTATAGAAGGACAATAGCGGGGGCCTAATCCCTGGATTCGCCCGTTAAACATAGGAGAACGATCAAATCCTTCCTTCAAAATTTCATGTGTACCGGTATGGGTGTAGGTGATGTAACAGGATTTTTGAGTAGCGAGTGGCTCTGTATCTGTAAAAGAAAATTTACCAGGCACCGCATCGCCCGGTTGCTCTTCGAGCGCATCCCAGTTGATGGTGCGGCCATCAATCCTGGGAGGAGTTCCGGTTTTCATTCGTCCGCTTTCAAATCCCAGGTTTTCGAGTTGTGCGGTCAACCCTACCGAAGCTCGTTCTCCGGAGCGTCCACCGCCAAACTGTTTTTCACCAATGTGAATCAATCCATTGAGGAAAGTACCATTGGTAAGGACTACTGCTTTGGCAGGAATCTCGAGCCCCAGTTGCGTAAGAACCCCCACTACCCTGCCGTCTTTGACGGAGAGTCCGGTAACCATTTCCTGCCAGAAATCAACATTGGGCGTCTGTTCGAGCAGCAACCGCCAGGTTTCTGCAAAACGCATACGATCGCTTTGTGCCCGTGGACTCCACATGGCGGGGCCTTTAGACCGGTTGAGCATACGAAACTGGATCATGGTTTTGTCTGTCACGATCCCCGAATACCCACCTAATGCATCGATCTCCCGCACAAGCTGTCCTTTAGCTACTCCCCCCATTGCAGGGTTGCAGGACATCTGAGCAATTGTATTCATATTCATGGTAGCGAGCATCACCCGCAAACCCATATTAGCAGCCGCTGCGGCTGCCTCACAGCCGGCATGGCCAGCTCCTACAACAACAATATCATATTCTGGAAACATGCCACAAAATTAATTCTAATTTCCGAATTGAATCAACCGGATTATAAGAGATTTTGTTTAGCTTTTCCGCCGGTTATCAGTCAATTTTTTTGTTCCACGTGGAACATTTCCCCGGCAAATCTTCTATTGACGTCATTGTATGTACTCATTGAAGCGTAAAGTATGGCCATATCTCCGCCAAAATTTCCTTGTTACGGCAGGGATCGCGATGGTATTGATTTATAATATTCCGCAGATTCTGGAACTGGAACCCGTAGGAAGACACAACTGGCGGCAAACTGATTGTGCATCTTTTGCATGGAACTATTATACGGGGAGTGCGAATCTCTTTACACCGGCGATGAACAATGTCCTTTCCAACGGAGAGGGAGCAGCAGCGGCTGAGTTTCCGCTGATTTATTGGCTTGCAGGGATGTTATACAGAGTCTTCGGCCCGCACACTTTACTGCTGCGGATGATGAATATAGTAATTGTGTTTTCAGGTTTATGGGCGCTTTCTGCATTATGCCGAAGTATTATCGTTGATAGTTTTTGGGCTATGTTCATCCCTCTGCTTTTATATACCAGTCCGTTTTTTGTCTATTATTCCAGTGGATTTTTACCAGATCCTCCAGCACTTGCTATTTGTTTTTGGGGTTGGTACTTCCTGGGGAAACATGTTATTCATCAAAACAAAAAATATTGGTTAGCTGCTTTGGCGTTTTTCACTCTGGGCGGCCTGCTCAAGATATCTATGTTTATCCATGCCATTACGGCTATTATTCTGATTGTAGCGGATCATTGGCTTATTCCCAAAGTGAACAAAAATTATAAGCGCATCACAGGTCTAAAATTGCCAGACTATTTGATAGGCTTTATCGTGTCTTTACTAGTGATTTTTTGTTGGTATCTGTATGCGACCTGGTACAGCACACGGTTTGAATATCCTCATTTTACCAGTATCATTAAATCTGTTTTCCAGGTTTCAGGTGAAGATATCACCCGGATTCTGAGAGAAATTAAGATACAAATCCCCTACTTTTTCCATCCCTCCGTTCATATTCTCCTCGCTGTTGCATTGGCTTTCATCCTTTGGAACAGCCGAAAACTCATCTGGATCACGGTCTCAATTCCCCTTTTATTATGTCTGGGGGGAATTGCACATCTGGCTATTTTCTTCTGGCTGATCGGCGGGCACGAGTATTATCACCTGGTCAATCTTTCCGGAGCATCTGCTATTTTGGTGGCAGGCGCATATATGCTCAATCAGAAACATCCCCGTATTTCCAGGCACATATTCACCAGGCTGATTTTTTCCGCGTTTCTGGTGGCGAATATTATCTATACAAGAGAGCGGATGAAGGAGTATTACGATCCAGCCAATAGCTACTTCAGAGAAAAACCCGCCTTCTACCAGCAGGAATTTAAGGATTATCTCTCCTCTATCGGCTTGAAAGAAAATCAGTATGTGATCAGTATTCCAGATAGAAGCCCAAACAACACGCTCTATCTGTTGAGAAAACGGGGATGGAGTTCTTTTAATAATCCCAAACACTACGGAAATGCTATGCAACGCTGGACCGGAAAATATGGCGAGATATTCCTTATCCTATCAGATACTACCCTTCGCTCTGATACGCTACTTCAACCCGCCCTTTACGACAAAGCAGGTACTTACTCAGATATGGAAATCTATATTCTCCACCCCAAAGAAAAAGCTCCCTGATAAAACAAGATGTTCCACGTGGAACATCATATCTCAATCAACAAATTTCCTTAGTGCAAGTGCTTTATTTTCTGCTTCGCGCATAGATGTGATGTCGTCTGTTTCATGGTCATCATACCCCAGCAGGTGTAAAATACCATGGATCATGACCCGGTGAAGTTCATCAATAAAAGCGCTATTTAGGGAGTTGGCATTCTCTTTTACGCGGTCGATACTGATATATATATCCGAAATCAGGATATCATCTTCAGGAGCGGAATAGGGAAAAGTCAGAATGTCGGTGTAATAATCATGGTCGAGATGCTCATTATTCATCTCAAGGAGGTAAGAATCAGAGCAAAATATATAGGTAATTTCCCCGCATTTTTTGCCATGTACCAAAACAACAGAGAGGACCCAGTCTGCGACCAGATCCTCTTTTTCGAGTTGAAAATCTATTTCTTCTGAGAAAAACTGAATTTCTGTTTCCATCAGATGTTGAATACCATTTCCACTATTTTCCCATCATCGGAAAAGGATAGCTGGTCAGACAGATGTTGCATCAGAAATACTCCGCGCCCGCCAATATTTTCAAGATTTTCGGGAGCTGTGGGATCGTCCAATTTGCGGGGATCAAAGCCATCCCCTTCATCCTGAACTTTAATCACCAGGCGGTATTGGTTTACCATCTCAAAATCCAGGTAAATCTTTTTAGACTCATCGCCCTTATTCCCGTGGACAATCCCATTGTTTACTGCTTCTGTGACGGCGACCATGACATTGCCATACACATCTTCCTTAAACTCCAGTTCTGCCCGGATTTCATCAATTGCCATTTCAACTTCGTGAATGGCGTCAGGATGACTTCTTAATATCAGCTGCTTATACATCCGTTGCGTGTCTGATTGACTACTCATTCGCTCCTTCTAGTTTTTTGAAGTATTGCTCGATCAAGATGAGGAAATCATTGGAATATTCCAATTTATTTGATTTTAACAATTCCTGCCTGATTTTGTTTTTATACTCATCAATTGATAGCTCTTCCGGAGATTTCACATCCATCTCTTTACCCGTCTTGGATTCCCGCTTGTCATCAAGTTCGCGCTCTCTCACAGACTGATCTGCCTGCAACAACCTGTTCAAAATTTCCTGCTGCCGCATCAGCGTCTCGTGCGTCAGTTGTTTGTTGATCAGTTCGGTTTCCGATTCCTTCATATCTTTCATGATCTTCTCCATATCGCCCAGTTCCTTCCCACCGTTCTCCCTGATCTTATCATGTGCCTCCTTCAACTGTTTGCGGATTGCCTCCTGACGGGCAGCCATTTCAGCCATTTTCTCCGGGCTCATATTTTTGGAGTTCATCATCTGTTGCATCTGCTGGTTGAGCTGTTGTTGCTGTTCAGACAAACTTTTCATGTTGGGATTGTCTCCCGGCTTCTTGCACATACCCTGGCCCGGCATTGCATTTTTCATCTGCTCCTGCACCTGCTTCATCACGTCAGAAAGCATATTCGCCAGATTGTTGATGCTGGTCATTGCGGCTTGCTGATGGTAAGAAATCATCGGCACCTGCTTGTTGCGGAAGAAAACCTGAGACTTATCCATATTCTCCGTGATGCTCTTGCTTTCGTCCAGTACCATTTTTTGAATCATAAACATGCGCTGTGCGAGCGAAGCGAGGCTGTCTGACACCAACTCCATATCGTCCTGGAGTTTTTTCTGATTCTGACTTTTATTATTCAGGGAAGGATCGCCATACTTCAGCGCCTTGACCTCATCGCGCAAATCCTCCTGATCAAATGAAAGCTTCAGCAGGTTTTCAAGAAGAACCCTCAGATTTTCCAGGTTTTCCTGATCCTGCTGCATCTGCATATTCATCTGCATATTGCTCAGCTCTTCAGACATTTCCTGAAGTTTCTGCTGGGCATTCTTCTGCGATTTGGAAGCATTGTCCATATTCTGCTGTGCTTCCTTTTTATTCTTCTTTCCGTTTTCCTGCATCTGCTCTGCTGCCTTCTGCATTTCTTCGGAAGCATTATCCATTTCAGATTCCGTCTGCTCAGCCTTTTCTTCCAGATTTTCCATCTTCTCTCCGTCAGGAGTTTTGGTATTATCCTTCATCTCTTTCAGATCATCCAAATCTTCCTTCACCCCTTCCATCTGCTCATTCAACTCTTCCTGGCGGTCGGAGAGATTTTCCAAGTCTTCGGGGGTTTCGGCCTGCTCCAGTTTTTCGTTGAGCATCTCCTGCTTGGCTTCCATATTGTCAAGCTTGTTGCGGAGTTCATCTATTTTCTGTTGAACCTCCAGTTGCTTCAGAAGTTCGAGCGTACGCTCCAGACTTTCCTTCATCTCCTCATCGTTGAGTTGCAACTGCTCCATCTTGTTCATAATGTCTTCCGGATTCAGGTTCTCCATTTTTTCCTGGAGCTCCTGAAGTAATTTTTCGATTTCCGGATTTTCCATTTCCTCAAGAAACTTATTCAGCTCCTCATACTTCTGAAGAGTTTCTTCGGAAATCATCTGGTTGTCTTCAAGCTGCTCTTTTGTCTCTTCAAATTTTTCCTGTGCTTCTTTCAACTGCTCAAGCATCTGTTTATGCTCATCGATCATGCGCTGTACTTCCTTCTTGTCGTCAAAGGAAAGTTTCTTCTGATCCAACAGTTTTTCCTGCATCTTTTTATACGCCTCTTTCAGTTCTTCAGAAGTCTTTTTGATTTTCTCCAGATCGCTTTTTACCTGATCCTGCGTTTCGTTGATTTCATCGTATTTTGCATCAAGGGTCGGATGAATCACCCGATAGGTAGCACTGGTGGTAGCCTTGGCTCCGGAAACACCGTCATTATCCCAAACCCTGATAAAATACTCAAGTTCGTCCCCCTCTCTCAAACCCAGACTTGTGAGATCCACAAAATAGGAAAGTCCCTGGAGCAGTGTTTTTGAAGAAATCGTCAGCGGATATTCTTTGTATTCATTCGAAACCGTGCTTGTACCGCCAGAACGGGTAAACCGGTAAAACAGACTCATTTTAGTAAAACCAAAATCGTCGGCGATTTCCAGATCAAGTGGCATGACCGGATCGAGATTTACGAGGTAGTCATTGTTAGGGGAGAAAATATAAATGGAAGGGAATCGGTCCTGCAAAATATTCACCTTGTATTTTACCGTATCGATATTGGTAATTTCCTCCGGAGAAACCAACGAGATAAAATAATCCATATCATTCATCATCTGGCGCGACAGAGAAAACAGGTCGCCGGACTCGGCCTGGCGGAATGCATATTTTTCATCTGAGACAAACCATGCTTCTTCTATTTCGCCCTGGGGTTTTAGCTCCCACTTGACCGTACTTCCTTTGATGACTTTAAAGTCGCCGACATTCGGTTCGAGCTTTTCAGTTCCCAATCCGGTATATGGCGGATATACAATACTTACTTCAAAATTTTTGATAAAGGGTCGCTTCAGTACATCGACCGAATAATTCTGCGACTGCACTTCCTGATTTGCTACATAAAAAGTAAAGTCTTCTTTTATGTCGGAAAGCGTGTATTCAAATTCTGTAGGAGAAGTTTTATTCAGGTTATAATCGATAAACTGTCCGCCATCTTCATTATCATCGCGAATAAATATAAACAGCTCGGAAGGGAGTTCCCGTCCATCTACAGAAATATTAAAAGTATAATTTTGTCCGGCAACCAGTTTCTCCGGTGCATTGGCAATGGAAATATTAAACGGAGCAGGAGGCGTAAATGCCTGATTGTAATTTACCAGCCTGTGTCCGCTTGCTCCCAGAAAAGAAGGGTCGGCCAGATAAGTAATCAGATACAACCCCACCGGAATGAGCAGCAACCAGAGATATTTTCTGTTGAGGTTGAGATTGATAGCCGAGCTAAGTTTTACAGGTGCGATTTCGGCAGCTTTATAATCAATGGCTGCACCTGCGAGCGAATTAGCATCACCGTATTGTCCGCGGAGCTGGAGGAAATTGACCAGCTTGTCGTTGATGTCGGGAAACGCACGCCGAACCATATCGGCAATCTGGAAATCAGAAATATTCCTGGCAATATTCAACAACTGCGACAAAGGCCATAAAACCATATACCCCAATACTCCGACAAACAAGGCGCCAAGCGAAAAGACGATACCGGTTCGCACACCGGAGGAAAATCCGAAAAGACCTTCGCTCAGCAATGCAACAAATAGCATGGAGCTGATCAACAGCATTAGCAGCAATGTACCGCGAATGATTTTGTCTGTGTAATACTTTTTGCGGAACTCCTGAATCCGCTGATCCAAAATTTGTCGGTTCTGGTTGCTCATATACAGTTTTATTACGGACCTTGTAAATAGTCTCAACGAAACCTGGGATTATAGGTTCGCTATGACTAAAGATCGAAACTTCATTACTTTTTACCAAACCACATACCGGTGAATCTTGCAACTTAAAGGTTCATGATCACTTTAACCGGGCAATGGTCTGAGTGTTCGACAGAAGAAAGAATGTCTGCATCCATACATTTATCTTCCAGCGGAGAACTTACCATATGATAATCGATTCGCCAGCCCTTATTATTTTTACGGGCATTAAACCGAAATGTCCACCACGAATAGCGGTCTTTAGCCTCTGGATAAATTTTCCGGAACGAATCCACAAATCCCATTTGCAGAAATTGAGTTACCCATTCTCTTTCATGAGGCAGAAAGCCGGAAGTATTTTTATTGCTGACGGGATTGTGAATGTCTATCGGTTGATGACAGATATTGTAATCACCGGAAATAATCAGATTGGGAAAAGAGGATTTCAGTTGCTCAATATATTGATAGAAATCCTGCAGAAATTCTTCCTTCACTTCCTGGCGCTCGTCGCCGCTGGAGCCTGAAGGAAAATACACAGAAATAACCGAATAGCCCGCATAGTCTGCGCGAAGTACACGCCCTTCCTTATCATATTTTTCTATCCCGCAGCCATATTCAACATGAAGGGGCTTTTCTTTGGAGAAAATGGCAACACCGCTATATCCTTTTTTCTCAGCAGAAAACCAGTAGGTGTGATAACCCGGAGGATGGAGGAGGCCTTCGTCAAGTTGGTCGGGTTGAGCTTTGGTTTCCTGCAGACAGAGTACATCGGGAGATTCTTCTGCCAGCCACTCAAGAAAACCCTTGTTTACAGCAGCGCGAATGCCATTGACATTATAGGATATAATTTTTTTCACTTACAGGAATTTTTGCTGGTTATGTATTGCTTTTGAAATGATTCCATCCCTGGGCTTCGATATCAACGGCTTCTCCCGAATCGAGTACAATCTGAATAACGTTGGGGTCGTCGGTCATGTGGCCGATAATCGTAAAATTTCGTTCAGCTTTAATTTTATCGAAATCCTGTATAGGAACGGTAAAAATCAATTCGTAATCTTCTCCGCCATTCATCGCAAAAGTAACGGGACTGAGAGAAAACTCTTCGGCAACTTTCAGTGTCTGATAATCAAATGGAAGTTTGCCGGCGAAGATGGTAGCCCCTGTTTTGCTCTGCCGGCACAGATGATTTATTTCACTGGCAATCCCGTCGCTGACGTCTATCATGGAAGTAGGCCTGACGCCCAGTTCGGCGAGGCGAACAAGAATATCCAGTCGTGCCTCAGGTTTGAGTTGGCGCCCGATCACATAATCATAATCGTTGAGATCGGGTTGAGTATCGGGAGCCTGAAGATAAACAGATTTTTCGCGGTCAAGAACCAGGAGCCCGGCATAAGCTCCGCCTACATCACCGGAGACACAAATCAGGTCGCGGGGTTTTGCTCCGCTGCGATATACCACCTGATTTTCCATACCCTCCCCTACTGCTGTTACAGAGATCACCAGTCCCTGGCGCGAGCTGGCGGTATCGCCTCCGAGGAGGTCCACCTGATATTTTTCGCAGGCCAGCCGAATGCCTTCATACAGTTCATCTACAGCTTCAACCGGAAAACGGTTACTGATTGCAATTGAGACAGTTACGCCGTAGGGCTTAATGTTCATCGCGGTTATGTCGCTGACATTGACAGCGACTGCCTTATAGCCCAGGTGCCGCAGCGGCACATAGGCCAGATCAAAGTGCACGCCTTCCAGGAGCAGGTCTGTGGATATGACCTGAACCTTACCGTTACCCGAGCGGATCACAGCGGCATCGTCTCCTACTCCTTTGATGACATCGGGGTAGAGACGGGGAAAGTTTTGAGTTATACGATCGATCAGCCCAAATTCTCCCAGATGGGAAATATCTGTGAGGGCGGATTCATTTCCTCCCGGCATAGTGTTAGAAGATAAGATGTATGAAAAGGATAATAAAATTACGAAAAACCTGTCGAAGAGACATCACTATTATTTATTTCTTTTTTATATAAATAAAAAGAATTAGTAGTAGTGGGTCTGTGGAAAAGTGGGAAAACTTTATAAGAAAACAGTTGCTTTATTCAATGTCCACTTATACATGTTAGAAATCCACAGGAATGTGTATAAAACGGAAGTGTAATATGTATCGGGTTAGTTTTGGATTTGGAATGAATATTAGATAGAATAGAGCCTTCATCAAAGTGCTGGAAAATAGGCGCTTTACGTTGTAGTTTTTTGCGCTAACTAATCCTTCGATTTTGGAACCAGGTGGTATAAATTTCCAGCAGGGAAAATAAGTTTTCTACATATTCACATTCCCGTGGATAAAGTGAATGTTACCAAAAAGTTAATACAGCATTGTGGGAATTATGTGGAATAACATGGGGGAAATCCACCGGACTTATCCACGGGCTCAGGTTATCCACCAAAATGTGGATAAAAAAAGGAAATGTGGAAAATGCTTTTCACCACTTTCTGCGGTTGTTCACATTTTCCACATTTTCTGTGTGGATAGTAAAATGTTGATAATCAGATTTGTAAGAAAGTTTTCATTTGTCATGTGGATAACCGGAGGGGTCATTGACTTTTGCGGGTAAAATTGTCACGTGACCATTTCCTGATCCGGCCAGCTTCACGGGTTTGTTTACTTTCCCTTAAAATTGGGTTTTCTCTTTTGAAGAAAGGCAAAGACTCCTTCGAAGAAATCAGAAGTACGGAAATTGTCTCCCTGAGCCAGGGCTTCCTGTTCCAGTGCTGCTTCCAGTCCTTTAGTGACCCCGGCGCGGAGGTTGGACTTGATATGCTGAATGGCAACATAGGGGCCCGTCGCCAGACGGGCGGCAATTTCTGCTACGGCTGCATCCAGTTCGTCAGCCGCAAAAAGTTGATTTACCAGCCCAAGCTGTTTGGCTTCTGTCGCCTCTATAATGGCATTGGTTACCATCAGTTCATATGCCTTGTGGTAGCCGATTTTTTCGGGTAGAAAAAACGCCCCGCCGCCGTCACTCGAAAGCCCGATCCGGCTGAAAATCTGGCTAAACCGCGAACCCTCTGCGGCATATATCATATCGCAGGCAAGGGCAAAATTAAACCCTACTCCTACGCAGGCGCCCGATACCTTCGCGATAAATGGCTTGTTGATTTCGCGCATAGCCGTAACGATCGGATTATAGGTCCTCCGCAAAAATGTCGTCACATCAAACGGCTTTCCGTTCATCAGTGAAGCATCGAGATCTGCACCGGAACAAAAATTTCCGTCTGTGCCCGTGAGTATGATTACCCGGCTGTCGTCTTCCCGGGTTTGCTCAATGACATCCCGCAGGTGATAGGCCATGTCCACGCTGATGGCATTCTTTTTTTGTGGCTGGTTGAAAGTGATGGTTTTAATCTGATCCTGCACAGTGACGAGCAGGTGTTCGGGATGTTCGGGGTGATAAGACATATCTTTAAATATTGGTTTCTCTAATTTATATGCTTTTTCATTCAGGGAAAATAATAAAAATTACTCCCAATATGTATGCATGCATACAATATTTCAGGAAAATTTGGAAATCATGATATTTTCCTGTTTTTTTAAATGCTGGTAAATCATTCGCTTCTCACCAGCATCTTTGGTGTCTTTAGTGAAAAAATTCTGATGTTATGGCAGACAAATATTTCAGCGAAAGGAACCTGAAGTTTTTGTTGAATCGGGTTCACGAAGTCGGCAATCTTACGCAATATCCCTACTACAGCCATTTTGATGGCGAGTCCATGGATATGATGCTCGATGCCGCAAAACAGCTTGCAGACACCTATCTTTTTCCTCATTATGAAGATATGGATCGCAACGAACCTTATCTCCAGGATGGAAAAGTGGTGGTTCATCACAGTGTGGTTCCCTTTCTTAAAGCTATGGCTGAAGGTGGATGGCTGGGTGCAGTTGCTCCGCTCGAATATGGGGGTATGCAGATCCCTGTTCTGCTGGGAACCGGTGCAAGTTTTATTTTGACAGCAGCCAACAACGGGAGCATGGGTTTTACCGGTCTTACTTCCGGTGCAGCGAATCTGATTCTGCATTTTGGGACTGAAGAAGAAAAGGCAACCTATGTTCCGAAAATGTTTGACGGGAAATGGCAGGGAACCATGGCACTGACCGAACCTCAGGCCGGCAGTTCTCTTTCTGATATAACTACGACTGCGTATCCTGCACCTGATGGGACTTACAGAATCAAAGGACAGAAGATATTTATTTCCGGCGGTGATTACGAGGGAGTTGAAAATATTATTCATCTCATGCTCGCACGCATAGAGGGTGCACCCAAAGGCACAAAGGGAATTTCTCTGTTTATCGTGCCCAAATACAGACTGGAGCATGGAAGTCTGGTGTATAATGATGTAACTCCAGCCGGCGTTTATCACAAGTTGGGACAAAAAGGTACACCAGCCCTTCACCTGATGATGGGCGAAAAAGACGATTGCCACGGGTATCTGCTGGGGCAGCCCAATCAGGGTTTGTCTTATATGTTTCAGATGATGAATGAGGCGCGGATTCTTGTGGGGCTGGGGGGATCTTCTATTGCATCTGCTGCCTATTATGCTTCATTGACCTATGCCAATGAAAGACCCCAGGGCCGGAGACTCAATGACCGCAATCTCAACAATCCGCAAACGCCCATTATCAACCACCCCGATGTGAAGCGGATGCTGCTTCTGCAAAAATCCATAGTGGAAGGCGGGCTTAGTCTGGTAATGCAGGCTGCCTGGTACTGGGACATGATGAAGGTTACAGAGGGGAAAGAAAAAGAAGAATATGAACTTCTGCTCGAACTGCTCACGCCGGTGGTAAAAACCTATCCCTCCGAGATGGGAATTGTGTCGGTAAGCAATGGGTTGCAGATTTTGGGCGGAAGCGGGTTTTGCCGTGATTTCCCGCTGGAAAATTATTACCGCGACATTCGCATATATCCTTTGTACGAAGGGACAACAGGCATTCAGTCGCAGGATTTGCTGGGACGAAAAGTTGTCATGAACCAGGGTGAAGCTATGAAACTCCTGGCAAAAGAAATTCTGAAGGATATTTCAGCAGCAGGTGAGTATGAAGACTTACGCAAGTATGCCGGCATTCTTCAGGATAAATTACAGGATTTACAGAAAGTGACGATGCGCCTGGCCGGTATTGCGATGAAAGGCGATATCGAACTTTTCCTCTCCGACGCCACACTGTATATGGAATTGTTTGGATTACTGGCGGTTGCATGGCAGTGGCTGAAGCAGGGAATAACTGCAAAACGAATCCTGATGACAGAAAATCCACAGGGAGACGAACTGGAATTTTACGAAAGTAAAATTCATACCATGAAATTTTTCTTTGCTTATGAAGTGCCCAAATCTCTTGGACTGGTGCAGCGGCTTATGGATGATGAAGTACTGACCATTGCCCAGGAAAAAGAAAGGGCACTTTGATTTTTTATAGTCATTGTGAGTTGAAGTAAGGAGCCTCCGGTTTTTTCCGGAGGTTTTTTTTACCTGATAACGGGTTTGATTTCTTCTCTTACTTCAAAGGGCATTGATTCACCCGTTACCCATACTTTTCCTGTAAGTATAAATACAGATGTTTCCATATCCACTGCCTGATGAATGCGCCGAACCTGCTGACCAAATTTTCCATAAAGCGGAAATTGTGGCTGGCGCCGTCGCGATCGCCGGGAAAAGGTGAGGTCAAAAGTAAAAACCCATTGTGAGTCTTTGGCTATCAGTTCATTACTGTTCCAACGTTGTTTCCCCAGCGTACTCACCACAAGGTCTGTATCATGATCCTTTGACAAAACTTTTCGGAATTCTTCCAGTACAATTTCGATGAGGATAATGTTACACCCGGTTTTGCTTTCCAAAATCAGTTTTCCGGAAATTATATTCTCGGCCAGACTGATCGCGGGTGGAATCTGAAACCGGGTGTGAAGTGTTGTATCCATAATCATGGTACGGAAGACATTATGGAGGGTTAATAGGTTACGACAATCCCTAGTGTGGGCTGAAATATTCCGAGGTCATTTTCAAGGAAATAGGTCTGGTATCGTGACGGATCGGCAGGATTGGTCAGCGGATTATCATTTTCGTCTTTTACAACATCGAGTATGGGAGGGCCTGGAACCTTATATCCGTAGAGATTCTGAATATCGAGGAAAAGATTCAGGCTCCATACGTCAAAGAACCATTTTTTATCTATCCTGATATCCAACTGGTGGTAGGAGCCGATGCGTTCGGTATTGAGCAGAGAAAAATCAGGTGTCTGAACGCGGGTTACATCCCATACATTTTTCAGACTGGAAAAGGCGACATTGGCAGGTGTATAGGGTGTGCCGGTAGTAAGACGCCATTTTGCGCCGACCTCCCACTCTCCTTTAAATTTTTTCCCGGCAGTAAGTGCGACAATATGGCGACTGTCCCATGATGAGGGAATATAATTTCCAGCATTGTCCTGAAACTCACTTTTACCCAGAGTATAAGCGATAATTCCATAAAAGCCTTTAAACAACCGCTGTTGTATCAGCACTTCCATGCCATAGGTGCGGCCTTCCGAAGTGGAAACTGCGGGCTCGTTTCCGATTACCCCAAAGTCGCCGCCCTGGTTGGCAAGGGAAATCTCGTTTCGGGTGAGGAAAGGATAGCGGTCGTAATCTTTGTAATAGCCTTCAATGGAAAACCGCGTATTCGTAGCAGTTGTATAAGCAAAACCACTGACTACATGTTTGTTTCGGATATAGTCGATATCCAGATTGGCCAGTTCACCGGTACGGGAATCGCGGTAACCCATAACCGTGTAGGGAGGTAACTGATAAAAAATCCCTGTATTGAAGTTGAAGGTAAGCTCAGGGGTAATAAAATACGAAGCTGAAAATCTTGGTGAAAACTGGGGAAACGGATTCGCCATTTTATCCGAAAACGTATTTCCGTCCACTCTTGCACCCAGAGAAAGTATCAGCCGCTCTTTCGCAACTTTTTTGCTGACCTGGGCAAATGCACCGTAGCGGGAGAAGTTCAATTGGGAGAAAAAGTCTATGGTATCGACAGGCAGCACCTGATAGGTATCGGAGGTGTATTTGTCAAATTCGTAATTGACTCCAAAGTTGAATTTAAATCCTTTGTTTCTGACCGTATGTTCTACCCGGATTTTGTTTTCTATCTCTCTGGAGGTATAGTCGAGCAGAAAATCATTGACTTCGTTGTTGTCCACATTTTTGAAAGCCCGGTTGTTGAGCATATTGCGACTGGCAACCACCAGCCAGAATCCGTTGTCGCCAAAATATTTATAGCTGGCGCCGATGGTATAATTCCACTGAGTCTGTACGGGCAGGTTTCCGAGGATGTACTTCTGATACGCGGTCGAATCTGCGCCGAGGTTGAGTTGAAATTCATCAAGGGCGCCGAGACTTACGATATTGAGTTCGTGCCTTTCGCCAAACCTGAATTTATGTTTGTACTGATAGTCGTTGTAATTGGGTAAAAAAGGAAGAGCCAGAACTTTAAAAAGCAATTGCAGGTAGGAGCGGCGGGCCGAAAAAAGGAAGGAACTGTTTTCTCCGGTCGGGCCTTCGAGGGTAAGTGCCAGGTCGCTTGCTCCGACGGTTGCGGTAAAACCGAGCCTGTCGTCGCGCGCAGCGCGCTGGCGAAATTCAAACACCGAACTGAGTGCATTGCCGCGGTTGGCGGGAAAAGCGCCTGAGAAAAAATCCACCTCTCCGATAAAATCCACATTGATCAGTCCGACCGGACCGCCCGATGCGCCCTGTGTGGCAAAGTGGTTGATGTTTGGTGTTTCGATGCCGTCAATGTAAAATCTGTTTTCGTTGGGTGCACCTCCGCGGATCAGAATGTCGTTGCGGAAACTCACGGTACTAGCCACACCGGGGAGCGACTGGATCACCTTGCTGATGTCGCGGTTGCCACCGGGGTTGCGCTTGATTTCGCTGGTGCCGATGGTGCGCAGGGAAAGTGGCGCTTCTTCGATTTGTTTGTACGGGGATGCGACGATATTGACAGAATCTGTAGTATTTTCTTCTTCAGTCATACCTATCTCCAATACATAAGGCTTGGAGTTGCTGACCTGAACTTCATACACCACTTCAGGTTTGTAGCCGGTATATCTTGCCTCTACATTGTAAAGCCCGGGCGGAATACCCTTGATTTCAAATTTACCTTCCGCGTCGGTAAAACTACCATAGTTTGTGCCCTGCAAAAGTATCGTTCCATATTCCAGCGGGAGGTTGGTAAGTTCGTTATAAATCCGCCCGCTGATGATTCCTCCCTGGGCGTATAAAGTGCTGATATTTGACGCCAACGCCAACATTAATACAAAAAAAAGGTTATGCCTGTAAAAGATCTTCGATTTCATATTTTGTTCACATTTGTTCTGATACACATGAATGAGATCAAAACAAAATAAGCGCAAGAATGTTTACGTTTTTGTAAATAAATTACTATTTTAATACAGTTACATATTACTTTCCTGTTCCATGGCGCATCACTATTCATTACTGAAAGAACTGCTCAACTTTGTGGAAGCGTATGAAAACGAGTCAGATGGCAGGGAGACCAGTCTGGTATCTTTTTCCCTCTGGCTCAACAAACAACTGGCTTATCCCGCTCCGGGGTTGATCGTCAGGGATCCGCATATCGGTGTGGAAAAAGCAGAAGATGAGCAGGAGGAAACGGTAATGACCATGCTGATCAGCTATCTGTACCGTTATGCGAAAAACTATTCTAAAAAAGCACTGGAAGGAACGCAGCTTTCCACTATCGACGAATTTACATTCCTCGCCACACTCAGCTATCGCGGCAGCCTGACCAAAACAGAACTGATCAATATGCATCTGCTGGAAATCACTTCGGGCATTGAGATCATCAAACGCCTTACAAAAGCTGGGTTAATGGAGAGTTTCTCAGATCCGGATGACAAACGCTCGAAAAGGGTAAAACTCACGGCTGAAGGTAAAAAGGTACTGAATCAGGTCATGGAAAAAATGGACGAAGTGGCACATATCGTGGCGGGAAATCTATCCGCACAAGAGCGAAGCCAGCTTTTGCCGGTTTTACATAAGCTCAACGATTTTCACGCGATTATCCATTATCAGGACCGAAAAAGCGAATTGCAGGAGATCAGGGAAAAATATTTTAATAATTAACAGCGAGGATGACATCCGGATTGCGGTTGTCCTCTATCTCTTCTTCGGTTCTGCGCTCAACCGGACCTCTGGGCGAAATGCCCATTGCATCATATACCACCTGCTGCACGCGCTGGCGAATGCGCATTTCATTGATCCGGGTATTGCTCACGCTAGGGTGAATGCGGTTGGAGAGAAAAACAAATACCAGATCATTTTCCGGATCAACCCATACACAGGTTCCTGTAAAACCTGTATGTCCGAAAGTGGAAAGGGAAGCACTTTCAGCGATGATATAATTGGTATTGCGGGGAGGTTTGTCAAAACCGAGTCCCCGATGTCCTCTCACCCTTTGGGTAAATCTTTCAACGGTGGTATCCTGAAAAAATCTTTCGCCGCCATAAGTTCCTTTGTTGAGGAGCATCTGACCGAGAATGGCCAGGTCATTGGCGTTGGAAAAGAGGCCGGCGTTGCCGGAGACACCGCCCATCAGCGCTGCTGTGGGATCATGAACCGTGCCGCAGAGCACCTGTCCGCGCCAGCGGTCGCTGGCGGTGGGTACGAGACGCTCGGGGTCAAATCGTTCGCGCGGATTGTAGCACATGGTCTGAAGGCCGAGTTTTTCGTAGAAAGTTTCCTCCAGATATTCACTGATAGGTTTTTGATTGATCGAATCAACTACCCGCTGCATCAGAATCATATTCACACAACTGTAGAGATAGTGTGCCGAATCAGGGCGAAGGCGTTTGGTGTCATTCCATAGCGAATCAAGGTAGTTGTGCCGCATGTAAAAACGATTTGCTACGGGCACAGAATAATTCTGGTCGTAGGTACGGCTGTAAAGTTCGCTGTTTATATATCGCTGATAGGGTACAATTGGCAGACTTGCCTGAAGACCCGAAGTATGCGTAAGAAGATCAACCAGCGAAATTTTAAATACCGGACTGGCTTTTTTCCCTTTTTGCAGACTCTGCCATCTGCCTACCAGCATCAGCGAATCGCGGAAGCGAACCGTATCCTGTTTTTTGAGCAGGTGACCTTCCGGATTTCTGCGGATAGAATCGAGAAATGCTGTATAGGTTCTGTATGAAATGGTATCGTAAACTTTTACCGGAACCGGGTCGTAGCTTGCGTCTCTGAAATAATGCGAAAGCGGATCTTCGAGGGAAAGTCTTTTTTCTTCATAAAGTTTCATGGTAGCCAGTGTCGTAGCGGCTACTTTGGTAATGGAAGCGAGATCGTAAAGATCGTCATCTTTTACCGGGATATCGTGTTCGTAGGTATGATAACCAAACGATTTGTTGTAAATCACCTGCCCGCCTTTGGCGATAAGCACCTGGCATCCGGGCATGGCAAAATTTTCTATGCCTTCGGCGATGATCCGGTCGATTTTTGCCAGTGTGTCGGATGAAATGCCGGCATACTCAGGATAAGAATAGGCCAGCCGGGTCTGGGCGGAAGAAAAACTTTTTCTGAGGCCCAGTTCGTCAGCCATATAGTCGGGAAGTCCGCGCGAAACGCCTATTCCTCCAAACAAAACCTGTGCGGCAACTTCCTGTGTGGTAAGCAGGCTGTTGGGCGCCTGAAGAATCGTCGGGTAACCCGCCATGGGTTTCAGCGTCTGATAGTCGCCAAAATTCACTAATACAACTTCTGTACTATGTGAGATTTGATCGAGAAAATGCTGGATAATATAAGCGTTCTGTTGGGGCAGGTTTAATACTACTACTATCTGATTGAAATACGAAAGTTCTTCCATATTCACTTCTTCTACCATCCGCACCTGCTGGGAAGAAGTGCGGGCATAAAGGCGGAAAAATTTTTCGAAAGAAGGAACCGGATTGCCGATGGTAATGATGTGGAAATTTTTCTGCTGAATATCCCTGAAAGGAATGGAATAATTCTGGTTTTGCACCAGGATCATCGAAGCGATGACTGCTTCGCGGGAGGACAACTGAACTACAGGAATTCCTTTGTTTTTTGCATCAGAAGAGTCAGCCCAAACCGTAACCTCAAAAGTCTGGTAACTATGTATATCAGGTTCCGGGGCATCGGGAAAGCCCACAGATATCCCCAGAAGCAACAAACCAATTGCCAGAGGGATTAACAGTATATACAACCCTTCTTTGATGGAATACATGATAAGTAAGACTCTGTTGGCTATTAGACATCTTAATTATCAAATATGTTGCCTGATTTCCAATTTTGACCATTTCTGAAACCAGAAATATATGAGTTTTTGGTGTAGGTTAATTTGTATTTAAGTAATTGATAATCAATGTTTTGTTTTTGGTTAAACGCGAATACTTTACGAAATGCGAAATTACCCGGTTTGTGTAGCAATTTTGGCGGTTCCCGCACAAAAAACACCCGGTTCCCGCATAAAATTTTACGGTTCGTAGCAATTTTGCCCTTTATTTATTGCGAAACCTCCGGAACGGGTTTTCCCACAAATCTGACAATCGCGTATAAAACCCCAACTCCGAGGATCATACTTACTATGTTGGGCAGCCCGAAAGCTGTGGGAATCACACCCAGAAGGGTGCTGACAATACCTACTGTAAGTGCGTAAGTAAGCTGCGTTCTGACGTGATCGACATGGTTACACGAACTGGCCAGCGAACTGAGGATCGTCGTATCGGAAATGGGCGAACAGTGGTCTCCAAGCACAGACCCTGCCAGAAGGGAAGCTACCATATTATAAAAAATGGAAAGTGCAACGGCAGTTTCCATACCGGCGTTTACCGAAATCTGCCAGGTCAGCGGAATCATCAACGGATATAAAATCGCCATTGTGCTCCACGACGATCCGGTCGAAAAAGAGATCAGCGCCGCAAGTATAAAGGTAATGGCCGGAATCCATACCGGAGAAAGAGAATCGCCCAACTGACTGATCACAAAGTCGGCTGTGTGCATGTGATCGGTGATTCCCTGAAGCGACCAGGCCATAATCAGAATCAGGATAGCTCCCATCATCGCTTTAAATCCGTGAGTCATGGTCTCGACTGCGTCGGCGAGTTTCATCATACGCTGACCGAGGGTCAGGAGCATGGCAACTGTAACCGCCGAAAGCGATGCCCAGATCAAGGCTGCGTAAGAATTGCTGTTTCCGATGGTCTGGGAAAGTTTTCGCACAAATCCGGCATCCGGGTTGGACCAGATTTCGTCGGTATATCCGGTGTATAAAAGTCCGGTTAACACACCCCCAACCAAAACCACTACCGGAATGATTGCATTAAAAGCTTTGGGTTTTATGCCTTCAATGGGCTGGAAATGCCGGAGTTCCTCCTCTACTTCTTCTTCGGTTTCCGTGTTTTTATGAGACGCTGCATTTCCCTGACTTACCCTGCCTGTCAGTCTTGCTCTTTCCTCCGCCTTAAACATAGGCCCGAAATCGCGGCGGGAAAAAATGATAAACAGCATAAATATCAGGGTGAGAATGGGGTAAAATGCGTAGGAGACAGAGTTTAGGAAAATAGAATACGGACTGAGTCCTTCGGGGAAATTGTGCAACTGGGAAATGCCATCTTCGATATAACCCAGTTCTGCTCCGATCCATGTGGTGATAAATGCCAGTGCTGAAACCGGCGCCGCGGTAGAATCAACGAGATAACTCAGCTTCTCGCGCGAGACACGGAGTTTGTCTGTAACCGAACGCATGGTATTGCCCACGACCAGGCTGTTGGCGTAGTCGTCAAAAAATATGACCAGCCCCAGCAGCCAGGTGGCAAACTGTCCGGTGACCGGTGTTTTGGCAAATTTTGAAATGATATTGACAATGCCCTGCATACCGCCATTGCGGGAAATGACGGCGACCATTCCCCCGATCAGCATGGAAAAGACAATAATCGAAACGTGGTCGGGGTCAGTAATGGAGGTAATGACATATTCGCCTACCACATCCAGAAAACCGCTGAATATTCCTGCTACTGATCCTGACTGATAATATCCCAGTACTGCAGCTCCGAAAAATATGCCCATAAACAAAGACACAATCACTTCCCTGAAAACCAGCGCCATGACAATGGCAATCAGCGGCGGAAGGATGGAAAGCCATAGGGGAAAGCCTGCGACTTCTGTTTCAAGAGAAGTTTCGTAGTCCCCTACCCTTACCGAAAGGGTTTCTTTTACTTCATCTGGTGTAAACTCATATATCGCAACTCCTTCATTTACAGGAAGAATAAGTGTTTTTCCTTCAACCGAAACTTCTACCTCTGAAAGCCGGGAAAGTGTATCGGAAAGGGTAATTTCTATATTGCCCGGATGGTGAATTCTGAAGTATTCCGGGCCTTGGACAGACACATTTTGAGCTGAAAAAATGGATTCTTGTCCGGAAAGTGGGGCATGAAAAAAAACAGTTAGTAGGAAAATAATGATTGGTCGGAGGAAGCCAGATTCTTTCATAAAAGCGGAATTTGCAGTAAAAAGGAAAGATGTAAAAAAACAGCGAATCATACAAAAGAGGAATACTTATTCGTGCATTCGTGGCTTTTTACGCCATAAACTGATAAGGTCAGCCACGAATGCACGAATAAAAGACGAATATGAAAAAGCCTACCCGAACGGGCAGGCCCAAAACATCAAAAACAAACATCAAAATCTTTATGTATTTTCACAGCAGCAGAACAATAATACAATTTTTCCCAAACATTCTCACAAACCACATACACAATGATACGAACAGCACTATTACTCCTGTTTTTTCCGGGCATGATTATTTCTTCATTTGCTCAGAGTTTTTCCGGCGGATATTCATTTTCTCTCCCCGGATATGATTCCACAACACAGACATACCTTCCCGTTTTTCCTCGTCATACCATCACCGATTTTGTCAGTACCGACGAAAACGGAAATTTTACTTCCAATGGCGTACCCATCCGTTTCTGGGGAGGTAACCTCTCCGCTTCCGGTTGTTTTCCGCCTTCAAATCTCGCGCCTCAGATTGCCGGAAGGATGCGAAAAATGGGGGTAAATCTGCTTCGCTTTCACCATATGGATAATCCCTGGACAGATAACAACGGAACCATATTTATACGCGGCACCGGCAATACCCGCCAGTTGAACACAACGACCCTCGACCGCCTGCACGCGCTGCTCGCCTCCATGAAAAACGAAGGCGTTTATGCCAATATCAACCTTCACGTTTCCCGTACCTTTTTACCCGGCGACGGCGTACTGTACGCAGATTCTATTCAGGAATTTGGAAAAGGCGTGACCATATTTGACCGGCAACTCGTCGCGCTGCAAAAAGAATACGCTTCCCAGCTTCTGGGCACGGTCAATCCCTACACCGGACTTTCCCTCGCCGCCGACCCGGTTGTTGCCATGGTCGAAATCACCAACGAAAATACCCTTTACGGGTTCTGGAAGGAAAACAAACTCACCCCCTTCGCCAACGGCGGCGGCATTTTACAAAGACATGCCGATTCGCTCGACCAGCGCTGGTACGATTTTCTGATTCAGAAATACGGAAACCAGGCGGCGCTTGCCGCTGCATGGGATGTCTCCGGACTCAACCAGACCGGCACGCAGCAACTGCTCAATCCAGGCTTTGAGTCCGGCACACAAAACTGGATACTAGAACTACACTCTGGCGCATCGGCGACTTTCACTGCCGATAATCAGTCTCCCGCATCCGGAAACCAGTCAGGAAAAGTAACCGTCAATACCGTTACTGGTACCAACTGGCATTTACAGTTTATGCAGGCAGGAATGACTTTTCAGCAGGACTCATCTTATCAGGTGAAATTTAAAGCCCGGGCCGACCGCATTCGCCAGATCAATGCCGGCGTCATGCGCCACAACGACCCCTATACCTGGTATGGCGGGGCGTCTTTCCAACTGACTACCCAATGGCAGACCTATACCTTTACGGTCAGCGCACCCGAAAATAACGTCGGCCAGGTCAGATTGACCTTCGACTTCAACAATCAAACCGGGCCTGTGTGGTTTGACGACTTTTCAATGGGAAAACCCGTGATTGCCGGGCTCGAACCCGGGGAAGACCTCGCCGCCGGAACCGTGCGGCGCATTCCCTATGCTGAAAGGCTCAGCTTTCATCCGCAGCGCGTGGCAGACATGGCCGAGTTTTACCTCGAAATACAAAAAGCCTATTTCAACGAAATGCGCAGCTACCTGCGCGACAGCCTCGGGGTGCAGGTTCCCATTTCCGGGGTAAATGCCATGACCGGCCCGGGCGATGTATATTCTGCTTCCGATCTTGACTATGTGGATGATCACAGTTACTGGGATCATCCCTGGTTTCCCAACGAACCCTGGTCCGCCACCGACTGGCAGATCAGCAACGGCTCCATGCTTCAAAACGACCGGCTGGGCACCATCCCCTCCGTGCTCGGCGGATTGCAGGTAGCAGATAAACCCTTCACCCTCAGTGAGTACAACCATGCCTACCCCAATATTTATCAGGTAGAAATGGTGCCCATCCTCGCAGGGTATGCCTCCCTTCACGGAGTGGACGGGATCATGTTTTTTACCTATCACGAAGATACCGGCAATTGGGACAGCGACCGCGTGCCCGGATATTTTGCACTGAGTCGCAATCACGCGGTGATGGGATTATTTCCAATCTATTCATGGGCATTCAGAAACGGCATTATCTCCGAAGATTCGCAGCCCCATATCGTCAACTATACACGGGAACATATTTTCCAACTTCCTCTTCAGGACAATGCAGGAAGGTGGGAACATTTTGTACCTTACGACAACCTCATTTCCCTGACCCATGGCGTAAAAATCGGCGATACAGATGCCACTTCCACTTCAGGCCTGAGTCCGGCATCGACACCATCGTCGGTTTATTATGCCAATAATACACTTCGTTTTGCCCCCAATCCCGGAGCCCTTACCATTGAAACAGACAAACTCCTGTCGATCACCGGAAATCTGCCTGGCATGGGCGGATATCAGAGCGGTCCGCTGAAAATGATCAGCGGCAACCATTTTGGCAGTGTCAACTGGGTTTCGCTGACTGACGATGTTTTACGTGGCGCTTCGCGTTCACTGATAGCTGTCAGTTCGCGCATCCAGAATACCGGCATGCTTTGGCGGGGAGCGAGTACGGTCAACAACAACTGGGGAAGTGCCCCCACCAAAATCCAGTCATTGAATCTCGACCTCGAACTCAACATCATCGCCGACTCGATCCACCTTATTCCCCTCGATGCGACGGGTGCTGCGCAGCCGGGAAAAACCCGCACGATTTTGCCGCAGGCAAACGGAAAATTCCGCTTTCAGCTTTACCAGGACACAGACCAGACGATGTGGTATGGAATGGAAGCCTTCGGCATCACCATTGGCGTAGATCCACGACTACCCGAAACGGCGGTACGCCTCTACCCCAACCCGGCGGTTGAAAAAGTAAGGCTGGAAGCCGATACCCCCATCAAACGATGGGAGCTCACCGACCTTTCAGGCCGCACAAGCAAAAGCGGGCACCCCGCAGAGCCACAAACAGAAATCAACCTGAGCGAACTTGCAGCGGGTATGTACATGGTACGCGTGTATATGCGGGAGGGAGTTGTGGTGAAGAAATTACAAATGACAAATTGAAAATCGAAGATCCAATTCAGGATGCCATTAGGCACAAGGAATGACAAATCGAAAATCACCTTGTGATTCCAAAGGGAGAATCAGGCGCAGCCTGAACCCCGAAGGGGTGTCAGGATTATAGCCAATGATGGCTACAGGGGTTATACAAACTCCAGAGGAGTGGCATAACCCATCTTTCACCCTTTCAGGGTTAGACGGGCGTCTGGGTCCGCAGATTTTCTATAATCCTGTCACCGCTTCGCGGTTGGATCGGTGATCCGTTTCCTTCGTGGTTGAATCGTTTATATAATTTTCAGGTCGCAGACCAACCCCAAAGGGGTGACAGGATTATAGCACGAGACGTGTCCGTTTTTTATATTTCCCTGTGCGTTGCGCCGCAGGGCGCAATATTTGTCGAACTCCCTTCCGCGCGGCCGTCCCTCTTGAAAGAGGAACTGGCGGGAAAATTGGGGCCATAGGCCGAACCCCGAAGAGCCCGAAGGACTCCTTTCGGAGAAGCGTAGGTTGCGCGTTTAAGCGCGAAGAGATATAGGAAATAAAAAAAATGGGGTCGCCGGGTGGCTACCGTCATTGCGGTCCTACCGGACCTGGTGTCAGACGACACCCCATGATATGTGCCGGGGGCACAAAATATCAACGTGCCGCAGGCACAAAGGTCCGTTAGGACCGCAACATCGGTAGCACAAAAGTGCCCCACCCCATTTGAAAAAATGAGATGCGCCGCACGGCGCCAAAACCGGTGGCTTCGAGTCTCCTCAGCCACCGGTTACCCATCACAACAAAAAAAAACCGCGCGGCCCACGAAATCCGGCCCACGAAATCCGGCGGGCGAAACCCGGGGCTCTAAAACCGGGGCTTCGAGTAACCTCAGCCGCCGGTTTTAGAGCCCTGGTTTTAATTTTTCGGCGGTTTTTGCCGCCAAAAAGCAATAAAAAAAGCCCCCTCTTCAAAGAGGGGGTTTGGGGGAGTTTACATATATTAGCATAATTTCCACTTTAGCAGATATTTTATGACCTCAGAACCCATCATCCGGCAACTGGAACAAAAATCCGGGCTAACCAGTGTTTCGGCGGCGGAGCCGCAGGTGCTGTTTCGCCAATGGAGTGAAAAAACCTACTCCCGCGATGCGGAAGGATATTTTTTCAGTCTGAACCTGGCAGGAATGCAGTTGACAGATGACGAACTGGCTTCGGTCTGGCAGATGGATTTGTCTCACCTTCAGGTGCTGAACCTGACGGAAAACCGACTGACTTCTGTCAGAATTCCGGCCAATCTACCCCAACTGAAATACCTGAGTCTGAATGAAAACAAGGAACTTACTCATCTTTCTTTCGAGAACGGATTGCCCGCCCTGGAAAGACTGGAAGCAAATCTGTGCCAACTGGAAAAATTTGCCCTTCCCAAAGGCTTTGATTCCCTGACCTGGCTCGACCTCAGCCGGAACAAAACCCTCGCGGAATGTACATTCGAAGGAGATTGCCCTGCCCTGGAAAGTCTGGATCTGAGTGGAAATGGTCTGACAGGCTTTTCTCTTCCGAAAGGCTTTGAAAAGTTGGAATATTTGTATCTGAACAGCAATAAAATTTCCGAACTATCTTTCCCCCCAGTTCTCGAAACCCTGAAAACCCTTCACCTGACCGGAAATCAGTTGAAAAACCTCGAAGATAATTTCACGGACTATTTTCCTTCACTAGAAAGTTTATACCTGGCGGAAAACCCTCTTCCTGATGCCATCAGAGGGAATGTCGAAAATCGAAATTATGGAAATTCAAACAGTCTGGTTTTTGTCAGCAATTATCTGAAACAATTGCGGCAGGGGCGTACACCCGAAAATGAATGTAAAGTATTGCTGGTAGGCAATGGAAATGTGGGGAAAAGCTGTCTGGTTCACCGGCTGGTGGATAACAAATTTGATGAAAGATGGAACTCGACCCATGCGATTGTCCTGAGGCAATATGCGCTGGATGACTGGTTACTGAATATTTGGGATTTTGGCGGACAGGACATTTACCATACCACACACCGCCTTTTTATGCAGTCCAATGCGGTTTATCTTGTGCTTTGGGACTGGGAAACGGAGAATAAGTCTTCTACCGACCGCGAAGAAGCTGGTAAAAACCGGTCCTATAAAAACTATAAATTACCATACTGGCTTGCTTACACAAAAAGCCAGGGGCAGGGCAGCCCGGCGATCGTAGTTCAGACAAAAATAGGCAAACCCGGACACGGAAAACGCGACCGGGCGGATATTAGAGAAGCGTTTGAAAAACATTTTCCCTTTTTCGATTTTTCCTATATCGAGTCCAAAGAAGAAGACCCGGATGAAAACCTTTTTCCGGAGTTAAAGCTAATGATTAAAAAAGCCATTCGCCGCACCAAGATCAAAACAGATATTCCCGAGACGTGGGCAAAGTTGCGCCAGGAGATACGAAAGCTTCAGGCAAAAGAAGAAAAGTATATTTCTATGGAGGACTTCCTTCAACTTGCTGCTGATGTGGAAGAAAAAGACCCGATCAGGGTATTGTTGGAAAACTGGCTGGTCAAAACCGGGGTTGTCTTTTATCGAAAAGGTTTGTTTCAGGATTTGATTATCCTCGATCAGGAAAGGGTAATCAAGGCGATATATACCATATTCGACCGGGAAAAATTTTACCATGAATTATTTGAAAGTAGAAAGGGTACATTTTCAGGTAAAGATTTGGCCAGGCCGTGGAAAGAACACAATGACGCTGAAAGAGAGCTGTTTGTAAGTTTTATGCTTTCGTGTGAAATGTGCTTTGAAACGACAAAAAAGAAGGAAAATCAATATTCCGTTCCCTTTGAGGAAAGGACATTTATCGCTCCACAACTTTTACCGGAGCAAAAACCAATGACTCTTGAGGATGTGTGGGAAGACAGGCCTTCATTATTTTTCAGGTATCGGCACGAATTTTTGCATTACGGAGTAATCCAGAGTTTTATCGTTCGCACGCAGTCTCTGGCAGAGCAGCGCGATATATGGAAACTCGGCATTTTTATTAAAGAAGAGAAAGAAAAGGCCATGATAGAAACCCGCGAAAAAGAAATAATGGTGCGGGTTACAACCGGCGGGAAAAAATTGCTTGACAAAATCCGCAACCTGCTGGAAGAACTTCAGGGAAAAACAGGGGTCGAAAGCGTGAGCGTGGACGGGATAAATTATGTATTACTCGAAAAACTCAAAAACCATTCGCCCAAAAACCCTCAAATCGATTGTGAAAACGGCGAATGGGTAGAGTATAAATTGTTTGAACCTTTTCTCCACAAAGACGAGCAGGCTAAATTTGATTTAAAAACCGAAACAACCGATACAATGAATATCATTCAACAACTTGTAACACAGGAGCGACTCAGCGAGGCGATTCAACTTCTCTCCAAACACCTTCCCTCTTATCAAAAAAATGATGCCATTCTTCTTCAAAGCAGACTGACAAATCTGAAAACCAACGAAGGACAGGGAATCATCAGTAACGACAATGCAAATATTGAACGAAACCGTATCAAAAACTCCATTCTTCAACTGGCAGAGGGGCTGAGCTTACCTGAGGCGGATACCTTTATTAAAGAGGAACCCGTAAAACCTACTCCTGATTCCCAACCACAAAATACTGCCCCCTCCAAAATCCTGTTTCTCGCTGCTAATCCGACCAATGAATCCCGCCTACAGACAGATACTGAACACCGACTCTTAAAAGCAGAAATGGAGAGAGGGCGTGGACGGGATAAATACAGTTTTTTACCGCCTCAGTTTGCCGTTACTCTTTCTGAACTCCTGAGGGCAATGAACGACAAACCCCAGATTGTTCATTTTGCCGGGCATGGAGGAAGCAAAGGGATTTATATCACCAAGGAAAACAATGAATCACAGCTTTTGCCGGAACCAGCACTGAAGAGATTATTTAAACCATTGGCAGGCCATACTGAAATCGTCATTCTCAACGCATGCTCCAGCTCGCCTCAGGCAAAAGCTATCTCCGAGTTTGGTATGTATGTCGTTGGGAATAATATTGATGTAAATGATAATGCGGCAATCAGTTTTACCAAAGGACTATATAATGGTCTGGGCGAAGGAAAATCCTTTGAAGAGGCCATGAATGATGCATTGATTTATGTCCTTTCCGAAAATGATTCAGTAGAATCTCACATCGAAGTATGGAAAGACGGTAAAAAACTGGACATATAATGAGTTTACCACTTTCCACCCGCTCCTTCACCGTAAATCAACACACCTTCGATATGATTTTTGTCGAAGGTGGAAAGTTTATGATGGGGAGTGAAGATATCCAAGACAGTATTTTGGGAGAACCCACGCCGGTGCACGAAGTAAAACTCAGCAATTTTTACCTAAGCCAATACCCGGTGACACAGGGTTTGTGGAAGGCAGTGATGGGAGCAGAAAATAATCCCTCCTTTTTTCAAGGAGACTTGCGACCGGTGGAACGGGTGTCGTGGGATGATGCGAAAGACTTTATCGAAAAACTCAACACCCAGACCAGATTAACGTTCCGCCTTCCCAGTGAAGCGGAGTGGGAATACGCCGCCCGTGGTGGCAATCAGAGCCGAGGCTCAGCCTATTCCGGCAGCAACCGCCTGGAGGAAGTGGGTTGGTACGATCAAAACAGTCACCGGGAAACCAAGCCCGTCGGTCAGAAACTTCCCAACGAACTGGGAATCTACGATATGAGTGGCAATGTATGGGAGTGGTGTGAGGATGATTGGCATTTCGATTATAATGGCGCTCCTGCTGATGGCTCTGCATGGATAGATGCGGGTGACAGAGGGTCTTATCGTGTGGACTGCGGCGGTAGCTGGCTCAGCCATCTGCAGCGCTGCCGTGTTGCGCTTCACCTCGGCCGTTCGCCGGAGAATCGGGACTATGATCTCGGCTTCCGCCTCGCCTTTGCCCCCCCAGTTTAGGGCAGTCCCTTCCGGGCTTTCCATTGAGTGGGAGCGGGGCTTCGAGTGACCTCAGCCACCGCCGGAGTAGTTGGCGACGACGGAGCGGCGAAGCAAGCGACGGAGTGCCAACTGAACCAGGCTTCGAGCCTCCTCAGCCACCACCGTAGCGACAGGGGTTTTGGGGTCGAAGATTCCCGCAAGGAATCTGAGATCCCATAGGAGAGGCCTTAGACAGGGGAGAGATATCCCCCAACGCGGAGATGGGTTTGCGCGCTACGGCGCGCGGAGATATGGAAAATAAAAAAAGTTGTGGCCAAATGTCAACCGTCATTGCGGTCCTAACGGACCTGGTGTCAGACGACACCCTATGAAATGTGCCGTAGGCACAAAATATCAGCGTGCCGTAGGCACAAAGGTCAGTTAGGACCGCAACATCGGTAGCACAAAAGTGCCCCCCATTTTTTTAATTTTTTCTATCGTTGCGCCGCAGGGCGCCAAAACCGGTGGCTTCGAGTCTCCTCAGCCACCGGTTGCCCATCACAACAAAAAACCGGGCGGCCACCGAAA
>JAWKNL010000025.1:0-93928 GCA_041391725.1 Bacteroidia bacterium
GCATTTATAGCCGCTGGTGTCAGCTTTATCATTAAACGATATGACTATCTGGCCGGCCTGCTCCTCTCGGCAATGCTGTTGATTTTCATTCTGACGCTCAAGATACCCATGATGGTCAATGCGGCAGACGAGGCTACGATGCAGCATACCATGTTTGATATACTAAAAGATCTTTGCATTATCTGCGGCGCGCTTATGCTCGCCAATAGCGCGAAGGAGAGAGCAGCTTGATCTGTCCCAAGAAACTCAGATAATCATCTGAATTTTATGAACTTTTATGTTGATCCGGTCATCTTCATTATGGCCTGGTACGTAGACCATCCATATAGGCGACTGGGTCAACCTATTTTAGGACAAGACACTGGAACTGTCAGGCCGCTTTAATGGCATTAATGGTTGATATAAGCCGTGCTAATTGTTGATTCACTTTCCATTCAGATTAAGTAGCCCATCGTCTCAACCATTCCGATTCATCCAAGCCGACTCTTGAAATTTTTGCGGCAAAATTGTTGACTTCCCGTTGAGCGTGTGCTTCTTTCAAGTCTGCAAGCCACTGGAAACGCTCCCCGTGGTTTGACTCGAAGAAGTATTTGCCGTTGGATTCGTTGGCCAGCACCACTTGATGTTTTGCATTTGGATTGAACTTGATGGTACGTAACTCAAATGCTTCCTTTACAATCCTTAACTTGGTAAATTCATTTTCCTCGACTACAAAATGAAACTTGGAATGGCTCTCAACCTTCTCAAGAGGCAGAAAGAGGAACTTTCTTAAGGCATCCACCCTAACACTATCGCATCTTGCCTGAATGCACAGATAGTAACGTTCTTTCTGTCCCTTGTCATCACCTGAATGTTCTTGTTTAATCAATGTACCAAGTGTGAGTCGTGGAGCACTTGAAGGCTGCTTCAGGTTGCTTCTATGGTGTGTTAGGATAGAGAATTTGCTGTCGATGTCCGAAGGTTCGTTTTCTTCTCTGAGGTAAACCGAGCCTTCCTTATGAAGCTCCTTTCTTTCCTTGTCTTCAAATTCATTTATGAGTTTTTTTGAAACGTCACCAAAATTACTGGCAATCCATTTCTTTTTACAAGCCTCAACAAAGCCATTGTCTTCCCAATCCTTAATAAAAGCAGTATCAACTACTAAATCTTTTCCTCTGATAGAGATTTTTTTATTGGCTAATATGCGAGTGTCCAACCAATCAAAAACCCGGTCATGAGAAACAACATCTGCAGTCTTTTGATAATTCAAGAGTGCTTCAATTGAAAGTGTGAGCGTTTCAATAAGTTGCTCCTCTGCATCTTCAGGATTAGGTAGGAGTATGCGGTGCATTACGAATGGTGCATCAAGTTCCTTCTCATATAGTTTAATAAGCCTGAAAGTATTAGCCCTAATGGCCGTGAGCGATTGCAAAACAAAATTGGTGAGCAACCCGGATGTCATGTCAGTAAACTGTGTTAGGATATAATCCGGGAGGGCTTCGTAGGAAACAATTTTGTTTTTGAGTTCAGGGTTGTGCTTATACTGATCTTCTCCTCCGGTCTGCTTTGCCAACACAATAATGCGAATGTTTTCGGTAAAAACGGTACAATCTCTCTTTTCAACATTTTCAATATTCTGCTCTTGCAGGTTTTCGTGAATGGTATCTGTGATACCAGGTAAATTGGTCTCTCCGGTATAAATCAAGATGAGTTTTAGGCTGCCTTTGCCGGTTAGCGGATCAGAGAGAATTTCACGAATGATCTTGAGGGTATGAGTCCCACGCGGATCAATGTCTTCTGCGTCTTCCTCACCATTCTCATCCGCCACATCTTCTTCCGTTATTTCAATTCTCCAATCTAGTACGGTAACGTCCGCTTTTTTTGCAAGTAGGGCAAGATTATTGATGTCCTGTAAGGTTTCTGGGCGATATACCGCACATACTTTTTGGCTGTTGGCAAATGCACGTGTGATATCAACGGCACTGAACTCATGCTCGTTGGCTTCTTTTTCATCAAAAAAAGCCCGATCGTCAATAAACACTATGCTTTGCAGGAAATCGTTGGCAATGGTTTTTGAGGTATTAAAAAAAACATCACTCATTTTCTTCGGGGTTGATTGGTTCGATCTTGAAGGTAACTGTAGTACCTTCTCGAGGAGTGTCAAGAGATAAGTTATAACTTTCAGCATTCAGTACTTCACGACTTATGTGTAATCCCATTCCCCTTCCGCTTTTTTTCCTTGAAAATCCAAGTTCAAAAATTCGTTGTTTGTCTCTTGCCTGAATCTCCGGGCCATTGTTTGAAATGTAAATGGCATTTTCATCGGCATGTAGGCGAATGATTTTTTCTCCGGGGTTACCTTGATTAAGCCAGTGAATGGCATTATCAACCACATTCACAAACACGGGATAAAAGGTAGATCGGAAACCGTGTAGCTTTTTCTTTGTGTATGCCTTTGTATGTTTTAACTGTATGTTGTGGCGTTCCAGGCGAGGCTTGAACAGGTCTAGTAAGAAGGTCTTTATTTCTAGTGCTTCGATGTCTTCTCGATTTCTGTAAAGCCTTCGGTTCAGTGGGGTAAACAGGTTTAAGTAGCCATCCAGGTGCTCGAAGTTGATTTTAAGATTCTGGTAAATCCCGTCTAAATTTTCATTTACATCCGCCCATGCTCGCAAATCTTTTATACTACCCCTGATGGATTTTACCGTGCTGTTAAACTCGTGGTGGATGACTCCAACGGCCAAACCAAGTTGGCTCAGCTCAATGTCTGCATGAATCCTTTCTTTGAGTTCATCCAGTTCTTCGGCCATGGCATCGGCTATTTGGTCGCTGGTTATGATTTCATTGTCTTGTCCCTTATCCCAATAGATGCCTTGCAGTTGTTTGATAACACGCTCTAAAGTTCCGGTGACCCTTTCTTTGCCTTGCAAGATGTCGGCCTCCATTGCTTTCCGTTCCTGAACGAGGTCAAAATCCTTGGAGGAATCTACGGATAGGGTTTTGAACCGGTCTTTGACATCCCTGATCTGGTTATCCAAATCAATCATCAGTTCGTTTGTCAATTCCTTAACTTTGGATGTGATTTCGGAGACGGCTTCCTTCGCTTCTTTTCCCTTTCCAGAAGCGGCCTTTTTTGCCTCGGTTGAAATAAAATCAACGGCCTGTTCAAGTCGTTTTCGTTTGCTGATCTCGATATTGAGGAAGGTGGTGTAGTCTTCTACGTAGTCGTCAATTTTGCTGACCACTTCCTGAAAAAGGCCCGATTCCATCTTCTGTAATTCATCGGTATAGGCTTCGTAATCTTTACGGGTTTCACGGGATATGGTAAACCCTTTGGGCTGGGGCACTCTGATTTTTTGTTTGTATGCTTCTATTTGCTTTCGAGCTTCCAGTTCCCGATCAATCAATACCTGGCTGGCTGCTTCGGGATCTTGTATGGAGGCGATTGCGGCAAAATGCCTTTCCTGCTCCTGTAGTAATTCTTCCAGTTCGTTTTTAAACTGATTGTTGCCAAGGCTTTCAAAGAACATGTTGAGGGATTGCTGGAACTTCTCTTTTCTGGCTTTGGCTTGTTGATCTCTGCGTTCCAGTGCTTTGTAATAGGCTTCGCGTTCAGCTCTTTTTTGTACCCAGAACTCGGTTTTAGGCCCGCTGCCGCTTCCTTCCCGGAAGAAGTCGGCTGCAAGCTGAACGAAGAAATTCTTTAGGATGTCCTGTAACTGTCGATAGGCCTTGTTTTCTATGAAACCTTCCCTTCCTGCTTTTTCCTTTAGCTTATAGTTTTCGCTTCTCGAAATATCAACGACCCCAAACATCCTTCGGTAGGAAAAGAAGTAAAAGGATGCACTCTTTGTCCGGTTGCGCTCGATGTCGATAAAGTCGTAGTCGGAGTTGCCATAAGGCAGTATTCGGATGTTATCCCTGTAGATATAAAGCCCTCCGAACTTGTCGCTTTTTGCAAGTATGCGGGCGTGATTTTCAGGGTCTATAACCGATTGTTTGAGCCGACCTTGAATATATGCAAAGTTTATTTTGAAAGGGCCACACTCGGTTTGTTTATAGGTGTTTCCACCCCAGTTTATTTTGTGCTCATACGTTTTCTCGTTATAGATTTTGATCATTCCTAAAAACTGACCATACTTATCAAATGTTCCCTGAAAATGGTGGTCGGCTAATTCAAAATCTTCAGGAGTGAAGAATTGTTCTTTATCTAAAATGTCAAAGTATCGCCCGTCATCGCTACGGAAATCCCTGAAAGACAAATCAATCAACGGTTCTGGGTGACCGGGAGTCATGGTGTTGGTAAACCCCACCAGCATCTTTTCAATTTTGGTGGCATCCTGGCTGTCTCTATCTCCGTCAATATCATGATTCAGAGTTTCATCAACCGGAGAGATGTAAAAGTGCGTTCCACTGCCGTTTACAAGATCAAAGTTTCCTACAAGGCTGTTGCCCAATTCTTGGGGTGAGACCTTGAAGCTGTTTACGGTTTGGGTGATCCGTTCGGCATCTTCCGTTGTGATGTCATCGGATTTGACTAGTTCCTTAAGTGAGTCGGTTATCTCCTTTTTCATCTGGTTGATTTCCGATGCCGTAGGCAGATTATCAAATTCCCGAATGGGGACGACTACATCATCCAAATCAAGCCCTGGAAGTTCGAATATGCTCCAGTTTATGAGTGCGGCAACAATCTTATGGTCTTCATCTGGACGTTTTGCTTTGGTTAAAATCAGTACCTGGCTGCCAATGGATGCGATGGCCAAGCGACCGATTCCTTTTTCCCCCATAATAGGCCGATCGGGCTTATTGGGGTCTTTTGGGGGAGGAGGGGTTTTCCTATTTGAAAATTTGCTTTCGGTTCCAAGCGTTAGCCAGCGTGATTCGAAATCGATTCTAGTCATGCCAAGCCCGTTATCTCGAAGAATTAAGAGTTGATTTTTGCGAAAATAGTCTATTTCAACGTTGTCGGCATAGGCATCGTGAGCGTTCTTAAACAGTTCGTTTATCGCAGTAGGAACCCCGGCTATTTGTTGTCTGCCAAGTAAATCTAACGCCCTTGCTCTTGCTTTGAATTTTGCCATTTATTCCAATGTTCTTGTATTGATAGACCGATGGCTTCCGCCAGTTTCGGAGGAACGGCATTTCCAATCATAGTAGCAATAACTCCCTTGTTGGTAGAATAGAAATTATAGTCCAACGGAAATGATTGTAATGTAGCTCCTTCACGAAGAGATAATCCACGATCTTGGTCTGGATGCGAATACCTTCCGGTGCTAGTGTATATAAAACGTGTTGTTATCGTTGGTGATGGTTTATCCCATGACATACGCCCATAAACATCATGATGCCCGTCATGACTTTTGTAACATTCTAATTGCAGCTTTTCATTATTTGCCCATGCGTTACGTGACCCTCCGTTTTTCGGAGTGTTTTTTATCCGCTCCATATTGAGGTCGGATAAACTTGCCACACTGTGCATGAATTCGGTTTTATCTTCAGTACCTGCGCTGATTTGTGGAAACTGTTCGAGGTTTCCTATAGCCTCCTTTACAGTTACAAGGTTTTCCTTTCCGCGCATTTGTTTAGGTAAGGTAATACTATCTGTCAGACGACTGGCCACCAATACAAATCGCCTTCGATTTTGGGGTACACCAAAGTATTTGGCGTTTAACACTTTTTGATCGAAAACATATCCTTCTTGTTGAAGTGCTTTTTTAAAACGGTGCAAGGGGCTTCCTGATTTGGTTTCAAGCCCAGGAACGTTTTCTATGAACACAAATCCTGGACGATAAAACAGCACAAACTCCTTGAAATCTTCTAACAACAAACGACTTTCTTTGGATTTGGTTTTGTCTGACTTAAGGTTTGAATAATATTGACATGGGCTGCACCCAACAAAAATGAGGTTATCTTCATCTTTTGTAACGGGAAGTAATTCGCCCAACTTTTCTGGAGACAGATTGGAAACATCTTCGTTTAAAAACTTTGCCTTGTTATTTGATTCATAGGTCTTTTTGAACTTTGGGTCAAAATCCAACCCACCCAGTACTTTAATACCGATTTTACCAAATCCGCAACTTACTCCTCCCGCTCCGCAAAAGAAATCTACAGCTTTAAGATGTGTTTGATTCAATATGTCAGCTTTAATTCTTGTCATTAATTAAGTCAAGTTGCTAGTTTTTTATCAACAGATCAATACCCTGTATAAGGTTAATTCCCAATCTATAAAACTAATAAATCCGACATTTACTGGTTCTAAAATAGAAATATTTTCATTCCCATTAACATCTTTTGGAGAAAAATCTATTTTTTTTAGCAAAAAAAGAATCCTTGATCCAATCTGATTGCTACTTATACTGGGGGTAAGGTAAGAGGGCAGTTTGACCAAATCAGAATTGGGTATAAAACTTTTGAGGAAAGAATCGCCCTTGATTTTTCAATAATGGATTCTTTAGAATAATTGAGATTTTGTACAATTAATGAAAACCCATTGATAGTTATGCGCTGTAATGCGCGCAATCCTGTGTGGAACCTTTGTACAAAAATCTCGTGGAGACACTCCTTAAAACGTATGCGTAATACATGGTTGTTTTTTCAAAAAAAAACGCCAGACAAGTTTCTTTGTCTGGCGCTGGTGTTGCTCCCCCTCTTGGACTTGAACCAAGGACCTACTGATTAACAGTCAGCCGCTCTAACCAACTGAGCTAAGGAGGAGTATTTTGTAAGAACAATCCTTAACACTTGAACCAGAGGACCTATCTGCCTAAGCAGATCAGCCGCTCTAACCAACTGAGCTAAGGAGGAGTATTTTGTAAGAACAATCCTTAACACTTGAACCAGAGAACCTATCTGCCTAAGCAGATCAGCCGCTCTAACCAACTGAGCTAAGGAGGAGTCTCAAAATGTTTGGCAAAGTAAATGGGTTGGTAGTTAAAAAACAATTTTTTTTTGAAAAAATATGATCTAAACATGCCTTTTAATTCCAAATCCCCAGATCAGCAGCGCCTACTTCGCATCCATTTCCACTACTCCATTCCAGCCCGCAGGCGCTCCTGTCTCCAAAAACTGTCTGGTTTGCAGGAGAAAATACGCTGCCGTTTTATCATCCGGAACCTGGGCCACTGCCTGTGAGAATACATCTTCGGCCAAAACAAAATCACCTTCGAGATATGCTTTTACGCCGGCACTAAACGTATTTATGGAATCCAGCTTCTGATCCCGGATCTGCTCATCGTCTCCATCCAGGCTTTCGTAAATCCCAACAGGCTCCTTTTTCCCTTTGAGCTGGACTTTCCCCAGAAACCGGCAATGTTCTTTTTCCTCCGGCAAAAGGGTCACATAAACCCCGTCGCTCATCATGATATTGGCCTTGTAGTATTTGGTAAGCCCCTCCAGTCTCGCTGCGGTATTAACAGTATCTGCAATGATCGCAGCATCGGTACGCTGACTGTCGCCAATAATTCCCATCACCAGCGGCCCCACATGCATACCCATACCTACATGAATCGGATCACGCCCTACCTCCAGCCTGGATTTATTGTAATTTCTGATTTCAGCCTGCATCTGAACCGACGCCCTTACCGCATCTGCCGGGCTTTGCTGAAACAGCGCCATAATGCCGTCTCCCAGATACTGATTGATAAAACCATTGTGTGCATGAATAACTGGTCCCATTCGCCGGGCATAAGAGTTGACAAAACGGAAGTTTTCTTCAGGTGTCATTTTCTCCGCAAGGGTGGTGTAACCGCGAATGTCTGAAAAAAAGACGGTCACCTCCCGGGCTATATTATCTCCCAGTTGGATTTCGGCAATGGTATTCCGGCCCAGCGTTTTGATAAATTCCACGGGCACAAACCGGCTGGTAGCCTGGCTGATCTGATGGAGATTGAGATGCGTATTCAGCCTTGCCATAAACTCATCTTTGTTGAAGGGTTTTGCCAGATAGTCATTTGCCCCTACATTCAACCCTACAACCAGATCCTCCACCTGGTTTTTGGCAGTGATCATAATGACAGGAAGTTCGCTGGCAAGTCGTTTCGAACGGATGATTTCACAGACCTGATAGCCTGACATACGAGGCATCATAATATCCAGCAAAACGAGATCGAAGGTTAAATCTTTTTCCAGAATTTCAATCGCCTCCCCCCCGTTCATCGCAGAAACTACCTCAAACCGGCTGTCCCGAAGATGGTTTTTCAGAACCTGATGGTTGATCGGTTCATCATCGACAATCAAAATGCGGATGGAGGATGTTCCCTGTTTTATTTTTGTAGGGGGAATAGTTTTTCCGTTTTTCACCTTTTCCCCGGCTACATGTAACGGGGTTAACATGGCACCGTTTTGCGAGCCGGAAGTTTTTTCAGCGGCTATTGCAGATACGGGTAACGTAAAATAAAAAGTCGAACCCTTTCCCGGCTCCGATTCTACCCACATTTTTCCGCCATGCTTATTTACAAGTGACCGGGATATGCTAAGTCCCAGCCCTGTGCCCCCAAAACTGCGGCTGATCGATCCGTCGGCCTGAGAGAATGCCTCAAATATGGATTCGGTTTTATCGGCTGCGATGCCTATACCGGTATCTTCCACTGCGACCTCTATCATTCCGTTATTTTCATTCGCCCTCACTTCCACATAACCTGCTTCGGTAAACTTAATGGCATTGCCGGTCAGGTTAAATAAAATCTGGGTGAGGCGATTTTCATCAGCAAAAACCGGTTTTAAATCAGGCGAAATCCGGTTTCTCAGTTCAAGTGTTTTTCCGTGCAAAAGTGGCCCGGATGTTCTGAAGATAATATTTACCATCGAATGAAGATCCACGGGCTTTTGCTGAAGCACAATATCTGCATTCCGGATTCGGGAAAAATCGAGCAGATCATTGACCAGGGAAGCGAGGCGTTTACCGGAGGTCACTACCAGTTCGAGGTTGTAGCGGGTTTCTTCGTCTGTTGCCTGATCCAGCAGGCTTTCCGTGATACCGATAATCCCGTTGAGAGGAGTACGCAACTCGTGCGAGGTATTGGCCAGAAACTGATCTTTCATCTGGTCGATCTGCTCAAGTCTTTGCCGGGCCCGAAGTTGCTGCCGGTAGCGAAATAAAAGGAAACCAAATACAGCCAGTGCCAGTCCACCAAAAAGTAAATAGTTGCGTTGGTTGAGTTTACTACGGTAAGCCATCTCGGTGCTGGCTTTTTCCTGGACAAAATTCAGGCTATCGGAAAGGGCTTTTTTGTCGTAGTCATACTGTATCTGCTGCTGGAACAGTGCCTGTACATTGTCTTCATTCCGGATACTATCGCTCATATCCACAAACAGTTCATACATAGCCAGCGCCTCCGCATACCTTCCCTGCTTTTTATAGACTTCGTATAGGGCTTCGCCATTATCTTTAATGCTCTGAATCAGTCCTGTTTCCCGGCTGATCTCAAGCGATTGCTGAAGATATTTTTCGGCCTGCCTGAAGTTGTTATTTTTAATATACAGCTTCCCTAAATGATTCAATGCCTGTGCAACACCTTCTTTGTTACCTATTTTTTCGAAGAGTTTCATGCTTTCTGAAAACAATTCCAGTGCTTCCTTTTCCCTTCCTTCCGCAGCGTGAATCTGGCCGATCTGCTTCAGGGACATGGCAATTCCTTTTTCATGATTGATTTCTTCTCTGATTTTCAGGCTTTGCTGCTCATAATCCATGGCGCGGACATAGTCTTTTTTGTTGAAATAAATCACGCCAATAGCCTCAAGTGAATAGGCAATGCCTTCTTTGTCATCCACAATCTCACGTTCTTTCAGACTTCGGGTATGGTATTCAATCGCGGAGGAATCATTGCCAAGTGAATTATAAATATTGCCTACATTATGCAGGCAGTTTCCCAGATACCCGTGTTCCTCCAGTTCTTCAAAAATTTTAATGCTCCGGAAGTAATAATCCAGTGCATTGGGGTAATTCCCCTGATCTTCATACACAAGTCCGATATTATTCAGCGCCCGGGCTTCTCCGTTGCGATCGCCCAGTCTGACATTTACTTCCAATGCCTTTTGATCATACGCCAACGCATTCTCAAAATCGCCCAGTTCCCAATACAAAAGGCCTATAGACCCAAGCGCCATGGCATACCTCACTTCAACCGTAATTGCCTCAAAATAAGGCAGGCTATTTTTAAAGTACTCAATGGCTTCCGGGTATTGCCCCATCATTTGTTTTGCAGTTGCCTGAAGAGTAAATGCGACAGCCATTTCCCGGGTCAAGTTTTTCTCTTTGGCAAATTCAAACCACTCTCCGCCATAATAGAATGCACTGTCGGGCTGGTATCTCAGATAGCCCATTGCCGAGAGTGCCATAATTGCCTGAAGCCGGCTGCTGTCGGACAGGCTTTCGTTGTACCATGCGGCCCGGAGGGAGTCTTTCTTTACCTGGGCGCGGATATTCTGCTCTATACCAGAAAACAACAGAACACACATAGACACAGTCAAACCTTTTAGAAAATTTATAATCATAGTCCGGGAAATATAATCAGGTTCAATCATAGAATTGTAAAATACAAAGAATCAAAAAATACTCATAAATTTATCTAATATGAGTTAAGAGCACCTTTACTCCGTGGATTTATGAAAGTATTTAAAGTATTCCTGATCCTTTCAGGATTGTATTTACAAGTGTTTTCCCAACCCAATCTTGATTCTCTGAGATCGGTTTGGAATGATCTGTCTAAACCTGACAGTAGCAGGCTCCAGGCAGTGAATCAGATCGGACAGGCCTATTTCGGGTTACCTGACAGTGCCATTTATTACGCTCAGTTGCAGTATGAACTGGCAAAGTCTGTAGGCAACAGGAATGCCATGGCAGAGGCTGAACTGATCATGGGCAGGGTCTATTCCAATTCAGATCTCGAAAAGGCCATCCAATTACTGGAAAGCAGCCGAAAGTCATTTGAGACCCTGAACAATAAAGGCGGGCTTTCCAAAAGTCTGTCGTCGCTGGGGTCTGTCTATAATTTTAGGGGAGAACCAGAAAAAGCCCTGTCGTACTATGAAGAGAGTAAAAAGATATGTGAAGAAATCGGAGACATCAAAAACCTGGCGGCAAATCAACTCAATATTGGTCAAATCTATATGGGTAAAGGAGACTTTAGCAATGCCATGGGTTATTACTCAAACAGCCTCCGCACTTTTGAAAAAATAGGAAAAAACCATGGCATTGTGGTCTCCCTGATCAACATCGGGCTCATTTATATGGCTCAGGAAAATGACGATGAAGCATTACAATCGTTTCTCAAAGGTCTGGAAGTTGCGGAAGAAATAAAAAGCCCGGTTTATACAGCGGCCACTTTAATCAATATAGGAATTGTTTACGCTAAAAAAGAAGTGTATGATAAAGCAATCGAATATACTTCCCGCAGCTTAAAAATCGCGGAAGAGCTTGGCGATCAGAGAAATATTGCCTTTTGTCTGACTACACTTGGAGATATCTACCAGCATACAGGCGACTATAATCAAGCTTTGAAAACATTGCAACAAAGTCTGAGTCTGGCTGAATCTTTTGGGGAGCCCAATGCAATAGCTGATGCAAGAAGGCGGCTGGGAGATGTTTTTTCAAAACTCGGAAACCACACGCAATCCATAATAAATAACCGTATTGCCTTTGATATTGCCAGGGAGATCAATAAGCTGGAACTGGTGATTACAACCAGTTCCAGTCTGCTGAGGGAATACAGAGCTACCGGACAATATCCTCAGGCACTGGAAATGCAGGATATTTATATTCAGGCTCGTGATAGCCTGAACAGCGAAGAAAACCAACGCGCCACCATTCGCTTTGAATTTGAACAACAGGCCATGCAGGATTCATTGGCTTTTGTTCAAAAACAGGCGGAAACAAAAGTTGTATACCAGCGCCAACTGGCGAAACGAAATTACTTGCTCTTTGGAGGACTGGGGCTTATACTGCTGGCTTCTGGTGGCTTTTGGTTCTGGCAACAACGTCAAGTGCGGGAACGAGAACTACAGGCCGAACGGGAACGAAACCAAAAGCTCGAACAAATCGACCGCCTCAAAGACCAGTTCCTGGCCAATACCTCGCACGAACTACGCACCCCGCTCAATGGCATTATTGGACTAAGTGAAGGGTTGTACGAAAGGGAAACCAACGAGGCGCACCGGCAAAATCTCGGAATGATCATTGCTTCGGGCAAACGCCTCGCATCCCTGGTCAATGACCTCCTTGACTTCTCCCGTCTCCGCAATGCAGACCTGGTTCTACGCCAGCGCCCTCTCCACCTCCGTTCGATGGCGGATCTTGTGCTACAGGTTTCTTATCCCCTGACACAGGGAAAACAACTCATTCTCAGAAACGAAGTCCCTTCTGATCTCCCAGCGGCTTTTGCAGATGAGGACCGGCTGACGCAAATTCTTCACAACCTCGTGGGGAATGCCATTAAGTTTACAGAATCCGGATTTGTGCAGATTGCTGCTATCCAGAAAAACCAAATGCTGGAAATTTCGGTATCGGATACAGGTATTGGAATCCCGCCAGAGAAACAGGAAATCATCTTTGCGGCTTTTGAGCAGGGCGATGGATCTATTTCCCGGCAATATAGTGGTACCGGACTCGGGCTGAGCATCACCCGGCAACTTGTACAACAACATGGAGGAGAGATATGGGTTGAGTCAAAACCGGGGAATGGAGCAACCTTTTTCTTCACCCTTCCCGTATCTGAGGAAAACGAACTCCCTTCAGAGGCACTGAAAATTACCCCTCTTGTGTCCTATGCCACGGATCAAAATCATCCCGGGTTTATCGCCGTATCACAACCTTCCGGCGAAGACCGGATTCACCTGCTTATCGTAGATGATGAGCCGATCAACCATCAGGTATTGCGAAATCACCTCCACGGAGATCGTTTTGAAATCCATTCAGCCATGAACGGACAGGAGGCATTGACACTCCTGGAAAAGACTAACAAGCCATTTGACATGATTCTCCTCGATATCATGATGCCCAGAATGTCGGGATATGAGGTCGCCCGCAAAATTCGCGAAACCTATTTACCCTCCGAGTTGCCCATCATCATGATTACCGCAAAAAATCAGGTCGCAGACCTCGTACAGGGACTCGAAACCGGCGCCAACGACTACCTCGCCAAGCCCTTCAGCAAGGATGAGTTTCTGGCCAGACTCCGCACCCACCTCAATCTCAGACAAATCAACCGCGCTTCGGGGCGGTTTGTTCCCAATGAATTTATCCAAACCCTCGGGTATAAAACCATTACAGAAGTCCGGCTTGGAGATCATATTGACAGGGAAGTGACTGTTTTTTTCTCTGATATTCGCAGCTATACCACCTTGGCAGAACAAATGACTCCGGATGAGAATTTTCGGTTTGTCAATGCCTACGCCCAGCGTATGGGGCCGATTATTTACCGGAATGGCGGATTTGTCAATCAATATCTCGGGGATGGCATCATGGCTATATTCCAGCAAAGTACCACCCATGCCCTGCAGGCAGCCATTGATATGCAAAAGGCGCTACTAGAATACAATCACCAGCGTATTGCGCAGAAACGCCAACCGCTACGGGTAGGAATGGGAATGCACAAAGGCCCTCTGGTCATGGGTATTATCGGCGACCATCAGCGAACCGAAACCGCTGTCATTGCCGATACCGTAAATATCGCTGCAAGGGTCGAAGGACTAACCAAACACTATGGGGCCAGTATATTACTCAGCGAAATCAGCTTCCAAAATCTCCCGCCCAACATGCAGACTTACTGCCGCTATCTGGGTCTTGTGAGAGTCAAAGGCAGGGAAGAACCACTTGGGATTTATGAATGTATTGATGGAGAAGAAGACGCCGTTAAGGATGGCAAACTTCTCTGTAAAGAACGGTTTCATACCGGTATTGAAGCTTACCTTAAAGGAGATTTAACCGAAGCCCATGAAATTTTCAGCTCTGTCTCCCGTCAGTACCCCGACGACAAACCAGCAGCTTATTTTCTAAGGCATCTGGAAGTTCTCATTAGCCAAGGTTTACCGGAACAATGGACGGGTGTGCTTGAGATGTTGGAAAAATAACCTTAGGAGAGAAATTAAGTCTTAGGATCGCTTTCTTAGATTTGTATGCAAAAAGTATGGGAATAATATCTCTTTGCACGTTTTTTGTGCGTTATAAAAGTATAAGGTAACTACATACATGATCGGCATTCAACATCCCTATAAAACCGGCTCTGCAAACTACGAACGATTTATCTCCCGTTTTCCGCAATATGAGGAAACCGCTATTCTCGACCAGTTGCGACGCACTGATTACAGCAGACTGGATGAACAGGAGCAGGTTTATCTCGACTTTACAGGAGGAAATCTGTATGCCCTTCGCCAGATAGAGCAGCACCATCAACTGCTGAAAGAACATGTTTTCGGAAATCCGCATTCCTCCAACCCCTCTTCCATGCTTTCCACAAAGCTGGTAGAGGAGGCAAGAGAATATGTGCTTCACTACTTCCGGGCAAGTGATGATTATGTCTGCATATTTACGCCCAACGCCTCCGGTGCGCTCAAGATCGTGGGAGAATGTTATCCTTTTGAAAAGAAAGGACATTTTCTGCTGACTTTCGACAATCACAACTCCGTCAACGGAATCAGAGAATTTGCCAGAAACAAAGGCGCAGAAATCACCTATTGCGGACTGAATATCGATACACTCAGAATAAACGAAGAAGAAGTATTTGAAAGGCTGTCTGCTTTCCCTGAAAAAGAAAATAAACTTTTTGCCTTTCCCGCCCAATCCAACGTGTCGGGCGTAAAACATCTCCCCGACTGGATCGAGTATGCCCACCTCAAAGGCTGGGATGTACTGCTGGATGCCGCCGCCTTTGTGCCTTCTGACCAGCTTGATCTTTCGGTTTACAAACCTGATTTTGTATCCATATCTTTTTACAAAATTTTTGGCTACCCCACCGGCCTGGGTTGTCTGCTTGTGAGAAAAAATGCCTGGCATAAACTCCAGAAACCCTGGTTTGCCGGAGGCACGGTAACCCTTGCATCAGTGATTGCAGATAATCATTTTTTAGACAACAGCCACGCCAAATTCGAAGACGGAACCATCAACTACCTGGATATTCCGGCAATCAAGATCGGCCTCGAATATATAAACTCCATCGGAATAGAGACCATCAAAACCCGGGTTCTCAGCCTTACCGGTTGGCTGCTGGAAGAACTGCCCAAAATCACCCACAGCAACGGACAGCCCATCGTACATATATTCGGCCCCAAAGACCTGAATCAAAGGGGAGGAACCATCATTATGAATTTCTTCGATAAGGATGGACAGCCCTATCCCTTTGAAGCAGTAGAGCATAAAGCAAACTCTCTTGATATTTCCATTCGCACCGGGTGTTTCTGTAATCCGGGGATTGATGAAATCAATAACTGCCTGACAACCGACGAACTGGCGCAATACTTCCATTCACACGAGTCGGGAAATTACGGCGATATGATAGCCGCTATAGGCAAAATGCGCGGTGCGGTCAGGATTTCTGTAGGTCTGATTTCAAACTTTGCAGATATCGATACCTTCCTCAACTTCGTCAGAAGTTTTACGGACAAATCAGCACATATATAAAAAAGTACCGGCGCATGAAGGTGCGCCGGTTAGCTTTATCAACTGTAACTATGGAAAATTGTAACTACTACTACTAATTGGTTACCTTACAAAGATAAAGGCAAAATCAAATCCCGGTGGTTAATGCTCCGTTAAAGTCTGTTAAGGAAACGTTAATGATCTCCGGTGTTGAATCCTGTATATTATCTTTGAATTGTGCAGAACTACCGCATCCATATTATTATCGGCCTCATGTCACTTGCCATCCTCGGCATTGTGGGGCTACAGGTATATCAGATTCGCAAGGCGATCAGGATCAGTGAAGACAGTTTTCAGGTAAGCGTCAACGATGCGCTCAGTCACGTGGTGGACATCCTTTACAGTGAAGAGATCAAAACCAACTATATACGGGTTTCCCGCGCTATGGACGTGGGGTATAAAGATCTGAACAAAGACTCTCTTTCAGGGAAAAATACACAGCCGCAGGCGCTGCCGGGTATTAAAGGAGACGCCGATTATCTTTCCCCTACCCTGCCCCGACTTGTAAAAATCAGAGATAGTGTAGCCATTATCACCGAACAGGAAACCTACGTCACAGGAGGAGACTCTGCCTTTTTGCATAATGGCGAACAATCGTATGTTTTTTATTCTGACGGACAAAATGGTTCCATCAAAGACCTGAAACTCGAAATGCGCGGACCGCGCAAAGTGGTAGAACTTATGAGCCAGACACTGGAAGGCCTCAATACCTTCCATCTCAACATTGCCGAGCGCATTGATTCTGTACAAATGGACACGATATTGAGAGAGACGCTGGAAAACGAGGGCATATACGAGGCATTCAGATTTCAGGTGGGAGGAACCGAAGCAGATTCCCGGTTTCTTTTCGCAAAAAGCGATGCAGAAAATATAGCGTTTCTCCAGTCCCGCCACAAAATCCTGCTTTTTCCCTATTCAAGGATGGGCGAACAGAATTTTCTTTATGTCATTTTTCCCCGGCGGGGCATATATACGCTCAAAACCATCTGGTTTCAACTGGTAGCGTCGCTGCTTTTCAGCGGAATCATGATGTTTAGTTTTGCGATGACACTGCTGACCTTATTTCGCCAGAAAAAACTGTCGGAGATGAAAAATGACTTCATCAACAATATGACCCATGAGTTGAAAACGCCCATAGCAACCATATCTCTGGCGGCAGACTCGCTCAACAACCCTGCGGTGCGCAGCAATGTTCCGATGGTGGACAGATATATCAACATTATCAAAGAAGAAAACCAGCGGATGAACCGCCAGGTAGAGCGTGTACTTCAGGCTGCCCGCTTTGACCGGGACGAAATACTCATTAAGCCGGAGCTGATGGACGTACACGAGACCATTCTGCAGGCGGTAAATAATATCCGTTTGCAGATTCAGAACCGGGATGGAAAAATTTATACAAATTTGCTGGCGCAGAGTTATTCCATTATGGCGGATAAAGTCCATATTGCAAGTGTGATTTACAATCTCCTTGACAATGCAGTCAAATATAGTCCTGAAGCGCCTGTGATTACCGTTACCACCAAAAATCAGGGAAATCTCCTCCTGATTTTTGTGAAGGATAAGGAAAGGGAATTGCCAAAGCCGATCAGCAGCGCATTTTTACCCGCTTTTACCGGGTATCTACCGGCGACCTCCACGAGGTGAAGGGTTTTGGGCTTGGGCTGAGTTATGTCAAAGAAATCGTAGAGGTGCACGGAGGAAAAGTTACGGTTGAATCTGCTTTGGGAAAAGGCAGCACCTTTCAGGTAACACTTCCGCTTTCAACTGAGGTTTCCGGAAAAAATATTGTGTTATGATTCCCATTTTACTCGTCGAGGATGAAGCAAATTTTGGCGCTGTATTGCGCGATTACCTGCACATGAACGGATACGACGTTACCCTGTGCGCCGACGGAGAATCGGGCTTTCAGACTTTCCGCACCGAGCCTTTCCGCCTGTGCATTCTGGATGTGATGATGCCACGTATGGATGGATTTACACTGGCGCGTAAAATCAGAGAAATCAATTCAGATATTCCCATCATCTTCCTCACCGCACGTTCCATGCGCGAAGATGTGCATAAAGGCTTTGAAATCGGAGGAGATGACTACATTACCAAACCCTTTGATTCGGAGGAACTGCTGTTTCGGGTAAGAGCTGTACTCAAACGTACAGAAGGAACAACTACCCCAGTTAAAGAAGAAGAAACCGATACTTTCTCTTTCGGCCAGTTTCAGTTTAACCACCGCCTCCACACCATTACCCACAATGGCGAAACTGCCCGCCTTTCCCCCAAAGAAGCTGACCTGCTCCGTATGCTTCTGCTGAGAAAAAATGACTTACTTTCCCGCGACGAGGCGCTCAATGCGCTTTGGGGCGATGACAATTATTTCAACGCCCGAAGTATGGACGTGTTTATCAGCAAACTTCGCAAGCGGTTTAAAGATGATCCTTCGCTCAAAATTGAAAACGTGCACGGGAAGGGTTTTCGTTTGATCATTGAGTCTGAGTGACGCTTTGGCTCATTGCATTTTGCGATCGTCCATTTATTTGCATTTTGCGAAGGGTTGATTCATACCGAATATCCACCCGCTCCTGTACAAGTATTAACCTTTTACCCGGATGAATCTCCCATTCGCCGGGAATTTGACTAGTTTACGCTTACCATTTCCCTCACCTCTGAAATAGGTACATGTCTTCTGTAAACCGACCTGTCGTTTACCTTGCTTTTGCCCACGAGTCGAAAAAGAATAAAGGGATTAAAATTATCAAATCCCTGTTTGAAAACCTTACCAACACATTTGACCGGTTTGTCACCCAGTCCTGCGATCCCGTTCTTGATTTGCAAAGGGAAGGAAAGGACGGTCTGCCTTATGCTTTTGAAGTTTTTGCTGCCGAACTCCAATATCCCCATCTTTCTGTCATTCACATTGCCTCCGAACCTGCGCTGGAAGGTGGTGATATTCTTTTTAATGCGATGGGAGGCAAACGCAGACAACTGGATATCGATAATCTTTTTCTCGACCATCTCAAAGACCTGAAACTCATTATTGTAGATGGCGGCGCAACAAATGATTTTGTGGAGAAACTGCTTTTTGCCGGTGCGCCCGCTGTCATTGGATTAAACTATACGGAAGAAAGCCAGGCCGCTGTGAACTTTATCGAAAGGTTCTATCACCGGCTGATACAGGGAAACCCACTTCAGACTTCCTTCGAATGTGCTGCCGAAGCAATGGAAATTCCATGCATTGTCAGAGAAATCGCCAGCGACCCCTATGAATATTGGGAAACCAAAGAAAAAGAAGACCCCAACGCCCCATTTTCCTGGGGACTGTATTACCTGTCAGCCAATCACGATGCGCTTTCCTGGCAGATTGTCGATCCGGCAGATGTAATAGAAAATATGCCGGAGGAAGTTATCGCGCCAGAACTGGAAGTGCTGCCTCCTGTTTTGATGGCAGAGGAAGAACCGGAAATCGAACTCACCAGCGAAGTGCAGGAAGAACCGGAGGAGATTCCCGCAGAAGAGATCATGGAAGAAACGCCAGACTTCTTTGATATGATAGAAGCCGAATCCGCGATGGAAGAAGAAACTGAAATCGAATTCGAACCGGATTTACTGGAAGAGGAATCGGATGATAATCAGGAAGAAGATAGTGTAATCATTTCTGCTCCCCTGTTTTTCCAGGCCCGGCCAGGAGGAATCGGCTCAGAAACACTCCCTTTTGCAACCCAAAGGCTGATGGAGACAAATGCGATCTCAGCACTTTCATTAAAATGGGGAAAAGGAAAAACAACAGAAGAAATCCCACTGGCAGAAGAGGAAGAATTGGAAGAATTGCCTGTGCAGGAAGAAACCACTTCCCCGGTATCACGGGAAATACAGTTATATCAGCAACCCGACCAGCAGGAGCAAAAGGCCGAGAAAAGTGAACCACCTGTGGAAGAAAAGAAGCAGGAGGAACCGGTGGCCAAAGAAACCCACAATCCCTATTCGCATCAGGAGCAAACCTATACTTATTCGGGGCCGCTTGATGAAGAACCTTCCTACCGAAATACTTATACTCGCCCTACCCGCACCCGTTCGGTGATAGACCTCTTTCCAAAGTGGAAAAACATCGCCGGAATAGGCGTGGGAATAGCAGCTACTTTTGCGGGAATATTTTTGCTGATGAATCTTTTCTCCCCGGGTGCGCAAAAAAATGAAACCAGTTATCTCAACGCTTTCGCCACAGGCGAAAGTTATAATGTGCTGATTTTGCCTTTCCGCCCGTATCCCGGCTGCAAATCAGTAGATGCATTTGACGAAATTGCCGTTCGCGACCGCCTCAATTCGCTTGAGGAAAGTAGCGAACTGAATATTAAGGCGGTTTATATTGACGAAGGCGCCTGTCCTGACAATTTTGAAGAAGCCCGCAGAATCGGAGAAGTATATAATGCCGATCTTGTCGTCTGGGGCAATTACCCGAAAACACAGGAAGATTCGGCCCAAATTCATATCCGGTATATTGCACTTAGCAATTCGCAGGATGACCTTTCCCTTCGCCTGGAAGATATTGGCAAACAGGCTTTCAGCGACATTTACGAATTACAGGAAGGTTTGCTTTCAGGTGGTGTGGACGATATGGTTTACTGGGTATTGGGAAGTATTTACCTTCAAAACGAAAACTATCAGGCATCACTCAGTTATCTCCAGCAGATCAGTGGATCTGGCACAGCCGAGTACGGACTCATCAATCACATGATGGCCAAATGTTATTACGGACTCAGCATGTACGACGAAGTACTCAACCAGTACAATGAGGCCATTGCCCTGAACCCGCTGGATGCCAACGCCTATCACGACAGGGGAAGACTGTTTCAGCGGCTGCACCAAAACGATCAGGCGATCGCAGATTACGAAGAAGCTATCCGGATCAATCCCAAACACCTGAAGGCACATTACAACCGCAAAATTTTACTTGACGACGAAGTGGACGGAGGTTTTTATCTCGCAAGCGAGATGACGCCCATAGACGAAAATGAGGAAGTACCGCCAACACTTTCTGTAGAAAAACCCGAATTCGAAACCCCGCGAAACGAGCCGGAACTGGCCAAGGGCAATATTCAGATTATCAGCAGTCCCGTAGTGGAAGAAACCACCACCGAAAGCCTCAACTCCATGAGCAGCCGCGCCTTTCAGTTTGAAAAGGAAGGAAAAATAAAGGAGGCCATAGCTATATACTCAGCAATTGTAGTCGCGTACCCCAAAGACGGAGCGGCATTTTACAAACGCGGAGTTTTGTATGAAAAAACCGGAGCCTTCTCCAAAGCGACTGCCGATTATTCGCATGCGATTTTGCTTGAGCCCAACAATATCACTTATTACAACAGCAGGGCCTATTTGTTTGATCGTCAGCGGATGTTTTACAAAGCCATTGATGATTACACAGTGCTCATCAGGCTCAATCCTGACGATATCAACAGCTATATCTATCGGGGCAAGGCGTATCAGTATGTCAGAAAAAATCAGGAAGCGCTGGCCGATTTTCAGGAAGTAATCCGCCGGAATCCGCTGGATGCTACGGGCTATTATTTCCGGGGAAAACTCTATGCAGAGCTCAACCAGCCCGACAATGCGCTGTCTGATTTTGCCAAGGCAATCGCCATCAACCCCGGTTATGGCAGTGCATACAGAGATCGTGCGGAGATGTATTACGACAAAAAACGCTATGACAAAGCATTAGCCGATTACGACAAAGTGCTGGAGTTGAATCCGCACGACGCAAAAATATTCGCCATTCGCGCCGATATTCACATGAAAATGGGTGACCCGGTCAGAGCCGAAGCAGATTTTCGGCAGGCAATTACACTGGATCCGGAAAACGGCGCCTATCAGAAAAAACTGAGGGAGCTGACGGCGAATTGAGGGATAAGAAATGCCCGGGAATGATTATTTGTGGTATTTTCCACAAAATCTACCCGGGCATTTCTGTTGATTTTCATTCCGGGATTGTATATTTTGTTTGGGCGTGTATTTTACCAACCCAAATATGCAGAAAATTGCTTTTATAGATACTGAGGTTAATCCTTCCAATAAAAGAATACTGGATATTGGCTGTATTAAGGAAAATAATGACTTTTTCCGATCCAGCCATATTGCAGGACTTGCCCACTTTTTGAAGGATACCGTTTTTTTATGCGGCCACAATATTATCCACCATGATCTGCAATATATAAAAACCGTTGTGGAAGAAGCAGGGATTTCCAAAGCCAATATCATCGACACGCTTTATCTTTCCCCCCTTCTTTTTCCTGCAAGGCCTTATCATGCGCTGGTAAAAGATGACAAACTTCAGACCGAAGAGCTCAACAATCCGGTAAGTGATTCGATAAAGGCAAAAGATCTGTTTTTTGATGAAGTTTCGGCTTTCGGGCAATTACCTGAATACCTCCGGCAGATTTATTATTCTCTTTTAAAAGACTGCCCGGAGTTTTGCGGATTTTTCAATTATACCTCATACCATTCTCAACAGGAGTACCCTGGGCATCTCATTTTACAGGAGTTTCAAAACCACATCTGTCACAGAGCGAATCTGGAGAAATTGATAGCTGATTCGCCGGTCGAACTCGCCTATTGCCTTTCGCTGATCCACAGCAACGACCGAAATTCCATCACACCTCCCTGGGTTTTAAAACAATTTCCCGGCGTAGAGCGGATAATGTTTCTGCTCAAAAATAATCCCTGTATCCAAGGTTGTGATTATTGCCATGCAGAACTTGATATTTTTAAAGGATTAAAAAAATACTTTGGGTACGACTCTTACAGAACTTTTGACGGAGTTGCCCTTCAGGAACAGGCCGTAAAGGCTGCCATCAGCGACCAGTCGCTTCTCGCAGTGTTTCCTACCGGCGGAGGTAAATCCATTACTTTTCAGGTGCCGGCACTCATGAGCGGCAATAGTGTAAGGGGGCTTACCGTAATCATCAGCCCGCTCCAGTCTCTGATGAAAGATCAGGTTGACAACCTCGAAAAAAAGGGAATCACAGATTCGGTAACCATCAATGGCCTTCTCGATCCTATCGAAAGAGCCAAATCGTATGAAAGAGTGGAAGATGGCTCCGCTTCTATTCTCTATATCTCCCCTGAATCCTTGCGCTCAAAAAGTATCGAGCGGCTGCTTCTCAACAGAAACGTTGTGCGGTTTGTGATTGACGAAGCACATTGTTTTTCGTCCTGGGGACAGGATTTCAGAGTGGACTATCTGTATATCGGCGACTTTATCAGGGAATTGCAGAAGAAAAAAAACAGAGAATTTCCTATCCCGGTTTCCTGTTTTACGGCTACTGCCAAACAAAAAGTAATTGAAGACATTTGCGCCTATTTTCAGGAGAAGCTGGGTATTACCCTACAATTATTCACCTCCACCGCCTCCCGCACCAATCTCACCTATCAGGTATTATCGCCAAAGGATGAAACAGACAAATACCAGATGCTGCGAAACCTGATTGAAGCCAAAAACTGCCCCACGATTGTATATGTTTCCCGAACAAAAAAAGCCGAGGATATCGCCAGCCAGTTGAAAGAGGATGGATTTTTAGCCCTCCCCTATCACGGAAAAATGGAGGCTCAAAAAAAATCCGAAAACCAAAACGCCTTTATATCCGGAGAAGTATCGGTCATGGTGGCGACTTCTGCGTTCGGTATGGGAGTGGACAAACCTGATGTCGGGATGGTCATTCACTACGAAATTTCCGATTCACTCGAAAACTATGTACAGGAAGCCGGTAGGGCCGGGCGCGATGAAAATATCGAGGCTGAGTGTTTTGTTCTTTTTAATGAAGATGATCTGAACCGGCACTTTGTGCTGCTCAACCAGACCCGGTTAAACATTAACGAAATCCAGCAGATATGGAAAGCCATCAAGGAGATTACCAGGTTTAGATCCATGGTTTCCAACTCTGCACTCGAAATAGCCCGAAAAGCCGGCTGGGATGAAAATATCCGGGAAATAGAAACGCGGGTAACTACGGCCATTGCCGCCCTTGAAGAAGCAGGATACCTGAAACGCGGACATAATATGCCCCGGGTTTTCGCCAACAGCATTTTATCCAAAAACGCGCAGGAGGCAATAGACAAAATCAATCTTTCGGAAAACCTGGATGAAACTCAAAAAATGCATGCAACGCGCATTATCAAAAAACTTATTTCAACCAAATCAAGAGCCGAAGCAGGTACGGAAGTAGCAGAATCAAGGGTTGACTATATCGCAGATCATCTGGGTTTGAGGAAGGAAACAGTGATCGGTATTATCAATATTCTTCGTGAAGAACAGATACTCGCAGATACCAAAGACCTGACGGCCTATGTTGACAAAGGCGATACGCCTAAACGCTCCCTCGGAATTTTCACCCAGATGGCAGCGGTAGAGAAATTTCTTTTCGAGGCATTGGATGAAACAGAATACATATACAACCTGAAAGAACTCAACCAAAATGCAGAAAACAGGGGAGTCGAATCGGTTTCTGTTCAGCGAATAAAAACGATCCTCAATTTCTGGGCAATTATAAAATGGATAAGACGGCAAAAAACCAATTCTTCTCCTAATCATATGGCTGTAGTTTTTATTCATACTAAAGAGGTACTACGCCAAAAACTAAAGAAACGCCAAACAATCGCCCGGTTTTTTATTGAATACCTCTACCAGAAAATCCAGGTCAATGGAAACAGCGAAGATGCAGGAATGGATGTGGTCCTGACAGAGTTTTCGGTTCACGAATTAAAAGCGGCCTGGGAAAATCAGCCGGACCTGTTTTCAGAAAAAATTACCATTGAGGAAGTTGAAGACACCCTCTTTTATCTCTCCCGGATCGGTGCAATGAAAATCGAAGGAGGATTTCTCGTTTTGTACAACCGGCTCACCATCGAACGCACCGAACAGGACAACAAAAAAAGGTACAAAGCAGAAGACTATGAAAAACTGGATCAGTTTTACAAAAACAAAACCCAGCAAATCCATATTGTAGGCGAGTATGCAAAAAAAATGATTGAAGACTATCAGAGTGCCCTGCAGTTTGTCGAGGATTATTTTCAGTTGAACTACAGCAGCTTTCTCCGGAAATATTTTCCCGGTAGCAAGGAAAAAGAAATAACCAGACCGCTCACACCCGCCAAATTCAGGCGGATTTTTGGCGAACTCTCCCCTAAACAACTGAATATCATCAACGACAACGACTCACAATATATGGTAGTAGCCGCAGGGCCTGGCAGCGGCAAAACGCGAATTCTTGTACACAAACTTGCCTCCCTTCTCCTTATGGAAGAAGTCAAACACGAACAACTCCTGATGATCACTTTTTCCCGAGCCGCAGCCACAGAGTTCAAAACAAGATTGTATGACCTGATCGGAAATGCAGCCCGGTTTATTGAAATCAGAACTTTCCATTCGTATTGTTTTGATCTGCTCGGAAAACCCGGAAGTCTGGAAAAATCTTCCACAATCATCCGGGAAGCGGTGGAGAAAATCAGAAATGGCCAGGTCGAACAGGGAAGAATTACCAAAACGGTGGTTGTGATTGATGAAGCGCAGGATATGAGTGAGGAGGAATTTCAATTGATTCTCGCGCTGACCGAAAGAAACGACGATATGAAAATCATCGCCGTAGGTGATGATGACCAGAATATATTTGAATTCAGAAAAAGTAGTTCAAAGTATATGCATTATTTCATCAATGAAAAAAATGCGACTAAACACGAACTTGTCGAAAACTTCAGAAGCCGGCACAATCTGGTGGAGTTTGCCAATGTTTTTGCAGAAAAAATACCCAATCGGCTGAAAACCCTGCCCATTGTTGCTCAAAGTCATCAAAACGGTACTTTGGCAGTTGTCAGGTACAAATCAGAAGAGATCATCACCCCTTTGGTCAAAGCAGTTATAGACGCACCGCTTTCGGGCAGTACGTGCATTATCACCCCAACCAATGGCGACGTACTTCAGATTACAGGCATATTGTTGAGTCAAGGCATTCCGGCAAAACAAATCCAGACCAATGAAGGCTTTAGCCTGCGTGATCTTCGGGAAATCAGATATTTTCTCCAGATAATTGACGACAAAATATCCACTCCAACCATTTCTGAGGACCGTTGGGAATTTGCCAAAAGGAAATTGAAGGACGTTTTTTATCGCAGTTCCCGTTATGAATTATGCCACAATCTGATCCGGAAATTTGAGGCAGAAAACCCAAAAGTCAGGTACCGGTCTGAGCTCGAAAGCTTTGTCTTGGAGTCACGGGAAGAGGATTTTCATGAACAAACCAGCGAAAAAATCCTCGTTTCTACTATCCACATGACCAAAGGAAAGGAATTTGACAATGTATTTCTTATGCTCCGGAATTTTGCCTTTAAAGCAGACGAGGATTTCCGGAAAGTATATGTCGCACTGACACGTGCCAAAACAAATCTCTCCATTCATCTAAACGGACACATTTTCGATCAGATACAGATAGACAACCTCGAAAAAACGTATGACAACACCGACTATCTGCCCCCGGACACACTGATCATACAGCTCACGCATAAAGATTTATGGCTGGACTATTTTTACAGCAATACGCACGTTGTCAAAAATCTTGTCAGCGGTGATATTCTGAAGGTTACTCCACAAGGATGCGTTGATGAGAAAGGAGAAATTGTCCTTAATTTTTCTCAGCATTTCAAGGATCAAATAAATCAATTGACGGGCTCCGGGTTTCTGCCAGTGGAAGCGAAAGTAAATTATATCGTTTACTGGAAGAAAAAAGGAATTGACACAGAAACTATGGTTGTGCTGCCCGAAATAGCTTTCCAGCGGGTCGATAAAAAAATTCTTCTCCCACCCCCAATTATCCAATAAAAAAACAATCAATCACCGGTAAGCATTTTTTATTCTGTCTCTCTTTGCCTAATTTTGGTAAGCACACAAAACGAGATTGATTATAGCGAAAACGGAATGAGTGTAATTGCCATCGCAAATCATAAAGGTGGTGTAGGAAAAACCACTACCACTGTCAACCTTGCCGCCGCGCTGGCCCGCACGGGTAAAAAAGTCCTTGTCATCGATATGGACCCCCAGGCCAATGCCACTTTTGCGCTCGGACTTAAAAAGCAGGACCAGACCATTTATCAGGTGCTCGCTTTCCAGGACGATATCCGCAAAATGATCCAAAACCTCGAAGACATTGATATTGTGCCTTCTTCGGTTCACCTCGCAGGGTTTGAAAAAAATATGGAGGTGGGCAAGGAGTTTATTCTCCAGGAAAGTCTCCAGGTGATCAAAAATATCTATGATTTTATCCTGATCGATTGTCCGCCCTCTCTTGGTGCACTCACTATTTCGGCACTCACTGCCAGCGACTTTGTCATCATCGCCCTCCAGCCCGAGTTTCTCGCGCTTCAGGGTATGACCGACTTTATCAAAATCCTGCGCACAGTCAAAACCCGGATGAACAACCAGCTCGACCTTCTTGGCATCGTGGCTACTCAGTACGACAACAGGAAAGTGCTCCACCGCGATGTACTCGAACACGCCAAAAATCAGTACGGTGAGGCCATTTTCGATACCATGATCCGCGGCAATATCGCCCTCGCCGAATGTCAGAGCATGGGCAAACATATATTCCAGTACGATGCAAACTGCAACGGTGCGGAAGATTACCTCAACCTGGCCTACGAAGTGGAAAGCAGACTCAAAGCCGAAGTAGCAGCATAACTGATAAAACCCGAATAATGGCGAAGAAATTTTTGGAACAATTGGGAGACGCCTTTGATGAGGATGTGCTTGTGGATCTGATACCGCAAAAGCGCCCCGCTTCGCCTGGCCGCAAAAAGCGCTTTCTCGGTACCATTGAAGAAAATATCTCCACACCAAAGAAAAAACCGACAACTTCACGCAGCAGTTCCTCCGGAAAAAGGAAAAGTTTTCTCGATACTATCGAAGAAGCGCTCGATAGTAACGCTTTTGACGAAGTCATCCCTGTCGCCCCCAAATGGACCCGCAAACCTAATGCCGACCAGATGGAAATGCCCGTAGTTGAAAGCCCCTTCAGCACCATGATCACTCACGAAGTGCTCGAACGCGCACGCGTTATAGCTATAGCCAAAGGCATTCGCATCAAGGACGTGATCAATATCGCCCTGAAAAAGTATATTGATATGGAGGGGAAATAACTTTTCTGCTTAAATTTTTCTTTGCGGATTGGTCTGCACTCGATATCCACAACTCTATGTATATCATCCGTTTTTGTGTTCCCTAATCATTTAAATTGAAAACCCAAAACTTCATTTTTAGAAAAATCTAAAAATTGTAGGGAAATATTTTGGCATTTCATTTTTTTTTTTGTAGGTTGGGTCTCAAGCACGATGGATAACTCAATATAAGCCATCCCCATTGCCGTTTTTTCCTTCTTTATCAGCCATAACTGATGAAGCGGGAAATCTATAACCTCAACCTAACCTAGACTTGCGATGAAAACAACGATTTGCTTTTTGTGACGATTTTGATTGTATGTATTTCTATTGTCTTTGGCCAAAATCCGGTTACGGGTTTGCCTTCCCAGTGGTCAGATATTGTGCATTATGATTGTATTGAGTTTAATGCTGGTAATCGGATGTTTATCGGTGGAAGAAATAGTGAAGGATTCATCAGTTGGAATGCCTACCCCGATGCTCCCAATGGAAATGCCCGGTTTTTATATCCGGGAACAAAGGCATCTCAAATTGTATATCCAAACTGGGCAAATCAAATGCAATTCAAATTTTCTTCCAATACACCGGTTTATGGGCAACCCGTAACCTGGAGCACTACGATGGTGCTAACTCAGACAGGGCAGGTAGGTATTGGCACTACGAATCCCCTTCACCGCTTACATTTGCAGGGAGGAGATATGGGGATTTACAACAGCGGAGGAGCGTTAAACTTCAAAGTACAATCCGACGGATTTGTATGGGCACGACAGTTGGAAGTGCTGGCTACCCCGATTCCGGATTATGTATTTGATCCTGAATATCCGTTAATGCCTTTGGGGGAACTGAAACTATACATTTCGGAAAATCACCATCTCCCCAGGATTAAGTCTGCGGAGGAATACGAAGCGACAGGATCGGTAAATGTGGGAGAGCTTCAGGTTCAGTTGTTGGAAAAAGTAGAGGAATTGACCTTATGCATTCTTACCTTAAAAGAAGAAATAGACTATTTGAAAACCAATTTTCCATCTACTAATCCATCCTCTACCCATGAAAAGCCTTAACTATATTCTCCTGCTTATTATCGTTGCCATGTGTTGTATCGGGTCTTGCCGCAAGCCGATTCCTCCCAAACCCTTTTTCCCGCTGGATGAGGAAATGCGCGCCTATTTTGCCGTTCCCGATTCCGGGTCATGGTATGTATATCAGGATAGTGCCAGTGGGGTTTTTGATACGATGCGGGTGAAAAACCGGAGGGATCATATAATAGGCAATCTGCCATATCTCGGGGAAGGGTATAGTCTGTTTTATACCTGCACGCAAAGTCCGAATTTCCGAACAGATGTATCAACTCAGGATGATGGTTATACCTTTTCACTTTCCTATTCGATAGGAGGAGCACACCGCATATCGAAAGACTCAAGTGGCTTTAGTCCCCGGGAAAAAGTTAAAATTTTAGATTCATTGGTTGTGGAAGGGGTGAAATATGAATCGGTCATTCAATCTGCTGACAATTTTAACTATGGACAAGCCTATCGAAAACTTTGGTTTTCAAAAGGGGTTGGAATTGTTAAAAAGCAGGCAATATCTAATCAGGGAGGCTATGATGCTGTTTTTAATCTTATCAACTATCAAATAGAGTAAACCATGAAAATGTTCACTTTAAAGATATGCTTAATTGTATTAATAGACACCTCCATTTTCTTTCAAACTTTAGACGCACAGGTGTCATTACCTATATTACCTTTTAGTAAACAATACGAATTAAATTCGGAAATTCCGATTTTAGAACTTCCTCATTTTAATAATGATTCTCTGGATTTTTTATTTAATAATCCGACAAAATCTACCTATACCAAAAATACAGTTGGACTCGTTACCCCTTTGGATATTGATATGTTGAGATTGGGGAGATGGGATTCTATCGAAAGTGAGAAGATTGTTTGGCGATTACGGCTAATATCTCCCGGCTCAAAAGGATTACGTATTTCTTGTGATCAATTTCTTCTTCCTAAAGGCGCTTCTCTGTTTTTTTACGATTCTACGGGATCGAGATGTTATGGTGCATTTACTGAACTCAATAATCAACCTCATGGAAGGTTTAGTACAGGGATTTTACCCATGGAAGATGTAACAATAGAATATAACCATCATTCCAATAACCAGGAAATAATTGCTCCATTCCACATAAATAAGATTAGTTATATATTTCGAGTGCAGGATATAGGTGAGGCTGATCAGCAATGCGACATTGACGCAAATTGTCCAAATTGGGCAAATGAATGGTGTAATGAAATACGATCTGTTGTAAAAATTCTCTTTCGAAGCAGAATCGGAATCGTCGAAACAGACAATATTGGTTCAGGAGTATTAATTAACCCAAGTTGCTAGTTAGCAACAAGTTCTTAAAGATTTTTGAAAAAAAAGGGTTTTAAAGGAGATTACCACATCACCCTAACTAAGAACCCTATGCTTGATCAAGTAATCGGAATATACATCATAATTGATGATATTCTCAAAAACCATTGGCCATAAAGAAGATAATCGCTGCCAAATGAGTGATGGTAGAAGTGCTAACGACCCTGTTTCGAGTATTTTCTTTGGCGGGAACCCAGGCCCAATCGATGAGCTATCTTCAATCGGAGCGGCATATCCCGCAGATGTTTCGCCTCGGCTTCTGAACTGACGGCTTCATGCCGCTTTCGGAGAATTGGGAACTGATTTGGCCGTATTTCACCTATTGGCCGATTTGTCTAAGCATAGCCATGATTCAGCCCGCTATTTGGTCGATTCTTTTCCTGTGGCCGTTTGCCATAACATCCGGATTTCCCGCGCCCGAATCCTGAGTGGAGAACAATTCCGGGGAAAATGTGTCGCCAAACGAAAGCTATTTCATGGCTTTAAGGTCTTTCTGATCACCACCGAGACAGGGTTCCCTGTCGAAATCGCCTTCGTCCCAGGTTCTGGGCTGAAATCAGAGGACTAGAAGCCCTGCCGATGAATTTGCTGCTCCGAAGTGAACTCTATGGAGATAGTGGATTTACCGACTATCTCTTCGAAGATTTAGCCTGGGAATTAGACCAAATTGAGTTGAACATTTGTCGCAAAAAAGAACTCGAAAAGGAAGATACTTTTAATCGCATTTCACTCTGGAAGAAACAACAGAGACGATATATTGAAACCGTATTCAGTATCATTCAGGGAAGATTTCAAGAAAATACATGCGGTCTCTATTCAGGGATTTATCATTAAGCTCATGGGTTTCATTTTAGTACATGGGATTGATCAGTTAATACAACAACTAGCAACTTGAATTAATTAATAATACCAATAATGATTTTACTCCTTATATACTCACCGCCAGGCATATTGCGATTGGGTCGGCAGACCAAATTGTTGGGGGACCAGAATCAGTTGAACATGAAAGTTGGACTATTTACTATAATTTTCAGACGCCCAATTGTCAACTCAATACAGGTAATGATCAAATGCAAACTGTGGGAGTGGAAGTTGTGACCTCCAATATATCCTCTGCAGGAAGTTGTCCTGACCTGGGATTACTAAAATCTTTGGAGAGTATTCCTTTAGGATACAATATTTATTTTTCAGGATGGAATCGGGATAAAAGAAGTAATTGGCCTTCCGATGAGATCGTTACTATCCACCATCCTCAGGGGGATCTAAAAAAAGTATCAAAAGGAGAAGTAGTTGGTACAACTGCCGCAGGTAAATGTTATGAGGTAGAATACAATTTAGGGCTGGGAATTGTAGAAGGGGGATCCTCAGGTGCGCCATCCTTTGATGAAAACCATAGAGTTGTCGCTATTCAAAGTAGTGGCGCATTAACCTGTGAAGAATCTGAGGCTGGAGTGAATCAAGGAAATATTGAAAAGGCTCATGAATCAGGAATTGAGTTTGACTGGTACACTTATTTGGGGGGAGGAAAAACCTTAAATGGGATAGATCCCATAGGAATATGCCAGGAGCAACTAGAAATTTTTGGAAATCTGTATCCCGGAAATGACTGGCAAAAGAAAAATGCCATTCTTATTCAGGCTGCGAGTTCTATTGTTGTATCCCCGAATAATATGCAAACTACCATTCAGCAGACGCCATCTTATATGACGGTTTCAAATCTCAGCGACTATACATTCCGGGCGGGAAGTTCTGTGAAATTTATGACAGGGTTTAAAATTGAGTATGGGAATCGGCTTCTTGCTAATATTAGCTCATGTGAAGTGGCTGAAGGGTGTGGCCTTAATTTTGAGCCTGTTCCGGAAAATGTAAATACATTTCAGCCTTTGTCGTTTCCAGATACGGCCAACTTTACCACACCTGCGATTGGGGATTTGATTTCAATCTATCCTAACCCATCTAGGGGACTGATTTCGGTTAATTTATTTACCAAGTGGAAAAATGTAAAATGTGTCATTACCTCCTTTCATGGGAAAGTAATATGGTCTCAAACTTTTATACAATCGATTCCGCACTCTTTAACTATTGACTTGTCAAATGAGCCTTCCGGGATGTATCACTTTAGTATGGAAACAGAGAAAGAGATCGTTTACAAAAAGTTCACGCTCATAAAAGAATAGTATGAAAGATGTACCCTTCAAAGCGAGTTTGATTTTACTTGCAGTCCTATTCGTCTGTTTTTTCTCCGGTTTTGCAAAGGACAAACCCGAAGCCGATAGCATACAAATTCGGCTGAGCTTGAATACAACCCTGTTCAAATTTAGAAATGCAGGGAAAATCCAGGCTTATAGCCCCGGCTTACATATTACGTACAGGCGGCATACCTTATCGGGGAATTGGGATTTGTTGGATGATTATTTTTTTGATTTTGATAATCGCCTACCTCAGGGGTTTCAAATCGGATATCGCTACGGGTTTGGCTATATTTTTTCCAGAATTTCTTTTTACGGAGAATTGAACTATCGCCATTTTTCATATCTATTTCCGGAATTTGAACATATACGGTATGCACAAAATGCCGTGAGTGGCATTGCGGATTATGTGTATATGGGCAATGTAGCTGCCCGATCAGAAATAACAATCCTGCCTTTTCTGGCTGCTTCGGTAAGTGTAGGTTATGGCTTTTCTTATGTTGAACAGTTTGTCATTACAACAAATCAAACGCTCTCCGGCTCTTCTACGCAATGGTTGGTGAGTTTTGAGGTAAATGTATTGATTGGTAATATCCGTTTTTGAAAAAGTATCTTCGTGGAGTATTAAACTATCCAGAAGTTCGATTCTCAAATATCCCAGGATGGGTTTGCACATTTTCACCGGTATTTTATCGCTACGAATAGCTGGACAACTAACTGGGAAAGGTATATCTCTTTCGGTTTGGGGCTTGGTTTTAGGGTAGGGCAAATTCCGGTGGGGAGGCGGGAGAAAAGGGGTTCCTTAAAGGAATAAACCGAAGCCTGGCTATCTCACCGTATCGTCTTCTCCGGATATTTTGCTCCGGTATTGCGAAAGTAATCCACAACCTTTTGAATATCGGCTTCCATGTCGGGGCCCGCGAAAAATGGCTCAGCGATGGTAACAGCTTTTTTTGCGTAGTCGAGCCCGACCATGCGAATCGGTATGTTGGCCTTACGCGCGATATGGTAAAACCCGGTTTTGAGTTCGGGGGTATAACTTCTTGTGCCTTCAGGGGCAACTGCTATGGAAAAAGCGTCGTGCTGGTTAAACAACTCAACCACAGCATCCACAAGGTTCTGGTGTGCGCTCCGATCTACAGGATAGCCGCCTACCGCTCTGAAAAACCCGCCAAAAGGTCCGCGAAACAACTCTGCCTTGCCGAGGTATTTGGTGGGTAAGCGAAGAATTGTTTTGGTGGCGAGCCCAAACACAAAATCCCAACTACTGGTGTGCGGGCCTACGACCATGATGTATTTTTTCTCAGGAGGGGCCTGGCCTTCAATTTTCCACCCCGAAAAAAACATCAGTAACTTTGAAAGTAAAAGTAGCATGTCCTGTATTGTTGTTAATACAGGCTTAATATAAGATTCTTTTTGATAATCGCGATTAAACCAGAAACGGACTCATCGCCTTAAAGAGTTTTTTGGGATGGATAGGTTTGGTGAGAAAATCGCTAAATCCGGCAGAAAGGCCTTTTTCCATTTCTCCTGCCATGGCAAAAGCGGTCTGTGCAATGACCGGGAGGTCAGTTTTTTTTTGCCTGATTTCTTTCAGGGCCTGATACCCGTCTTTTTCCGGCATCTGAATATCCATCAGCACGAGGTCGATGTCTTCGAAAAACTCGCATATGTCCACGGCTTCCCGCCCGGTCTGGCAGTGGATAATTTTAGCATTGGTTTTTCTCAGCATTCGCGAAAGCACCTGAAAACTGGTATCGTCGTCTTCGGCAATCAATATGGTTTTTTCTCCCCAGTTGAGGTGGGAAATTTTGGATGGCCCGGCTTCTTCTTCCAGGACTTCACCGGCCAATGCAAATGGCAGGGTAAATGAGAATTTCGTTCCTTTTCCGGGTGTAGATTCAAACCAGATTCGCCCTCCCATCATTTCCACCAGGCTCTTGCATATCGCAAGTCCGAGCCCGGTACCTTCGTTGAGCCGGGTGGCGTGTTCTATTTTTCTGAAACGGTCAAATATATAGGATTGCCCCTCAAAAGGAATCCCTGCACCTGTATCTGAGACAAAAAACTCAAGCGTGCGGAAGTCCCGGAATGTATATCCCATTTCTATTGTTCCTCTTTCCGTAAACTTAATGGCATTGGACAAAAGATTTATCAATACCTGCTGAAGCCTGAAGCTGTCAGTGATAATGGAGAGTTTGTCGTCCAAAATGGCGGGTGTCAGCAAAATTTCCACTTCGGGAGATTTTCGGGTGCTGAGCGAAAACGCTGCATGAAGTTCTCTGAGCATATCATTGAGCCGGCAGATGGTAGGTCGAATGGTCAGCTCGCCTGCTTCAATTTTGGATATATCTATAATATCATCAATAAGATGCAAAAGCTGATTGCCACTGTTTTGTATATGCCGGAGGTATTCTTTGTGTTCATTTTCTTCTACATTTCCTTCCTGCAACAGGTGGGAGAAGCCCAGAATAGCATTCATCGGCGTACGGATATCATGCGACATATTGGAAAGGAAGGCAGATTTGAGCCTGTCGGCTTTTTCGGCTTTTTCTTTGGCTTTGAGGAGTTTTTCCTGCCCGGCTTTCAGGGCAGCTTTTGCTGTTTTTTCCTTTTGCAGGCTGGTTTCCAATCCTTCTACCAGCAGCGCAAGGGGTACGGCTACGATGAAGTTGAGGGTGATGAAGTTTATTGCTACAACGGCCCAGACGCTGGCAGTGTACTTGCCGAGCAACACCTCAAAAGGAATTCCTACAATCAGACAGCCCCAGATCATAAAAACAGTAAACAAATTGATGACGAGGCTGTATATCGCATTTTTTATCCCCAACAGAACCCCTGACAATACCGGAAAAGCAAACAGGTAAATCAGGCCGGCACCAAATGGTCCCAGAAAAATAAGCAGAAATACCCCGAGCAGATAAAATATGGAAATCAGAGTCCAGACTCTCGTTTGAAAGGATAGATTTGGCAGAAAAAATACAGAAAGAATGCTACAATAAACGAGTAAATCCATCAAGGCCACTGCCGGGACTTTATGCACAAAAGACAATATAATGCTGGGAATAAGTGCCAGAAACCCAAGAACAATCGCAACAACCGTGAGTGAGAAAAATATCCTGGTCCGATAGGAAGGTATATCGCTGTGTTTCCATAATATAGGCGAAACCCGCTTTCGAGTAGCAAAATCAAGGAGATTGCTGCATAAAGCCAGGATCTTATCTACCCAGTCAGAAGATGTAAGGAGTTTCTGTTTCATGACATGGTAATATTACCCCATATTTCCCTTGAAAAGGATTCAAATTCTCATGAATTATTGCACCCGGCTAAATGCATGTGAGTTTTTAAACACAAAAGTATTGGCCAGTTGGAAGGTTTATGCGGTGGAAAAAACGATAAATATTCGTATTTCTTACCTCCGGGTACGGTGATTATGGAATAAAAAAGGAAAAATTCTAAAACAAAAAGCCCAGAGAAAACTCTGCAAAATCGGCCTCGCCACTGTGTGCGTGTACATACACTCCGGCAAAAGGCTGAAAGCGGCTATTCTCCTGCTGGTCGTACAGGTACCATCTTGTGCCAAAGCGGGTGTAAAGCAGATAATTCATCTGATAGGGTTTTTTGACATAAGGGCCAAAATGGGCAACAATGGCCCAATGTCCCATCAAAAACTCGCCGCCACTATACACAATCAGGCCGGTAGCCGCCTTACCGGGATTTTCGAAAGGTATGTCCTGATTGAGAATAAAAGCGTAAAGACTTTCGACAAAAAAATATTTTACGCCGGCCGCAAGTCTGATTTTGTGATTGCGGATAGTATGGATAGCAACTTCGCCAGAATAAACGGGGTAAAGTGGCCCACCGGGGGATTTCTGTGAATTTATCCCGTATCCAAAAGCGACAGACAGATGCAGTTTTCCAAATCCGGGAGCCGGAATCTGCCGGTTTTCGATGACATGGTCGTATGTTTTTTTGATTTGAAAACCAGCGCCAAGAGAAACGGAGGGAATATTTATGCCCAGATTGGGGACTTTGGTGCGTGCGTTCGAAAAATGCGAATAAGCTGTCCCGAGGGTAATTTGCCAGTAATCGGAAACCTGCCAGCGGGATTCCAGTTGAAAGCGTACAAAATTGTTGACGGGCGAACCTATTACATTATTTTCGGGATTTGCGGTTCGGTTCCAGGGGCGGGTGATGATACCGAGAGAATAATCGTAGTTGAAGCGAAGCTGAAAAGCGCGGCGCTGTGCAATGGGAAAAGAAAGGGTAGGGGAGAGCGAAAAAGCGTAACCGAAAACCTCAGGATTTCCGGGGAAAAAAAACACAAAACGAAATCCCGTCTCCGGAAAACCATACAGGCCGTGCCAGATTTTTTTTCCGGAAGTCCGGGCAGAGAATCCGGCTTCAAACGCGCTGGCATTGCGGTAAATTTCGGGCCAGTCGGTTTTGATTTTGAGCATGCGACCGTAGTGGCCGGAAGCGTAGAGATAAGTCTGGGCTCCGGCGGGGAGACAAAAAGCGGTAAGCAGGAAGAGTAACCCTATAGTTTTCAGCGAGTTCATTCTGTCCACACTTCCTCCAAACCTTTGAGAATTTCAAGTGCTTCTGAAATATGACTGTTGATCTGGTATTGGGAGGAAAAATGGTGGCGGACGATTCCTTTTTTGTCGATAACAAATGTCTCTCTGCCAGGTATAAATCCGAAAAGAGTAGCAGAAACTCCGTAGGTTTTCCTCAAATAATTATCGGGATCGCTGAGAAGCTGAAAAGGGAGTCGCCGGTTGAGGGCAAATAATTTGTGGGAAGAAACCGAATCGGCACTTACCCCAATAACCTCGGCACCAAAAGAAACAAAATCCTCATAAGTATCTCTGAACCCGCACGCTTCTTTGGTGCAACCGGCGGTTTCATCTTTGGGATAAAAATAAAGAACCACATTTTTTTTACCCTTGAAATCGGAAAGCCGGATCATCTGTCCGTTCTGGTTTCTCAGTTCAAATTCGGGTGCAGGTGACCCTACCTTTACATGTGACATAGACAATATTCCTTTCGATGAATCGTAAAAGTAGGAGGCAAAATTACAAGATATTTTGGCTTTTCACTAAATTGGATCCTCGAAATGCAGGACGCAAACCTTAACCCAATCTTCAACATGAAAGTATTCAGACTCATTCTTATCGTTTTGGGATTTTCCCTTTCTTTTCAATCTTCTGCACTGGCGCAGGCAGGTTGTGATCCCGATACCAGTCTTAAAACCGTAGGTCTCTATCCCGACACGCTTCACACTGCTTATGTTGGCGTTGCTTACAGTGATACGCTTCAGGCCGTACTTCCGACCGATACAGCCATCGGACCGCTGGTTTTTTCCTTCTGTCGTTATAAGATTGTCGGCACAAATCCCGTACTGGATTCCCTCGGACTGAGCTTTGATTGCGATCAGCCAGGTTGTGATTATGCTGTGGATCATGCCAGTGGTGCCAGCCTCAACTGGGGATGCCTCGTAATCTCAGGCACACCTACCAAAGCCAATGATAGTCTTTTTGTATTGGTTCAGGCTGACCTGGGAACTTATATTCCTGCACAGGATACCTGTGTCACTTCTTCCTCTCTGACGCTTCCTTTCTCTTTCGAATTCCGGATTCTGGATACGACAAGCACCTCCATTTTCCGGGATCTGGATCAGCGCGCCCTTCAGATGAAACTTTATCCCAATCCCACTTCCGAAATGAGCCATCTGGAATTTGACATGCCGCTGGGAGGCGAAGTGGAAATTGATCTGGTAAATGCGATCGGCCAGAAAATGGAGACTGTATTTTACGGATATGCCTATTCCGGGCATCATTCATTTGATATCCCCACTTCCGGGCTTTCGCAGGGTTTGTATTTTGTGAGGATTAACCTCAACAATGGAGAAAATATTCTTGCGCGCAGACTGTCCGTCAGTCGCTAGTTTTTTGTAATTTCCATACACTCCCATCCACATGTTATGACCAGTTTCCCCCGAACGATTCTGTCTTATATTTCCCTTACTGCGATCTATTCGCTGATTACAGTGCTGGGATACTCCCAAAATTCGCGGATCACGGTATCCGGAAAAGTTACGGATTTTACTTCCGGCGATCCGCTGGTAGGTGCCACCATTTCTGTCCCCGATCTCGGTGTCGGCACCTATGCCGACGAAGACGGGAAATATACGCTGGAAATCCCCGCGGGAAACCGGTCTGCTGTGGAAGTTTCTTACTCTTTTACGGGTTATTCTGCCCAGAAAATCAATATTACTACTGAGTTACCGCAAAACCTCCGCGATGTGGCGCTCCGCTCGGAAGACTATTCTACTGAGGAGGTCGTGATCACCGCAACCAAAGGTTTTGCCCAGTCTCAGTCTGATGTAACCGTTTCAATCGAAGTCGTCAAACCGCTGGCTATCAACCTTCAGGCTACGCCTTCCATTGATAAGACTTTGTCTCAGATTCCCGGCGTGGACAATCAGGACGGTCAGATCAATATTCGCGGAAGTTCGGGTTACGCCTACGGTGTGGGCAGCCGGGTAATGGTGACACTCGACGGGCTGCCACTTCTTACCGGTGACGCCGGTACAGCCAATCTCGACCTGATTCCTGTTGACAATATCTCCCAGGTGGAGGTAATGAAAGGCGCCAGTTCGGTTCTTTATGGTTCCTCTGCGCTCGGTGGCGTGATCAACATCGTCACCGCCGACCCGGAGGAAAAACCCAAAACCTCCGTCCGCCTGAGACTGGGCATGTATGGCCCTCCGGCCAACCGTGCCATAGACTGGGACGGCGACAAAAACGCATGGTCTGCGTCCACCCATATTTTTCACAGCCGGAAAATCGGGATCATGGACTTCACCCTTCAGAGCAATTTTATCAAAGAAACCGGCTACCGGAAAGGAACAGATGCAGAAGAGTACCGCAACCTCATTATGCTGAAGTTTAAACCGAAAAATGTGCCGGGACTCACTTTTGGCCTGAATGCAAGTGTGAGCATAGATTCCAGCGGGAGTATCCTTTACTGGAAAGGCTATTACCCCGATACCACTGTCAACGGTACAGAAAGGATCGTATCGGGTGGCGCACTTACCCCCACAGACGCCAATGGCGGATACCGAAAACAGCTTTCCACCGTCGCAGGTATAGATCCCGTGATCAAATACCTTACACCCAATGGAAAAAGCCTTTTCTGGTACAGAGGAAGATACCTCAGCAACCGCAACCAGAACAATACCAATCAGTCCACCAACAATTCGATCATTTACAACGATTTTTTATATCAGACTACCTTTCTGGATAAAATCAACTGGGTTACCGGTGCCACTTATACATACTCTTCTATAGACGGCGATAGCCTGTATGGCGGTACGTATGTGTTTAATGGCGATACCATTCAGAGCACCGGTACACACAGCGGAAATACGTTGGGGGTATATACTCAGCTCGATGGGAAATTTGGCAGGCTGACTACCAGCCTGGGTTTCCGTTATGAAACGGTTCAGATTGATGGCGCAGCGCGCGAATCGCGGCCTGTAGCCCGGGCCGGTTTAAATCTTAGACTCTGGCCGGGGATGAATATCCGCACTTCCTTTGGGCAGGCATTCCGGGTTCCTTCGGTAGCTGAGCGGTTTGCCAATACAACCGGCGGCGGAATTGTCGTAGAACCCAACCCCAATATCCAGTCAGAATATGGATACAGTGCCGAAGTAGGATTGCGGCAGGGGTTTCTGGCAGACAGACCATCATTTGTGCTGAAAGGGTATCTCGACCTTGCGGGATTTTTGATGAATTATGAGGATATGGTTGAATTCGGGATTACCAAACGCCAGATTTTTCCGGTTCAGGATATACGTTTTTCATCCATAAATGTAGCCAATGCCCGTATTTCCGGAATTGAGCTTACCAGTATGGTTTCAGCCAACTGGAAAAACTGGTTTGTCAACTTCAGCGGCGGCGTGGTATATCTCGACCCCAAAGACCTGAATGCTGTTCCGGCGGAGCGGCAACTCGATCTGGTGAATGTGCCTTCGGACATTATAAACCCCGACAAAGTAGATCAGCCACCCTTTTTAAAATACCGCAGCCGGTGGACCGTCAGAGGAAGCCTTTCCGGAGGGTATAAGATATTCAGCGTAACGGCAAACGTCAGGTATAAGAGTTTTGTCGAAAATATTGACCAGTACCTGTATATCGTCATTGAAGACCTCAACGATTTCAGAGAAAAATATCCCACCGGAGATTTGGTCACAGACCTGATTGTGTCTGCTGATGTGACCAAAAACAGCAAGCTCTCCCTTACCGTTGACAATATTACCAACCGGGAGTATCTGATTATACCGGGGTTTCTGGCTCCGCAGCGTAAATTTACCTTACAGTATATGATCCGATTCTGAAATATGGCCTCAGCTACGATTATTTCCCTCGACAGATACAACTGGGAACTTTGTCTGGATATTCAGATGGAGCCAGAGCAGGAGCAGTTTATCCCTTCGGTCTTGTATTCACTGGCTCAGGCAAACTTTGAAGACCTTCACCCTTATGGTATATTATATGGAGACCGGATGGTGGGTTTTCTAATGTACGGTATTTTTGGGGGAATATGCTGGATCAACCGTGTGATTGTGGATCGCGAATATCAGGGACAGGGCATTGGTAAAAGTGCAGTAAAGGAGCTGATCTACATGCTGAAAGGCAAAATCACCTGCCGGGAAATCAGAACCAGCTATGCAGCCGAAAACTTTGTTGCAGATCAGTTTTTCAGAGGAATTGGGTTTGTGCCGTTAAATGAAGAGATGGAACACGAAGTGGTCGCGCGGTACGAAGGTAAATTTTAGCCGAAAAGGGGCATATTATCTATCAGCCGGGTTTTGCCGAGAAATGCAGCGACAAACAGGTGCGGGTTTTCTTCCGGCGAAAGGGCAGAGACCTCCTGAAGGTTGGTATCGTTTAGCACTTCAAAATAATCGGGCCGCACGAGCGGAAACTGATTCATCTGCCTTTCTGCAAAAGCCCTGATTTCACTTACATCCCTGAAAGAAGCGACGTTTTCCTTTATATGACGCATGGTCTGGTAGAGAAAAAGCGCCTGTGTCCGCTCTTCGGGAGATAGATAGATATTGCGCGAACTTAGGGCGAGGCCGTCATTTTCCCTGATGATTTCACATGGGACGACATTCAGCGGGAAATGCAATTCTTTCACCATTTGCCGGATGATCAGGCACTGCTGATAGTCTTTTAACCCAAAATAAGCATGGTGAGGACGGGTAATATGAAACAAAATGGAGACTACCTGAACGACACCATTCATATGGCCGGGCCGGCTGGCACCGCAAAGTTTTTTATCGAGATCTCTGATTTGGAAATAAATCTGCGTATCAGAAGGGTAAACCTCACTTCTTTGAGGGGCGAGGACAATATCGGCGCCCATTCGCTCAAGCAGTTCACAATCCTTTTCCAGTGTGCGGGGGTATTTCTCAAAATCCTCATTGGGACCAAACTGGGTGGGGTTGACAAAAACAGTGACAATGGTAATATCATTTTGGGCAACGGATTGCCTGACCAGGCTGGCATGGCCTTCGTGGAGTGCCCCCATAGTGGGTACAAGGCCGATTTTTGCATCAGACCTCAGATTTTCTCTGAACTTTCGGAATGAAAGAAGGTCTTGAAATACCTCCATAATACTATATGTACAGGATAGGGCGGGTCAATATAAGCAAACCCAGATTGTTAATACAAATTATTTTTTGTATTTTTGTCCCAGATTTCTGCAACCTAGCATTATTGGCTGCGCATGTTCAACGCACTAACATGGATAAGAAAATGAGAATTCTCTATGTGACTTCCGAAATTGATCCTTTTCTTAAACTCACTTCAGCAGCAGATTTCATCCGGCTCCTTCCACAAAGCCTTCAGGAAAAAGGACATGAGATCAGAATATTCATGCCGAAGTTTGGGGTGATCAATGAAAGAAGGAACAGGCTTCACGAGGTGGTACGATTATCCGGAATCAATATTCGCGTGGCCGGAGAAGAAAAACCCCTCACAATCAAAGTTGCCTCCATACCCAACGCGAAACTGCAGGTATATTTTCTGGATAATGAGGACTATTTCAAGCGAAAGTCAGTACTGACCGATCCTCACAGCGACAAATTTCACCTCGACAATGACGAGCGTTCCATTTTCTTCTGCAAAGGTGTGATTGAAACTGTAAAAAAATTGGGCTGGCCCCCAAATATTATCCACTGCCATGACTGGATGACGTCTTTTATTCCTTTATATTTGCGCACCCACTATAAAGACGATCCGATGTTTAAAAACACCAAGATTGTTTTTACAGTTTACAACAACGGGTTTGATTGTGAATTGGCCAACAACTATCTGGAAAAAGTAAGGGTTGACGGGATTGCGGAGGAAAAGATAGACAACTATACTGGCCCAAATTACGTTGGGGTATGCAAAGGTGGGATCGCCATGTCAGATGTTGTTACCAAAGGACATCCCCAGGTACACGAAAAATTAGAAGAATACATTGATCAAGTTCAGGAAGAGCAAATATACTTCGATATCAGCGACAGGGACTCCTACGTTGAAGGGTATAACAAACTCTATGCTGACATTTCCAATTAAGTACGGTTTGAAAAATACGATTCAAGTATGGCTGTTGGCTATAGTAGCGGCAGCCATTTTTTTTGTTGCCGGCTGTGAAAAGCCTATCCTGGATACAGGTATCAACGTTTTGCCCCAGGGTGATCTTATCGGTCTCGCCTATTCTGATACCACAACCATCATCATGGAAACCCAAAGGCAGGATTCTTTTAATACCTACCGGGCTACGAGACAGTTGTTTGGCAATTTTATCGACCCGCACTTCGGGAAGGTTTCTGCTGCAACTTATACAGAGTTTCTCGCACGATCAGGGTTGAACTTTGGCGATAAAGCAGACCTGATTTTTGATTCGCTGGTATTGTTCCTCAATATCGATGGCTATTACGGAAGGATTCAGTCTGAACAGACGCTTCACGTGTACGAGCTTACCGAGGCACTGCCCGATACAAATGTGATTTATTCTTCCACTCATCTTGCCTACGATGCTTCGAGAGATCTGGTGAAAGGGTATAAACTTACATTTCAGGACGATGACGAACTGGGGTTGATGCGCCTGCGCCTCGACGACGCACTGGGCAAAAAACTCCTCTTTGCATCTGGTGATACGCTCTCCGACCGCGACCTCTTCAATGAATTGTTTAAAGGATTGTATATCGGCACTGATCCTGTATCTTACCTTTCCCGCGAGCCTGGTGCAATTTTTTCATTTTTTGCCATCAGCAACGATTCGCGCATGTTGTTGTATTATCAGGAAAAAGATCCCGATACCACTACCTACACCTCCAAAAATGAGCCTTTCCTGATTACAGGCTCCACGCCCCGCTACCACAGCCTGAAGCGCACAGATGAAAATGAAGGCATTCTCCCCGAATACTTTTCCAACCCCGATACCTCTACTTTTTATGAGTTTGTGGAAGGTGGCGGACTGGATATGAAAGTTTTTGTCAAATTTCCCTATATCGACAAAATCGAAGAATCAGCGATATCCAAAGCTGATCTTGTGATTCATGTGGATCAGCAATATCTGGGAAGCCAGCGGCGATATCTGCCTCCCTTTCAACTCGAATCGATTTTTGCGGATGAAAATGGCAACGAACTAATGATCAGCGGCCAGCCTGTATATGTATCCGCTCCTGCGCTCTACAATGAGGCTACAGGAACCTACACCATTACGCTCACCAACTATGTACAGCAGGTCGTAGGCGGCAGCCGGCCCAATTACGGTTTGTTTCTTGTGCCCAACAACCGCGCATTCCAGGTCAACCGCGCTGCCATAGGCGGAGTTGGTAATCCAGATCTCAAACCGCAGCTTCAGTTGATCTACGCTAATCTGCCTGAATAAATAGTTTTTCGATCAAAAATATACACGGGACTGCATAAACTACTATGTAGATCCCGTGTTGCTTTTTTATGAATTTTGCTCTGAAAGATTCCCTCAGGTACATGTTATTTGTAAAAAACTCAGTTCAACCCAACCCGAATTACTATGTGTGGAATTGTCGGCTATATCGGCCACAAACAAGCCTATCCCATCCTCATCAAAGGATTAAAAAGACTCGAATACCGCGGATATGATTCCGCCGGTGTTGCACTTATGAACGGAGACCTCCATGTCTTTAAAAAGAAAGGAAAGGTAGCCGACCTTGAAAACCATGTCGGAGATTCTGCCCCTGTCTGCGAAATAGGTATCGGACACACCCGGTGGGCAACTCACGGAGAACCCAACGACATCAACTCACACCCGCATGTATCCGCATCAGGCAATTTTGCACTGATCCACAACGGAATCATCGAAAATTACAGCACCCTGAAAAACCGCCTCCTCGCCAATGGAATCTCTTTTACCAGCGAAACCGACACCGAGGTTCTGGTTCAACTCATTGAGTTTATTTATGATAATGAGCCGGTATCTGTCGAAGAGGCCGTTCGCCTGGCACTCAATGAAGTCGTAGGTGCATATGGTATTATCGTAATGTGTAATGACACTCCCGAACAACTGATCGTTGCCCGGCGCAGTAGTCCCATCGTCATAGGTATAGGTGCGGGGGAATATATCATCGCCTCAGATGCTACGCCCATTGTCGGTTACACCGAAGATGTGATCTATCTCAACGACAATGAAATGGCGGTTCTCACCCGCGATTCGCATACCATCAAAACCATAGCCAATGAAGTGCGCACCCCGCTGCTACAGAAAATTGAAATGGAACTGGCAGCGCTCGAAAAAGGCGGGTACGACCACTTCATGCTGAAAGAAATATTTGAACAGCCCAATTCTATCTCCGAAAGTATCCGCGGCCGCATCAATCCCGAAGATAATACCGTATGGCTGGGGGGGCTCGTGGATGTGCACGAGCCTTTGCGAAATGCAAAACGTTTTATTTTTGTCGCCTGCGGCACAAGCTGGCACGCCGGACTTGTAGGCGAATATCTCTTTGAAGAATTTGCGAGAGTGCCGGTTGAGGTTGAATATGCCTCCGAATTCCGCTACCGCAATCCTATTATCAATAAAGACGACGTAGTCATTGCCATCAGTCAGAGCGGAGAAACTGCCGATACCCTCGCCGCAGTGGAAATTGCCAAAGCCAACGGCGCTCTTGTCCTGGGAGTTGTAAATGTGGTCGGCTCAAGTATAGCCAGAGCTACAGATGCCGGTGTATATATCCATGCAGGCCCCGAGATTGGGGTGGCCTCGACCAAGGCGTTTACGTCGCAGGTCACAGTGCTGACCCTGATGGCCGGTTTTATCGCTCAGCTCAGAGGAACAAGTACCCCCAAAACCCAGGCTGCTATCAACGAACTGGTAAAAATCCCATCCCAAGTAGCCCGCATTCTGGAGACCAATCCGGAGGTGATGCAAATCGCCGAAATCTTTAAAGATGCCACCAATTTCCTTTATCTCGGAAGGGGATACAACTTTCCGGTTGCACTGGAGGGCGCGCTCAAGTTGAAAGAAATTTCGTATATCCATTCGGAAGGATACCCTGCGGCTGAAATGAAACACGGCCCCATTGCTTTGATCGATGAGAATATGCCGGTTTTGTTTATCGCTACCCAGGACGAATCTTACGAAAAAATCGTCTCCAATATCGATCAGGTCGTCTCGCGGAAAGGCAGGGTAATCGCCATTGTAACCGAAGGCGACGAGCATATTCGCGAACTGGCGGAGTTTGTGCTGGAGATTCCCTATGCAAACCCCGCGCTGCTGCCGCTGCTATCCGTAATTCCGCTTCAGTTGCTTTCCTATCATATTGCCCTTATGCGCGGCTGTAATGTGGATCAGCCCAGAAATCTTGCAAAGTCTGTAACTGTTGAATAAAGCGGTCTGAACCCACCGCACAAATACCGTGAATCCGGAAATCAGGAACGCTCAATCCTGGTTTCCGGTTTTTCATTCCATACCGACCACGATTTTTCTGCCTGTAGAATCAGCATTTCCATACCGTTGCAGGTGTGGGCTCCAAAGGAAGCGGCTTTTTTCATAAATAAAGTTTCTTCCGGATTATAAATCAGGTCGCAGGCAAAGTGGAAGTTGCTCATTCCTTCATAAGGAATTTCAGGCGCAAAAGCCGTATCGGGATACATGCCCAAAGGAGTGGTATTGACAATCAGATGAAAACTGGAAATCAGTTCAGGTGTAAGCGCCTGGTAAGAAAGTACCGCCTGATTTTCAGGCTTTCGGGAGACGGAAACGACATTTTCCGGTGAAAGCATTTGTTCGAGTACAAACCTGACAGCTTTGGACGCCCCGCCTGTGCCGAGCACAAGGGCTTTTTCCGGTCTTGCAGCGCCCAGAAACGCCAGCAACGACTGCCTGAATCCGCTGATATCAGAGTTGTGCCCGCTCAGTCCGTCTGCTTCCACCCTGATCGTGTTGACCGCACCAATAGCTGCGGCTTCGGGAGAAAGCCAGTTGAGGAATGGAATCACTTCAGTTTTATAGGGAATCGTGACATTGAGACCAGTGAGTCCCTGATCGCGATAAGTTTGGACAAGCGCTGGAAAATGATCGATGGAGGGCAATTCGAAAAGTTCATACCGGTCGTGGATGCCCAGTGATTCAAATTTGGCAGTGAAATATCTTTTGGAAAAACTGTGGCCCAGTTTTTTACCGATCAGACCGAATATTCTTTCAGGAGAAGCCATAATTTTCGGGAGGTTGACTATACCGGCAAATATAAAAAAAGAGAGCCTGAAGGCCCTCTTTTGTTTTTAGGTTAGTAATGTCGGTATGATAAGTTTACTCAGTTCCTGCGGAGTCAAAGTCGTAGGTAAGTGTAAACCGCAGGGTATTCTGGAGCGGGTGATTTTGCTGAAGCGGCGCAAGGTACGCGAAGTTCAGCCCAAATACATTGTATTTGATACCTGCCCCCAGGGTGATAAATTTCCGGTTGCCTTTCTGTGGATCTTCGTAGAAAAATCCGAGGCGTGCGGCAAACAGTTCGCGATACCAGTATTCAAATCCGAGTGAAGTATTAAATTCGGAGATTTCCTCACCAAATCCGCCGGGCGCATCAGAAAAACTACCAAACATTCCCTGGAGGAGCGCGAGGTCAGAGCGGCCACCTTCGGAGGGAACCAGCAGTTTGTTGAAGTCGTTGGTAAAAGTTACGCTGTTATAGTCATCCACAAAAAATTTGAATGCATAACCGACGCGGAGGTTTATCGGGATAAAGTCGCGGTCAGATGTGTTGGCGGTGTAGGATACTTTTGGGCCAATATTGGAAATATTGATACCGGAGGAGAACTGGGCCGGAATATCTGCATTCCCGCGAATTTTGAAATCTTTTTTATAGGAGAATGAAAGATCACCTGCGGCTGTATTTACGGGGCGTGCATCGCCGCCCAGATTGCCATTGGAGGCCAGGCGGCTGTAGATATAACGCATGGAAATACCGGCAGACAATACGGGCGTAACTTTCAGGGTGTAGCCCAGATCAAGGGCAAACTCATTGGGTTTGTCGCTTCCGATAGGCTGGCCGAGACCATCGGTGAAGTCAATCTCTCCCAGTGAGAAATAACGGAGAGAGGCACCCAGCACACCCGAATTTCCGGTATTGTAGTAGCCCGAAAGATACATCAGGTTGATGTCGGGAATACCCAAAGCACGTAGCCAGGGAGAATAGGACATACTGAAGCCCATTCGCTTGTCCAGAAAGGCAAGAGCGGAGGGGTTCCAGTGCATAGCGTTGGCGTCGTCTGTGATCGCTACCCCGGCTTCACCTATACCCGCACTGCGGGAGTCCGGCGCAACCATCAGAAAGGGTACAGCTGTAGTGATTGTTTTTGTGCCTCTTTGTCCGGTACTTCCACCCTGAGCAAAAAGAACATGTGAGCCCATAAAGACGAGACTAAAACAAGCAGCGGTTAAAATTGCTTTCCTCATATTTTGCTACCTTTGTTTTTAAATGATTTGATGTACAAATTAACGTAGCATTCACTTCATAGGCTGGATAAATTTTTGAAATGGAATTTCTGTAAATATAACGAAAGTAGTACTGATTCAGGGTTCTTTTCTCTTCGAAAACTTACGCTTTCGAACGGACAAATATAATTCTTTTCGGCAAATATCCGCTTTTCTACCGAATTTTTGATTTAGTCGGATAACACAACCATCTTTATCAACGCAAAAACAGCCAAAATAGCGGCCCGGAAAAAAGCCGATTCTTACCCTTTTCCACTGCTTTACTTCAAAATCACAAGCCTGCGGGCCTCACTGAGGGTTTTTCCCGTGTCGGAATTGGTCAACGTGACGCTGTATATATATACACCGCTGCTGATTTTTTCTCCGTTTTCTTTTGTCCCGTCCCATGTAAGACCGCGATAAACATTGCCGCCCGCAGTAAACGCACTCGTGAGGGTCGTGATTTTCTGACCGGACATGCTGATGATATCCACCGATATTTCAAGGTTTTTTCCGGCCTGATTGTGCCCGATGACAAAATTTGTTTCATCACTGAATGGGTTGGGGTAGTTGAATATCTGCTCCAGAGCCATTACCGCATCATCTGTGACCACAAACCAGGTATAAGCTTCAGACGAATTATTGGCCACATCCCATACCCTGATCGACAGGTCATGTCTGCCCGGTTCCAGATCGCGAAGCTGAAACTTTACCGTTCCCTCCTGATAACTGTTGGGTTTGGCGGTATAATAATCATTGAGAATAAAAACATTCGAACTGTTGCTATCAAGCTCTGCCGTAATCTCATGGCCAATACCAATCCCTACGGTATTGATACCCGATTCGTCTTTCACTTTTGCATAGAGATAAGGATTCGCATCAGTAATCCCTCCGGCGATCCAGTTTTCATCGTACATAAACAATTCCACTTCCGGGCCCTGGTTATCTGCAACGGCATCGGGGTCGGTTCCGCCGATGTATATGTCGTCATAACATCCGGTACCATCGATGGTGTCATTGAAAAAATAGACACTGATTTTTCCTGATCCCTCTTCGTAAGAAATGTCAATAGGTACGACAAACTCAAACTCAAATTCTCCATTTGCCACCGTAGCCCGCCCGTTGAATATTCTGTTTTTCTGCCAGTAGAAAGAATACTGAGACAGTCTGGTAGTAAAAAGGCTGGGCTTGTCAAATATGGTTACATCCATTTCTCCCTGATAATCGGGTTTGGGGTTGCCGTATTCATCGGTAATTATTCCTGAGACTTTAACTTTGGAAAGAGACTGAAGAGAGTCGGTAACTCCGCTGATGATCGTACGATCATTGATCGCAGAGATTTGCGCCTTCAGAGAAGGATAATTCATAATCAGCCCGGGATCACCCAGGAGCGTAAAATTGCGTGAGTTGATATTAGCGAGATTGCCACGGGTAAAGGTATTGTTTTTGGTATGCATCATTACCTCGCCCATCGTTGGCATTCTGCCTTTGAGGCTGTCGAAGGTAAATACACTGCGGTAAAAATTCTGGTTGAGTGTAGCGTTGGGGGAAGAATAAACAAGCCTGACAGTAGTGAAAAGTGCAATCGCACCTGTTTCGGGGTTCATCGTCATGATTTCCGCACCGGAGCGAAGTTCCGGATCGTCAAATCGCCCGAATTCGCAGGTTGCAGTTACCACAACCGGCAGCCGGTCGTAGTTTTGCATGGACTCAATATCCGGGATTTCCAGAATCCGGGAGTTGGACCATGCGTATTCTCCGCCGTGCCCGGTATAGTTGAGAATCAGGCTTCCCTGGTCAAGCGCAGCGAGCAGCGCCTCTCTGCCTTCCGGAAAACGCGTTACCCCTGCTGTTTTGACAAGCTGATAATTGTCCATAAACAACTTATCGATATTGATACAGGGATTGGTATTGTTGATCAGTGCGGTGTAGGCATTTGCCTGGCTTACGTGCGTAGAGCCTTCACCCTCTTTGTGATCTGCCACAAGCACCACGCGGTTTCGCCACTGGCCGAGCCCGTTGCCGGTGGGATTGGTAGCATACCTGATAATTTTGTCCACAATAGCTTTTGCCTGGTCTGTGTTTTCGACCGGTAGTCTGCCAATCGCTGCGTCAATCAGATTCACCTGATAATTGATATCGCCTTCCACCCCTGATGCTTCACCCCAGAAACCGTCGGTTTCGTCGAGTAAACCATAAAAATCATCACTGGTATAAGAGTTGGTCGGTTCCCATGAGTCCCGGCTCTGGTAGGTAGGGATAAAATTTACCACTGTCTCTTCGCGGCGGTTGATATTTTTGTAGTTGTAGGTTCCGTCACCAAAGAGCAGCACAAACCCCGGTGAGAGTCCGGCAGATTTGACGTAAAACATTCGTATAAAATCGCGGATAGCAGAAACGTCCTGCTTTCCGCTGGAAAACTCGTTATAAATTTCCTGCGGAGTAACTACGGCAACACTTCGCAGGTAGTGGGTGCGGTGAAATTCTGCCAGCCGTTCGGCTTCTACTTTAAATCCGGGGTAGGTGATAATCAGATAATCCACCAGCGGAAGGCCGTGAAGGTTCTGATTGGAGATGGTTTTGACGGAGGCAGGCGTTTTCCCTCCGTTGGTGAAAGCGACAAAATTTTTCACAGAATCTGCTTTCACGGCAAAATTCATGTTATTACCCGAGAGGGTATATTCAATGCCCGTGGGGTTTACGGGTTCGGTAATGTCCCATATTTTATAATTGCTGCTGCCGTTGGCAAGAGAAAATCCGGCGATCTGCCCGGCGCCGGTTTGTTCCGCCAGGCTAAATTCTACTTCTGACCTTCCGCCTAAATCGGTGGCCTGGTCATAATCCACCTGAATCCAGTCCAGCCAGCCCTCAGACCGGTTGGAGCCTGATTTGTTATAGACAATGCGGATATACAGCGAGTCATCCGCGGAAACGACGGTGGGGGAAATCGTAAAAGTCTGGGATTTGGATTGGTAATAACGAACCTCAGAATTGGCGACATTGGTAGAGGCAAGACTTACTGATCCCAGGAGCGTGCTTCCCGCAAATACCTGAAAACTGGTTGCCACATCGGAGCGTGCGGCGAGGTCAGTGGTAATGCGAATGGTTCCACCAGTTGCTGCATCGGGGACGTAAAAGCCGAACGTGCGATCCAGCAAAAGGTCAAATTTTTCTCCAAGCCAGAATCTTCCCGAGCGAAGCGGATTTTCGCTGTCTTTTTCGTGAAAGTGGAAGTTTCGGGTTTTACTTACCGTAAATGTCGGCGCTCCGGCAGGAGAACTGTTTTCTACCCGTTTTCCTGATTCTGTCCCTATCCGGAGAAAGTAAAAATTGGTATCAGCGTATAAATGGAATTGATGGGTAAATCGCTGAACGTCGGGTGAATACTTCCATGTGTGCGGGCCCTCGGCATAAAACTGAATATAGTCGGAATTATTGAAAGTTCCGTCAGATTCACCGGAGACGAAGATGGGATTTTCGACCAGGTCGTCATACCGAAAATCGCTGTTGGCCTGGGGAAGCAGGGTGCCGCCGCTGCCAAAAATCTGGATTTTTCTGGGGTCTATATTCGACGGATTGATTCCGTGGCTTGAGAGAAAATCGTAATCCAGCTTATAAATCCCGCTTTCGGTAATGCCGATTTTGTGCCAGTTGCCCTGACTGAGCACAGATTCTGAGGCATAGTTTTGGGAAAAAGAAGGTTGATGCAGGCCCAAAACCAGTGGCAAAACGACGACCAGTAATCGCTTTATCATGAGGTTTGCTTTCAGTTTTGTACAAATAAACGAAAAAACTGCGGGAAAGGATGGGTAAAAATATCACCCCCTTTGCGGGAAATAATTGGAAATTTGCTTCCCATTTAACAGAAAAACCCCATATTTAAGGAATCAAAAGTTTTGTATGAATAACGCAATGTCATTTGACCGCTCTCCCCGCGGCAATCGCCCGAGCAGTGTTGATCCTCAATATTGGGATACCGTATTAGATCATCATGAAAAAAAACAATACAAAGATGTAATCAGAGGAATCATCCGTTATGTAAATCCTGAGCTTGCCAATAAGACCGGCAATGCCGATAAAACAAAGTTTTCCATCCCGCATGGCTCTGCCATGGTTCATCTCGAAATCGGAGATGAAATGTTCAAAGTGAATGCGCCGTTTCTCGATACAAGTGCGGCCAATAAAATTCCGCTGTTTCGCCAGGTTGCACAAATCAATTTTTCTCCCCTCAATCTTGCGCGTATTGTAATAGACAACGACCAACTGGCTTTCTCTTATCAGTGCCCGCTCGAACTTGCAGAACCTTATAAGATGTATGAGGTTTTCAGGGAAATATGCATTTATGCAGATTCTTATGACGATGAGTTTATCAGGAAGTTTGGGGCCAAATGGATTCAGGAACCGGTAGTGGAAAAATACTCTGCCGCAGAAATCGATAAATCGTGGAATAAGATTCAGGAATATATCAAAGAGGCGCAGGCCTATATCGAATATTTTGAAAATAAACGGAATTTTGGATTCTGCTGGGATGTGCTCAATATCACGCTGATGAAAATTGAGTATTTCGCCGAACCGCAGGGCCTCTACCGGAATGAACTGGAAAAAACCATGGCATTCCTCCAGGGAAATGCATCTGTTACCGACCGTGTCAACCGGGGAAAAGAGTTTCTGAAAAAACTTCAGTCCTACAACCGGGAAGAATTCGAATCCGATATGTACAAAATCCAGAGTTTTATTCCCTACAAATACCGTAGTACCCTGGAAAATATCCGCTCCAACTTTGAAGAATCCTATTCCACTGCCAAAAAAGAACGCGATAGCGGAGACCATATCGGCGCGACTTTCTCCCTGCAATACATCTTTATGAAGTTGTTTTTCTACAACAACGTCAATACCGAATACGCCGATCCGCTGGTACATGCACTCGAATTAGCCTCCGGAAAACCCTGGCACGAAGCTTCCGCTCACCTCTGGAAAGCCATGGAGATTGTTATGACCGGAAACTTTCAGAATGGCAACGCAGGAAAGAAGAAAGGCTTTTTCCGTTTTCTTTTTGGGAAATGAGGTTATCCTTCGGACCAACATCACGTCTTATTCTGGTGATCATCAATCGGCTGACAACCGTAAGATGAATATTTGTTCATGTAATGAAAATTACAAATATTGGTAGATTATTTATCATGGATAATCTATGTTTGTATTGTTTCTGCTGAACAGATACATCAATTTAAGTCCAGAATGAAGATCAGTACCTTACTCTTGTTATTCGCAGCCTTTGTATCGTTCTCCCTGTCCCATGCACAACCGGAAAATGGAAACGGGAAGTCTTTTGTTTCTCCTGATGCAGATGAAAACGCTACCGATTTTCTTGCTTCCGAACTGGAAGAGATGGTTTTGTGGCGTATGCTGGAACAACGGCGGCCTGATCTGCGAAGAGAAAAAGATGATATTCTCGAAGAAAACCACAACCTGGAAACCCTCCGGAAGGAAAGTCTGGCAGGTATGGATCAATACCGGCATCAGGCAGAACAACTGGAGGCGGGCAATGCAACACTGGAAGAAGAAAACGACAACCTGAGTGTATTGAAAAAAGAGATTGCTTTCAGGATCATTGAGCTTTCCAATGAAAAGGAACTGCTTTTCCAGGGAGAAGATGAGGATTACGACCTGGAGGTGGAAATCGCGGATGCAATCACAGAGGAGATTGTATTGCTCGACACACAACTTAGTGCTTATGACCGGAAGATTGAAAGCAATGAAGAGGCGATCCGGATTCAGTCCCGCATGATCAGCGAAACCGAAGATCTGCTGGCAGAAACAGAGGAGACAGCACAATTGTGTACATGGCTTTATGAAGCCAATCTGGGCCTGGTTCGACAGTAAATAATGACCGCTTTTGCGGATTCAATATTCAAGAAAGCCAATTGTGGCTGGTGTTTAGTAGTTAGATTTTAGGGGTTACGCCTCACATGGTTATGTGGGGCGTTTTTTTGTTATATATTTGCACCAAATTTTACCGCGCATGTTTTCAGACGAGATTAAGGAACGCATAGAAAGCTTCAAATCGCAGATTCAGGCTGCGATAGAAGAAAAGCAACTCCGCGATATCCACGTATCGGTACTGGGTCGCAACGGGTGGATCAAAGACCTTATGGGCAAAATCAAGGATATTCCCGCCGAGGCGAGAAAAGACTATGGCCAACTGGTCAATACGATCAAGGATGATTTTACCGAACTCCTCCGCACCCGGGAAGCTTTTCTGCTGAATGAATCACTCAGAAAAGAAGCCGAAAGCCTGCCCGAAATGGACCTCATGATCCCCATGCAATCAATGGAAAAGGGAACCGTGCACCCGCTTACCATTGTGGAGCAGGAAATTATCGAAATCTTTAAAGGGCTGGGTTTTTCCGTTGCCAGTGGCCCGGAAATGGAAATGGACTACTACAATTTTGAGGCGCTCAACATTCCCGCGGAGCATCCCGCCCGCGATATGCAGGATACCTTCTGGCTTGAAAACGGATGGCTTCTCCGCACGCATACTTCCTCCTGTCAGGTACGGGCCATGGAAAAATACGGCGTACCCATACGCGTGATTGCGCCGGGACGTACCTTCCGCAACGAAGCGGTGGATGCATCGCACGAAAACACCTTCCACCAGGTGGAAGGGCTGATGGTGGACAAAGGCATCAGCGTATCCAACCTGATCTATGTACTGAAAACCTTCCTCGGAGAGGTGTTTAAAAAGGATATTACCGTTCGCCTCCGGCCTGGATTTTTCCCTTTTGTGGAGCCGGGATTCGAACTGGATATACGCTGTATTATCTGTGGTGGCGGTGGCTGCCAGACCTGCGGGTATTCCGGCTGGATTGAACTCGTGCCCTGCGGTATGGTTCACCGCCGTGTACTTGAAATGAGCAAAGTTGACCCCGATCAATATACAGGATTTGCCTTCGGACTCGGGATTTCTCGACTGGTAATGATGAAATACAATATCCCCGATATCCGGGTTATCAATCGCGCAGACCTTCGCGAACTACGTCAGTTTGACGCCTTCATTTAATTATTTCTCTGGCTGATTACCTTTTTTCTTATGAATCTTTCCATCAACTGGCTGTCCCAATTTGTCGATATAAAAGATATTGATCCGGAGGACATTTCCCGGAAACTCACCCTTCACACTGCCGAAATCGAAGGGCTGGAAGTGAAAGGAGAAGATCTGAAACATATACTTACCGGGAAAGTCACCAAACTTACCCATCTCGACGATAAATACGATATACTGGAAGTAAATACAGGAAAAACCGCACAGATCGTCTGTACAGATAAAACTCTCTCCGAAGGTGAAATGGTCTGTGTTGCCTCTCCGGGTATTACTCTCAATGGCAGGGTAGTGGAGGCCCGTAAAATTGCCGGCCATACCAGCGAAGGGTTTCTGATGAGTGAAAAGGATATGGGAATATCCGATTACGAGGAGACCGTTTTCCGTGTGGCGCACCCCGAGGCAAAACCCGGGCAGAGCATTCTCGAATTGTACCCGTTTTTTCACGATGTAATCCTCGAACTGGACAATAAATCAGTTACCCACCGCCCCGACCTCTGGGGCATTTACGGGTTTGCCAGGGAGCTGGCAGCCATTTACAAACGCCCGCTGAAACCGCTGCCGGTGAAACCTGCCGATGTGATCAACAAAAGCACCATACCAGGCCCGTCGATACAGGTTTTGTCAAAAGATCATTGTCCCCGGTACGCTTCCATTACCATTTCCGGTGTCGAAAAAATGGAAACACCACTGGAAATGTGCACCCTTCTGTATTACAGCGGACACAAGCCGATCAGCCTTCTGGTGGATATCTCCAATTATATTATGGCGGAGGTCGGCCAGCCTACCCATGCATTTGACCGAAGGGAAGTGAGTACAGGTATTATCGTGGACTATGTGAAAGCGCCGTTTCAATACCACATTCTCGACGGCTCAGAACCGGTAATGCCCGCAGGTGCCATGATGATTTACAATGGCGATAAAGTGCCTGTGGCTGTAGCGGGAATTATGGGTGGAGAAAAGTCCAAAATCCTCGACGATACAAACGAAATCCTGCTGGAGTCTGCCAACTTTGACGCAAAGTCAGTGCGTACAACTTCCGCAGCGATCAAAACCCGTACCGATGCCTCCAACCGTTATGAAAAGACGCTCGTTCCCCGGCAGACAATCGTGGCAGTGGAGCGTTTTGTTTACCTCCTGGAAGAACTTCAACCCGGGATTTCCTATTCGCAAATCACGGATATTGACCATTCCGACAACTCTGTCAGAACGATAAGTCTTTCAGAATCATTTGTTTCTACCTTTACCGGTGCAGGTTTTACCCGGGAAATGATTTCCGATATCCTCAATCGCCTCGGTTTTACCCATACCTATGCCAATGGCAATTTTGAGGTAACGGTTCCCTGGTACCGCTCCAAAAAGGACATCAACAACCAGCCCGATCTGGTAGAGGAAATAGCCCGGATTTATGGCTATGACAATATCACCCCCGAACCACCGAGGATCGGTGTGGCTCCTCTTCACGAAAATAAAATCGTGAAAGCAGATCTGGAACTGAAACGGGTACTCAGTTATGAATTTGGGTTTAATGAAGTGCGCACTTACGGTTGGGACGACAGCCGCTGGCTCGAAGTGCTGGAAATCGAGCCACAAAATGCGGTTACGCTCGCCAATCCCCGCGCACCGTATTTCAATAAACTCAAAACCAGCCTGATTCCGGCACTGCTTCAGCATATCAAAGCCAATATGGCCAATTTCGCCCGGGTACCCATTTACGAGATCGAAAGCACATTCTTCGACAACCAGGGAAAACCTTCGGAAAAAAAATCGCTGGCAGGGGTGTTTTTCGATAAAACCCGGAAAGAAGAGGAACTATTTTTCCACATAAAAGATGCACTTTCGTATGGCTTCACCAGCCTCAAAAATCGCTATTTGCGTTTTGAGTATGGTGCATCCGAGCCGGGAAAAACCTGGATTACAGCCAATAAATCCCTTTCGTTGTATTACGAAAATGTTTATCTCGGATATATTTCCGTGCTTCAGCCCAAATACGCCAAAACACAGTTTGGCAACTATCCGGTCGTTATTTTCGAATTTGATATAGAGGCTTTTACCCAGGTAGTGCCGCTGGTTCATACCTTCGTTCGCCCCAATCCTTTCCCTTTTGTTACGCTCGATTTTAATATCGTCGCAGATAAGGAGGTACGGTACAATGAAGTGGTGGCCGCAGTAACAACTCTGGGCAGCAGCTATATGAAGGATTTTGCGTTTAAGGAGTTGTTTCAGGATGAGAAGATTCTCCCCGGAAAAAACAGTTTCCCTCTTCACCACATCACCATTGGTTCTGAGGAAAAAACCCTGAACGCGGATGAAATCAATGAATTTAAAACCACGATGATCACCCACCTTGAAAAATCGGGGCTGAGCATCAGATAGATATTTACAGACTGTACATATAGGTTTGAACAGGCGACAAACGCAATACTTTAAGTAAATTTGCTTTATGGTACGCCTGATTCTTTTTGTGACAATTTTCACGCTTTTTTCTGAACCGGTCATCGGTCAGGAGGTGTATTCGCTCGTTTCGCTTTCTCCCTCCTCCCACCAAGAATGGGATTCCTGGCTGGAAAACGGATTTACTCCAGACCATTTTACCATCAGGGAAGGAAATCTGGAAATGATCCTCGACGATGCGGACATCGCCCTGCTCGACGTGTTGGGCGCTTCGTATCAGATTCTTCAGCGGGACATGTCTTCGGTTTATGCACGGAATCTTTCTGCACAGGCAACTAAGCTCAGCCAGCGGTCGTCGTGTGGGCTGGCTCATTTTTCGCCCGGAACCATGTCCGGCTATCACACCTGGGCAGAAGCCGTTGCCCAGCTCGACAGCATGCATGCTGCGTATCCGGCCATCATTTCTCCCAAAATACAGATCGGCACTTCGGTGGAAGGAAGGCCCGTCTGGGCAGTGAAAATCTCCGATAATCCTGCTACCAATGAATCAGCAACGGAGCCGGGCGTTTATTTTGATGCGCTTACCCATGCGCGGGAACCCCTGTCGCTGGAGATGATTTTGTATTATATGTGGTGGTTGCTCGAAAACTACAATCAGAATCCAGAAGCCACAAAACTGGTCAACGACCGGGAAATATTTTTTGTGCCCGTGGTAAACCCCGATGGATATGTTTACAATCAGGTTACCAACCCCAACGGTGGTGGGCTATGGCGCAAAAACCGCCGGGTTTTGAACAATATCTGCGCAGGGATAGACCTGAACCGAAATTTCAGCTTTGGCTGGGGGCTCAACTCCGGTTCGACCGGAGATCCTTGTTCCAATACCTTCCGCGGGCTGTCTGCATTTTCCGAACCGGAAACCCAGGCCATAGAGAATTTTCTCAATCAGATTGCGCCTGAAACAGGATTCAGCATTCACACCTACGGACGAAAAATCATCAGCCCGCTGGGATATACCGATTCACTGGTACGGGAAGGTGTTTACAGTGATTTTTCCTCCGCTTTTATTCCGGCGAGGTACAATGGCTACGGAACCATCAAACAGCTTTTCAACTATGAATCTTCGGGAACAACTATCGATTATTTTCACAGTCAGGGTATAACCGGATGGATGCCTGAGATGGGGGGAGATTTCTGGGATGACCCGGGAACCATCTGTCTGCAACTTCGGGAGTTTTTGCCTGCGATGAAATATATCACCTGGGTTGCGGGGGCCTATATTAGTTATCAGAATTATCAAAGTGGAGAGATTATTCCCGGGCAAAACACAACGGTCTCATTACGAGTGAGAAACAGCGGATTATCGCAAATCGCAAATAACGTATCCGCCAGTCTTATACCTCTTTCGCCCGGCATACAGACAGTTGCTGCAGCTGGTTCTCAGCCAACTATCGCTCCCGGCAAGGAAAAAGAAGTCAGTTTTACCCTTTTTATTTCTCCCGATATATCTTTCCCCGATACGATACGACTGGGAGTGGTAGTCGGGTATGACGGAGTGGTTACCGCGCGTGATACCATCCAGTTGCTGGTGGGAAATCGGCGGGTGATTTTTCAGGATGATTTTTCAGGCGGCAGAGTGAAGTGGCAGCAAATGGGAACAGGCAAAATGTGGGACACCACTTCAGTTGACAGAGTAGGCGGGAAAAACTATATGACCGATTCCCCCAGTGGCAGCTACCGCTACGACAGCAACTCCGGGATTGTAATGAGCAGTTTTGCAGATCTCACAGATGCCGTAAACCCTGTGCTGGAATTTTCCACAAGATTTTCACTTGAGCCATTCAGTGATTATGTAAAGATAGAAGTAGGCGGACAGACAAATAATGACTGGAAAAGTGTGGGCGGAAGTTATGCCAGTGAATTTGCCGGGCAGTATTTTTATCAGGGAAACCGTTATTGGGTGGAAGAAAAAATAGATTTGGGCGAATTTGCAGGAAAGAAAATAAAAATCCGGTTTCAGCTTCATTCAGGGACGTTTGTCCAGAGTGACGGTTTCTATATTCGCGATTTACGAATTGTGGATTATACTTCCCCCGTTACCAGCGCAGAATTCGCTATTCGCGAACCAGTGTTTGAGCTTTTTCCCAACCCGGCACAAAAAATATTCTCCCTAAAAATCATCCATTCGACCCACCAACCCCTGAAAATGGAGATAATGGACATGAATGGAAAATTCGCAGCGGTGTTTGAAGGCGAATATCTGGCGCCTGGCGAAAATAAATGGCAGGTAAATGTGGCTGACTATCCAGTTGGTGTTTATCTGGTAAAATGGACAACCGAAGAAGGCATCTACACCCGCAAACTACTTATTCAGCGATGAAGAAATGGGAATATTATACTGACAGGAAAGTGATTTACGAAAAACCAGCTTTTCATTCGATCCATTTTCGTGTATTCGTGGTTACTTCATTCTTCTTCTCAGGATGCATGATGAACAGTTTGCAGGGATTTGCGCAGAATGGAAATGAAGAAATCCTGTGCGATATGATGTCCCGTTTTCTGATTCAGGGAGAATACCATTTCCGCCAATACCAGGGATTTACGGGAGCAGATTGTCTGGAGAAATTGACCACAGACTCCCTCTCCGACGCAACCCTCACCATCGGCACACCGCGGGTAACCTACCAGTCGCTGGGAAAAAAACGCTATCTTCGCAGAATGGATATCCGGCTGAAAGGAAGCGGAGAAATGGCGGTGGATACAACCCTTTCCTATACAGATACACTTTCAGGAAAGGCACTAAGACAGTACAACCGCCAGAGTCCTGAAAATCTTCGCGCCGACGATCCTACGTTACTGGGAAAATGGGTAAAACCCATGATGCTGATCGGCGTGAGTGTGGGCGGCGTCATTTCCCTGTTTTATATTCGAAGCAGTTTATGAAAAGAAAAAATATATACAGATTCGGAAAGTGGGGGTTGAGATGGGGGATTCTTTGCCTTGTGGGTGCGGCTGTCATGCACTGTGCGCAACCCGCTTCCCCTACGGGCGGAGCCAGAGACGAAGTGCCACCCACAGTGTCCAAAACCTTTCCTGAAACCGGAACGCTGAACTTCAGCGGAGATGAGGTGAAATTTGTTTTCAGTGAGGCCATACGGCCCCCCACATTTGACAAAGAGATCTTTGTTTCCCCGTTTATGAAGCGACCCAAAATCATCCGCAGCGACAATGCCAAAAGGATCACCATCAAATTTGCCGAACCCCTTCGTCCGCAGACAACCTATGTGATTACCCTTACCGGCATCAAAGACAATACCGAGGGCAACACCATTGAGGAAGCGTTTACCCTTGCTTTCAGTACCGGCGACGTGTTGGACAGCATGGAACTGAAGGGAAAAATCATCGGACCCGATCCCTCCAAACCCGTCAAGGATATGACGGTGATGATATTTGACGCAGACAGCATCAAAAAGAATGATTTTAAAGGAAAAAGACCCGCCTATCTCACCAAAGCCAGTGAGACGGGAGAGTTTTCATTCAAATACCTCCGCGACGCACCGTTTCGGATATTTGGCGTAGTGGACAAAGACCAGTCCAATTCCTACAGCAACGATACCGAAGTCATAGCCGCACCTGAAGACTCCCTTGCCGTTTTTTCCAAAGACTCCACCGACGAGGCGACAAATTTGTTATACGCATTTCTCCCCGACACCCTTCCTCCCCGGCTTCTCAACTATGTATGGTGGAATGCGAATACCATTTCCTGCCGGTTTAATGAAAACCTCCGCCTCGATTTTGTGAAAATGTTTATGACAGACACCCTCAATCAGGATACTTCTGTACTGGAAAACTATAGCTGGCTGGGGGGGACAGATAAGGAACTGCTCATTCACACTACCCGGCCCTATACCCGGTGGAGTCATATTCATTTTACCGGACTGTCGGACAGTCTGGGCAACCAGATGGACACGGTGCTGCGCGTCAATGACCAGCGCAAAAAAACGCAGACCAATCCCGTTTCGGGGAAACCCGAACTAGATCTGGAGCGGGAAGCCTGGCGGTTGTTTTCCCACCGTCTTTATACCGAAGCAGATTCTTCGCTTATTTTCCTCTCAGACACCAGCCGCAATGACAGCGTGCGGAAGATCTTTCCCATGACAAGAGAGCGGGATGGGTTGCAATTGTTTTTGCGGCCTGCAGAGGCCATTGACCCGAAAGCACCCTACGTGGTGAACATCAAAGGCGAATATTTCCAGTCGTTTGACACGACAGAAACCGACACCGTATATCGCTACCCGGTGAAATGGTACGACCCGATGGATTTCGGGACGATAGAAGGCGTGGTAAAATACGATTCGACCTACATCGGTCCCATTGTGTTGCAGTTTATCAACAAAGGCGGGAAAGTGGTGCGGTCTTCGACCGACACGACCTTTGCCTTCAGGCTATTGCCACCCGAAGCCTATACGATCCGCGTCATCCTCGACGAAGATGGAAACGGCGTGCTTTCACCCGGCAATCTGTGGCCCTACCGCCTGCCCGAAAAAGTCTATGAAGACAACACCCCGCTGACCATCCGCGCCAACTGGGACTTTGAGGATCACATCGTACAGATCGGCGAGAAAAAAGCCGCACCACAGGCATCAGGCGAAACCAGGCCCGCCGGCGGACCACCCACTCCCGCGGGCGAGCGCCCGCAGGGGATCACGCCCGTTCCGGGCGGGAGAGGGCGGCCTTGAGGACTGACCGGAACCCCCTTCCGCCTAACCAAGCCCCCCTTGGAAATGGGGACTTGGCGGAACCCTCAATCGTATATATTGATACCGTGTCCCGCCCGTCCCTTTTCCAAAGGGGGACGGGATAAGCGGAAGGGGGTTCGTCAGCGCTGCGCCGTGCGGCGCATGTCCGGTGGGGTTCGAGCCTCCTCACCCACCGGGGTTCGAGCCTCCTCACCCACCGGGGTTCGAGCCGAAGGTGCCATTAAGGCGAACTGGATGGTCAGGCCGCAGGCCCAACCGCGAAGCGGTGTCAGGATTATAGAAAATCTTCAGACCCAGACGCCAGTCTAACCCTGAAAGGGTGACAGAAAGGTTATGCCACTCCTTCGGAGTTTGTATAACCCCTGTAGCCACCTGTGGCTATAATAATTACACCCCCTTAATGGGATCTTCGACGCTTCGCGGTTATGGCTGCGCCAAAATCTCCTTTTGTCATTTGTAATTCCTTGTACCTTTAGGCATCTTCGATTTGTCATTTGTAATTCTTTGTAATTTCCGCCCATGCACCAGATCATCCATAGCTATAAACACCGCCTCACCAATCTCAGCCAGAGCAACCGCTCGCTGAAATTGCCGCGGCTGAGCAAAAGCAGGGATATGGATCTCAAAGATCTGGGCTTTCTCGAAGAGGATTCGCCGGAGGATATTCTCCTCAAAATTATCTCCGGAAAGGATGTGCGCCTGATCAATAAACTGGATCCGCGCCACGAACCGGTAAACCTCGCCGACCGGCGCCTCAATCAGATTTACCGCTCGGTGAGTACGCTGTTTGAAGAGACGGGAACGTATGATCTTTTTGTGGGTTATCCCTTCGTCGAAGGGAAATTTATCGACGGCTCCGTCGCCCGCTGCCCTGTGCTGCTGTTTCCGGTGCGGCTGGTGCGCAACCTCCAGAGCCGCCCGAGGTGGAAACTGGAGGTCGCCGAAGGCGAGCCTGTGGTGTTTAACAAGACGTTTTTTCTCGCTTACGAACAGTTTCAGCAGGTGCGCCTCCGGCCCGAATTCTGGGAGGAGGAAATCGAACCCGCCAAAGAATATCTGACCTGGATCAATGATCTCTACCAGAAAATCAAGTCCTACGAAATCGAGGTAAATTTCAACAGCGACTTGTTCCAGTTGAAACTGGAATCCTTTCCCGATTACCTGGCCGATACGATGAACCGCTTCGGACTGGGAAAGCTGATATTCCGGCCCCAGGCTGTGCTGGGGATTTTCCCGCAGTCCGACTCCGCCCTGCTTCAGGATTACCAGGAAATAGAAAAACAACCGGAAGTTTTTGATCTCAACAGCCTGCTTTCCGGAAACGGCACTGCTCATGCTCATTCCTCTGCATGGGTTTCTTCCCCGGCTACTTCGCAGCAGTCCGATCGTTATATCCGCGAGGAAGACCGCTATTTCGTAACGCCTGTGGATGAATCGCAGGAAGAAGCCCTGCTCCGCATCAAAAAAGGCCATTCGCTGGTGGTTCATGGTCCGCCCGGTACGGGCAAGTCTCAGGTCATTGTCAATATCATCGCCGATGCCATGGCTCATGGCAAACGGGTGCTGCTGGTGTCCCAGAAGCGCGCCGCGCTGGATGTCGTCTATAAACGCCTCGACGCCATCGGACTGGGGCGGTTTTCGGTGCTGGTACACGACTACCGGCAGGACAGGCAGGCCATTTACCGGAAACTCAGACAGCAGATTGACGATATCCCCGCTTTCGAAGCTGAGATGCGCGACCTCAACCGCACCAAATGGGAACACGACTACAAGATTCTTTCCCGCGAAACCGACCAGCTCACAAGGGAGTTTGACAGTCTGTATGAAGCACTTACCACCCGCCCCGACTGGGGACTGTCAACGCACGAACTTTACCTGAAACAGGATTCCTCGGCAACCCCATTTCCCCTTCGCGAAATGGCGGGGGATTTTGACGAATCTTCGCTGCGTTATTTTCTTCAGCAGTTGTCTGGCCTGCTCGATTACGAGGAGTTTTTTGTTGAAAATTACCCATGGCGGGAGCGCATTCCTTTTCTCAATTATTCCTACGACGACCGGGATCGCATTCAGGCTTCGCTGGAAGGATTGTTTGCCGACATACAGGCTCTTCATCAGCTTTGGAATGCGCTTGACAAAGAAATCAGGGCAAATGCGGGAGACGCGGAGGCGAATATCAGGTTTATCAGCCACTTTCAGCAGATCAGCCAGTTGATCAATACGCCGCAGATCAGGGAAGACGCGGAGGCCATTCACAAAGACGAACTGGACGATAAGTTTATCCGGAGAAAATTTGACCAATTGGGGAAGATTCTGGAGAAAATGAACGGGCTGAAATACCTTGAAGGATTTCCCTGGGGAATGTATGCCGAATTAAAAAAGCACGTGGATGGGTATAACCGGCTGAAAAATAAACCATTGCGATTCCTTAACCTCGATTTTCTGCGCGCACGGTGGTTTCTGAAAAAATGGCTGGAGGGAAAACAAATGCCCCTTTCCGATTTTTCCTTCGAAGGAATAAAGGAGGAGTTTAAGCTATTTTCCAAACTGCACTGGCATTACGTGCGGTTGTATGAAAAAACCTATTTCAGCGACTTTCCCCTCCTCAACGACCTGAAGGAAAAACATCACTGGCTGGAGCGAAAGAAAAAACATTATGAAGCCTGGCAGGAAGCTGTGAGCCAGAAGGAATTTCCGATGCTTTATCCCCGGTTTTCCTTTGGAAAACTCGACGAAAAACACTGGCAGGCGACAGTTCAGAAAGTCGCAGCGCTGGAGCGGTTTGCCCGCCTTCTGGCCGATAAAGAGGGAAAATGGAAAACATTTCTCCACAAAAACCAGATCGAAAAACTAAAATCCGGTATTGCCAATCCCGCGTCCGTGGAGAATGATTGTACCTTGCTGAAAACTGCCTTTCACCGCGATTTTACCGAACTCAAAAGCCTCGACAATCTGCTTTCCCGCCTTTCACCTGCTGGTCAGCGGGTGTTTGAAGTACTGCGAAAGGAACACGAACACTGGCGCGACCGGGAAGAATTTCTCCGAAAGGTCGAAAACAGTTTTTTGTACTTCTGGATCGAAACCGCAGAAAGGAGAAATCCAATACTGGCAGAAGTCAGCACACGAAGCTGGCCGGGGAAGTCCGCAGATTATGCGCGGAAACTGGAAGCGGGAAGGACGCATGTGGCAGAACTGGTGCGCCGCCGTATTGTGGAAAATATTCTGGGAAATATCGAATACAACCGGCTGAAAAACCGCGTTACCTACCGCACCATTCACCATCAGGTGAGCAAAAAGCGACTGATCTGGTCAGTGCGAAGGCTGGTCGCTACCAAATGGCGCGAAGGACTCAGCGAGCTTATGCCCTGCTGGATGGCTTCGCCCGAATCAGTTTCGGCGATTTTCCCCATGGAAAAAGACTTTTTTGACGTAGTCATATTCGATGAAGCTTCCCAGTGTTTTGTCGAAAGAGCCATTCCCGTTATGCTGAGGGGAAAACAGAATGTGATAGCCGGTGATGACAAACAACTCCAGCCGCTGGATTTGTACAAGGTGCGTTATGATGAATCCGAAAGTTTACCGGAGGAAGAGGAAGAAATTGCGCTCGAAGTAGAGAGTGCGCTTGATCTGGCGAAAAATACATTTTCAGAATCCCGCCTTACCTGGCATTACCGCTCTCAGCAGGAGGCGCTGATCCGTTTTTCCAATCACGCATTTTACGAAGGAAAACTACAGTCTATCCCGCCGGCGCGGCCGGGGCATTTTTCGGGCCCTCCGCTGGAGTGGATTTCCGTGGAGGGAGCGTGGCGCAACAACCGCAACTACCCCGAAGCCCGGCGTGTGGTTGAACTCATTATTTCCCTGATACAAAACCCTTTCCATCCTTCCATCGGAATTGTTACGTTCAACTATTTTCAGCAGGAACTGATCCGCGACCTGCTCGACGAAAAGCTCGAACAACTGGCGACTACCGACGAGAACTTGTATTCCCTTCTCCTCGGGGCCATGCACAAAACCGAGAATGAGGAATTTCAGGGAATATTTGTCAAAAACATTGAAAATGTTCAGGGAGACGAACGCGACATCATTATTTTTTCGGTCGGATATGCCCGAAATGAAAATGGAAAACTGATTACACATTTTGGGCTGCTAAATCAGAAGGGCGGTGAAAACCGCCTGAATGTGGCGATTACCCGGGCCCGGCACAAAAGTTATATCGTCTGTTCTTTCCTTCCGGGCGAACTTCGGGTGGAAGGCGCCGTGAATGAAGGCCCCCGCCTGCTGAAAAGTTACCTGCAATACGCCCGGTCGGTAAGTGAGGGGAATATGGAATCAGTAACTTATCTGATCCAGACTGCGGATGAAAGAAAACAGACAACCCTCGCGACGGAAAACCGGATGGCAGATTTTCTGGCAAAACGCCTGTCGGAAGCAGGTTACCAGGTCGTCCGCAATCTGGGCGACACATCCTGGAAGCTGGACATAGCGGTGAAGGGCAGGGGAGAGGAATTTTTACTGGGAATAGAATGTGAGGGAAATTTTTATTTCAGCGGGCGGAGCAGCAAGGAACGCGAAGTATATCGGCGCAACCTGCTGGAAAGCCGGGGATGGAAAATGCATCGCGTCTGGGCAAGAAATTTTTGGGCAGACAGGGAGAAAGAGGTGGAAAAAATACTGCGTTTGCTGAAATAGTTATCCCCCCAGAAAGAGCGCAAAAACCAGAATAATTACGGGGTCATTTACGACAGCCCGGAGCCTGCGCAGCGCTTTTGTGAGGTGGTTTTCTACGGTTTTGGAAGAAATGCCCATTTTTTCTGCGATTTCCCGGTGGGATAGCTGTTCAAACCGGCTCAGATAAAAAACTTCCCTGCATTTTTCGGGTAGTTGATTGATGCCGGAATAGAGGGAGGCGCAGACTTCGTTGAAGCTGATGGTTTCTTCGGTCGAATTGGAAGCGTTGAGTTGTTGAAACTGCAACAAATGTTTTTGGGAAATATTATTTCTGCGCAGATGTTTAAACACCTGAAACCTGACTGCCTGGTGAAGATATGCTCCTATATGGGTGATGTTGGCGTCATTTCTTTTATTCCACAAATCAATAAATACATCCTGAATGATGTCTTTGCAGGCTTCTCTGTCTTCCAGAATGGGAAAGGCTTTTGCGTATAACCTGGGCCAGTAGCGGTCGTAGATTACGCCAAATGCCTCAGCCTGATTTTGTCCGGCCAGGCAGAACAATTCTTCATCTGTCAAATGGGTGATGGGTAAATTTGACATGACAGTAGTAGATTCCCGGGTTCAAAACAATAACGAAAAAAAAATACCGATCGTTTTCTGCGAGCGTAATCCACACCGAACTTAAGCAAAAAGCAGGATTAAAGTTTTATAAAGCAGAGAAAACATGGCTAAACTTTCTTATTTTTCGGGCAATGAAATTTAGTGAAATCATAGGACAGCAGGGGGCGAAATCCAAAATTCTGGAAGCCATCACCAACAACCGGATGGCGCATGCCCTGATGCTTACCGGCCCTGCCGGTGTAGGGAAACTGGCCCTGGCCACTGCCATCGCTCAGTATGTCAACTGCCTTCAACCCACAGATGGCGACAGTTGCGGAAAGTGCTCCAACTGCATTAAAATTAAAAAAGGCATTCACCCTGACATTCACTATATCCTGCCCATTATCTCCAAAACTGAAAGCGGCAAAACCTGGCTTACAGAAGATTATTTTGCGCCTTTCCGTGAGGTTTTTTTTGAAGATCCCTACATAAGTTTTTCCCAGTGGCAGCGGATGCTGGAGGGCGAAAACAAACAACTGTTTATCAGTGTGCATGAAATACGGGAACTCAAGCGCAAGATTTACCTCAAGGCATTTGAGGCGCCCTACAAGGTGGTGATCATGTGGAATACCGAATTGCTGCACACTTCGGGGGCCAATGCATTTCTCAAACTGCTGGAAGAACCCCCCGACCGCACCATTCTGATTCTGACCAGCAGCGATCCCGGGCGATTGCTGGTAACGATCAACTCCCGCTGTCAGCGGGTAGGGTTGAGCCGCATTCCCCGCGAAGATATAACCGCCTATCTGACCGAAAAAAAAGGACTGAGCCAAAATGCTGCCGCAGAAATTGCCGGAATTTCGGAAGGAAGTATCGGCAACGCCATGGAGTTTTTGTCCGAATCGAGCCAGACACTGAGCGAGATGTATATCGAATGGTTGCGCACAGCGTATTCGGGCAACTATGAAAAAATCTCAGGGCAGTTGGAAAAAATTTATAAGGAGAGCCGGGAATTCCAGAAATTATTTCTCGAAGTTTCTGTCAGGAAAATGCGCGATTCCCTTCTGTTTCACCTCAACCACCCGGAAATTGCACCGGTAACGGAAAACGAAAAGGAATTTCACCAGAAATTTGGCCAGGTGGTTTCACCCGAAAAAGTGGAAAAAATCACGGATGAAATCGAAAAAAGCCGGAGGCAAATCAGCGGCAACGCCAACCCTCAGTTGGTATTTACGGCGCTTTCGCTAAGGATGCATCAGATACTGAGAAGTTAGATTCCCCGTGCTTTTGTACTGGGCAAATTCGAAGTATCCCATAAATTGAAAATTCTTACAAAACACCCCAGATTACCATGAAGCAACCGGTTGTGCCCTATATTATTGTCGGAATCATGTGTATATATGTGTATGGTCTGACGTATCATGCCGAACACCGCATTCCGCCGGAACCTGCCTATGATTTTTATGATACTACTACAGTACGCGTAGTGATCAGCGGGACAGATATTGCACCCGACATATACGGGCGGTTTAATAATATTCTGGAAGGCGAAAGACAACTGGTAAAAGCGCGTGATGCGGGCCCCGATCAGTATAAGCTTACTTTTCAGGTTAACAGCCCCAGGCCGGCATTGTTGTTTATCGATGATGAAGATCTGGAAATATTCCTGGTTCCGGGAGATACCAGCCTGGTAGTTCATGCAACCATGGATCAGGGAGTGTATCAGATTGATTCGCTTGAATTTGAGGGAACCACCGCAGGCATTTGCAAATACTACAAAAACAAAACAAACCGCTTTCAGAAAGTTCATCTTCGTGCTACCCGCAATATTGTGGACTCAGAGGATTTTTTGCAATTCAGCCTGAAGCTCGACTCCATGGCAGCGCGGGAACTGAGTTTTCTGGCCGAGCAGGAAATTTACGATTCACTTCCCGGCTGGTTTGTGGATTTTGAGCGAACCGAAATCCTGTATCAGAAAGCTTACCTGAAACTGAGCCGGGCCTACAATCGCGATATTCCCGAAAAACTCCTCGATAGGATGAGTATAGACAATGAGGCTGCCGTGTTTTCTTATTATTATTACCTGTACCTCAACAGCTATTTTTCCTCACTGGAGGAAGGCACTTTGCTCGCGGGCAATGACAATGATTCTCTCGCCAATATGGAGGAGCAGATCACGGAAGCCCGCATTCGAATGGCCGACAGCCTGCTCACCGAAGGGCCACACGATGTCTATATTACAAGATCTTTGTTTAATCACCTGAAAAACAATCAGGTGGAGTTTGTGGAGCGGCTTTTTAAAAAATATGGTGACAGGTTTTTCAGTAAAAAATACTACCGGTTTATCGACTGGCAGCTAAAAGAGCGGCGCAAGCAGGCCTGAATACAGGACATAGGGAATTAATTGCAGGATTAGTAAAAAAATACTTACATTTATTCCGTTGTTCCGCTGCCGGAAGGCAGCGGCTTTGCATAAATAATAATAACCAGTAATTATATGGGTTGTGGAACGTGTGGTAGTGGCGGTTGTTCTACATCTGGTTGCGGACAAAACGGAGGCTGTGCGACAGGTGGTTGCAATAAACTCAACACCTACGACTGGCTGAACAATATGCTTTCTCCCGAGAAATCGGAGGCAGATAATATATATGAAGTTCGCTTTAAAAACACCCGAAAAGGGTTTTACCGGAATGTCAACGCCCTGCGTTTGTATATAGGAGATACGGTAGTAGTAGAAAGCGACAGAGGATATGACGTTGGCGTCGTGTCTCTGGGCGGTATAATGGCCGAACTGCAAATGCGCAAAAAAGGCGGCCCGAAGGTATTTAAAGAAATATCGCGAATCTACCGTAAAGCCAACGAAAATGACGTCGAACAATTAAAGATGGTTCGCGAGCGTGAGCACCCCACGCTTGTGCGTACACGTGAAATCATCATTGACCTCAAACTCGATATGAAACTCAGCGATGTTGAGTTTCAGGGCGACAATGCCAAGGCAATATTTTATTATATCGCCGATCACCGCGTGGATTTCCGCGAACTGATTAAGGTGCTTGCCCGTGAGTTTCGCATTCGCGTCGAAATGAAGCAAATCGGTCTTCGCCATGAAGCCGGACTGGTAGGCGGAATCGGCTCCTGCGGGCGTGAACTTTGTTGCTCTACCTGGCTTACAGACTTTAAAACGGTAAGCACCTCTGCCGCCCGATATCAGAATCTTTCGCTGAATCCCATGAAAATATCCGGCCTCTGTGGCAGGCTCAAATGCTGTCTCAATTTTGAACTGGATGCCTACATGGATGCGCTCGAAGATTTTCCCAGAGTAGAAGTGATCGATACCCAAAAAGGACGGGCATTCCTTCAGAAAACCGATATCTTTAAGGGGAAAATGTGGTTTAGTTATCCCAATGAAACCACCTGGTATCCCATGACCGTCGCAGAAGTGAAGGAGATTATGGCGATGAACGCCAAAGGCAAAAAACCCGAAGCGCTCTCCACGATTTCTCAGGCGATCGAACTGGAGCCGGAACTTGACTTTGTGGATGTGGTAGGTACCGAACTTCCGCCCAGAGAACCTCAGGGTAAAAAGCAAAATCAGCGGAAGAAAAAGAAAAACAACAACAATAGTAATAACAATAGCCAAAACACTGGCTCCAACAATAGCCCAAATAATAACAGCCGCAATAATCAGAACCGGAATTTCAGGAAAAAACCCAAAAATACGGATGGCAATGCGCAAAACCCGCCCAGGCAATAACCGCTGGAAATCCGCAGCTTCTGTTCTGCTGTATTTACCGATCCTGATTTCGTGCAACCCGACTCCGTATCTGGCCGAAAAGTCTTTTCCCGACAACTGCTGGGCGATCGGCGATACTGTTGATTTTGGCTGGGAATATGAGTCAACCGACACCCTGATGGCGCTTTCTGTGGAAATCAGCTTTTTACAGGAATTCAGCTACCGGAATCTCTACCTCCGCCTTGTTTCCGAAGATCAGGACGGCAACACACGGGCATTTATGATAAACGATACCCTTATGGATGGAGAAGGCAACTGGCTGGGCGATCCCGGCAACTGGGTGTTTTCGCAGCATTTTCAGGTGCCGGTTTCTGGCCCCGGAAACTACCATTTTCGCCTGATCCAGTATATGCGCGAAGAAAACCTTTGTGATATCCAAAGCGTGAGGGTGTATCCTGCACAGCATAAGCTCCCATCTCCATAAATTTTTTTTCTGCGAATAGGGGATCAGGTGCCGCAAAGGTACTTACCCATAAAACCCCTATCCATGAATCAGGAATCACTGGAAGAATTACTCGACCGCTATCTTCAAAACCAATGTACGGAAGAAGAAAAGCGGCTGGTTGAGAAATTCTACGAGTCCTTCAGTGAAGGCGAAAATCAGCCTTCTATGCTTCCTTTTGGCGAAATGGAAACCCTTAAGCAAAAAATACTGACAGAAATCAGTGCAGATATTCATGCAGATAAGAAGAGAAGAAAATACAGTTTAAAATATCCGGTGCGAAATTTTTTTGCGTATTGCTGCTTCCGTGTCCCTGCTTTGGGAGCAATAACAGCTTATCAGTACTTTCTTTTCTGCCAATAGCTCTCATTCGAGGAGCCGCCCGTGTGGCTTTTTTTCCAGTGATTATACCAAGCGAGGGGCGAAAGGAGCAAGCAGGACCCTACCCGATGGATCAATGATATGGTTGAATTCAGGAATCTTCCGTCAGTATATGTATTCACCCCGAAAATAGAATCAGAGAAGTAATACTTTCAGGAGAGGCTTTTTTTGAAGTTAAGCGCGATGTTTCCCGCCCGTTTGTAGTTTATACAGGCAATGTGCGGACGGAAGTGCTGGGAACCTCTTAATATCTCGGCTTACGATCCGGCATTACTGACGGTCTACGGTTTCATCTGGCAAGGTAAAGGTCGCTGAGCAGCGCCCGGCAAAGAAATTACGCTGGTTCCTAATGAACAGATTTTTACCGGAGATGGATGGGAAAAACGAAGGGTAATCCCTGAAAATGTTTCCTCATGGAAAGAAGGAACGCTGATTTTTGAGGATTTGCGCCTGGCCGAAATAGCCTTAATTCTTGAAAAATGGTATGATATAGAAATTGAGTTCCAACGCCCCGGACTGAAAAAATTGTCGTCTGACGGGTAAATATCAGAATGAACCACTGAAAAATGTACTTGAAAGTTTCCGGTTTATCAAAGGGCTGGATTACCAGTTTCTCGACGACCGGAGAATCAGACTCTCCGGAGTCTCCTGTTTATAATTCTATCGCCTGAATTCATTAACGTATGCTACTACCTGTGAAAATTTTACCACAAATTCTGCTCCGGATCGCAGTGTTTTTGTTTCTCCAGTTTTATTTCTGGGGAATCGTACCTGCCAAATCTGTTTATGCCCAGAAAGACTGGGAAATGGTGTTTATCAGCATTCATATGAAAGATGCAAGCCTGGTAAATGTTTTTGATGAGCTGGAAAGGAAGACGGGTTTTTCATTTGCTTATGACGAAAAAGTAAAATCGCATCCGGAAACCTACAATCTTGAGTATGCCAACGAGGATGTGAAAACTGTTCTGGAAGGACTCGCACAGCAGGCAAATCTTAAAATCCGCCTGATCAACAATACGATTTCGGTAGTTGTGAAACCCCGAAAGCAGCCGGTTCAGAAAATTGTGGTGCTATCCCCGGCAGATGTTTTTCGCCAGGTTTCGGGTGTCGTTACAGATGCAGAGTCTGGAAACCCGCTTCCGGGTGTTACCGTACTGATTTCAGGTACACAGCGGGGCGTCCTTACCAATGACAACGGGCGATTTACGCTGGACGTACCTGATGGCGCAACCACGCTTGTCTTTTCCTATGTAGGTTACAAGAGGTTAGAAGTTCCGGTTGAAGGCCTAAGCGAAATTAATGTCGCCATGGAAATCGACGAACTTACGCTGGAGGAAGTAGTAGTCATCGGGTACGGTACCATTCAGAAGCGCGACCTTACCGGGTCGGTGTATTCGGTAAAAGCAGAAGAAATCAATAAAATTCCCGTAGCCAATGCCTTACAAGGCCTTCAGGGCAAAGTGCCGGGCGTACAGATCAGCAGCGTCTCCGGTGACCCCGGCGAAAATCCGGTTGTCAGAATTCGCGGTATCGCAACATTCCTCGGCGGTGCCTCCCCGGTATTTGTAGTTGACGGAGTGATTCTCGATGATATTTCTTTCCTCAACAGCGGCGATATCGAATCGGTCGAAGTGCTGAAAGACGCATCTGCCACAGCCATTTACGGAACCCGCGGAGCAAACGGCGTTATCATTATCACAACCAAAAGAGGGAAACAGGGAAAACCCTCATTTCAGGTAGGCGCAAGCTTTAGCATGGAAAGCGTCTCCAACCGGATTGAACTGCTTGACGGGAAAGAATTTGGCGCCGCAGTAAATGAGATTGAACCCGGAACCTACAACAACCTCGACGTACTTCCCAATACCGACTGGCAGGATTTGATTTTCCAAGATCTTGCGCCCATAGAGAAATACGAATTGTCGGTATCAGGTGCCAGCGAACGGTCAACCTATTACGTGGGCGGAAGCTATTACAGTCAGAAAGGTGTGATAGAAAAATCTGACTATGAGCGTATTGCAGTGAAAATGAACAACTCCTACGATGTGAGCAAATTTCTCACCATTGGCAATAACCTGACCATTTCACGCGAAAACAAAAACCGTGCACCCAATGTAGTAGCCAGTGCTTACAGAGCCTGGCCCATTTCTGTACCGTACGACGATCAGGGAAATTTTGCCGAAGTAAATGGCTCCGGCAACCCACTCGCAAGCCTGGAATACACCAACAGCAATGAGAAAAAAGTACGCGCCGTAGGCAACTTTTATGCAGACCTTACTTTTCTGAAAGACTTTACTTTCCATACCAGCTATCAGCTCGATCTCACCGGGCTTCAGGCAACCAGTTTTACCCCGGTCTTTTTTGTATCTCCCACACAGGAAAATGATATCAACGACCTCTTCAAATCCGCAAGGGTAGAGCGTTCGTGGATTTGGGAAAATACCCTCAATTATCACAAAGATTTTGAAAACCACCGGATAGATATTCTCGCTGGTTATAGCGCACAGGATACCAAACGCGAAGGCCTTGCCGCAACAGTAGAAGATTTGCTCAGGGAAAGCCCTCAGCTATGGTATATCGACGCGGGAGATGCGACTTCTATAGACGCCTTCAACAACGCAGAAAGTTATTCCTATATATCCTACCTTTTCCGCGCCAACTATACGCTTTTCGATAAGTATCTGTTTACGGCTACCTACCGGCGAGATGGCTCGTCCAAATTTGGCGTCAACGACCGGTACGGAGATTTTCCTTCCTTTGCTGTCGGATGGCGGGTAAAAGAAGAATCTTTCCTTAAAGAGGTAAAATGGCTCTCCAATCTGAAAATCCGCGCAAGCTGGGGCATTAATGGCAATGACAAAATCCCTTATCAGGCGCGGTTTGCAAGGGTGAGCAGCAGCGGACTGGAAGCCGTATTTGGAACAGACGAACAACTGGTTCCCGGTGCGACCCTATCCGATGCGGGAAACCCCGATCTGAAATGGGAACAAACCGAAACCGTGGATGCCGGCCTTGAATTTGGCTTTTTTGACAACCGCCTCACAGGGGAAATAGATTATTACAACAAACAGACCAGCCAGGTACTTGTGCCCCTGCTGCTGCCCGCACATTTTGGCAATGGCCCGTTTCGCAGAGTTGTGTTTAATGCTGCCGATGTTCAAAACAAAGGATTTGAGTTTTATCTCAACTGGAAACACGCAGTGGGAGATTTTCGCTATTCGATCGGACTTCTGGGGTCAACGGTAAAAAACCGCGTAATCGAAATCGGTGCAGCCGACGAGTTTATTCAGGATGGAAGCCTGGGTAACGGTCAACTCGTAACCCGCACAGAAAAAGGATTGCCGGTAGGTGCATTTTTCGGCTATCAGGTGATTGGCGTAATACAAAATCGGAACAACTTCAGACACTCCCGACCATATCGGGACAGAGAGTCGGTGATCTTCTGTATCAGGATACCGACCTGGACGGAACCATCACGCCTGATGACAGGGTGTTTCTGGGCTCATACATTCCTGATTTGCTGATGGGATTTAATTTTGAAGTGGGATATAAAAACATCAGGCTTTCCGCAGACATTCAGGGGCAGTTTGGAAACGAAATTTACAACGGTAAAAAGGCCGTAAGGCCCGAGCTGTACAACTTTGAGACCAGCGTACTCAACCGCTGGACCGGCGAAGGAACCAGCGACACCGAACCCCGGCTTACTGCCGGCGGGCTGAATTACTCCCCTTCGTCCTGGTTTGTCGAAGATGGTTCATTTGTAAGGCTCCGGAACGTATCGCTGATCTACGATCTTCCCTCCGATTTCCTGTCCCGATTCCAGATTGGCCAGGCGAGTATATATCTGAGAGGAACCAACCTTCTGACGCTGACAAAGTTTACAGGCTACAGCCCCGAAATAGCCAGTTTTAATGTCCTTTCTTCCGGCATTGATCTGGGAATTTATCCGGTTACCACCATTTACTCAGCAGGGATCAACTTAAACTTCTGACAATGAAAAACTTTAAATATACATTTCTGATTATCGCCGTTGTGATTTTTACAGGGTGCGGCAAAGATTTTCTGGATAAAGGGCTGTTGGGCGAACTGGAGGAAACCAGTTTTATGCAGACCGAAGCAGATGCCGTACTGGCAACCAACGCGATCTACAACACCCTGCGCGACTGGCGTTACCACGAAGGATTTCCCATCCTGGATATTATGTCAGATGATGCGACCAAAGGGAGTAATCCTTCGGATGCGATTCAGATTCAGGCATTTGAAAAGTTTACCTATACATCCGACGACGAGGCCGTAAGCGGATGGTATCAGACCCTTTACCTCGCGATCAAACGCGCCAATCTGGTCATAGAGCGGGCACCGGATATAGAGATGGACGAGCCGCTCAAACTTCGGCTGATAGCCGAAGCCCGGTTTCTCCGTGCGCTCACCTATTTTTCTTTTGTAAGAGGATACGGCGGAATACCCATCGTCACCACCACCAACCCTGAGCGTAAAATTCCCCGCAATAGTGCAGATGAGGTTTATAGCCTGATCATCGAAGATTTGCTATACAGCGTAGAGAATCTTCCCGAACGAAGCGAATACAATGCTCAGGACATGGGAAGAGCCACAAAAGGCGCTGCCAAAGGACTATTGGCCAAAGTATATCTCTTTCGCAACGACTTTGTAAATGCAGAAAAATATGCGCTGGAAGTAATCAACTCAGGACAATACAGCCTTGATCCCGATTTTGGTCATGTATTTTCCAAGGGCGGAGAGTTTGGGCCGGGATCTATTTTTGAAATTGGTGCTTTACCCGAGGGGTTTGGGCAGGGTGGCCAGCAATATGGAAATACCCAGGGGGTAAGAGGCTCCCCCAACCGCGGTTGGGGATTTAACCGGCCTTCGTGGGATCTCATTCAGGCCTTTGAACCCGGCGATCCCAGACTTGACGCAACCGTCATTTTTCTGGGAGAAGAACTCGATGGAATCCTGATTTCAGGCGATGGCTCTACCCCCGATACTACCTACACCGATCCATCCAAAACCACCGTGCTGGAAATCGAGTGTTATAACCAGAAAGTATGGGTTCCCGGCACAACAGCTCAGGAGTCCTGGGATTTTAATGTGCGGATTTTGCGCCTGGCAGACGTGCTGCTGATGGCCGCCGAAGCACTCAACGAAAACGGGAAACCCGCCCAGGCCCTGGTGCATCTCAACCGGGTAAGAGAAAGAGCCAGAGGCGGAAACCCCGGCATTCTTCCCGATATCACCGAGCAGGATCAGGCAAAACTCCGGAGTCTGATATGGCATGAAAGGAGAATGGAACTTGCCCTGGAGCAACACCGGTTTTTTGACCTGGTTCGAACCGGCCAGGCCGGAACCGTACTCGGGCCGCTGGGTTTTATTACCGGGAAACACGAAATTTTGCCTATTCCCCAAAGTGAGATTGACCTTTCGGAGGGTACACTCACACAAAATCCCAATTGGTAAATTCAATACTATCACTTAACCATAATTATTTTGCTATGAAAAGACTGAGCTATTTGTTGTTGATGGTACTTGTCAGCAGCCTTGTGCTTATTTCAGGCTGTAAGCCTGAAGAGCTTGAACTGCTCACAATTACAGAAATTAAAGCTGAGGGAACAGATCTCCAGACCGGAAACCCCGTTTCTCTGGATCTGAACGGAGCCACTGCTGCCACGGATGTACCGCTGGACGCCAAAATAATCGTAACTTTTTCACGCGATGTAGATGCCGCAAGTGCCACTTCTGCCAACTTTACCCTGGCCGAAGGAGCCAATATGGTGACAGTTTCTGTCTCAGCAGCAGGCAATATCGTGACCATTACACCTGATGAAGACCTTTCCCGCGGACTGGTTTATACACTCACCTTATCCTCCAACATTAAAGCAGGCGATGGCGGATTGTTTAATCAGGCAACCCGCACATTTAATGCTGCCGGACGTGCAGAGGTTACTCCTCCCCAGTCTTCCAACCAGAAGGCTTACTGGAAATTCGACGGAAGTTCTGCCGATGGCATTGGTTCTTATAACGGTACGGATATATCGGTGGACTATGGAGAAGACCGGTTTGGCAACCAGGGAAGTGCTGCATACTTTGACGGAGATGTGAGCATTATCGAAATTCCCAATGGAGACCAGCTTCTCACCGACAACTGGACCGTGAGTTTCTGGATCAGACTCGACTCCGTCGGCCATAAAGGCGGGCACTTTGTGATGGGAGTGGGCGACCTCTACGGTTTTTTTGTGGAAATACAGGGCGGAATGGGCGGCCTGAAACATACCGGCAGGTATAAAAAATCAGACGCCACAACGACTGTCAATGACTTCTTTGTCAATGGCGATGGCAAAAGCGGCAGTAATGGCGGATGGGTTGGCGTAGAGTACGAAAAAGACCTTTCGACAACCGGAGGCCTGGGCGCGCTGCTTGACCGCAAGTGGGCTCATCTCGTTTTTGTGTATGATGGCGCTACCAACAAACGCCACTTCTACATCAACGGCGAACTGATTGAAACCGACAACCTCAACAATGCTGCTGGTTTGGATAATATCACAGGCCTGACCTTTGACGATAGTGGCGCTGGTACAGACGTGATTGGCAAAGGCCTCGCATTTGGGTTTAACCACGACCGCACCACTACGCATTGGAGCAACGAGCCCTGGGGCAATTACAACAACGTTGACGCCAACCACTTCAAAGGTGCGCTCGATGATACCCGTATTTTTAATGCGGCACTCAGCGGCACCGATGTACAGGAACTGTACAATGATGAGAAATAGTAAAATTATTGCGTAATTATTGGGGTGAAAGGGAAACTGTGGTTTCGAGGATCACTTTTCCCTTTCCTCCTCCTTTCGTTATGAAAAAAAATCCTCTTTTACTTATACTGATTGTGTTACTTGCCTGCGCCTGCAAAGAGAACCCGGTGCAGCCTCCGGCAGACAAAATGCAGCTTTCATCCCTGAAAGTGGGTTCGAAAGTGGTTTCTTTTACTTCCCTCACAGAAGATGCACCACTCGATCAGCCGGTTGTTGCGTCGTTTGCATCAACGCTTGACACGACTACTGTCAGGGATAATATACTTTTATATAAAAACAACAGCGAACCTGTTGCGGTTTCGTACTTTTTCTGGATCGATGGTAAGACGGTTTCTGTTACCCCGCAGGCAAACCTGCAGCCCGGCACGCAATACAAAGTAGTAATCACCGACAAAGTCAAAGGGGCAAAGGGGGAGGTTTTTGATGGGGTAGATGCGGGGTTTATTACGCTACGGCCTGCACTGCTTTTAAAATCTGTTTCTGTAGATGGCATACCCCTCAATCAGCCAGGCAGAATTACGGATATCGATTTTAATTTCAGCATCGAAGTCGCCTTTTCGGAGGCAGTAGATTTGAATGCCTTTGAAAGCAAACTCCGGCTCATTGAGAATGGGTTTCTGAAGGATTTTTCCCTGGCATATCTTCCCGACAGCAATAATGCATTTTCCATTACCCCCTCAAACCCGGCTTCTTCTGTGTCTGTGAATGAGATCAGAATCGCCGCAGGCCTCCTCGCGCAAAGCGGAAATGAACTGACCTCCGCATTTTCCAAAAAGTTTTATACCCGTATAGATACCACGCCCAAATTTCCGCTCATCACCGATGAAGCGCTACTGACCCTGATACAGGAGCAGACGTTCAAATATTTCTGGGACTTTGGGCATCCGGTGAGCGGACTTTCCCGTGAAAGAAATACATCGGGAGACATCGTTACTTCGGGCGGATCAGGATTTGGGCTAATGGCGATTCTTGTGGGCATTGAAAGGGGATTTATCACCCGTCAGGAGGGCATTGACAGGGTAGAAAAAATAGTAAATTTCCTCGCCACGGCTGACAGGTTTCACGGAGTATGGCCTCACTGGCTTTATGGCAATACCGGTTTGGTAAGGCCTTTCAGTACCTATGATGACGGAGGCGATCTGGTCGAAACCTCTTATATGGCTATGGGACTGCTCACCGTGCGCCAATATCTCAACGATCAGGTTCAGCAGGAAAATGAACTGATAAACAAAATCAACCAGTTGTGGGAATCTATTGAGTGGGACTGGCACACAGGGAGGACAAAAAGTTTTGTACTGGCACTGGTCGCCCAACTATGGATGGACGATGAACCATAAAATCATTGGCTACAATGAGGCGCTGATCACTTATATTATGGCAGCGGGTTCGCCTACCCATTCAATCACTCCGGATGTATATCATCAGGGCTGGGCGCAAAACGGTAATATCGCCAACGGCAATACCTATTATGGAAATTATGTACTCCCGCTGGGGCCCGGTTATGGCGGTCCGCTGTTTTTTGAGCAATACACCTTTCTGGGGATTAAGCCGTCAAACCTCTCCGATACCTACGCCGATTACTGGCAACAGGTGGTCAATCATACCCTGATCAACCGCGAATATTGCATCCAAAACCCGCTAAACTATGTCGGATACAGCAGCCAGTGCTGGGGACTTACCGCCAGCGACAACCATCAGGGGTATTCTGCTCATTCGCCTACCAATGATCTGGGCGTAATCACGCCTACAGCGGCCATCAGTTCGCTTCCATTCACCCCCACAGAATCGATGGAAGCCATCCGGTATTTTTATTATGTACTGGGCGATAAATTGTGGGGTCAGTACGGATTTTACGACGCATTTAACCTTACTGAAGCGTGGTTTGCCAGCTCATACCTCGCCATCGACCAGGGGCCAGAAATCGTCATGATCGAAAACTACCGCTCCGGTCTTTTGTGGAATCTTTTTATGTCGTGTCCGGAAGTACAGTCCGGCCTCACCAAACTGGGTTTTTCATATTAATCCTATCTTTATGTCTGTTCGCCTGCCATTTCTGATTTTCCTTAGCTTTTCACTCTGGTCTTATGGGTGTGGTACTACAACTCCGGATCAGGAGGAGGAAAAACAAATGACCGATGAAGAACTGCTCGACCTTACCGAGCGGCAAACCTTCCAGTATTTCTGGAGCGGGGCAGAGCCTGTCTCCGGGCTTTCGCGGGAGCGGTTTCACGTGGACGGGGTGTACCCCATGGATGACAAAAATGTCATCACTTCCGGTGGCGGCGGGTTTGGGGTAATGGCGATTGTCGCAGCAATGGATCGCGGATATGTGACGCGGGAGGAAGGCGTGGAAAGGCTCGAAAGGATCACTACCTTTCTGGAGAATGCAGACCGTTTTCACGGAGTATGGCCGCACTGGATGTATGGCGAAACCGGAAAGGTGAAGCCTTTTAGTCCGAAAGATGATGGCGGCGATATTGTAGAGACTTCTTATATGGCCCAGGGACTGCTTTGTGCGCGCCAGTACCTGATGAAGGGAAATGAAAATGAAAAAGCACTTGCAGCGAGAATGGATACCTTATGGAGGGAGATCGATTGGGATTTTTACCGCAATGGTAAAAACATTCTCTACTGGCACTGGTCGCCCAATTTTGCCTGGGAGATGAATTTCGGGATTGAAGGGTATAACGAATGCCTGATCACCTATGTGCTCGCAGCTTCTTCGCCCACACATGGCGTGCCTGCCGAAGTATATCACGAAGGCTGGGCCCGAAACGGCGGCATCAACGGCACAACCACAAAATATGGCTTTACGCTTGCGCTACGGCACAATGGCGCACCCGAATATGGCGGCCCGCTTTTCTGGTCGCATTATGCTTTCCTGGGACTCGATCCCCGAAACCTGAAAGACCGATATGCCGACTACTGGGAACACAACCGCAATCATGTCCTGATCGACAGGCAGTATTGCATCGAAAACCCCGGCCTTTTTAAGGGTTACGGAGAAAATTGCTGGGGGCTGACTTCCAGCTATTCACCCAAAGGATACGCAGGCCATAAACCAGAAGAGGATCTGGGAGTCATTTCCCCCACAGCGGCTTTGTCTTCATTTCCCTATACTCCGGAATACAGCATGGACGCCCTCCGCCATTTTTATTACGATCTCGGAGATAAAATATGGGGAGAATACGGGTTTTATGACGCATTTTCAGAGCAGGAAAACTGGTTTCCGCAAAAATATCTGGCGATCGATCAGGGGCCTATCGTGGTGATGATCGAAAACCACCGCAGCGGCCTGCTATGGGATTTATTTATGTCGTGCCCGGAGGTTCAGGCCGGACTGGACAAACTGGGCTTTACCTACCAGTAAAACCTTACTGATTATATTCCTGATACAATTTTTCTTTGTATTTCGCCTTTTCGATTTCATTTCGGCGAATAATAGAAGGCTTTTCAAAAAAACGGCGCTCGCGCACTTCCTTATGAATGCCGGTGTTTTTTACCTTCTTTTTGTAACGACGGAGGGCTTTTTCAATACTTTCACTGTCTTTAATATGAATTACAATCATTTCAAATGATTAAGAGTTAAAAAATATGCCTGAAAAACGGTAAGTTTCGTGCAATCAGACGAGAATGTAGGTGACCGGGCAGAATGTCGCTGGGAAGCGAAAACCGGAGGAAATAAGTCTGCCCAAAAATCACCGGTTTGCTAATGTCGTCATTTATTTCCGCAATCCCTAAGGTATCGCATGAATATGGAACCAAAACAGGCAAAACCGTCGTTTTTAAAGGATATTTTTTCTTCGAATGCACTTTTTACCCATGGATCACGCCTGGTTTGCGGTACTTCCGGCCTCGGTGGGGTCTGGGGAAAAGTTGACGAAAAAGAGTCTGTGGATAGTATTCTTTATATGCTCGGCCAGGGGATTACTTCCCTTGACACCGCACCTTCTTATCACCTCGCAGAAAAAATCGCCGGACAGGCAGTTCGCCAATGGAAAGGGGAAATTTTTATCAGCACCAAAGTAGGGCGGCTTCCCGCGCGAAGGGCCGATGAGTGTTATGTGGACTATTCGCCTGCGGCTATGCGCGATAGCCTGAACCGCAGCCTCGACCTCCTGGGGCGCGAAAAAGTGGATCTGCTTTTCCTTCACGAGCCGCATCTGGTTCCTGTTGAAAAAATGCCCGAAATTCTCGAAACGCTAACATCCTTCCGCGAAGAAGGGAAAACAGATCTTCTGGGAATCGGCGGCAATCCCAGACCTGCATTTATGCCGTATGTTTCCGGAAAATATTTTGATGTGTTGTCTGGTTTTCTCGGCCTCGACGCCTGCAATCTGCATGCGCTGAATACCTATATTCCTCAACTAAATAAAGAAGGGATCGCCTTTTACGCAGCCTCAGCCCTGCATATGGGGCTGTTGGGCGACAAATATGAATTTTTTGCAAAAAACCCGCCCGACAATGAATGGATTACCCGCAGAGATATAGCTGCGGCAACGGCTGTAAGGCAAATCGCTGTCCGGGAGAACATATCGCTTCCCGAATTGTCTCTCCGGTATCTTTTGTCTGCCCGTGAGGCAGGAAGGGTAGTGGCCGGTGCGGCAAATATGGAACAGGCCAAATCTCTGGTGGCGATTTGGGCGAAGGGCGGACTGGAAGAAAACCTGTTTGACGAAATATCTCTTGAGATTTTGAACCATAATTCGGGATAATTCTACAGATTTGTAACCTTACGATTCTGCTACTACCTTCAAGATGGAAACAACTACTACCCAAACGCCTGTGATTGCCCGCGCCCTATGGGTGCCATTTGCCCTGATTACTTCCTGCTTTGCCCTGTGGGGGTTTGCCAACGATATCACCAATCCGATGGTGAAGGCGTTCTCCAAGATTTTCCTGATGAGCAATTTTCAGGGATCGCTGGTACAGTTTGCCTTTTACGGCGGGTATTTTGCCATGGCATTTCCTGCTGCGATTTTTATCAAAAAATTTTCCTACAAATCAGGCATTCTGGTAGGGCTTGGGTTGTATGCGCTGGGCGCATTTATGTTCATACCGGCGAGTATGGCCGGTTTATTTGGCCCGTTTCTGATTGCCTATTTTATACTTACCTGCGGATTGTCATTCCTCGAAACCAGCGCCAACCCCTATATTCTTTCGATGGGCGATACAAAAACCGCCACACAACGACTCAATTTTGCCCAGGCTTTTAACCCGCTGGGTTCTTTGCTGGGAATGTGGACCGCCAAGGAAATGATTGTCGCCAGGCTCAATCCGGCAGATTACAGCGCCCGGGAAATGATGGCAACGGATCAGTTTGAAGCAGTAAAAATGGCCGATCTGGTTGTGGTTCGAAATCCTTATGTCTTTATCGGACTGGTGATTCTGGTGGTGTTGGTAGTCATCGCCATGGTAAAAATGCCACAGGACCATGAAGATGATAAAAACCTCAATATCATGGCCAGCCTGAGCAGGTTGATTGGATTAAAAAGATACCGCGAAGGCGTTATCGCACAGATGTTTTATGTCGGAGCGCAGATCATGTGCTGGACGTTTATCATTCAGTACGGTACCGAAATATTTATGGGGAAAGGAATGAGCGAGCAGGACGCAGAGGTGCTTTCCCAGCAGTATAATATTTATGCGATGGTCATATTTGCTACCAGTCGTTTTATTTGTACCTTTTTGCTGAAGTATGTGCGACCGGGTGTGCTGTTGATGTGGCTGGCCCTTGGTGGAGTTGTACTTACGCTGAGTGTGATTTTTGTAGGGGGAATGGTTGGTCTCTATAGTCTGGTAGGTGTATCGGCCTGTATGTCGCTGATGTTTCCCACGATTTATGGTATTGCGCTGGAGGGAACGGGCGAAGATGCCAAATTTGGCGCTGCGGGACTGATAATGGCCATTCTTGGCGGATCGGTAATGCCACCCCTTCAGGCACTGATCATGGACAGTGGAAGTGTTGGCGGCATTTCCGGCGTTCAGGTTTCATTTGCCCTGCCACTGCTGTGTTTTGCTATCATTGCAGTATATGGGTATAGGGTTTTTAACCTTCATATGAGAGAAGAAAAGCTATGATAAAGTTAGGAGAAATTCAGTCCCTCACCATTGAAAGGAGGGCAGAACATGGCGTATATCTGAAAGATTTGGAAAGTGGGGGAGAAGTGTTGTTACCCCGAAAGTATGTTTCAGAAGATATGCATACAGGCGAAAGTGTGGAGGTGTTTGTTTATAAAGATTCGGAGGATCGCCTCGTTGCTACCACGGAAAAACCCCTGCTGACCGTAGGAAAATTTGCCCTGCTTAAAGTGGTTCAGGTGAATAGCACGGGCGCATTTCTGGACTGGGGATTAGTAGAAAAAAATCTGCTGGTACCCTTTGGCAATCAGAAACAGCGTATGGTGGAGGGGCAGTCATATCTGGTCGGGCTATATGAAGACAGAGTGACACATCGCCTGGCGGGTACGGCACGGCTGGCAGTGATGCTGGAGGATGCAGCAGGGCGCCTCGCCGAAGGCGAGGCGGTGGAAATCATCGTCTGGGAAAAAACCGATCTGGGCGTAAAAGTTATTATCAACCAGAAATACAGCGGCCTGATCTATCATAATGAAATCTTCCGAAAACTGCGCACCGGAGACAGCCTCATGGCTTATGTCAAAACCGTGCGCGGCGACGGGAAAGTGGACATCAGCCTCAATCCGCCCGGCTATGCCGCCGTAGAACCCAACGCCCAGCAGATTCTGGACAAACTCGAAAAATCCGGAGGATTTTTTCCGGCTACCGACAAAAGCGATCCGGAGGAAATCAAAAAACATTTTGCGATGAGCAAAAAACTCTTCAAAAAATCCATCGGCGCACTGTACAAACAGCGGCTGATTGATATCCGGGAAGATGGGATATGGCGGGTGGGAAATAACGGGGGTTGAAGACCTTTTCATTCATTGACTTAGCTTAAAAGTATTATCTTTGCGTGAATCATGTCCTTTGCGACTCTGCGCCTCCCATAGGGATGGCTTCGCACATTTGCGAGCCCTTATTCTAATAGATCCTCAAAATTCCCAAACATCTCAATTCTCGGCATAAAACAAGCGACACAATGGAAAATTTAGAAATATTTATAGGTTCAGACCAGCCAGCTACCTGCCCCAAATGTGGAAACCGAACTGAAATAAACAGTGATTTTGAAACTTCTCAACACCACAAATGTCTTTCAGAAAAGTGTATTTTCGAGTTTGTTTTAGAATTTGAAAATAAAGAGGAATAATGAAACAGCGGCAGATCGATATGCGGGGGGATGGAATCTGACGGGTGGGGATGTTCGGATTTCTGATTATCTTGAAACCAAATTATAAAAACAACCTTTATGCGACACATTCAAGCCATTACATTCATGATTATTAGCCTGGTTATGTTTGCCTGTACAGGCGAAAACCAGCGATATATAAACAAAATCCACAAACAACTGGAGGGCAACTGGCAGATTGCGGAAATACAAATCACGCTGCCAGATAACCGCGACAGTGTAATAACCGATTATTTGGGAACCCTCCGGTTTCCTCATTGTGAAGACTATCAGGCTGCCGACTGCATAATTGAGCGTGTTTTCCCCGATGGGAAAAAAATGAAGGCATCTATTTTGCCTTTAGTGACGAGCCGGAAGGTAATGGCCGAAGCCTCAATTTATCCTTTTACGGGCACAGATAACTCCGCAGAACAGTGGGTGGGGCCATTTACCATTGTTACATTGGATAAGGATATTCTGCATATTTCCACACAAGGCCCTACCGCATTGGCAAACAATGGAGTGGAGATGGAGATTTATGCAAGCCGTACAGAATGAAAGGCGGGGAAAAAACGTATGCAAATTTTCTTTTAGGGAAGCGAACCTTATGTTTTTTTACGCTTTTAATAGCCTTTTTAACTCTTTCCGGACAAATTTCCATTTCCGGTTATGTGTATAATTCCGAAAATGAGGAAACGCTGGCAGGTGTTCAGGTTTATATCATGGGAACCCAGGAGGGAACTACGACTACGGATTCGGGTTACTTTGACATTGCAGTTGATAATGTCGCTTTCGTTTATGTTATAGCGAAAGCGGCAGGTTTTACATCTGATACGGTAAAAGTAATTTTGCCCCAGGCCCAAACGCTTTCACTCCGACTCAAACCGGGAATTTACCCTTTGGCGGTTACGCAGCGCATCCCTGGATAGACGGTTTTGCATTTGATGATTTTATCGTTTTCTATGGCTCAAGAAATAGCTATAGATTTAAACCATATCACCGTTTAGATGTCGGCATTACCCTAAAAAAATCTCGCTGGGGGGGAACTCAAAGTTGGAAGCTGGGTGTTTATAATCTATACAATCGGGCAAATCCATTTGCAGTTAGTGTGTATGGCCGTCCCGGTACAGCAGCTGTGATCGAAAGCAGTTTGTTTCCCATTCTTCCTATCGTAAGTTATCAGTGGGCATTTTGATATGAATAATTATTTTTTTCTATACTTTTTCGCTTTAGATACTTTATCCGGAATAAAAACTCCTATGGAATGGCAAACCGAAAATCCTATTGTTGAATTTAGCAGCAGGTTGACTTTTCCTGACAAAAATAATCAACTAACGGTTTATCAGGATTTGCGATTTTTTTCAGATAAGTTCCTAACCGACAGCATTATTACACTTGATTTTTTTCTTCCCAGCAATAGGTTAGGTTTCATTAAAACCTTCCACCAAAAATGGATTCTACGACTGGGCACTACGGATTCCGCTTTTTACAAATATTATCAAACATTCGAACGACAAAAGGATGCATTCTCAAATCCCTTTTCGGAACCTACTCCGGTATATACGAATATAGAAGGTGGGCTGGGTATTTGGGCCGGATTTGCTACGGATAGTTTTACCAGCATTTTTGAGTAATTCAAAAAATCCTGAATTCCGCAATCCGTACAAAATTTATATCTTGCCCCCTATGAAACACCTGCTCCCCTTTCTGCTGATATTTTCCCTTTTCCTTATGGCATGTGAGGAAGAAGGGCCTGCACCCGGTTCTTATGATATTTGTGTTTATGGCGGCACTTCTGCCGGAGTGATTGCTGCGTACTCGGCCGCAAAACTGGGAAAAAAAGTGCTGCTCATTGAGCCGGGCACAAGGCTCGGCGGACTCAGTTCGGGCGGACTGGGGCAGACAGACATTGGCAACAAATACGCTGTTACGGGTATTTCCCGGGACTTTTACCGGAAAATCGGGCAGCATTACCGGGAGTTTGAGCAATGGACCTTTGAGCCACATGTGGCCGAAAAAATCTTCCGGTCATACATCGATCAGGGTGGGGTAGAGGTGTTGTATCACCACCGCATTATCGGGGCGGAAAAACTGGCTACCGAAATCCGCAATATCACGCTGGAAAATACGGATTCAGCCGCAGTGGCTTCCGCGCCTTATACGGTTAAAGCAAAAGTGTTTATCGATTGTAGTTATGAAGGCGATCTGATGGCTCATGCCGCCGTGAGTTATACCGTAGGGCGGGAGGAAAACGCAAAATACAGCGAGACCTACAACGGCGTCCAGCTCCGCGAAAATCATCAGTTCGCCGACGGAATTGATCCGTGGAAAGTACGCGGCGATTCGACCAGTGGATTGTTGTGGGGAATCAGTGCCGACACCCTTGCGAAAACGGGCAGCGGTGATACGCTGGTTCAGGCATACAACTTTCGTATCTGCCTCACCAATGACGTGGTCAACCGCCTTCCTATCGGCAAACCCGAAGGATATGATCCCGAAAAATACGAACTTCTCCTACGGGTCATGGAGGCAAAGCCCTGGAAAACCCTCAACGACGGGTTTATATGGTCACTGATGCCCAACAGCAAAACCGACATCAACAACCGGGGCCCATTTTCCACTGATATGATCGGCTGGAGCCACGAATATCCGGAAGCAGACTATGAGCGGAGGGAAGAAATATTTCGCGAACATCTGACTTATACCAAAGGCCTGCTTTATTTTCTGGGAAATGACCCACGGGTCGCGGATACCATTCGCAGCCAGATGAAACAATGGGGTTATCCCAAAGACGAATATGAAGCCAATGGCAATTTTACCCCGCAACTCTACATCCGGGAAGCGCGCCGCCTGATCGGAGAGTATGTCATGACCGAAGCGAATTGCACCGGAAAAAAGACCGCTACAGATGCGATCGGCATGGCGGCTTATACCATGGATTCGCATAACTGCCAGCGGATTGTGGTATGGAAAGGCGGAAAAGCCATGGTGAAAAATGAAGGAAATGTTGAGATTGGAGGGTTTCCTCCTTACCCGATTTCTTACCGTTCGCTGACTCCGAAGCGCGAAGAATGTACCAACCTGCTGGTTCCGGTATGTCTTTCGGCTTCGCATATCGCGTATGGCTCCATCCGTATGGAGCCCGTATTTATGGTGCTGGCACAGTCGGCGGCCATCGCTGCGTCCATTACTGTTGATGAAGATTTGTTTGTGCAGGAAGTATCTGTTTCCCGCATTCAGGAAATACTGAAAAACAATCCGCTGCTGGATGGCAGCACACCAGAAATTCAGATGGACAACAGCGATACCAGCCGGGTAAAAGCGAGCGGTACATGGGCCGTACAAAAAGGGCACTGGGACAGCAAATCCAATGGGGCCGACCATCTGCTACTGGATAAATCGGCGGTTGACAGTTCGCGGGTGCGGTTTACGCCTGAGATCAAAAAGCCGGGAATGTATGCCATCTGGTATTATTGTCCGGGGCTGTATCAGGAGGGAGAAGAAGGGTTTAAACTTTTTGAAAAGGTAGCGGAGCAGGTCCCTGTGAAGGTGCGGTTTGCAGGTGGGGAGACTGTATTTGACCTGAATTATAAGGAAAATATCCGGAAATGGGCCCGTTTGGGACAATACGAATTCGGAGAAGGCGACAGTGCCTGGGTAGAAGTGGTGGGAGATTCCCTGATCGGGCAGGCGGGAGCCGATGTGGTGTTGTTTGTGCCGGTGAGATAGGGAGAAGGTTTCGCTACCCTGTTTTACTCCCTCCGGGAAACCCTTTTCTCCCGCCGCCCAACCGGAATTTTACCTACCACAAATCCAATCCCCAAACCGAAAGAGATATACCTTTCCCAGTTGGTTGTCCAGCTATTCGTAGCGATAAAATACTGGTCAAAATGTGCAAAACCATAACCTCCGTTCAGGTTAAGCAGGAGGAAGGGAAAAACCGGATATTCGAATCCGACCATCAAATAGCCCATATCTGCATAACTTGCCACTCCAAAAACGGATGTTTGGGCATATTTAATATGATCAAATGCGGGATTTAAAAAGGAGAAGTGCCGGTAATTTAATTCTCCCGAAAAGGTCAGGCGGGAAAACAGTTCCACAATCGCATATCGGTAACCAACCTGAAATCCCTGTGGGGCTCTCTTTGCAATTTCAAATTCAAAATAATAATCATCATATAAGTCCCAGCTACTGTAGATTGTATGCCGACGAAAACTCAGACTAATCCCGGGACTATAGGTTTGCATTCTGATTCGGAGGGGTCTGAAAAGAGTCGTACTCAGGCTGAGTCTGATTTTCAGGCTATCTCCTGGGGTATTACCCAAACCTACCGAAGGGTTTACAAACAGCAGCGTTATTAATACTCCCAAAACCCATCCCCGGATATTTGGGAATCGAAGTTTTGGGTAGTTTGTAATGGATGAACACGCTATTTCCTGACCGCACATTTTCGAACGATTATCGTTGGGTTCCATTTATTTTGATATGATAAATTTTTTGAAATAAGTTTCATTACCTGTATCTACCCGTAAGCGATAAACTCCGGGGGGATAATTGGAGACATTGATCCTTATCGGATTAGCATCTGGTTCATAAAAAGTTTTCTGCCAGAAGGTGTTTCCTAAATAAGACGTAATTGAACATTGGGCAAAGTTTATTTTCTCAGGAAGTCGGATCGATATTTCTTCCGTCGAAGGGTTGGGATAAATAAAAACGGAATCCTCCATATTCGAAAAAGTTAGTTCCGCCGGGGTTTGTAAATTTGAAGGAATTGCACTCGTTTTTTCAGGTATAGGCTCAAAATTTATCCCACAACCACTATTCTCTTCACAACTCCCTATTTCAGCCAATAAGCGGTTTCCATACTCAATTTTAAACCCTGTCATAAATTTTACAGAACTCCCTGCCCGGAATGTATAGTCACTGAGATTTGAAACCGTCATATAAGATGGCGTCTGCTGAATGAGTGTTGCCTTATTATTGGGTGAGACAATAATGGAACTGGCGGCCTGGGCGAGAATAGCATTTTTCTTTTGCCAGTCTTTCCCCGGGTATAAAGATCCAAATATTTCAATTTCATCCTGACAGGCTGCAAGAGGATCAATTCCATCCAGAATATTTCCACCTCCCAAATAAGTGTACCAGTCAAAATCAATCCCTGGTTCATGAGCTTTTCCTATGTTTCCCTGGCTGACGGATGCCCCATCTTCCTCACAGGTTAATCCAACACTACTTTGTATCGCGACAATTCTATGGTTTTCATCAAAGGAGGGTGCACCCGAGGAGGCATTTTCAATAATGCCCAATCCCAGATCATATTTCACTTCATAACATTTACCTGCGGCAGTTGTTCCGACAGCAAGCCCCTGGGAAATTTTCTTTAAATCTCCCTGCGCATGATGAATGGTAACAAGATCATCAGAAGGCCAATCATTTCGTTTATTTCTGTTCCACCCTGCAAAAAAAATATTATACCCCAACGGAATAGAGTCTGTGGATTTTAATAACCCCAAATCGGGGCAATTACCTGCATCTGCTGAATTTGCAGTTACAACCTCTACCCCTATCGTTCGCATTCTATCATTTCCGGTATTTATCTGGCACGTGGGTGTCTGAAAGTTATAATAAATGGTCCAGTTTTCGTGTTCTACAGACTCAAGGCTTCCCCCTATGTCATAAGTTCCAATTGCTATATGCCTCGCGGTAAGAATATAGGGGGTATAGTTATTATTCGTATTATTGATTAAAACACCGGATCCCCAATTGTCCAAAACTTCTTCACCATTATCAAATCGATATAAAATTTTCACGACAGCCCGGATCTCATTACACCATTCGTTTGCCCACGGCACACAGTTTACATCAATATCACAACCCTGATCTGCAGCGCCAATATGATCACTCCTGAAAATATAACTTATCTTATTTATATGGAACTGGGGTTTTTCCATACGGTTACCCTGAAAATTGTATTCAATAATCAGGTTCTTTCCCGGTAAAACACCGGTGCTGAATTTTCCGTGGGGTTTGTTGTTAAAATGAGTATAGGCTCCGTATTGGCGAATCCCGGTGGAGTCATAGAAAAATAGAGCCGCTCCTTCAGGAAGAGAAAATTGATCACAGGTAATTCGAAATCCTTCTGAATTAGGAGAAATAATTCGCAATCGCCAGATATTTCTTCCGTCTTCCAGCCTGTCCCATCGCCCAAACCTTTCCATATCAATATCTGCGGGTAATACTACTCCAATTGTTTGGGACGTAAAGTACTCGACATCTGAATGATTATGAACTCTGTTCAGCGAATCATTATTATAAGATGGAATTTCATAGATAGGTACTTCCTCAGGTAATTTATGTGTGTTACTATATGGTTTTATGGGTAATGCCACCTGTGCAGATAAAAACAAAGGCGGGAAAAGGAAAAGGCATAAGAGAATACGGCAGACGATTTTTATCGAAGATTTCATGGCTTTATAAGGGATAAATCAACCAAATAAAAAACGGAATCAGGACCTCCACCGCCCCCAATGACATGTTTTTTGATGATGCCGATGTCTTTGGCAAACCAAAGTTTCGTAAAAGTTCCTAAAAAGCTTGTTCGCTCCTCCGATTGGAGTACGTCATAATACGTTTCTCCACTGAGGATCAGCGAATCCAATACAGTAACCTTTTCGTGGGCGGTAAAACCTTCTCCTCCTTTTTCTTTCCGAATATAATGGCCGCCTCCGGCCGGATAAGAAACATCAAAAGCATAATAATCTTCATAAGTCCGCACGTCCGCACGCATCCTGTGATTACGGCTACATTCATAAATAATCATATATCCTTCTCCGATAAAAGGCAAAGGAGCTCCGGAGTTATTTCCCCGGTTTGTCACCCGCATCGTATCAAAAACCCCACTGGCGCTATCCTGATACACATACCATGACCCGGAATCGGGAACGGCAAAATACGCGCGCATTTCCTCATCCAGCGGGAAAAATGGTTTAGGTGGGATCGGCTTGCGGCAAGCCCCGATACAACACATGGCAACGATAATAAGCAGGAGAATATAGTTAAGGCTTTTCATGGGTAGAGGATGGGTTAGTAGATGGAAGATTGGTTTTCAAATGGTCTATTTCTTCTTTTAAGGTAAGAATGTATAAGGTCAATTCCTCTACTTTTTCCAACAACTGGACCTGAAGCTCTCCCACATTTACTGATCCTGTCGCTGCGTATTCCTCCGCAGACTTAATCCTGGGGAGATGGTGATTTTCCGAAATGTA
>JAWKNL010000026.1:0-92141 GCA_041391725.1 Bacteroidia bacterium
GGCTGGCGTTGATGGAAAAGGCAGAACGGTCGTAGGCCTCTTTGATCAGTTCGTCCTCCACTTCTTTGGAAGAGAGATAAGGCTGGGCTAGTTGTTTGCGGTAGGTGTTAAATTCCTGTTTAAAGGACGGTGTGGTATCGAGCCCCATCGCTTCGGCTTCAAATACCTTCCGCTTGAAATTGACGTAAAGGTCGAGATATTCGCGGAGTTGTTCGGCGGTATGGGCCGAGGCCAGTGTTTTGCCTCCGTTGTTTTTGGCATATACTCTTTCAAACTCTTCTTTACTCACATTTTCTTTTGCAAACCCGAGCAATACCGGCCCGGAAGCATCAGCCACGGCTGCTCCGGTAGCCTCAGTTGCAGTTTTGGTTCCTTTGCAGGCAGAGAGAATAAATGCAGGTAAAACGAGTAAAAGGATAAAATATCGGACACGCTTCATATCGTCTGTTAATTTTTGTTGCGCAAATTTAGCAATATGGGTAGAATAAAGAAACCCATAAAAAAACCCTGCTCATTTCCATGAGCAGGGTTCTGTATTTTAAGGTGAATGTCAGATCAGATGGTACCTGTCACAATCAGCAGTGCATGGATTACGGCAATAAGACCACCGATATAATAAAATCCAAGGAAACCCAGTGCGCCATACCCAAGAAGAGCCAGGATCAGGTTGAGCCAGAAGCGGTTGGTGGCACTTCCGTCGTACAGATATACCGCGAGCGGAGGAATGAGAATGGCCAGTACGATAAGAATAATGGGATCAAGATCTTCTGCGGTTTTGTCGCGGGAGAAAAGTTGTTTTACCATAGCTTTTCTCGCCTCTTTGCGCATGGCTTTTTTCTGCGCTTTTTCGAGCTGCTGTGGTGCGACATTTAGATTTTCTGCTGCGAAATTTTCTGCAGAAGCGGTTCTGTCTATCTGTCCGGCAAAAACGGGCAGGCAAAACATAAACAGACCAGTGAACATCAGAATAAGGTACTTGTTTTTCATAGAACAGAGATTTAAGGTTGTTTAAGGTTCAGTTTATAGCGCATATAACGCTGGTTATATACGGGTCATTGCAGGTGTGAACAAATTTATCACCCTGCGATCCATTTAAACTTGTATTCCAGTGTGGGAGGCGCAATTCGCTCTGCTGCTCGTCTCAGCCTGTCTGGAAGTTTCATCATATAATCGCGTGCTCTTTCGGCTTTGTCTGTCAGGTCGGTGATTTTATCAATTTCCCACGTTTTGGTAAGACTTTCGAGGATATTGATATAATCGTAGGTGGTATAAACCCCGAGGCGCTGGGCAGAGTTGGAGAAATGTTCAAACAGTTTTCCTACCGGGCCACCAGACTCGCGAAGGAAGTGCGCAGGCATAATGATTTTTTTGCGCATCATATCTTCGAAGGCGAGCATCATTTCACTGGGATCAAATTCGAAGATTTTTTTGACAAAGGTCTGATAGGCGCGTGCGTGGCGGGCTTCGTCTGCTGCGATGGTTCCACACATGCGCGCGAGTGCTGCATTGCCGGCTTTGGAGGCCAGTGAGCCTACTCTTCTGTGGGATAGATTGGTCGCCTGTTCCTGAAAACTGGTATATACAAAGTTGCGGTAGGGATCGTGCATGGTGCCGATATCAAATCCGTCATTGATCAGGTGCTGGGTTGACACTTCCACTTCGCGCATGTTTACCTGTCCGGAAAGATAAAGGTATTTGTTGAGCAGGTCGCCGTGGCGGTTTTCTTCGGCAGTCCAGCCTCTGACCCATTTTGACCAGCCGTTGTTGGTGCCCTGATCAACGCCTTCTACATCCATGAGCCAGGATTCGTAGGTGGGAAGGGCTTCTTCTGTAATGGTGTCTCCGATCAGTACTGCCCAGAAATCGTAACTCATTTCTTTTGCAAGCTCCCTGAGTTCGCGAAGGGAATCGAGAAAGTTGGGGTGAGAGGGATCGGGGAGAAGATCGGAAGGCTGCCACTGGGTTTCAATAGGCGCGAGAAACTTTCCGATATAGTCATCCATCATCTTTTCGATGGTTTGCATGACCTCAAGTCTGACATTTTTTACATACATAGGAGTTGAAGTAAGTAAGGACAAAAATAATATTGAAGTAAGTAAGGAATATAGGACCGGTTGTGTTTGTAATTTTAGTTTTGAATCGCCCCGATGATCGTTGCCTCCACAGTTTTCATTATTTCCTCAGCATCTCTTCCTTTGGGATCAATATAGGGATGTATGGTCCACACGGGTCGTTCGCCAAAGGAGTAGGGAAATTTCCCGAAACGCGTAATTTTCCACGCATTGTTTATGGTAACGGGGAGTACAATAGCCGAGGGTGCATATTTCAGCAGGGTTTTGAGTCCACTGGGGGAAAATGGTCGGGGCTGGCCGTTTTTGCTGCGGGTTCCTTCCGGGAAAATACAGGCGGCGTAGTTGTTTTTCTCAATATAACCGCCAAATTCTTTGATCGCAGGCAGCGCCTGCCGGGGGTCTTTCCTGTCGATCAGCACTGAGCCTCCGTGCCGCAGGTTAAAGGAAATACTGGGAATACCTTTTGCCAGCTCAATCTTGGATACAAATTTTACATGATGCCGGCGGAGATACCAGAAAAAAGGGGGAATATCAAAAAGGCTCTGATGATTGGATACCACAATCAGTGGGCGGTCTGTGGGAAGTTGCTGGTTCATTAAAAATCTGCATCTTGTCCCCAACACCAGCAGGCTGTTCATCAGGCAAAAATTGAGGTAATCCACCGATTTTTTGTGCCAGGCATAGCCGCCAAGTTTCAGACAAATCCACTGTGTCGGGTGAAATACAATCAGTATCAGACCAAATACCAGCAGATGTAGCGGTGTAAATATATAACCCAGAAGCTTTTTCATAGTTCTATGGCCCGAAAATAAGGGATAGATTCAACAATGTTGCATTTTCCCTTGATATTTTTCCCTGCGGAGAAAACCTTTCGCCATTCAACTTCCTGAAATCGCACCGGCTACAACTGCCGAATCATTGTAAATCGTTCCCAGAATTCCCCCCAGTTTATAATTATCAAATCCCACAAAATACAGCCCTTTGTAGTCTCCTGTGCCTACAGGTTGCCTGGGCAGTTCGTATTTATCCAGCAACGGAGATGGATTTTGGATAAATTCGTGAATATCGGCGCGATACCCGGTGGCAAGGATTACACTGTCAAACGAAAGGGTGCGCCCGTCTGTAAACTTTACCCCTTCTTCTGTAAAACGTTCGAGATCAGGGAGAATTTTAATTCTCCCCGATTTAATATGCGCTACCGTGCCCAGGTCAATCACCGGCGTATGTCCGGTGGTTTTTAATTGTTCGGCCGGGGAAAGTTTTGACATAGGCACACCATAGGGGGAGAGGTCTCCAATGACGATTTTCCGCACCATGGTTCCGATAAGATCTCCGAGTCCGAATGGGAGTTTTTCCAGTGTTTTGGCGGTTACCTGCACGGGGCGGCCAGCTACGTCGCGGGGAACCACATTAATGGGGCTTCTGACGGAGATGAAGGTTTCTACTCCTGATTCACAAAGGTCAAGGGCAAGTTCGGCACCTGTATTTCCCATACCGATAATGAGGACTTTCTGGCCGAGAAAGGGCTCAGGATTTTTGTAGGTGCGGCTGTGGACGATTTTTCCCCGAAATTTCTCCTGGCCTTCCCAGACCGGGCTGTAGGGTACGCGGTTGATACCTGTGGCAAAAACCACATTTGGCGCGTTGAATGTATTTCCCTGCCGGGTGGTAACCGTCCAGCCGTTTTCAGATTTGGTTACTGTGTTTACTTCCTGCCCAAAACGGGGCTGGATATTAAAGTGTGCGGCATAGTCTTCGTAGTAACGGGCGAGGTCTTCGCGGGGCACATAGAGGGGGTAGTCTTCGGGAAACGGAAGGAAGGGGAGATGGGAAAGTTGTTTTACTGTGTGGAGGCAGAGCCGGTCGTAGTGGTTGTGCCACGACCAGGCGATTTTGTCGGTTTTTTCAATCACTTCGAAGGGCACATTTGCCTTGCGGAGCCTTCCGGCTACTGCGAGCCCGGCGGGGCCGGCGCCTATGATCAGCGTGTTGGTATTTTCCACGGAATACAGGATTGAGCCTTATTAATCTAAAAGGAGTGTTTACGGCGAAAAGGTATAAAAAAATTAGAATATGTTTAGGGGGCGGATTCTATTTACCAACTTTTGCCCCCATCTCCAGTTCGAGTTCTCCTCCTTTAGCAAAGTCGCGATGATAAAACCACCAGGTTTCCAGCGGTTTTCCATTGAGTCTGGCAGAATGGATATACCTGTTTTCCGAAGATGCTCCTTTCGCCCTGATCACAAATTTTTCGCCCGGATAATACCGCTGATCCAGATGTATGGTAACTTTTTCAAATATCGGGCCCGACAATTCATATACAGGCTCCTCATTTGCCCCGCCCTGCATGGAAAACAATCCGATTTTCATCAGCACTGCCAGTGACCCCATCAATCCCTGGTCTTCATCTCCGCTATAACCGGTGTGGGGATCTACTCCACTATACACAGAGTCTATCACTTCCCGCACCCAGTACTGCGTCAGGTCGGGTCTTTCGAGATAATTAAATATATAGGCAGTCTGCATCGAAGGCTGGTTGCCATAATTGATGGGAATGCGGCGCAACTGCTCTTCCAGTTCGCCATCGTGTGATTTTCCTGATGTGAAACCCTGCCTGGCGGCAGTTTCAAAGGCCTGATTCAGCTTATCGGCTGTGGCTGCTTTTCCTCCCATCAGTTCTGCCAGTCCTGGCAGGTCGTGAGGCACAAACCATGTGGACTGCGCTCCATTGGATTCGTTGAACCCGTGCTCATAGTTGTATGGATCAAAGGGCTCCAGCCATTTCCCTGCTACATCCCTGGGGCGAATCCATCCTGTAGCCGGATCGTAGAGATGTTTGTATCCCTTACTTCTCTCCATAAAATACTGGTATTCGTCTTGTTTTCCCAGTTTTTTTGCCATTTGTGCCAATGTCCAGTCCTGATACCCATATTCAAGCGTAAGGCTGGCGCCATCCTGGTGGAAACCAAACTTTCCCTCAGGAATAGGATACGGCACATATCCGTTTTGTATATAATGCGACAACCCGCCGCCGAGCGATGTTTCGTGTTCGTATCCCGCTTTGGCCATGATACCGCCCGGCATATGGTTTTTTTTCAAAGCCGTCCACAGCTCTTCTGTTTTATATCTTCCGATCCCCTTCATATAAGCACTCACAAAAAAAGGTGTGGCCGAAGCACCGGTCATTACATAGGTATAATTGCCGCCGGAAGGCCCGCGCGGAATGAGACCACCATCGCGGTACATCAACAGCATCGACTGGCAAAACTCCTCAACCACCTGCGGGTAAGCCATGCCCCACAGGGTGTTGATCGTCCATTGGGCACCCCAATAGGAGTCGGAATTGTAGTGATTAAACGCAGGTTTTCCTTCCGCGTCGAGCGGAATCTGGCGGGTGCGGGCCGAATCTCCCGTCATATCGGTATAAAGCCCGTTGACATCGCTGACCGTTCGCCTGCCCTGGAGGGCGTGCCATAGATCCGTATAAAAGCGCACCTGCTGGTCGTGGGTTCCTCCTTCGACTTCGATTTTGCCCAGCCATTCATTCCAGGTATCATGCGATTCGGCGACGATCTGGTCAAATTCCCAGTGATTGAGTTCGGTTTCGAGGTTGAGCCGGGCCTGCGCCTCGCTCACATACGAAATGCCCACCTTCATCATCACAGGCGAAGAACCGGGGTTGTCAAAGTGCATAATGCCGCCGCAGACATCGCCTTCCACCTGAGATATATCGTTGATCAGTGTTTCCCCTTCCCATCCGTTGATCGCCTGAAAAGCACGGTCAAACTGCGCTACAAAATAAACGCGGAAAGGTTTGGGACGCCGTCGGGTAGGTGCATTGGTGGTATAACCTTCAATTTCTGTATCGCTTACTTTCCGGAGGCTGCTTTGTACCATTTGGGAAGGCCCGAGGGTTCCGCCGAGGTTAAATACAATTTCTCCGGGTTTATTTTCGGGGAATGTATATCTGTGAAAACCTACGCGGGTGGTGGAAGTGATTTCGGCAGTAATATCGTACCGGCGAAGATGGACTTTCTGATAGCCCGGCTTTACGGTTTCGTCTTCGTGGCTGAATGGGGATGCAAACCCTTCGGCGCCGCGGGTATAGTCCACATCTCCGTTAACAGGCATGACCGAAACACCAGCGAGCTGCCAGGCGTGGACATGGCTGAAACCGCGGATGGTATCCACATCATATCTGTAACCGCTGCCCCAGGCGCCTTCGACGAGATTGTCGGGGCTGAGGTTGACCATGCCGAAAGGACGGCAGGCGGAGGAAAAGAAAAACCACCGGGAGTTGGCAGCGTCAATCAGCGGATTGACGAGATCTGCGGGCAGCGGCCGGGTATCGTCAGGAGAGACAGGCTGACTGCAAGCTGTGAAGAATGCAGCAAACAGAAGAGGTAAGTATCTGAGCATGAAGTTTTTTTAACTCCCAAATGGGTTTTTAATTCGTAAAATTTCTTCAATCAGTTGGTTGTGTTGCAAATCCTCTGAATATAATATCTTACAATCTGACTCTAATGCTGTTGCAATAATAAGGCTGTCATAAGAAGAGAAACTATATTTTTCCGCAATTTTACAAGCGTTCCGGATTGATTCAGGGGAATTACCTACAACCTGAAAATTGCTCTCAACTTCATTCCGTGCCGCAATAACACTTTGCCAGTTTGCATGGAATTTCTTGTAAAGAATATTTGCAAATTCTTTTAGAACCTGGGTGCTGATAATTGTGAGAGGTTGACTTGCAACACTTTGTGCTATGGCCTGCTTTTCTGGTTCAGAAGTAGTGTAGCAGTAAATTAAAATATTAGTATCCAGAAAAATTTTATCGCTCATTAGCTTCATCCCTGTTAAACCTGAATCCTTTAGTGTCAAGCTGAATGGCTGAAAAAGAACGTGCATTTTTAACTGAAGCAGGCTTATTACGACTTTCTCCAATCACAAAGGCTATTACTTCGATTTCTTTCCCAAGAAAATCGTCAGGCAGCGACAAAATCAGGCTGTTTTTGTCAGGGATGATTATGGTTCGAATCATTTTTTCAGATGTTTAACAAAACAAATCGCGGAATCAGTTTTGCCTAAAACTAAAATTACAAGAAAACCATGTTAAAACCAATTTTCACTTCTTATCCCTTCACTCACTCCCTGCCCGTCCGGGCCTTAAACTGCTGAAACCGGGTCTGATATTCTTTCACTTCCACGCTGTCCATGTTCTGAATATACCGGGGGGGCAGGTCTCCTTTTATCGGTATGCCCGGCGGGGTATGGTCGAAAAATGTATTGGTATTATTTTTCTCTTTTTTCAGGGTAAATGCGTCGTACAACTCCCCCGTTACCGTAAATGCCTGATACTGAATGCTGTCATAGCTGACATTTACAACCTGATACAACTGCAGATTCACTGCGGCATTGTCCATCCAACTTTCAAAACCCGACAGATACATTTTGGGGCCGCTGACCGATACGACATATACAGGCCCTGATTTTGCCTTGACTCGTGCACCGTTGGTTTCGTTTCCTCCGCGGCCATAGGTATGGTCATGCCCCTGAAGCACGAGATCGACACCATATTTGTCATACAGAGGTTTAAATGCATCTCTGATTTCGGGATTATCCCGGCCAAATGCAGGTGAATATACCGGGTGATGGTGCACTACAATGGTCCAGCGGTTGGGGTTGTTTTTTAATACTGATTCCAGCCAGGCTGTCTGACTCTTCCCTGCATCAGTACTTTCAAAAAATGCCTGCGTATCGAGAGAAATAAATCTCGTGCCCTGATAATCTATATAATAGACACTGCTTTTCAGTTCTTCCGGGCCGTTTTCGGGTACTGTGAAGAGTTTGTCCCAATGGGGTGTAAGTGTTCGTGTTTTTGCTGTTGCATTTTCTCTGGCATATTCGTGGTTGCCTGCGACAGGAAGTGACGGTTTCATTCCGTATATCCAACCTCCTGCATAAAACCATTCGCCCCATTCGGCATCGTTTCTGCCTCTGTTTACCAGATCGCCTGCATGGATCATAAAGTCTGCGCCGGGAGCATGGGTATAGGCTTCTCTGATGGCTCTCGACCACAATGATTTTAAGTCGTTTTGGGCATCGCCAAAATAGATAAAAGAGAATGGCGCGGATTTTTCTGCGGCGGTGGTAAAATGAAACCATTCGCTCCAGACCGAGTCATGCCCTACGCGATAGGCGTATTGGGTGGCGGGCGACAGGCCGGTAAAGTTGACCGAATGGTAGAGCGCCAGCAGTCCTTCTGCATTCAGAAAATCATCGGTAGCGGGCAGGGTAATGGCTTTTTTCGGGAAATCGGGGGTGGCATCTGCCACAGCAATCTGCGCTACAGAACCGGTGGTCAATACGTCGGTACGCCACGTAACTGCCTGTGAATGCGCGGGGTCGCCTTTCCATGTGAGTATAATTCTGTCTGGAATACCAGAAGGGAGAAAAGGCTGTGCGAATAGCCTGGAAATTGAGAAAAATGCAATCAACAGATAAAACACACAATTTTTACAGCTCATATTGAAATCGATCATCTTGTTATTCTTTGACAATTCCGGTTTCTTTTGCCCAGTCATTCCATTTTAAAGTCATATCCACCACTTTTTCCGGGTAATCGGAAGCGAGGTTGCGGGTTTCGGTCCGGTCGGTTGAAAGGTCGTAAAGTTCCCATTCTTTTACGAGTTTATCCCACACCAATTTCCAGTCGCCCTGCTGCATGGCGCGATTGCCCAGGTATTCCCAGTAAAGTTCCGCATGCCCATTCCGGGATTTACCTTCGAGCAAAGGCAAGAGGCTGGTTCCTTCTACAGGGAGTATTTTATGGCCGTTGTAGGTATCCGGGTAATTGACTTCTGCAATTTCGGCGAAAGTAGGGAGGATATCGATAATATGACCGGCCTCGCGGTTGATGGTATCGGCAGGAATATGGCCCGGCCACCATGCGATAAATGGCGTTGTGATTCCTCCTTCATGCATCCAGACTTTGTACCGGCGGAAAGGGGCATTCTGTGCCCAGCCCCAGGCTGGCCCTACGGCTACGTAATCACTGCCCGGGCCCGGCGTTCTTTCCTGCGGGTCGCGCCCTCCGGGCTCTTCGGCGCAGCCGCCGTTGTCGGAGAGAAACAGGATGAGCGTGTTGCCGGCTTCACCCGTTTCTTCCAGCGTCTGAAGCAGCCGCCCGATATTCTGATCCACACGGTCGATCATTGCGGCGTAAACGGCCATGCGCAAATCCTCAAACTCCTGATCGGCGCTGTCCCAGTCGTATGCCTGCGAATCGGTACCCGAAAGCGGAAAAGTAGTGGAATCAATCAATCCCATAGCCAGTTGCCGCTCATAGCGGTCTTTGCGCAACTGCTCCCAGCCCATGCGGTATTTGCCTACATACTTTTTTATATCTTCTGGCCAGGCCTGAATCGGATAATGAGGGGCATTGTAGGTGATGTGAACAAAAAATGGTTCATCGTTTTTGCTATACCGCTGAATCGTTGAAATGGCGTGGTCGGTGAAAGCATCGGTGGTGTAAAACCCTTCGGGAAACTCGGTAATCTGCTCTTCATTGTGGGCAAAAAACCTGAATTTGCCTCCTTTATAATCGGGATCCTGTGCCGCCGGATTAAAGAAATTGCAGGCACCGTCGAGCAGACCGTAGTATTCATCAAAACCCCGGTAAAAAGGGTGTTTGACTGAATCTCTGCCCAGATGCCATTTACCACTGAGGGCGGTCTGATACCCTGCCAGCTTTAGCAGTTCGCCGAAGGTGATCATGTTGGTTCGCAACAATTCTTCGTCGCTCTGATCCCGTCGGGGATATAGTCCTGTCACCAGTGAGGCGCGGGTAGTGGTGCATTTGGCGTTGTTGTAAAAACGCGTAAAACGCATGCCTTCGGCAGCGAGCCGGTTGAGATTGGGGGTAATTACTTCTCCGCCATAGGGCTGGATGTCTGACCAGCCCATATCATCCACCATGATGAGGATAATATTGGGGCGGGAATCCTGATGCTGTGATTCATTATTGCAGGACAATCCCAGCAGGAGAATTGCGGAGAAAACTGATATAGTAATTTTTTTCATTTCTTCTTTTGTGACTTTTTAACCATTTTCTCCCAAAATTTTCGCTGTTCGATCATGGCCGCAATTCTGTCTTCGGGTGAAGTACGGCATTCGAGGAGTATCCAGCCGTCGTAGTCTATTCCTACAAATAAATCCATTAGTTCCTGATAGGGATAGTCGTTGAGATTCATCTCGCGCACATGTACCGTGTCGCCAAACCGGTCTTTCACCAGGTTAAAATTATATTCCAATCCCTGGCCGATGAGGTCTTCGGGGTTGCAGTTCCAGCAGATTTTGACATTGGGGTTGTCGGCGACATCAAAAATGGCTTTCATCGCGGGCAGCTCCTGTGTTTCATTGCCGTGGACTTCGACACGGATAATCTGTCCCATATCGCCTGCATATTTTCCTACTTCGTTGAGCGACTTGCCGATTTGCTCGATGGTTTTTTCACGCGAAACTTCTTTTGGGAAAGCATTGGGTTTGACCTTTACGCCTGTACCTCCGATGTCATGGCTCAGTTTGATAAAGGCTTTGGTACCTTCGATCTCAGCGCGGAGCCGGGCCTGATCCGTATAGTGGTAGGCCTGGTTTGTGCCCGGGCCGAGGCAGATGACGGGGCTGTCTTCAAACATGCGGCGGACTTCTTTTCTTTTTTCCGTTGAGATGGCAGGCTCAACGCCATGAGCGTGTTCGGTGCGAAGCTCAATGGCGCCAAGTTTTGCCTTGGTGCAGTTGGCAATCAGGGTGGGTACGTCCCAGTCCTGCCCCCAGAGGTAGGTCACCAGCCCCATCCGCATACTACTGCCGGGTCTGGGAGAAGCGAAAGAAAAAGAAGGGGTTGCCAATGCCAGGGAAGCCAGTGCAGAGGAGCGGAGGAAGTGTCGTCGGGTAAGCATGGGTAATGGTGAATGGTGAATGGTCAATGGGTAATGGTCAATGGTAATTGGGTGAATAAGATAATGATAAGGTTGAGATTTTTGCTATAAATTTGCGGGGAAAAGGTTTTTCATTTTCAACCCGAAAAAATAATTAACGTCTTTCACCTATATTTGCACGCATGGAATTTCTACACGTTTTCACCACCACCGAAGGCCTGGTCAGCCTTTTTACGCTGACTGCCATGGAGATTATCCTCGGCATTGATAACATCATTTTTATCTCAATCGTCGCAGGGAAATTACCGACGGATCAGCAGGCGCGGGCGCGGTTTCTGGGGCTTTTGCTGGCGCTGGTTTTTAGGATCGCCTTGCTTCTTTCAATAAGCTGGATTGTGCAATTAAAAGACCCGATAGGGGTTTTTGCCGGACTTCCCCAGCCTTTCGACCTTAGCTGGCGCGATCTTATTCTGGTGGTGGGTGGTCTTTTCCTGATGTACAAAACCATCATGGAAATGCACCATAAACTGGAAGGCGCAGACAACGACCAGAAAAACCCGGAGGCCAAGTCATTTACCTCTGTGATTATTCAGATCAGCATGCTGGATATTGTGTTTTCGTTTGACTCCATACTTACGGCTGTAGGGCTTGCCGACCATGTAGAAATTATGATTGCGGCTGTGGTCATTTCTCTGGGAATCATGCTGCTGTCTGCTAAGTCCATCAGCGAATTTATCAACCGCAACCCGACAATGAAAATGCTGGCCCTCTCCTTCCTGCTTCTCATTGGATTTATGCTTGTAGCGGAAGGGTTTGACCAGCACGTGGATAAAGGATATATCTATTTTGCGATGGCGTTTGCTTTTGTGGTTGAGATCCTCAACAACCGCCTCCGCAAAAAGTCAGAAGGTGCTCCCGTCGAGCTTCGCGCCCGGATGCGGGAAGAGGAAGATCAATAATTTCGGTAATACTCTGAGACAAAGCCCGTAACCTGATTGAATATGGGCTTGGTAAATTCAATAAACAAATCCTGTGGCGGCGGGTTGGGCGATTCGCGTTTGTTGCGGATAAACTGCCTGTCGTCATTTGCAAGGGCTCTTTCATCGCCGTTGTAAAATCCCCACCGGTCATACCAGATAAAGGTTCCGGGAAATTTGCGCTGCGAAAGAATAGCCTCTGTGCGTGCATCGATGATGCGAAAATCGAGCAGCCCGCCGGAGGATATTTCTTTCTGAAACTGGTGTACTTCGGCCTTTACCGTACCATACACATTTACCACCGAGTCTTTGGCGATTTCCACTTCGCCTACTACCACACTGTCTTTTACCCGCTGTACGACCGTTTCCTTCACATAGGCCTGCCCTACGACGAATTCGTCAAATATCATCACAATTACCTGGTCGGGTTCGCGTTTACGCATTTCGGCCTCACGTGCAGAGAAAAAGCGTACAAAGGGGCTGAAGGGCGCCGAACGAATGTACTCGGTCAGTTGGTTTTCAAAAAACTCGTTGCTCAGGGAAAGGGTGCGCGAGTGCATGGGAATCGGTTGGATTTGCACATACAGGGTTGCAAGGTCCTGCGCTTCGAGCATTTTTTGCTCCGCGTCGCGGTAACCAGGCCTGAATTTCATGGCTTCCTGAAAATGATAATAGGCCTGTTTGGCCGCTTCCCGGTCTCCTCTTTTTCCGGATTCAATACCCTGTGTGCCCAGCGTGTAACGCACTTCTGCCGCTTTGAATTTGGCGTCGTTGAAGTCTGTCTGCACATTTACCGGACGGGAAATGGTGCTTCTGGCGGCAGGCACCCGCTGAATTTCGCCATATGCCCTGTCCAGAATGCTGTAATAGTTGACCACGCCTTCCCATTTCAGCGGGTCACCTCCGGTTTTGAGTGAATTGATCCGATCCTGATAAAAGTCAACCATGTCGGGGTACGCCTGGGCCAGCGTTTGCCGGGCTTTTTTGTTGTTGGGGGTTTTGCTGAGTTTGTCAATGGAATTGAATACAGCTTTTTCGTAGTCGCCCCTCACGTATGCTTTTTTTGTGGCTTTACATGCACCAAACAGCATCAAAACCACTGCCATAGTAAATAAAGGTAGTGTGCGTTTCATACTAATGATATTCAGATAGGTGATGATTGGAAAATAGGTATAATAACTATTCACGGAAATTACGTCAGCCTGTTTCAAAAAACACAACACAAATGAACAGTCGTGTTTTCATTTCCCATAGCCGTGCAGGTAAGGCGAAAGTACTTTCCATACAATGCCGGAAGATTCCTCCCAGGAAAATTTTTCTGTCTGAACCAGGCCCTTGCGTATCAGGTCATTGCGCACCGATTCATTGTAGGCCAAGAGGGTCATCGCATCTGAAATGGCCTCTGCCGAATCAGGAGGCACTTTTATGGCGGCGTCTCCGGCTATCTCCGGAAGGGCGGTTCGGTTGCTGCAAATCACCGGCGTACCGGCATGCATGGCTTCTACTACCGGAATGCCAAATCCCTCCAGCCAGGATACCAGACACAAACCCTGTGAGGCTGCATAGACGGGGCCCAGTTCTTCGTCCGGCACAAATCCTGTAAATATTACATCGTCGCGGTATTCCATCGTCTCATATACCTTCGCCGCCTCATGATAATTCCACCCTCGTTTTCCTACGATCAACAGCTTCATCGGATGGCCTGTGCGTATTTTAAATAAGTCAAAACCCTGAAGCAGGTGTTCAATATTTTTTCTGGGCTGGATGGTACCGACAAAATGAAAATAGGGATGTCCCTCCGAATATTTTTTTCGGGCCGCTACTTTTTCTGCATCAGGAAGCGGCACAAACCGCGAATGTGCCGCGTTGTAGGCAATGGTGATTTTTGACCTGTCTATTCCATAACGCACTGCAATATCCTCTTTGCAGAAATCGGATACTGTCAGGATGTGGGCCGCCTTTCTTGCGTAGCGGGGGGTGTATTTTTGAAGGTAACGGGAAGCCCACCCGCCGACTTCGTCGGGGTTGTGCTCAAAGCCGATGTCGTGTATGACCGGTATCTGCGGTATCGACCGGTGACTGGTAAGGTAAAGTTCGGGGGAAAAGAAAACATCGGGTTTCAGCCGGTTGAGCACTTGCGGCAACATAAAGTGAAACCATGTATGCCACAATACAGGATGACGCGCAGGCGGCGGCACGACCATTCCTTTTACATTGTCTCCGACAATATACCCCGGGTCAAACCGCCTGTCAAATAAAAAGGTAAACCGTACCTCCGGATGTGCTGCCACTATTCGCTTGAGAATCTCAAAGCCAAACCGGCTGATTCCCTCCAGTTTCCGGGGGAGAAGCAGCCGGGTATTCACAGCAATATGAGGTCGGTGATCTTTCAAGTTGAACTTTTTATTCGGTTACCCGCAATACTCCGCGCATCAGTTGGGCGTGACCCGGAACCGAACAAATATACATGTAATCTCCGGGTTTATCGGGTGCCTGAAAGTAAATGCTTTCACTTGTCCCTGGTTGCATGAGCCGGGTGTGAAACAATATCCCGGAAGTGACGGGGATATACCCCATGTTTACGCCTTTTAACCCCAGTTGAATGGCCAGGTTCCCCACTTCATCAGCTTTGCCCTGCTGTACGATCACGCAGTTGTGGGGCATATCGTCGTTGTTGTTGAAGGTCCATTTTATTTTTGATCCGGCCTTTACCTTCACCAGGGTTTTGTCAAATTTTAAACCCGGCAATGTACCCATCTGTACGGTCTGTTCGGGGCCATTTGTCCATCCTGCGGGCATTTTCACCTGACGTTTGCTCGCAGTGGAGGCCGTTGCCGGCGCAGGTTTGGCCGCAGGTTGTGGGGTTTCGGCAACGGGTGTTTCGTGGGCATGGCTCATCGCTTCTGCCACCGGCTTTTTCCTTTTGGGAATGTTGAGCGGGGCACCTTCGGGGATCTGGTTGAGGGTATAATATGCGGTCGGATGGAGAATTGAAAGGCCGTCGTAGTACGATTTCACTCCTGTAAGTGTGATCTCATGGATGTAATTTTGCCTGAGGTTTTCGACCACCAGGCGGGCTTTCATTCCATCACGTGAAACCTGAACACCTGATACAAAACAATCTTCATCGTTGATGACCGGGCTGCCATATACAGGATGGTACTTGTAGATAAAACCTGTGATTTTATAGTTGTCGGGATTCGCGGCGGTGATCTTATCCACCGGCTGGGTAAATTCGATTTCAAAACCGTCGGACATGGCCCGGACGGCCTTCATTTCGAAAGGCGTTTTTCCGTTCCATACCAGTCGCTGGAGGCCATAGGGTTTGGGGCCGGTAGAGCCCCAGCCGCGGTTGGTCTGACCTACAAACAGCGAACCATCATGCCCCCAGGTCATGCGGAGTACCCCGGACTGGAATCCTTCGCGGAAGGCAAACGCAGCACCCTGATAAGTGCCGTTGATTTTTTCAAGGAATACCCTTGCGATTTTGCTTTGCCCCTGATCTCCGATAAAAATCTGTCCTTCAAATGGGCCAAAAGCTCCGCCTGTCTGATCGGTGATCATCTGTGAAGTAGAAATGCCCAGTACACTGTGCGGAAGCCAGACCGCGGGAGTTTTGATAGCGGGAAGTTTTTTTTCTGCTTCAAAAAGCGGTATGGCAGGACGTTCGTCGTCGTTTTCCGGCTTGATTGCCTGTCCGGGAGGAGATAGTCTCGGATCAATGACCGCGTACAGCTCTTCGGTTTTGAGTTTGACCGGAGATTCGGGAAGCTGAGACCAGCGGAGGCCGGCGGGATGTCCGGTAAAATCACCCTTTTCGATATGGATGAGGGCGCCAGAGCCCATCCAGTCGCCCTGATTGTCGGCATAAAACAGGTCGCCATTGATCAGGCCGAGCCCGCAGGGCGAGCGCATACCGGTAGCCCAGGGTTCCATGGTGCCGTCGGGCGCGATGCGCATGATCCAGCCGCGCCACGGCACACGGCTTTCGCCGCGCCACCATTCCTGGTCGCCGAAGGCGACATTTCCCGAGACAAACATATATCCTTCATCGGTGATCACCGGGCCATAGGAGTATTCGTGGTAATGACCCGATACCGGCCATGCGTAAACCGATTCATAAAAATCGGCCTCCTGGTCGCCGTTTTTATCCCAAAGCCGCGTAAGCTCTCCGCGTTGGGCCAGATAAAACGAACCATCCCGCCAGTTTAGCCCCAATATCTCATGCATACCGGAGGCAAATTTCCGGAAATAGGGCTGCGTCTGATTTTCCATATAGGGATTTTCGACGATCCAGACTTCTCCGTGCCGGGTGCTGGCTGCAATATTGCCATTGGGAAGGGTGGTGAGGCCGCCCACTTCCAGTACTAACCCTTCCGGTACGGGAAGGGTGATAATGGGATAATAATCGTCTTCTGTCTGTGCGTGGAGATTGAGACAGGCAAGAATCAAAAGGAAATATATAATCAGATTTTTCATTTGTCAGTCAGTGTTTGATTTTCAATTTCACCTACCAGATAATAGAATAGCGAAGGGTTTCTCCTTTTTCGCCTGAAACTACGGGCACGAGTAGTTCCTGTCTTTCTCCTGCATTTCTGACAGAAGGTTTTGCCTGTTTGTCTTCCATGCGGATGTAAAAAGTTTTGTCAATGGAATACAGCCCGTTGCCAAGGTTTTCGATTTTTACACCTTCAGCCAGCCGGAACTGAAGATTTACATTCAACCCCGATCCTACAGAGACTTCGCGTGTCAGATATTTTCCCTCATCTGCCGGGCTGATTTTATCGGTAATGACTGTATTTCCCAGCGTATAGGAAAATACCGGGCTGCCATCGGCCTCAATCCCATATCCGCCAAATTTGTACGAAAGCGCATCGCCAAAACCAGCCGGCCACGAAGCAGTTTCTCCTGTCAGCAGCGCCATATTCACAACGTCACCCAAAGGAAGCACCGATCCTGTGGGGCGCGAACTGCCGTCTCCCCTGTCGTTCCACATGGGGGTAGCATCGAGAAAACCACCTTTCCATACCTGCACCAGTGATCCCCGGTCTGCGTCGAATGTATAAGCCGGTCCTTGCGGGAACCCTACAGAAATAGCATGGACAATACGTCTTGATGTGTTGGACTTTTCGTCGCGGTAGTCGATAAAACACCGGGTGATTTCGGGTTTGGATCCCGGGGTAATAGTAATAGGATTTACCGGATTGGAAACGGGCATGGAGCCTAAAGCGTGCAGCGGTTGAAGGCGAATACCCGGCCCGGAGACAAACAGTCCGAGCCCGCTGGCATACCAGGAGTCTTCTTTGTGGTAAATGATTTCGATAGGGATATTGCCTGCGGGAAGCTCCGCAGAAACACGGCGGCTACCCCAGCCATAAGGCAGAATTGTTTTCCCGTTTACGGTGAGTTGCCCGAGGTATTGAACCATCAGATGGAAATCATGATTGCCGGGTCTGGTTACAGGCAGGGTTCCGGTGATTTTGAGGACAAATTTTTCATTCTCCGAAACCACCTGCTGGGAGAGTTTTTCCATTGTGCCTGAGTAGGAGGGTTTTTTGCCCGAAATATCTGGTTTGCCATTCGGGACATCCGTAAAAACTTCATACTTCAGGTTTTGAAGACGGAGCGAACCGGGTTCGTAGAGTGTATAGTGAAAATTCCGGAAAGCCACGGGGCCGTGATCTCCCTGAATCATCAGGGGAGCTTTGGCAGCTTCGCCCGGGAAAGCCTGTCCGGCAGTAGGGCCGGTAAGTTCGAGGTTTTCATGAATGGTGACACCATTGAGATCCAGGCGGATGATGCGGGCATTGCTGATTTTGTTGCCGGAGGCATCAAACCGGGGTGCCTGAAATTCGATATGCATTTTTTGCCATAGCCCCGGAGCACGGGCCACATTGATACGGGGCGCATATCCTTCCACGCCTTTGCCATCGACCGAACGTTGATAGATTCCGCCAGCATCGCCATAGCGGGGCACACGTACCCCCCAGCTATCGAGTAGTTGTACCTCATACCTGCCCTGGAGGTAAATACCCGAATTGGAGTGTTTGGCCATCAAAAACTCCACATCCATATCCATGTCGCCATGCTCAAGGACAGAAAAAACATTGCTTTTGTTTTTGTCGTCGGGAAGGTTGACGAGAATGCCGGAGCCGGGAGAAGTTTTGAGTACTTCATTTTTCCCCAAATCAGCCGTTACATCACCCGCGATCTGCCAGTTGGCGGCCTGTGCTTTAAAGGCGGAAAGATCATTGAGGGGAATTTCGCCCTGAAAGGGAATGGATTGTGATTGTAAGGATTGTGAGAAGAGAATCGCAAGCGCGACCAGTAGCAATCGTATTCGCATAACAGATAGATTTTAGGTCAGAAGGGGGAAAATTAAAGCGATAAATTCAATTTATCGTACCCTTAAATGAAAAAACCGGCGATAATTTTCCCCATTCTTCCCTTATCTGTCAGCTACAGCAGATTTTTTGTTCCTGGGTGGACTGGTAAAAAGTATCACTTTCGCCGTAAGTGTAAAACATTTCCCAGTCCACGCCTTCGGGGTCTTTTACCCAGCCTTTGGTGGATTGGGCATAACAGCAGACGGTGTCGCCTTCTTCACGGAGGTGGCCTTCGGCCTGATCTACCCGCTGGTACAGTTCGCGGAGTTCGTCCACCGATTCGGCCTGAATGCCCAGGTGTTCGATTCCCGTATTTTCGGGTTTGAGGGTAATAGCAAAATTGATGCGGGGGTCTTCGAGCATCCATTTGGCGTAATCGGTTTTTTGTACCGTGGGTGCGGAGTGGAACAGCGCCGAATAAAAGGAAATGGATTTTTCCAGATCGGCTACTTTAATGTTGATGTGGAATCTTTTCATTAATGGTTAATGGTTAATGGTTAATGGTTAATGGTTAATGGTATTTCCATTTTTTGGCGATGGATACCAGGGATAACATCACGGGAACCTCAATCAATACCCCGACAACCGTCGCGAGGGAGGCTCCTGAGTTGAGGCCAAAAAGTGCAATGGCAACTGCCACCGCCAGTTCAAAAAAATTGCTGGCGCCAATCATAGAACCAGGCGCACAAATCGCATATGGCAGTTTGAGCCAACGACCGATTTTCCACGACAGGAAGAAAATAAAGTAAGTCTGAATAGTAAGCGGAATCGCTATCAGCAGAATATCCAGTGGATGCTGAAGAATTTTTTCTCCCTGAAAAGCAAATAGCAAAATCAGTGTAGTCAGAAGTGCCACGACAGATATCGGTTTCAGAATGGGTAAAAATCGGGTTTTAAACCATGTTTCCCCTTTGGAGCGGATCAGTAGCCGGTTAGACAAATAACCTGCTACCAGCGGGATCACCACAAAAATGCCAACCGAAGCTGCCAGTGTATCCCAGGGGATACTTATATCTGTAATCCCCAGCAATAGTTGTACAATCGGAATAAAAGCTACCAGCAAAATCAGGTCGTTTACAGAAACCTGTACCAGGGTATAATTGGGGTCACCATCGCTGAGGTAAGACCATACGAAGACCATGGCAGTACAGGGAGCGGCTCCCAACAAAATCGCACCGGCAATATATTCGCTGGCGCGTTCGGGGGTAATAAAAGCTGCAAACAAATAGTCAAAAAACAGCCACGCAAACAGGGCCATCGTAAAAGGTTTGATCAGCCAGTTGACCCCAACGGTAAGACCCAGGCCTTTTCCATGAGCGGAAAAATTGCGGATGGCAGCAAAGTCAATCTGCACCATCATCGGATAGATCATCAACCATACTAATACCGCCACTGGGAGATTGACGCCTGCGTAGGTCAGGTCAGCGACCACACTGATCCCCTGGCCGGTAACCTGGCCGATGACGATACCAGCGGCTATGCAGAGAGCGACCCAAAGGGTCAGGTATTTCTCAAAAAACCAATGGATTTTGGACTTTTCTCCTGCGTGTTGATGTGGGATTGAGAGGACATATAAAAACAGTTACATGAGTTGTTGGAATACAAAGTCGAGTTCTGCTGCGATCTGCCGGCTTCTGTATGCGTATGTTTCAGCCTGCGCAGGTGTGCCGTCGGAAATTTTGGGATCATCGAAGGGAAGGGAAATGCGAATTTCGGCACCAAATACTGCCGGGCAGGCCTCATCTGCTTCGCTGCAGGTCATGATGGCACAAAACCACCCTGAGGATTGGCAGGGTCGGAATACACTTTTGACCAGACGGTCAGCGGAGGAATATTTTCTCCATAAGCTACCTCATACCGGGGATTGGGCGAATCGGATATTGCGCTGATCTCAAAGCCTGTCTCCCTGAGCGCAGTGATGGCATTGGGGTTGAATGCAGTAGCTTCTGTACCGCCCGAATAGGTTTTTACGCCTGACACACCGTAATAATCAGCCAGCACCTGGGCCCATATCTGCCCGAAATGGCTGCGGCGCGAGTTGTGTGTACAGATAAATATCAGTGCGGCTTCTTCACCCTGAGCTTTTTTTCTTCGAATGAAATCCGATATTTCTGTGAGGCGGGCCTTTCGGTCTGTTTCCAGCCTTTCGCCTGATTTTTTCAGATCAGAGACAAATTGGCTGACCTTGGGGAGAAAATTTGCTGGTGAGTTTTCCATTGTAAAAATACGATAGTATGGGTTAAAAAAATTTTAGCAGCAATTTTGGCTTGTGGTATCATCAAAGGAAGAGAGGAAGTCGCCCAACAGGGTTTTTGCCTGATTCCACCCTTCGGGGTTGATGCAATAACAACTGCGGTTGGGCGCAATTTCTCCGTGAATAAGCCCTGAATCTTTTAATACTTTGAGGTGTTGGGAAATCGTAGCCTGTGCCAGTGGTACGCGGTCCACAATATCGCCGCAAATACATGTTTTCTCTTCGATCAGCACCTGCAAAATGGCGATCCGGGCCGGATGCCCGAGGGCTTTGGCGAGGCTGGCAAGCGTGATTTGCTTTGCGCTGAATGGTTCCGTTTTTGTTGTTGCCATAATTTACTATCGTAAAAATACGATAAAATTTATGAATTCAAAAAAAAATCCTTCCGCAACACAGGCATTACCCGGAAGCAGAAGGACTTTCCAAAGAACTATTAATATTTAGGCTGAAACGATGAATATATCGATCATGGCCTTTCGGCATTTACAGCAGACCAATATCAATGATCAATGACCACTGATAACAGTAATACCGAAAAGGGAACGGTTTAAATCACAAGCGAAACTGTGCATTTCGCATAAAAATGAGGAGTCGTGATGTACGGCAGTGAATGCGTCTGGAAAAAAACACATACCTGATAAGGTCAGCCGCAGGAGAAAAGGAGAGGAGGGGGGAATCCATATGAAATCCTGCATCCTGGCACTCCTGTCCGGAATTGAACTCAGTTGTTTCAATAAGTGGAAGGAGAGGAATATGGAATGGGTGCGAATTCGCAACTGACGGATACTGGGAAATATGTGGGGAAGAATTGGCGTCCAGTAACAAAGTGAATGCCTGAAAGAAGATCAGACTCATTAGCAGCCAAAGCCGGATTCCATATTTTACCACAGACTTTTCCAAAAGCTATCCTCTTGCCCGATTTCTAAAACACCTAAACTAAGGTAAAGGATAGAAATGAAAAAGCAAATTCTTTTCCGATCCTTTATTAAATTACCCGGCCAAACAGATATTTATGCACGAATTTCAACCGATAATTGAGGCGGCATGGGAGGACCGGTCGCTGTTACAGACTTCACAGACCCAGGCTGCCATTGCTGCCGTTGTAGAGCTTCTCGACAAAGGAAAACTCCGCTGTGCAGAACCCATACCGGATGGATGGCAGGTCAATGACTGGGTAAAAAAGGCGGTAATTCTCTATTTTCCGATTCGCCAGATGGAAGTAATCGAAGTACCGCCCTTTGAATACCACGACAAAATGGCCCTGAAAAAGGATTATAAAGCTCAGGGCGTAAGGGTGGTACCGCCCGCTACGGCCCGGTATGGTGCCTATATCGCTGCTGGCGTGATTATGATGCCCTCTTATGTCAATATCGGGGCTTATGTGGACAGTGGCACCATGGTGGATACCTGGGCTACGGTGGGCTCCTGTGCTCAGATTGGCAAAAATGTGCATCTCAGCGGAGGGGTCGGCATTGGCGGCGTCCTCGAACCCGTGCAGGCTGCGCCGGTAATCATCGAAGACGACGCTTTCATCGGAAGCCGGTGTATCGTTGTGGAAGGAGTAAGGGTAGGAAAAGAAGCCGTACTTGGTGCCAATGTGGTACTCACCGCATCTTCCCGAATTGTCGATGTATCAGGCCCGGAGCCGGTCGAATATAAAGGTTATATCCCCGAAAGATCAGTCGTAATTCCGGGTTCCATCTCCAAAGAATTCCCCGCAGGCACTTATCAGGTCACCTGTGCGCTGATTATCGGAAAAAGAAAACCCTCCACTGACAAAAAAGTATCTCTCAATGATGCATTGAGAGAGTATGGAATCAGCGTCTGATCCCTGATTAACCATTGCCCATTGCCCATTGCCCATTAACCATTGCCAATTAACCATTGACCATTAACCACTGCCCATTATGTCTAACCGAAGAACCTTCCTCAAAAACACAGCACTGGCAACTGCCGGACTGGCACTTACAGCCAAAAGTTATGGCCGTATCCTCGGAGCCAATGACCGCGTACAGGTAGGTGTGGTAGGATTTTCCAACCGGGTAAAAGGCTCGCTCATTCCCTCTTTTCTGAAACATAATCAGGAACTCAACTTCGAAATCGTAGCCGTCTCCGATATATGGAACCGCCGCAGAGAGGAAGGGGAGGCCTTTATTTCGGAGAAAACCGGCAATAAAATTAAAACCTACCGCAACAACGACGAACTCTACGAAAAGGCAAAAAGCCTCGACGCAGTGCTCATCAGCACAGCCGACTTTCAGCATGCCCTGCACATGGTCGAAGCTGTACGAGCAGGCTGTGACGTCTATTGCGAAAAACCTATGGCCGAAACCATGCAGGACGCAAGGGCGGCATTACAAGCAGTCAAAGAAACCGGCAAAATCGTGCAGATCGGTTCCCAGCGCCGCAGCGGTCGCAACTACTGGGCGGCTTATGACTATATCAAAAGCGGAAAATTTGGCGACATCACCATGGTCGAAATGACCTGGAATGTCAACCAGCCCGGACGCTGGCGTCTGCCCGAACTCACCAGCACCATCCGCAAGGAGGATACGGACTGGGACCGCTACCAGATGAACCGCCCCAAAACCGAATGGGATCCCCGCAAATACTGCGAATTCCGCCTTTTCTGGCCCTATTCCTCCGGTATTCCCGGACAGTGGATGTCGCACCAGATTGATACGGTGCACTGGTTTAGCGGGTACAATCACCCCCGCTCGGTAGCCGCCAACGGCGGCATCTATATGTGGCGCGATGGCCGCACCAATTTTGATACCATGACCGCCGTGTTTGACTACGGACCACTTGACGATATGAATAAAGGTTTTCAGGTACTTTATTCCTCCCGCATGCACAACAGCGCCGGCGGAACCAAGGAAATCTACTACTCCAACGGCGGCGAGCTCAATCTCGACACCAACGAAGTAAGTCCCAATGGCGGTCTCAGCGAGCGCCACGCAAAAGCGATGGGCATGCAGGCCAACCTGCTGGAGAAATTCTCGCTTGCGGAAGCAGCCAAAGCCGAAACCGACGCTAATACCGGCGCCGATGATATGACTTCCCTGCATATGCGCAACTGGATGGAGTGTGTGCGCAGCCGAAAGACGCCCAATGCTCCCATTGAAGCCGGCTATTATCATTCGATCGCCAATATCATGACCACGGCTGCCTTGAGAACCGGCAAACGCGTTACTTTTGACGAAAAAACACAGGAAGTCATGGCCGGCGACCAGGTATTTGTCTATTAAACCTCAAACTTTTTAATGCTATGAATACAAAAACTGCACTGCTATTTTTCGCGATTTTCTGGATTGTCTCTGCAAATCTTCAGGGACAGGCGATCTCCAAAGAACAACTGATCTACTACACCCAGGAGTGGACCGGGGAGCGGTTTCCCGATGGAAGGCCCAAAGTGTCTGACGATATACTCCTTCGTATGAAAGCGGTTTCTCTGGAAGAAGCATGGGGAATCCTCCGCAACAAGGGGTATAACAACCAGTTTGAAGGCAACTGGCAGATGGTACACGATGATGTACCTGTGGTAGGTCGTGCGCTCACGGCTGTGTATATGCCCAAGCGACCTGAGTTTGAAAAGCGCATGCTCGACAAAGGGCACGCCGAAGGCCGCATCGGGGCTGCCAATTCGTGGCCGATCGATATGCTCAGCAAAGGCGATGTGTATGTAGCCGATGGTTTTGGAAAAATCATCGACGGCACACTGATTGGTGACAACCTGGGCAACTCCATTTACACCCGTTCGGGCAATGGGGTAGTATTTGATGCCGGGGTGAGAGACCTGGCGGGCTTGCAAAAAATTGACGGATTTAACGCCTTTGTGCGCGGGTTTGACCCTTCGTATCTGCAGGAGTCGATGTTGATGGGGGTGAATGTACCCATACGGATCGGGCGGGTGACGGTATTTCCCGGCGACGTAGTACTGGCCAAGCAGGAGGGCGTCGTGTTTATTCCGGCGCATCTGGCTGAGGAAGTGTTGATCAACGCAGAATTTATTGCGCTGCGGGATGCCTTTGGGATTGAGGGATTGAAGGCGGGCAAATATACACCGGGCCAGATTGACGGGCGGTGGAGTGATGAGATCAAGAATGACTTCCTGAAGTGGCTGGACAAGAATCCTGACAAGATTCCGATGAGCCGGAAGGAGTTGGACGAGTACATGAAAAACCGCACCTGGTAGGATCAGGCATGCGGATACGGGCTATTGGTATTCGCGGAAGCGTACGTGCCCGAAGACAAGCGTTTTTTCGATTTTCCCATTTTCACGTTTCACCTCCCGGCTTTCACGCCGGGTGGTGGCGTATATAGGGGTGAGGTTGAGGGAGCGGGCGAAGTTGACCATAAGAAAAGTCAGGCCGAAATCCCCCTGAATGAGGACAAAATCGCCGGGCGAGGCGGTGTCGCGGAGCCATTGGCGGAGGGGTTGGGCATAATCATCGAGGGAATCGAGGTCGGGCGGTACCTGAGACCAGAGGGGTTGGAGCTCGGGCGGGAGGTATCGGATATCGGAAACGCGGAGGCGAAGTTGGGCATCGGCGAGTTGTTCAGGCGTAAGTTGGTGCGAGAAGAGGAGGTGGAGGGTCATGAGGGTGGAAATTAATAGGTGAACGTAGGGACAGGTCGCGATCGGTATATGGCGAACGTAGGGACAGGTCGCGATCGGTATATGGCGAACGTAGGGACAGGTCGCGATCGGTATATGGCGAACGTAGGGACAGGTCGCGACCGGTATATGGCGAATGTAGGGACAGGTCGCGACCTGTCCCTACATCGCGATGCGAATCATCGCGATGATCCGCATCGCGATTAGCGATCAAATCACGGTCTATTTCGAGGATTCCATGTACGTGGTTTGGCATGACGACAAAGGCATGCAGGCGCACATAAGGATACTGCTGGCCAAGCCAGATCCACTGATCATGCGCGATTTGTCCGTAGGCATTGGTGTGCATACGACCATTGGAGACATTACCGAAACAACACACCCGCCCCTTTACACAACTGGTAAAAAAGTAGCGGGCGTCGCGGCTGTAGTCATACCCGGAGAGGCGGTTGAGGAGGCGTGATTTCATGGGGTTGTGGATTGGTGGAGGTATGAGATGACGGCTTCGCAGGCAGAGCAAACGTTGCGAAGAATGCCAGCCGTTTTTGCAGGGCCTGGCCGCATAGCAGCATGGTTTAGATCATTACGTATCTCTCTTAAATTACTCCATAATTTAGCAGTTTCTCTTTCATAAAATTTGCCTGATTTCTCTATAGGATACGCATCTTTGGAATTGTTATCGGGGGAAATTTCGTTGAGAATTTTTTCGGCCTGATCGCGGTTCATTAACGGGTCGAAGGCATGCGCCAGACACACACTCGTAACCATAGCTTCCCGTGCCAAGGTTACTGCCTGTTGATACTGGCCCGCAAGAAGATATCTGGATATTATTTCTGACTGGGCGAGAATTCCTTCTTTAGAAAAAACTGCTCCATTTGCAGCAGCAACTTTCTCATTTCGCGCTTTTGCCAGTTCGATCAAATACAGAAAAGGACTGGCCATAGCTGAATCTATAGATGGAAAGTCTCTCTGGACAAATATTTGGGCTGTTTCCAGTATTTCTGTTGTCCGGATCAATGCATAGCTTGTCGAGAGCAATTCGAGGTTTTTCCCCAGGTTACGTATTTGCCCTACAATACGCATATCTACGCCCTCAATAGTCAACCTTTTCATCATATCTGCCATTGGGCGGGCATCTCCACGATTAAGATAATATTCAAATCCTTGTGCCATCTGGATTAGTTCCATAAATGGCATAAGATCAAATACCGGAGCTATCCCATTTTCATCCTTGGCATCAAAAGCTCCGTAAAAAATATGTTTGATTTTCACATCTTTCACGACCTGTAAATACACCGCTGCAGCTAAGGCAAGCATAGGTTGTGAGCGGAACCCATGTGTCACATCCAAAATCAGTTCACAGCCTTGAGGTACGGCTCCTGTAATGGCCTGAAACATCATCCAGAGTTCATCTGGATTTTTACCATCTGGAATTGGAACAGGAACAATTGTTAAAGGTGGGTACAGATCGCTCAAAGCATCCGTGATTTTGTATTCATTTTCTTTAAGACCTTTTCCCTCAAAAAATTTTTCATACGCTGCTTGTGTTCGAATAATAAGCACTTTTTCTGGCTCAAAGATTTCAGCGAGAGCGTGAGCAATAAATACTGTAGGGCTAGCCGCTTGGCCATTTATTTGATAGGTGACAGATTGATAGTTCCCAATACCTAAAAAAGAAAGAAGAGTCGGTCTCATAATCAGATTTAAGGATTATCATTTACATAATTGTGCGGGCCGAAGTGGCGGAGGCGGAGGGTGTGGTGGATATATTCAGCACTCACCCGGCGTCCCTGATCCAATCTAAAATGGCCAAGGTGGCTATTTTTTCCACTGAAATTGTCGTATAGAATCCCCCCACCGCGCCCACCTTTGAGACAGGAGATATCGCCATCGTTTTCCTGTAACAGGCAAGAAATTTTGGCTACGGTCTCTTGTAGCTTCACCTTTTCGCGGGCTTGGGTGTTGTCTTGAAAGTCTCGTCTGAAACTTTCCTCATAAGCGATCATGGGGAGCGTGGTCAGGCGTGCGGATAATATCTTTTCTTTGGTATTATTCCATACAAGCTGCCCCCAGGTGGAGAGCAGGCACCGATTGTCAAAGCGGTCGAGCATGACATCTGGAATGGCCGAAAGGGTGTCGCTGGGCAGTCCGTCTTCTGCCTGACTGAGCTGGAGAAAAAGAGGAGCGTTTTTTTCAAAAATTTCCGTTTCTAGCCTGATAGGCATGCGCGGGATTGTGATGAGTTCGTCGCCTGATTCGAAGATGTAGCTGATCTCGTCGGCATAAAACATACCAATGGTATTGAGATAGCCTTGCAAGCTCTTGAAACCCCCAGTGAGATTGAAGATGATTTCATAGCCGCTGATGCGGTAGCCTAGCAGAGTTTCGTCGCACCACTGCAGCAATTCCTTGATGCCACTCATAAAAGCGGCCTTGTCGTGAGTGCTCAGACCCGCTGGCGTGAAAGTCTGAGTGTCGGGAAAGTATTGTTGCAGAAAACCCTGCGCAATGCGTGCCGCTGCCTGACCTTGGTAGGTATCGGTTGCAATGAGCCAATGAGTGTCCACAGACGTCACTGGCAAATTTCCCTTGTATAAGCCCAGAATCCCGTTCAATTCGGCACTCGCCTTCCGCAATGCATCGGGCTGCGCTTGAGACAGTCTGTTTTGAACCTGATCACTGAGATTCTGAATAAGCAACCTCACATCAGGCGGGGTTTGCGATTCGCTTGCATTGGCGTATTTATTTAAGAGCAACCTTTGATCCCCTGCCAAGTTGGTGAGGATGCTGGTCCCTACGGGAGAGAGGATGATACGCATGGAAGATTAATCTAAATTTTATATCGCTCAAGTGCCAAAAGCACCTCGGAGTAGATACGACTCAACTCATTTGTTAATGACTCTGGAGAAGCATACTCATCCTTAAACCCAGCGTGATTAATATCGTTGCGCTTCCCCCTTGTACCTGTAAGCTCCCTGTAGGACTTAATTAGATTTTGCTTGTCTTGAAGCCAAATTTCAATTTCAGTTAGATCTTGTATATCTGCGGATGACTTTGGAGGATTATTTAGTCTTGCAACTTTCATTCCGGAGAGCAAAGCGCCTACCCAGGAACGCCAATTATGATCAAATGAATCGTACTTCCCAAAGACACATTCCTGCACTAAACTGACGAGTGTTTCCTGCAGCAATGTATATCCTTGCTGCACCAATTGATGTTCAATGCACCAGCCTACTGCCGTCAATCCATTTTGAATATCCCCTGTTTTAAAATTGTCTAACTTGGCGGCTATACGAGTTAGAAGCGGTTCTAACTGAGGCGTTACTTGTTCTGCTTGTAGTAAAGTGATTTGCTGTTTTAGTGAATCAATATCTATGTCCCTGACAAGGGCCAAGCCTCTATTCGTGATAATAGACTGGGCGAACTGATCCAGCTTGCTTGCCAATTCCATATTTTCTTCGCTGATTAAGCGGGAAAGAGGCTTGGAATGTCCTAGATCAAGAAAAGCTTCTGCTGCCGATGTCCATTGTTGTAATTCTAAAAATGGACGTAAGTCTAAAACAGGTGCTTCAATAATTCGACGTTTGGCGGAATCAATGGCTGATTGATCTACTCCTTGTTCCTCTAATGTTTTAACCTGTTGATCACGTTCGGCTCGCCCTGCTTCGTAGTTTCCATAATAGATGGCTTTCACGTTCACATTTTTTACAGCTTTTGCATAGTTGGAAAGAACCAGTGCGAGCATAGGAAGTGAGCGAAAGCCAAACGTAATATCCATATACAAATCGTCTCCGGGGCGGATTCGATCTATGATACTTCTGAACACTGTCCAGATTTCATCCTCTGTATAACCGTTGGGAATGTTCACTGAGTCAAATTCACTGATAAGGCCCTCTTTATTGAGTGCCTCCAGCCTACTTTTGAGGCCAAGGCCAGGTACAGCACCGCCTCTGCTGTGCCGATTCACATAATTTTTTTCGAGTGCTTCAGATGTCGTAAAAATTAACACCTGGTCATCACCCCCCCAGCCAACTTGTTGTCTAAGGATTGCCTCCTGAACATAAAACATAGGAGCAGATAAATCGCTCTTGTCCGGCATTGTGAAATAGCAAGTCTCAAAGTACTCAATAGCACCCAAGAAGGATATGAAGGTTTTAGGCATGAAGATATTGGGTAAAAGTGAAAAACGAACTTACCGTTAGGAACCGAAGGAGGGTCATGGGTTTTCGTAGGTGTTGTCTTTGACTACTTCGGAGGGTTTGGGGAGGACAGGACGAGACCTAAACTCGGGTAATTGCATATAGCGAGTCTTTGCCTGCCAATTCCCCGCGTCAGATGAGGCATAGGTGAGCTTAAGCATATGTCGAAGTTCTTCCATACGGTCATCTTGGCTCCAGTATGCATCAGCACTATCAATTTGGGGGCGGCTCGTCTTCTTACCTACGTAAGCTGCAAAAGCGTTCTTATAATCTTCCAGACTATTTTCTTCGGATATACCAGTTTGCCATTGCCCATCTTTGTCAAACAAGCTCTCATAGCGGCTTGAGTGGTTAATGATTCGAAGTTTGGGGACTATTTTTACTGACCCTAGGCCAAGCGACTTGCCCATGCCGAGTTTGTGGGCGCACCCTTCTGGTAGCTGGAGCACGAACAACAATGCTCCCAATTCGATTTCAGTTAGGTTCTCGAATCGAATTTTTGCATCAAATCGTTCATTCTCAAGAACTAAATTAACAATTGAATTTTGCGGCTTAGTAATATTTAATCTTTTTGTAGTTGCGCCATCTAGGTTGTAGTAGGCAGTGAGAATAGACCTGAGACCATCTGGTAACAGGTTGATATCTCCTTCGATGCGGACTTTTTCTACCTCATTGGCATCCTTTTCTACCTTCAAGTTAAATTTAGCTTCAGTCCACGTTTTTTTAGCCTTTTCTTCACTCTTAACCCATGTTTCTATGTCCTGTTTCTTGAAAACTAAGTTTTCTTCAGTCCACAATTTCTGGTTGGGCCTTTCTGGATTAGCGCGATGCCAGTACTGCTTGAAGCCACGAATCGCAGCACGCTTATCTCCCCAATGAGCGAGTTTTTCTTTTGCGGTATTAATGCCATCAGGCTGCTGAAGATAGTGCTGAAAGGTAGTAGCTTTAGGATTTCCTAGTATTTTGAGTGCTGCGAGACGTGTTTCTACATCAGACATTCTTCGAGGTGCGGTGTCCTCAAAAAATACTCGACCTGCTAAAATTTGATTTTGGTCATCGCCAGATTTTCCAAAAATGGATTCTGCAATATCGGAGATTTGATCACTTTTTAACCTTTCAGGAACATGATCTGCAACCGTCCCCGCGTAGGGCAAACGGTAATTCCTTGTGTGTCCAAACGAAGTGACCATCCTATTTTTCTGCTTAAAAAAAACGGGGACTCCATCTGGGAAATCAATCGAACTGCTTTTCCCTTTACGAGCCAATTTCAGAACGTCGAACGCCTGCTCTGATCTGTTATCATCCCCTTCATAAGCCTTAATTAGCTTGGGAGCAATTTCAATTGTATCCTTGCTATTATCGGGAGGAAAAACAATCCAATTTTGATTTTTGCCAGGCATACTACCAGAATGAACCTCGATTCCTTCCCTTGACTTTTTGTACTTAAATCGGCCAGAAGAAGTAACTCGATCAAATCCTTGAGCTGGCTGGATAGAATAGGATCTGTTTTGCTTATTGTATCTGAGATAACCAGCTTCAACACCATCTACGATTTCATTTTTATAGTCATTCCTAAGTCTGATCGCCATATCTGCCATTGCCCGGAAGTACATTCGTCGATCTTCAAATTGGTGATCAGCCTTAAATTTTGCGCATGAACAGATTTCAACAAGCCCCCTTAATAACCCTCGAATAGAGCTTCCCTGGAGAATGAGTTGACCGTTAGGATTAAGTAGATTTTCCTTGTTGCCACGTATAAACATGGGTGTTAGGGTTTCAATGCTCAGGTCTATATACCCCGACAGTCTCCCCTCTGCAAAAGAATCAAAATCTACTCCCGGCTCGGCAGATACCACTTTCTCATTCAGCGGCACAAAGTTATAAGGAGCCCGTGCGGGATCATTCAGCTTCCCGCCACTATCCCGGTTGTCTCGTTGCCCCTGTTGCTGACGGCCACCCTGATAGCCTTCCACGCTGATTTTTGGAATTCCACCTTTCCCATATCCTGCTGCTCTTGTTGCTGTTTGGTGTAATCCTTCCCATTAAACCGAATGAGTTTCACCGGGCCGCCCGTGTTGTCAAATTCAACTTCCTGGCCATTCATGTCCTCAGTGAGACCGAAGTTACCCATTACTGGAAGCGTCTTCTCACCCACCAATTGCCAGCCTTTGCCCTGCTTGATCAGTTTTGCGGTTTTCATGCTTTTTTATGGTTGAAAGGTTGAAATTTTACAAAGCGACTGTCCACATAACTTGCCTGCGTAGTGGTGTTGTCGTAAGCGATGTAGTTGCGGGTGACAACAGCCAAGTCTTTGACTGCCAATTCAGGACGAGCTTTCTGGAGGGGTTTCCCCACTACCCCCCGAAGCATCATGGAGGTGTCAACTACTTCCTGACCTTCACCCGAGGTATCGGTGCGGAGCCGTCCCAGCATCTTGCCGCTGCTTCTCCAAAAGTGGTACTCCTGGGTTTCGTTGAAGGCGCGTACCCGCACCAGATGTTCGCCTCCCATGACAGGTTGGGTGTCATTCAGCCAGGTAATTTTTCCAGCTTCAATAACCCCGGTGAAGATCGCGTGGTGCTGCCAGAGCAAAACATAACCCTTACCAAGTTGTCGGGCCATGGCTTCTATGCTCTCCCAAGTCACGGGGGTTGAGGTAGAAGAAATTTTCTTTATGGGATAGACAGGGTTGAGTAATTGGCTCATGTTGTGGCAGGTTGAGGGGTGATAAGTTCATTGAGTATGGCCGCGCTACCTTTTGTAAATTCCAGTTCCGGACCTTGTCCGTTGCGTTTGAAGGCCGCAACTTGTTGGCCGTTGTCATAAATGGCGGCTTTTTGACCCGTCAAAATCCCCCGGCCTACGTTTTTCTCCCCACCGATGGCGAGGTCTTCAAGCCAGAGGTCTTTGAGCAGCAGGAGCAGGAGTTTTTTCTCATCTTGAGTCGCACCTTTTAGGATGGTGAAAGTCAGTTTGATCTGCTCCGAGCCTTTGGTCCAGACGGGTTCGGAGTTGAAGAGCGCACCGTCAATGACGCCGCCTGTAAAGCGGTCTATGCGGATGCGGTTTTGCACCATGGGTTCAACCTCATTTGCTTGAAAGCGGAACTCTTCTACCCGCAGTCGACTTCGCTTCTGGTCTTTTTCGTCTTCGCTTACGAATCCAAACAGGTCGTTGATCTGGGACAAGGGCTTTCCGAGTGTATTCCAAATCTTAACTGCCCGGTGCCGAATGGCACCCCGGATGGATTTGCCGGGTAATACGTGCCGATCACCGCTTTTGAGCTGGCTTTTGTCGGGTTCGTTGCCCTTGATGCCATAGGCTCCGATCATGAGGCTGGATTTGAGGCGAAAGGTTGCTTCGATGGAAAAGGAGCCTTCGCCAAGCTGTTTAGGTGCGGCCTCGATAGCTTTCTCCGGGATGGAAATTATGCCCTTTTCCAGGTACTCGAACCAAGCATCCGCATGAGCGGGAAACTCAAAGTGATATACCTGAAAACCCGTGCATATCACCTTGCCAAAACCCGTGTTGGTATTGGCGCCAATACGAAAGTGCGAACTTTCCAGTGATTCTTTGATGTCTTCGACGAAACGCTCCCAATCGCCCTTCATGCTCTCACGCAGGGTAATTTCGGCATGAAAAGGAAAACTTAGACCTGGCTCTACGACCTGATAGTCGTATTTTTTCTTGTCTTCGGCTGTTCCCGTCTTATGGTCAATCTTGACTCCGTCGCGCATCACGATGTCTTCTGGTTTGCTCGCAGCTTCAGGAATCAGGTCATCAAAACGGATATGGCTTTGTAAAGGATTTTTCTCACCTCTTCCCGTTTTTCCCCAGAAGTAGCCATCCTGTCCACTGGTAAAACTCCGCAGGCAGCCTGCTATGGACGAGGCCGGGATATAGGGTTTGCCATCCGGCAGCCGCATGACCTCGATATCCACCGAGTCGCCGCCGCCTCTCCCGATGAGGAGCGGGGTTTCGTTGGCCAGGGTCGCCCGGAGGATGACCTTGCCAGTGATCCGGTCGTTGTTTCGGGTATTATTTGTCATTTGACTTGTTCTTTTTGCGGAGGGTTTGGAAGAAGGTGATCCAGTAGAGTTTCTGGAGAGGCCAATTGTCCTTGACTTCTGCGCAAGCGTGCAGTTCAAATTTGTGGTCGTGGTCCACCAGATCCGCTTTTCGCAATGCGTCGCCAGCGGGTTTTCCTTGGGTTTCTTTGATCCATGCAAAGATGTCTTTGTCAGAACCGCTACGCTCAAACAGCCGCTCCATACGTCCGATGAGGTGATTGTTAATACGCTTGGCTTTTTGAGCAGCTTCTATCGCTCTTGTCTTCACGCTTGTCTGGATTTTCTCTGCCTCGAAGGTTTCCTGGATTTTAGCCAGTACTGCATTTGAGGGCTTGATTTTGGCTTGGGCTTGTTCCTGAGCACTTTGGGCCTTTTCCTCTACAGCTTTTACAAGTTCATACTTCGCCTCGGACTGGTATAGCTCGAAAACCACCTTCCCAAATCCCTGCTCCGCCCATTCGCCCAACTGTGCAGGTGTCGGCTTGGCATCCGAAAGCTCGATCAGGAAAGAGCTGCCCTCCTTGAAAGCAGGTGTTTTGTCTGACTTGGCTTGCCAGATGGCATTGAATTGCTCCACTTGGGTAAAAGCCGCCGCTGCTTTTTCAATACTTACTTGGGTTCCCCAGAAATCGCTGAGGGCTTTGTTCAAGTAGGCGACCGTAGGTGAAGGCTGCCCATACTCGTTCAGCACAATCAGGGGGCTTTGCAGGGTCATTACATACTTGCCTGCCTTCAAAGTATGGTTGACCCCGGGTGCCTGAGTCCCTGTGAGCGAAACCTGGACACTTCCATACTGTGCGGAACGGCTTCGGCCCATCTTTGCCTGAAACTGAGCGGACAAGGTGGTGGTTAATTTGACAATTAAATCAGGATCGCCCTTGATGTCTCCTTCAAAATCCTGACCTTCATTCAGCGACTCGTAGTAGAAGATACCCATGTCGGTATCCTGGTCGGTACTGCGGCCAGCGGCCCGGTTGGGGCGGCTGTTGTGGAAGTTGAAGGTGGTTTTGGGGGTGAAGCCATCTGTTTGGATTTGATTCCCCGCGATGACGCCTATTTTGCCGACCGACTTGGTGATTTCGTTATCGTTCTCATGCTTAGCGAAAACCGAGATAACGTCTTTATTCTTGTCCAATTTGTAGTAATGCAAATGAAGCGGAACAGCCTTTGATTGCTTAAAAACTGCATCACCAAACTGGACATTGCCGGAGAGAAACAGGTCGAAGAAGTCCGTATCCAGGTGGGCACTGTCCGTTGAAAGGCCCTTTTGCGAATATAGGCATTGGCCAGCAACCCCCGGATTTGGTTGCCGGAGATGTGCTTTCGGGTAAAAACTGTGTTTTGATCACCCAATTGCTCGGCTAGAACCACAGGTGACTGGGTGCTGACAGTCACCAGCAGTTTTCCTGAAGGATAGGCGGTAATTGTTTGGGTGTCAGGTGAATCGGCTGAGGCTGCTTGTAGCCCACATTTCACTTTCCCGAAGCCCCGGTTGCGGCGGGTGCCCGCATGCCGCAGGTTGAGGATGGCTCGGCGCAATAGATGTTCTTCATCCTTGGAGAGCTGGCTGGTTGTCTCAAGCATACCTTCAAAGGCAATTCCCGGTTTGATGACCCGGTAGTTGCGAAGGCTGCGCTTTTTGGAGACTCCTTCGATTTCGCCCTCTTTGCCTTCCCGCCCAATAGCCGTTTGCTGGATTTCAGCGGTGAAATGAGACTTAATAAAGTCAGGCTGAAAGCCTGGATATCTGAGATTATCAGATAACTCCTTCGTTATTTGGGGCCAGCCTGGCAAAATCAGGTTGTGAAATAATAACTTGCCTTGATAGGTAGGCTGACCAGGGTCGCCGAAGAAGTCTTTTACAACTGATTGTATGTCGTCTCCGGATTTATCGGTCATTTCCATGACCTCTTCCATGCTTTCTTTTATCATGCCTTTAATGCGCCGGGCCGGAATCATCGGAAAACCCGTAGGGTGAAACACCACATCAGCGTCAATCAGCACCCCGCCTTCGCCGGAGCCAGTGAGCAGGTAGGATTCGGTGGTAAGGGTGAGGGTATAACTCATTTCAGAAGGCTTTCAGGGTAAAAATCGAGGAGTTCGATCATGTCGTAGTAGGGGGTTTTACAGCAAGGCTTGTCTCCTTCCCAAAGGGTTTTTCCATTTTGGGGTAAAGCAAGTTTGCGGGCACCCATCTCGGTAAGAAAATAGTTTTGGTATGCATCGTCTTTGCGCAGGGCATCCCGGAGGTCTTTGACCTTGTTACGGGGCCATTTACCGGAAAAGACGCTCATTCCTTCACGAAGCAAGTTCAACGTAGCTGAATTTCCATCCACTCGGTAAGGGCCCGACTTTAGTTGCCCTACACCTACAACTGTGAATTGGTCCGTAATGATGTCCTCAAGTGGTCCTGAAACGCCACCTGTCGAGATCATATACTCCAGCCAGGAACTTTCCTCCTTTCGGGAAGCCGCTTTTGCTCGTTTCGTCAATTCCTCTGCCAACTGATATGCCTTATAGAAAGGGTATTTGGTGTGTACAACCGCTACCCCGGCACAGGCATGAATGGTTTTTCCATCAATTGGAATATGGTGCATGAACTCCAACAGTTTTTCCGCCAGATGCACGCCCAAGCGCCCTTCACATACGAAGGTAATGTCGTCGCCGCCGATTATGAGCGGGCGGATGGGAAGGATGCGCTTACCTGTTTCTTTTTCTGTCTCCAATTCCCAATCAAGCGTGAATGCCTCTCCTTGAAAAAGATTAACAATGTAGGCAATCAGGCCTTGCATGACCTTATCTGCGTACAATGCTACTCCAGTAGAGAGTTGACGGGTTGTGGCGAGACTTTTGCATTCGATAAAGCGCTTACCCATGCCGTTGCCGTCGGCGTGAACAATGGCGATATAGCCTTTGTCGTCAGGCTGGCCGAGTTTGTCAAGTTCGTCGGTAAAGGAAAACTCCTCTCCGATCTGATCCTTGAACTTTTCCAGCAATACTTTCTGCGCATCTTTTACCAAATCAACTCGGGATGCAGCCATCTGAGAGATCAGGCTCCCAGACTGTTTGTCCTTGGTTTCCTGCGCCTCATTCGTCCAAGGGCAATCTTCTGCGATGCCATGCTTGAAAGGTAAAACCTGCACCGCAGAAAAATTCCGGTTGTGGATGAGGTTTTCATTGAGCCGCTTGCGAAACTTTTTGTAATCCTCCCCAGTCTCATAAGCGAACGGCCCCAGACCAAATGCTGTCCGGAGTCCGGGAAAATACTCCAGCATAAGCCGGGAGTAACTTCGGGTAAATTTCTTGGAATCAGCCTCCTCGCGAAAAAGCAGTATGGCATTGCCACCGCCGATATAGCCGACTTCAACTTTTTCGTCAGGAAACTTTTGCAGCCTGTATTCTCCCGGCTCTTCCGACCACAAAGTTAAACTTAGTCCACTAGCAATCTTTGCATCCTCCAATGCAAGCGGAATCATTTTCTTGTACACCAAATTTTCTATGATGTAGGAGCCTCCGATATTTTCCTTCAATTTGTTACTTCCAAAAATATAATTTTGGATAGATAGTGTATCAATTATTAATGCGGTTGGCATAGGCTTCTAATAATATTATCATGACCCATTTTCTCGAGAAAATCCGAGCCCTTAATTCCCCAATTATCGTATAATTAACAACATTCCTGTTAGTATGTCAATAAAAAAAGTTCGATATGGTAAATATTTTTATTAGCCATACCTAACTCTGTGCCATATACAAAATGTGCGATATGAAGCGAAATGGGCAGACAACAGGTGTCAATATCAGGATATGGGTGTCAAATCTCACCCCCCCCAAACCGCCCCATCAAACGTCTGGCTGATGGCTGCCAGTTCGGACGGGAGGATGTCGTAGGCAAAGTCGAGGATCTCCTGCGGGATGTGCCGGTAATATGCTGCGGCGAGTCCGCCGGTGATGCAGGCCAGTGTGTCGCTGTCTCCCCCCAGCGAGATTGCCAGCCGGATCGCGCTTTCGTAGTCGCTGCTCTCCAAAAATGCCTGTATCGCAGGTGGGACTGTCAACTGACAGGTTTCGTCAAAATAATAGCCGGGCCGTATCTCTGCGATGCTCCGGCTCAGGTCATAACCAAACGTATGAATGATGTATTCGGCGATTTCTTTTTTGCTGCTACCCGTGCGCGCCAAAAACATCGCCCCCGCCGTCGCCTGCGCGCCTTTTATGCCTTCCGGATGGTTGTGAGACGGAAGGGCCGTCTGCCTCGCCATTTCGAGGGTTTCTTCGAGGGTATTGCAGGCAAAACCCGCCGGACTCACCCGCATGGCCGAGCCGTTGCCAAAACTGCCGTATGGCTGCGGATCGTCGGACTCAAGCCAACGGCGAAAATTGCCGCCATACCCACGCCCCGTATATGCACGCCCGAAGGCGTGCATCAGGGGACCAAAGGGCTTATCTTCCAGTACGCCTTGCGCCACGGCAAATGTCATCACCGAATCATCGGTAAAATCACAACCAGAATGAAAGAGTTCGAAATCTGTCGTTTTGATCCGGTTCCACTCAAACCGCGAACCGATAATGTCTCCGGCAATGGCACCAATAATTGTGGGATAAGGCATAATATAAGGGTTTAAGGGTTTAAGGGTTTAAGGGTTTTTGCGCAGATTAGCCCTGCGCCTGGCTTTTTTTTCTTTTATGAGCTGCTTTTTACATTCGCAGTGAACCTCCCCCCACGGACATTCCTGCGCCTCATAATCGCAGAACTCCAGATGCACCTGGCCAAATGGAAGTACCGGGATCGGCGATTCTGCCCATTTATGAACAAGCTGGGGGTAAATTTTTTCAGGAGGTACCCCCCGTGGAATATCCGCATAAATATTGAGGCTTTTCCACAACGCGGTAATGGCCTCATTCAGCAGGCAGATATGCGCCTGAGTCAGTTTTTCCAAAGGAGGAAAAGCTTCCGCGGTGATTTCAAACAAGTCGGCCATTTGGTATTTGGGACCATACAAAAACATCATTGGCCCCTCCATAAAATCGGGAAAGTCCGGATAAGGAGAGATCGCGCGAATGTTGGGGAGAGACGGAAAATTGCCGTGATGGCTGCGAAGGTCTTCGCAGAGTTGATTTACATACGTGTTCATGGTTGATAAATAAATTGGTACAAAAAATGTGTTAGGCCAATATATTATTTTTTTTCGGGGAAATACAAGTTATTTTTTGCTTTTACATATTTTCCGGCATAGAACCCAAGTTCCATTTATATGATACGGCTGATACCATTGATTTTCCTTTTGCTCACTTCCTGCCTTTCGCCCACCACCTCCACCACTTCTGTTGTGCAGCAGTGGGAACCGCTGTTTAACGGCAAAAACTTTAAAGGCTGGTTTCCCGTTCCCGGCGGAACGTGGGAAGTTACCGACGGTATGATACTTGGAAAAAGCAGCGCCGGAGAAAAGCGACACGGACTGCTGGTAACGGAGGGGCGATATAAAGATTTTACGGTGAGGCTGAAATACAAAGCCGTGAAGGGCAACAGCGGATTGTATTTCCGGGTGGATACAGTTTCAGATGCTGTTGGGGTACATGGATTTCAGGCAGAAATTGACCCCGAAAAAGATGCGGGGGGATTGTATGAGACCGGAGGCCGGGCCTGGGTGGTAAAACCCGATTCGGCAGCGGTAGCAACATGGTATAAGCCGGGAGAATGGAATGAGATGTCGGTGAAAGCGGCAGGCGGAGACATTACCGTAATGGTCAACGACTCCGTAACGGCCAGACTTACCCATGACCCCGGGCGGCTGGAAGGACACATCGCCCTCCAACTGCACGGGGGTATGGATATGGAAGTGTGGTTTAAGGATGTGGAAATTATGAAATGACCTTTTCCGCCTCTTTCTGCTTCACTTCCTTAAATGCCATCCAGAATCCGATCAGTACGATCGCAGCCAGCGCTGCCGGTATATACCAGATACTCGCCCAGTGGTGTCCGTTCTCTGACTGAAAACTGCTCACTACCTGAGACGACAACCACGTTCCGATGTATAATCCCAGTCCGTAAGTAGCAAAGGTCAACAGCCCCTGTGCCGAACTCTTCAACCGGTCGGGGGTCGCTTTGTCAACATAAATCTGACCTGCAACGAAGAAAAAGTCATAACATACGCCGTGAAGCAATATCCCCACAAATATCATCCAGAATATCATCGGACTCGCACCTAGTGCAAAAAATATGTATCGCAACACCCATGATCCCATCCCGATAAGCATCACATTTTTCATTCCCAGACGCAAAAACAGCAGAGGCATCAATAGCAAAAATATAGTCTCAGATGCCTGCCCGAATGTCTGAAGACGCGCAGTATTTTCCACACCGATTTCGACCAGATATACGTTCGTCCAGGCATAATAAAACGCCAGCGGAATACAAATCAAAAAGGAAGAAATAAGTACTGTCGCAAACGAACGATCCTTCATCAGCGCCAGCGCGTCAAGACCCAGAATGTCGCGAATTCCGGTCTTACTATCTTTGCCTTTGGGCGGAGTATGGGGGAGCGAAAAACAATAAATTCCCATCAATACCGAGATTCCTGTCGCAATCTGAAGTGGCACTGCGGTTGTCTCTCCTCCCATGCCGCTGATTACCCATCCTGCCACAATCCATCCGATCGTGCCAAATACCCGTATGCCCGGAAACTGCTTTTCCCGGTCATCAATATGGTGGAAGCTAAGGGAGTTGGTAAGGGGAATGGTTGGCATAAATACCAGATTGTATAGCAGCAGTAAAACGAAAAATGGCCCAAAGCTTTTTGTCACTGATAAGCCATACATCAGCACCGCGCCGATGATGTGAAGTACCCCAAGCAGCTTTTCGGTTGAGAAAAAACGGTCGGCTACCATTCCCACGAAAAACGGAGAGATCATAGCCGCAATGGCATACGTACTAAATGCAAGTCCCGCCTGGGCATCAGAAAAACCCAGTGCCTTGGTCATATAGGTAATAATCGTCACAAACCAGAATCCCCAAACCAGATAGTTGAGAAACATCATGGCCGACAACTGCGTGCGTAATTTTACATTCATAGTGATTTGATTTCAGATGTAGGGGTTAAATTATTTTTTCCACGACTGACCCCGAAGATTTCTCCCTGAGAATAAGCTTCTTCCGCCCGTCGGGCATTTTCTCTTCTTTAAGATAAAGATAGTTTTCATCGTATTCCTTAAACCCGATTTTTTCTACCGGCTCGCCTTCTCCCCGCCACACGGGTAAATGCACTTTCTCCCACTGCCGCGACCGGGCCGAACGATAACATGCGTCCATGACACAATTGACCACATATCCGTCGTAAAAACTTTCCATCGGTGCCCTGCCTTCATCCAGTGCGCCCAGAATATCTTCAAACATGTGCGGATACCCCAGCGCGTTTACCTCATCTCCTACCGGAAACATCCATCCTTTTTCGCTTTCCACTTTCTCTCCCACATAATCGCCCATGCCCACTGCTGTGAATATCTCGTATCCGGTATGGGTAAAATGGTCTATCCGAAGTGTGCCTTCCGTTCCTGCCACTTCGTCCCTGAGATCCATTCCTCCCCGGTAGGTCCAGCTTACTTCAAACTGGGCCACTGCCCCGCTTTCGTATTTGATAAGGCCAATGGCATTGTCCTCGGCATCGATAGGTTTGACCAGCGTGTCGGCCCAGCACATGACTTCGAGCGGACGGTTGTTTTTTCCCATAAAATTTCGCCCGATTTCGATACAATGGCAGCCTACATCGATGATTGCGCCGCCGCCGGACTGCCGGGAATCCCAAAACCAGTCACTGTGCGGACCCGGGTGAGCTTCTCTTGAACGTGTCCACGTAATCTGCCCCAATGCACCTTTTTTTACTGCATCCAGCGCTTTCAGTGTCTTGGGCGTGTAGGCAAGGTCTTCGAGATACCCGTGAAATACGCCTGCCTTTTCTACTGCTTCCAGTATTTCAAGTGCTTCTGCACCGCTCATTGCCAGCGGCTTGGTGCATAATATGGCTTTTCCTGCAGCCGCAGCCATCAGAATTGCCTCTTTGTGAAGGTAGTTGGGCAGACCAATGATCACTACATCAGTTTCAGGATCGTTGATGGCCTCCGCCATGTCGGTTGACCATCGCGGTATTCCCCACTGGGCGGCAAACTGTTTTGCCCGATCCTCCCGGCGCGAATATACATGCATGACCCGGTCTTTTCCTCGCTGCTGGTGAAGCGACATGGTGTAAAACATACCGATCAGCCCCGATCCCAGCATGGTGATCTTATGCATAAGTAGTAGTTGTTAGCATTAATACCCGTTTTTGGCGGGAGTAAACCAAGATAGAAAAAATCCTTTAGTTTTTTAATAATTCCTTCGGCTGTACGGGGTCAATCGTTGTAACTGTGATGACCGGAATGGATCAGTTGCCCATACCTGCTGAGCAATTCATATACTTCTGCCTTGCGGAAAGGCTTACTTACGTAGTCGTTCATCCCAGCGGCGAGGCATGTCTCCCGGTCGCCCTGCATGGCATTGGCGGTCATGGCAATAATGACCGGCTGCCTGCCCGACGTCTGACTCATGCGAATGTGCCGGGTAGCCTGCAATCCATCCATTTCCGGCATTTGAACGTCCATGAAGATCAGGTCGAAAGGTTCTGCATGTGCCCTTTCTACTGCGAGTTTTCCGTTTTCCACTATTACCGGTTCATAGCCTGCTTTGGTGAGCAAAATCATGATCAGTCTCTGGTTGACAGGGTTATCCTCGGCTACCATAATTCTCATAGGCAAAAGGCGTGTTTCGTCGGGCTGGGGTAGCAGTTGTGCCGCTTTCATCTGTATTCTCGGATATAATTTTAGTACCTGTTCTATGGTTTGAATCAGTTGCCGCTGCCGGATGGGTTTTGCAAGTATGGCTGCAAACAGCCCTGTTTTTTTCAGGGTGGCTATGTCTCCGATAGAGGTGAAAAGGATAACCGGAGGTGTGTTATTTCCCAGGTTTTTTCTGATTTTTTCAGTCAGTTCTGCCCCGCTCATTTCCGGCATCTGCATATCTGTAATGATCAGGTCAGGAGAAAATCCTTCAGCGAGTATTTCCAATGCAGATTGGCCCGAAAAGGTATCCTGAATTTCACAGCCGAGTTTGTTGAGAAAATGCCGGAGGATACGGAGGTTTAGCAGGGTATCGTCTATTATCAGTATTTTTTTTCCGGAAAGCTCTGCTTCTGCTCCCACCGCCTCGGGTCTCTTTTCGACTTCTGCCCCTCTGGTTTTAATAGAAAAAGTAAATGTCGTGCCCTGGTCCTTTTTACTGGAGACCTCCATTTTTCCACCCATCAGACGGGTCAGGCGTGAAGAAATGGCAAGCCCCAGCCCTGTGCCTCCATATTTTCGCGTAGTAGATGCGTCCACCTGGGTAAATGCACTAAACAGCGTGGGTAGTTTCTCTTCGGGAATACCAATTCCGGTATCTGAGACCGAAAATTTTAGCTCAAAATCTGCTCCATCCCGCAATGCAGCAATACTTTCGGGTTCCATAAATACACGCAAAAACACCTCCCCTTTTTCGGTGAATTTCATCGCGTTGTTGATCAGATTGATCAAAATCTGTCGTACTCTCACAATGTCGCCGACAATATATTCAGGCACTTCATCCTCAATCAGATACATAAGATCCAGTTGCTTTTCGGCGGCTTTGGGACTGAATAGCTCCATTACTTCCTCTATACAGGCACCCGGCTCGAATGGACTTTGCTCAATTTCCATTTTCCCAGACTCAATTTTCGAAAAATCGAGAATATCATTGATGATGTACAGGAGGTTTTCACTGCTGGAGCGGATCGTGGCAAGGTATTCTGCCTGTTCGTTGTTCAGATGGGTTTCTGAAAGGAGATCGGTCATCCCAATGACACCATTCATCGGTGTTCGGATCTCATGGCTCATATTGGCAAGAAATTCACTTTTTGCCTTGTTGGCCTGTATAAGCTCTATCGTCCGTGCTTCAACCATTGCCTGCAACCTGATTTTATCGGCAATCGTTTTTCTCGCCCGGATAATATTAATCAGAATCACTCCTCCCACCAACACCAACAATATCAGAAGTTCAAACCACCAGGTTTTCCAGAAAGGGGGGGTAATAATCAGTTGCAGCGAGGTTCCCTGATAATTCCAGCGATCATCATTGTTGGAGGCAATCACTTCGAAGGTATAGGTTCCGGGATCAAGGTTGGTATAGGTGGCCGTATTTCTGTTTCCCGCCAGATTCCATGTTTTATCAAATCCCCTCAGCCGATAAGCATACTGGTTTTTGTGAGAGAGGGTATAATTGAGGGCCGCAAATTCGAAAGTAATAACGGTGTGTTTATAGCTTAATCTGACTTCCTGGGTTTCGGTAATTTCCCTTTCCAACAGGGCAAGCGGATCTGTTTTTCCATTGTGCTTTACGGTAAGCAAATCATTAAACACTCTGATTCCCGTAATTTTCAGCGGAGGAATATGGGGATTGTTGATGATCTCTGATGGATCAAATACGTTAAATCCGTTGATCCCGCCCAGATAAAGCCTTCCTGACGAATGGAAATACCCGGAATTGTCATTAAACAGATTGCCCTGTAAGCCATCCTCCAGGTTGTAGTTGTTGAGGACGCCGTTTTCCGGGTCAAAACAAGAGATTCCCAGCCTCGTACTCAGCCAGATACGGTCGTTGTAATCCTGATATATACCGGAAATCTGTATATTGGCGATTCCGGTCGCACCTCCATAACTGGTAATTTTTTCTGAATAGATATTGATAAAATCAAAGCCGTTTCCGGTTCCTACCCATATACCACTGTCTGCCACACTCAAAGCGGTGATGGTATTGTTACTGATTGATTTGTTGGTTTTAGCCTGATGAACATATCTTTCAAATCTGATTTGCCCGTCTTCAGCTTCTAACAGCCGGTTTAATCCCTGTCCTGCAGTACCTATCCACAAGCCTCCGTTACAATCCTGCGCGATCGCCGAAACCTGATTGTGACTTATACTATTATGATCCACCGGGTTGTTTCTGAATAACTGAATACTCCCTGAGTCAGGGTCAAATAACCCCAGCCCTCTGTCAGTCCCCAGCCAGTACCGGCGATCCTTATCCTGAAAAATGGCCCACACGTCGGTTCCCTCCAGAATCTGCCTGCCCTGTGGGAGATAAAATGAGGTGAAACTCTCGTCTGATTCGTTGAAACGGCAAATGCCTGCATAGGTCCCTACCCAAAGTGTTCCTGCATAGTCCTCAAACACAGACCATACAAAATTGCTCATAATACTTTTCGGGTTGCCCGGTCTGCTTTTGTAAACTTTTTCTGAACCGGTTTTTATATCATATTTTATCAGCCCCTCGCCATCCGTTCCAATCCAAACCTGCCCTTTTTTATCCTCTAAAATTGCTTTAACATTCACACCTGGCCTCAAATCGGAGGCCTGAAGGTAAGGGGTAAATTTTCTTGCATAGGGGTCATATTTGGAAATCCCCTCAAACGTACTCAGCCACATGGTTCCTACTTTGTCCCGGTTGATATTGCGGATATCGTTGTGCCCCAGGCTCTCAGGGTCTGAATACGAAGAAAAAAAGCTGGTGAATGCGTAAGGCTCGCCCCCAACCGAGTTGATCGTATGGTTTGGGGAAATGGGGCCTGAAGGGTACATAATACTCAGGCCATGTTTGGTGCCTACCCAGATGCGGCCGTCTGTATCTTCATTGAGCGAAAGTACGGTGTTGTCACATAATGAGCCGGCATCCTCAGGGTCATGCTGAAAATGTAAAAATCCGGGCACAATAGAGCCTGCATCTGTTGTTTCGCCATCTTCTGAAACCATAAGGTTTAACCCCGCGCCAAAAGTGCCTACCCAAAGCCGCCTTTGCTGATCTTCGAAAATATCCCATACATTATCTCCGCTAAGGCTCTGCTCATCCTCCGGATCGTTTTTGAAATGCCTGAAGCTAAAGGAAAATCTCCCGTCATCTTCTTTTCCGGGAACGGCAAGATTCAGCCCGCCATCCCATGTGCCCAGCCATACCCGGTGATAGCTGTCCTCCAGAATACTCAGTATGGCTATTTCACTGATACCATACGGATTTTCAGGGTCATAATAATAGGAATTGAACTGCTGATTGGCCGGGTTAAATATGCTGAGCCCGTTTTCTGTGCCAATCCATATCTGCCCGTTGTGGTCTTCTTCCAGACTTAAGACTTCATTGTTGCAAAGCGAAAACGGATCGGAAGGGTCGTGAAGAAAAGCCTTAAAAAACATGGTCTCCGGGTTTAATACGCATACACCGCCCCCCTGTGTGGCTACCCAGATATTTCCCATGCCATCCTCCAAAAGTGCTTTTATGACATCGCTGCTAAGTGAATGCGGATCGGTTTCGTCGCTTCGGAAAATCGTAAATCGCGCGCCATCATACCGGTAGAGCCCCTTGCCCGTTCCTACCCATATAAATCCCCGGCTATCTTCCAGCGTACAATATACCATACTGGCATGCAGCCCCTCGCGTGCCGGATTCTGTCAAACTTAATGCCGGCCACCTGTGCCTGGATAAATGAAACAGAAAATATAAACAGCGCCAGGGATAATGTCTTGGTATATGGTTTGCTCACACTCACGGGCCAAATTTCGGGTGTAAATATCTTTGATCCGGCCCGAAACAAATAGCCGATTAACTGTGATTTCTATCAGGAAAATGGAAAAACAGATAGAATGTTAGCTTTTAATCAAATTCAGCTAATTTCCGGCATTGGTGGCTTCCCACACCCATACCCAGTCATTTCCTCTGCCAGGCGCACCGGGCGGATCGAGCATCTCCCCGCTTTCGGCATCCTGTTTTTCGCCTGTACGGGGGTCAAACCAGTAGGCATGCCCGGTTTCCTCCGAAAAAATATCTTCTGACATCCTTACCGGAAATCCATAAGGGGTATAAATCATGGCCAACGAATGGTCTGGTGCCATGGCTGCAATTATCTTTCTTCCGCCACTGGTGGTATCGCCCGCGATCAGCGCTTCGGATGGCTCCATCCGGTACCAGCCCGCCTGCTCCAGCAACTGCTTCATCAATCCCACCTGCGCCGACCCAGGATGATGGATCGCCTGCTGCCACGGGGTGCGCGCCGCAGAAATCGGCGTCCGGTCTGATTGCCACATCTGCCAGATGTTGTGGTCTCCGTACGTATGCCCGCACGAACCCGACAATCCGCCCCACCAGGCGGCCTGACGTACATCGGCCTCGTCAAACCACCCGTTTCCCGGCTTCCAGTTGATGGGGTGATCCTCATAGCGGGGCTCTCCGTCAAGTGTAGGTTTTACCGGTACTCTTGCATAATTGGCCAGGTTGGTTTCATAATTGGAAATATCAGACGCCCCATGCCCAGACTGATACATGTTGAAGTCAAGCCAGGTGTCGTTGTGAAAAAATTCGGCAGAATTTCTCCCCCCCATCGGGTGGTATGTCATCAGGTGGTTGCCGCCGTCTCCCGATTCCAGTCCGGCAGCCATGCTCCGCACGATTTCAAGCTGGGTGTCACTTTCGGGTATCCTGTCTCCGCCCAATATCCATATAATGGGTTTGTCTCTGTACCTTTTCCCCACAAACTCACCGTAAATCCGGGCATTTTCTGGTGTGAATATCTCGGGGCCTTTTCCCCACCGCAGATTAAATTTGTCACCCCATGTGGGCAACATGCCGATAAACATTCCCAGCGATTCGGCCTTATTGACGATATAATCCACATGGGAAAAATATTCCTCCACGGGCTGCGTGGGGTCGTTGTCTTTTAAGGGCATATGTCCGTATGCGTTGGGTACCGTCAGCCCCTCCAATTCGGCGAGCACTACTGCCTGAATCACTGTAAAGCCTTTGGCTGCACGATCTTCCAGGTACTGGTCTGCCTCTTCCCGGTTGAGGCGGTGAAACAACTCCCAGGCGGTATCTCCCAGATAATAAAATGGTTTCCCGTCAGGATAGGTGAGGTATCGCCCGTTTTCACTTACCTTCAGGCTGGGATTTGGCGACAACACATGGGACGTGGCGGGTTGCGTATCACAGGCGACCAAACCCGGAATCAGCAAAAGGAGGAGACGAATGATTTTCATATGTTTAATAATAACGGCCTATCATGGGGTGTTCTACAATAGTCTTTTTCAGTTCCAGCGGATCAATCACGCCCTGGCTGGCATATACGATATTCCCGCCCGGCTCTACCAGCAGGGTGTAGGGCAGCGCCCCGTTCCATTTGGGGTCAACGGCCTCGATCAGTGCGTATTTATCATCCGTGGAAAATGCATAATTGGTGAGGGCCGATGCCTGTTTCTGTAAAAACGCAAGCGCTTTGCCGTGATGCTCCGGACTGTCTGCCGTAAGGGAAATAAATTCAAAATCGCGGCCTTTGTACATTCTGTGAATCTCCACAAACTCAGGATATTCGAGGATGCAGGGGCCGCACCAGGTCGCCCAGATATTGATCAGCCGCAACTTTTCCGAATCATTGGCAACCAGCGCTTTCACTCCGGCCTCATCCAGTGGAAGAAGGGTAACCGGGGCACCTTTCCATTCTTTATCCACTTTTAGGGTATATTCATTTTTCCAGGCCCACTTGACCGAACAACCGAAAGTTTTTGTCTCCGGATTTGCGACCGGTGTACCTGCAAGCACCGCATCCAATGCAGCGCGGAGGTCTTCTGCATTGGCTGTACCGGGTTTTTCAGAGGCGTCCAGTCTGCCTACATATTGAAGGCTGCGGCTCTGATCAAATACAAAGACATGGGGCGTCGCTACCGGGCCATATTGAACAGACACTTCTTCTGTATCGCCGTCGTAGAGGTAGGGAAAAGGAAACGCCTTGTCTTTTGCCCTGATTTTCATTTCCTCAAAGGTATCGTGAAGATCGGTGTATCCGCACTCCTCGTGAAGCAGGGCAGGCGGACTGTTGGGGCTAATGGCTACAATTTGTACCCCTTTGTCTTTATATTCATTTGCTATAGTTATTGTCCGGTCTTCATAAGCCTGGGCAGTAGGACAATGGTTACAGGTAAAAATAATAGCCAGTACCTTTGCATCGTCAAAGTCTGCCAGTGTGTAAAACCTGTCGTCCACCCCGGGCAAACGAAAATCGGGGGCCTTTGCCCCTATGGGCAGTGTCGTGATTTCACGGGCTTCCACCATTTGCGGGTTTGGCGTGAAAAAAGGCTGGGCTTCAGCTTCGGTGTTGTTACCGGTAGTCTTTTCCCCACATCCGGAAAATATCAGCAATAATACAGCAACTGAGAGGAGTGATCGGTTCATAGTAGTCAGTTTAGTGAGTTTAAATTAAAACAATTTTCATTAACTCCCATCATGCGGTTTCCTGAATGATTTTATTTACAATAATAAAAGAAATATTAGTTTCATGTTTGTAAATCATATATTTCTTTTACTTTTGTAAAAATAACTGATTATGGGAAGAGCCTATCTCGGAGAATTTGAGGAACTGGTACTGCTCATGGTGGGCATTCTGAATGAAGAAGCCTACGGTGTGGCGATTCAGGATGAAATCAAAGCAAAGGCCGACCGCGCTGTAAATATCAGCGCCGTCCATACTGCCCTGCACAGACTGGAAGAAAAAGGATTTGTCAAATCTCAAATGGGAGGGGCAACTGCTGAGCGAGGCGGGCGCCGCAAGCGGCTGTTTTCGCTTACACTCAACGGCAAACAGGCCCTCGACCAGACCCGCGAAATCCGCAACGAACTCTGGCAGCAGATTCCCAAAATCGCTTTCTCATGAATCCCCTGCCACAACCTCCCCGCTGGGCACTGCGTTTTTTGCGCTGGTATTGCCACCCTGCTTTTCTTGAGGAAATTGAGGGGGATTTGTACGAATTGTTTTACCGCCGCGCAGAAGACCGCAACACGGGGTACGCGCGCCGGCTTTTTGTATGGGAGGTTTTCCGTTTTTTCCGTCTTCGCATGCTGCGAAAATTCACCCTGATTATCCATTTCGCTATGTGGCAAAACCATTTCAAAATCGCGCTGCGCAATATGCAGCGCCAAAAAGCCTTTACGGCTATCAATATTCTGGGCCTCGCGGTGGCCATTACCACGGCAATTTTTATGCTCCTATGGGTTTCTCACGAATGGAGTTATGACCGGTTTCTCACCCGTGCCGATGATATCTTCCGGGTGTATTCCAATAGCGAATTTGGCAACGGAGAAATCGCAACCTGGGGTACGGTGCCCCAGCCGCTGGAAAAAGTGCTGAGAGATGAACACCCCGAAATCGAGCGTATCGTGCTGATGGGAACCAGCCAGGAGGCAAATCTCGGCCTGAGCGAAAAGGTGTTTAAGGAAAAAGGCATTTACGCAGGCAAAGAGATGTTTGAGGTCTTTTCTTTCCCGCTGCTCGAAGGAAACCCAACAGAAGCGCTCCGTAATATTTCTGATATTACTATCTCAGAAGATCTCGCCCGAAAATATTTTGGCGAAAACTGGAAAGGCAATTCCCTCGGAAAAACCATCCGCGTCAACGAACACTATGACGCTACGGTAACAGGGGTTTTCGCCAATATTCCCGACAATTCGACTCTCCGGTTTGATTTTGTCCTTTCGGTAGAGGATCTGGTCGAAAGATACCCCTGGCAGAAAGAATGGGGCAACTTCAACTTCCAGATGTACATTCAACTCAAAGAAAACGCTGATGCAAAATCTGCCGGAGTGAATATCGCCCAGGCCATCAACCGCCATTTTCCCGATGCTGAAGCGACCTTGTATCTGCATCCGTTTACACGGGAACACCTGTATTCGCATTTTGAAAATGGCGTCGAGGCCGGCGGGAAAATCCTGTATGTCCGCATATTCTCTATCGTGGCGCTTTTTCTGATTCTGATTGCCTGTATCAATTTTATGAATCTCGCTACGGCTCGGGCTGTGCGCCGCGCCAAAGAAGTCGGTGTGCGAAAAGTCATCGGCGCTACGCGGGCCTCCCTGATAGGGCAGTTTATGAGCGAATCGGTTCTTACGGTGTTTATTTCCATGATTCTGGTTGTCATCGGGCTGGAATTACTCATGCCGTATTTCAATTCGCTGACGGGCAAACATCTTTCCATCCACTATGGCGATCCGGTGTATTGGATGGTATTTCTGGCGATTACGCTGTTTACAGGGTTTTTGTCCGGCAGTTATCCTTCATTTTTTCTGTCTTCGTTTAAGGTCGTTCGCATTTTGAAAGGGACGCTGAAATTTGGCAAAGAGGCGGTCTGGGTGCGAATGGGGCTGGTGGTATTTCAGTTTTCGCTTTCTATCTTTCTGATAATTGGTGCACTGGTGGTTCACCAGCAGATTTCGTTTATCCGAAACCAAAACCTGGGCCTTGACAGGGAGAATATGCTGTTTTTTGATCAGTCGGGGAAAATGAATGCCGACTACCCTGCCCTGAAAGAAAAAATGCTGGCTGTACCGGGCGTGGTCTCTTTGTCTGTTTCCGATCAGAATCCACTCATGGTTCAGAACTCTACCGGCAGCCCGCAGTGGGAAGGAAAGGACCCCGATCTGGATATGTATTTTCACGTCATCAAGGTGAATGAAGATTTTCTGGAGAATATGCATATAAGCCTGGCTTCCGGGAGAAATTTTTCGAAAGACTATTCCCTCGATTCTGCCAACTATCTGATCAATGAAACTTCTGCCCGGGCCATGGGTCTGACCGATCCACTGGAGAAATCGCTGGAAGTCTGGGGCAGAAAAGGAAAAATTATCGGCGTGATCAAAGATTTTCACATTACTTCTATTCATACGCCCATCGAACCGGTAATCCTTACCCTTAGACCTGAAGACTGCGGATTTATGTTTGTGCGCACCGCTCCGGGACAGACCGAATCTGCCATTGCCGGGCTTGGCGCGATCTACAAAGAATACAACGGCAATCTGCCCATGGACTACCGGTTTATGGATGAAACCTACAACAGGTACTACGAATCAGAAATGGTCATGGGAAAACTGACCCGTTATTTTGCCGGTATTGCGATATTCATTGCATGTCTGGGACTGCTGGGGCTGGCATCGTTTTCGGCGCAGCAGCGGACACGTGAGATCGGTATCCGGAAAGTGCTGGGCGCCTCCGTACCCAATCTGGTGCTGCTGATCTCAAAAGAATTTATGCTGCTGGTTGGGGTTGCTTTTGTGATTGCCTGTGCTGGCGGTGCCTGGCTGATGGACCAGTGGCTGAGTGAATACGCCTACCGCATCGAACCGGGCATTGGGCTGTTTGCCCTAGCGGGTATTATTTCGCTGGCGGTCGCCTGGCTGACGATTATGTTTCAGTCATTGCGCGCAGCCACCGCCAATCCGGTAACGTCAATACGGACGGAATAAAGGGGGGTTACCAGCAATGAAAAAGTAACAGATTTAGGCAATCTGGAGGTAACACAATTTAGTCTGAGATTAGGGGCCATAGCCCAGCCGGAGTTGGATTTCTTTTTTCTGGTCGGTCGTCTATTCCTCGCGGGCCAGCAACTGATCGACTTCGGTTTTCAGGGCTGGGAGCCGCTGCGTGAACGTCCAGAGGGTACTGACTTTGATTTTGTCGTACTGATGGATCAGGGTATTGCGGAAATTGATGATGTTATCGGTATCAGTTAAGGTCAGGCCCTGTTGGCGAAGACGGTAGATGGCCTCGCCTATGATCCCGATTTGCCGCTCTACCGCATTTTGTACAGTAATACTAGCCTCGAAATCCGCCAGTGATTCAACTCCTTGCAGGTGGTGGAGAAAAATAATGTCTATCGCCTGAGCGACATCATACAGGTACTTCTTCGGATTTTTGCTCATACACCAACCACTTTTGCGCGTCCACTTCTGCTTTGAAATAGGGATTGCTCAACCCGCCATACCAGACAAAGTCCACGGGTCTGCCTAGCAGTCGCTGTAGCCCGGCAATCATGGCGAGCAGGTTGTCGAGTTCTGCTTCATGCGTGAGGTTTGCCTCATCAAATTCATAAAGAAAGTCTATGTCGGAATCGGCCGAAAAGTCATCTGTCAGCACTGAGCCGAAGACCCAGAGTCGCTTGACCTGATGCCGGACGCAAAGCTGCCGGATGGCAGACAGATGTTGCTTGATGATGGCTTGCATAGTGATTGAAAGATACGAAACGGCGTGAACTATCGCAAATAAGCTCCCGAAGGTTTTCGAACCCTTGCAAAGAATTGTCGTTTTTTACCGCTATCCCGTCGCCTGGCTGACGATTATGTTTCAGTCATTGCGCGCAGCCACCGCCAATCCGGTAGAGTCAATACGGACGGAATAGGGGAAAATATTTTTTTACTGAAAAGGAAACTTTATTTTGCAGAAAAGTACCCTATTCTGTTTAATCGCTGCTACTATGAAGTTTCCTTTCCTCCTGCTGATCAGTGCAATTGTATTGTCTGCCTGCGGCCCCACACCCACTTCGCAAACTGCGAAGCAGTCTTATCAGGAATTGCCATTCCGCCCCAATATCGTCTGGCTGGTCGCCGAAGACCTCGGGCCATATATTCCGCCATTTGGTGACTCTACGGTAGAGACGCCCACACTGAGCTGGCTCGCCGCAGAAGGAATCCGCTACACGCATGCTTTTTCGCCTTCCGGTGTATGTGCGCCCAGTCGTTCGGCTATTGCGACCGGAATGTATCCCTCCCACATCGGCAGTCATCACATGCGCACCGGCGGTAACCCATTGTACTTTGCGCCCGGCATGAAACCCTACGAAGCAGTAATCCCGCCCGAAGTGCGGATGCACGGCGAACACCTCCGAATGGCAGGTTATTATTGTACCAACAACGCCAAGGAAGATTATCAATGGAATAAGCCTGTAACGGCATGGGATGAAAGCAGCAAACAAGCGCATTGGAGAAACCGCGCTCCCGGTCAGCCATTTTTTGCCATATTCAACTTCGAAGTCACCCACGAGTCCCGAATCTGGGTAAAAGCAGAAGACTCCCTGTGGGTGGACGAAAATCTGGATGTACCTGTGCCGCCCTACCTCCCCGACAATGAAATCGGCAGAAGAGACATTCGCAGGGTGTATTCCAATATCAAAGAAATGGATGCACAGGTAGGTGCCATTATTCGCCAGTTGGAAGAAGACAACCTCCTCGACAGCACCATTATTTTCTGGTATGCCGATCACGGCGGCCCGCTGCCCCGGATGAAAAGACTTTGTTATGATTCCGGGCTTCACCTGCCGCTGATTATTCGCTTCCCTGATAAACGCAACGCCGGTGAAACCGATGACCAGCTTGTCAGTTTTGTGGACTTTAAACCCACCCTTCTTTCCCTGGCGGGGATCGAGCCGCCAGCCTACGTAGATGGGAGAGCTTTTCTCGGAAAATATGCGACTACACCCGAAAGAAAATACATTCACGCCGGAGGAGACCGTTTCGACTCCGAATACGACATGATCCGCGCCGTGCGCGACCATCAATTTAAATACTTACGCAATTATCGCCCAGAACTGGGGTACTATATGAAAGTCAAATACCGCGAACAAATGCCCATCATGCAGGAACTCCTGCGCATGCGCGATGCCGGTGAACTCAACGAATACCAGGCACAGTGGTTTCGCGACTCCAAACCCAAAGAGGAACTTTTTGACTGTATCAACGATCCGCACGAACTCCATAATCTCGCCGAACTGCCCCAATACCGCGAAAAACTGGCCGAGTTGCGGGAAGAATGCGACCGCTGGATGACGGCAATACAGGACAAGGGGCTTATGCCTGAGCCAGCGTTTCTGGAGACGATATGGCCGGGACAGATTCAGCCCGAAACAGCGAAACCCGAAATCAAAGCCGAAGGCGATCAGGTAGCAGTTTCCTGCGCCACCAACGGGGCTTCTATCGGCTATCAGATTGTGCCGGCTGACGCAGAACCCGGTCCCCGGTGGATGGTATATATGGCGCCCGTAAACCTGAAACCCGGCGAAAAAATGGTGGTACAGGCACACCGGATTGGCTACAAACCAAGTGAAAATATTTTTTATCCATAATTCAAACTACAAACTATGAAAGGCATTCTTGTATTTCTTGCGCTGGCAGGTATTTCGCTCGGGCTGATTGCCCAGGATTATGCGCTGGCGAGACTCGAAAATTCTCCCCGCCACCATGAGTGGGTCGAAGTAAAATATGGCGACCGTACGGTTCACTGCTTTCTCGTTTATCCCGAAGTTGCTGAAAATGTGCCCGTTATTGTTGTCATTCACGAAAACCGCGGGCTGAATGACTGGGCGCGTAGTTTTGCGGATCAGGTAGCTGAGGCAGGATATATCGCGATTGCACCCGATCTTCTTTCCGGTGCAGGCCCCAATGGCGGTAAAACTGCTGATTTTGCCAATGAAGATGACGCCCGTAATGCACTTTATACACTGAAACCCGAGCAGGTTTCCGCAGATTTAAAAGCGGTCGAGTTGTACGCACGTTCGCTTTCTGCCGGCAACGGGAAAACGGCCTCTATCGGTTTTTGCTGGGGTGGAAGTCAGTGTTTCAGTTTTGCCACCAATAATGAGAACATTAAAGCCGCGATGGTGTTTTACGGCACAGGGCCGCAGAATGCAGAAGATTACGCACGCATCAAAGCTCCGGTTTATGGCTTTTACGGCGGAAATGACAACCGGGTAAACAGTACCATTGATGCTTCAAAAACCAATATGGAAGCTGGCTCCAAATTTTATGAAACGGTCATTTATCCCGGTGCAGGGCATGCCTACATGCGTAGCGGTGATGACCCGGCGCTTGATGCCGACAATCCCAACAAGATAGCGAGAAATGCTTCCTGGGAGCGTTTGAAAAAGATTCTTTCCGGCTTGTAATAGTTATTAAACCTTCCGGATAATATCTCCTACGCTGATGATACCGGGGGAAATGACTTTAACATAAATACCCCGGAGGTGCATATACCGGTTGGATGGCGTGTTGATAAACTTCAGCGCTTCGGGCCCAAACCGTTCGGAAAACTTTTTGCATCCGTTGTGGGGTGTAGCCGTGACTTCGAGGATGACTTCACCAATTTGCAGTTGCTGCCCGGCGGTCAGATTTTCGTCGCGGAGGTCAAAGTCTGCTACAATATTGTCGCCTGCCAGGGCCATTCTGAGCGGGTCGCCGCCGGCGATCAGTTCCAGAATCCTGCTGTTCATCAGGGTGATCTGGTCGCCATGCATCGGATCACGGCTGCTCTTTCCCTTTGCCCAGCGATCGCCTTCTACACCGCCTTCGGGAGATACATATACTTCATTTCTGATTTCTCTGTGGTCGGATGCCCTCCTCACGATGAGCATTTTGATTTCTCCCTGGTCAGATGGGGCCGCTAAAATTTCCGGAAGCCGGGCTTCAATTTCTGCGGAGGATGTGTAGGTCAGAGTCATAGTTGTTTTTATTGATTTTTTCTGATTGTGGTAGCTGAAATGGTAAGAGATTGTGGTTTTTTCTCTTCGGCAGGCGTAAAAGTCACAGTACGTGTTTCGCCCGGCAAAAGATCGAAATAGTTATCGGAGAAAAATCCGTCTGTCTCCTCCACCTCCAGGTAAACGCCCATAGCCAGGGCATCGGCAGAAACAGATATTGAAAAGGTATTTTTATCTTTCCCGGCAGAAACCTCGGTTTTTATAACCGCCTCGGGCAAGTCGAGCGATTTGGGTCTGCCGAAATACAGAATATTCTCCGAAACCACTTCCTCATTTTGCCTTAGGACAGTTGCCAGCAGTAACCGGTTTTCCATTCCCGGTTTCACCCAGGTTTCCAATGGCTTTTCGAAAAAATAACGGCTGGAGTTGGGATAACATTCAACAGGGATTTTTTCGCTATGCAGTATTTTTCCATAAAAATCCATCAGTCGCACTTCAAGTTCTCCTTCCACCGGGGTCATACGGTCGGAAACCACATAGACCCTGATCATTTGATCTTTTACCACGGGAGAAACGATGACTTCCGAAAAGGATTTTTTCACCGCATAATGGCTGGCTTTCCACCTTCCAAAATAATCGGTACTTGCCCATGACATGGTCGGCCAGCAGTCGTCAATCTGCCAGTAGAGTGAGCCCATGGTATAAGGTTTATTTCGGCGGTGGGCTTCGGTTCCGGTTTTCAGCGCTTCTTTTTGGGTAAGCTGACTGAAGTAAACCAATTCGGCGAAGTCTTTGGGGTCGGGAAAATATTCTTTCACATAGAAAAGGATCATATCATTCCCACTAAACCCCGGCGCGATATAAGGCATGAAGGACCGCTGTCTGTGCCGCATCACTTCTGAGTTCATGTCCAGTTCGTCTTCTCTGGCAAATGCGCGAATGGTGCGCATATCGGGGTAAGCCTGCAGTCCGTATTCGCTGACAAACCTTCCGGTATTTTCGCTATAAGTGTCAAAGGGTTTTTGCTGAAACCATATCCGCCAGTCATGTTCGTCGCCGGAGGTATGATTGGCAAGTTCTTTGTATGCCGAAGAGGGCGAAGAAGGCCAGAAAAACCGCCCGGGATCGTAAGTTTTTATAGCTTCCGGCAGTACCTCATAAAACACCCTTTCGTACCCACGCCACAACTCAGCCGAATCTTCGGGCGAAAGGTTGTGGGTTGTCTGCCAGTTCCATTTATGCCAGGCTGTGAGATTTTCATTGTTGCCGCAATACATGGCAAGGCAAGGGTGATTGCGAAGGCGTTTGATATTGTCAATGGCTTCCTGTTTTACATTTTCGATAAATGCATCACTGGCAGGGTACATCGCACAGGCAAACATAAAATCCTGCCAGATGAGGATTCCGTTTTCATCACAGAGGTTATAAAATTCGTCATTTTCATATATCGCCCCGCCCCATACGCGAAGCATATTCATATGCGCATCTACGGCATCTTTTATGACCCGCCGGTATTGCTGTGTTGTGACAGTGGGGTTGAGATTGTGCGGGGGAATGTAATTGGCACCTTTCATAAAAACGGGGATTCCATTGACTTCAAAATGGAAGCTGGAACCTGCCTCATCGGGAGTTTGTACCAGTTTTACTTCCCGGATTCCAATTCTTTCCGTTGCGGAATGAATGAAGTCTCCGTTTACCGACAGGTTTACCGCAATATCGTACAGCGGCTGCCCGCCAAGGCCGTTGGGCCACCAAAGCTGCGGATTTTCGATGGTAAAGGGAATTTCAATATTGTGAGCCCCTTCGGAGATCGCGAATTCAGACAAAACCACCGGCCCCGGGTTGTCTCCGATAGTAAGGCCGACCTGAGCTTTTCCCTTATCCTGAGACGATATATTCACATAAGCCATATAGCGGGCCTTTTCCGGGGTAAGCTCCTGCAACTCAAACCTCACATCTTCGATTCGCGCCTGGTTCCACGCAATCAGTTCCACTGGTCGCCATATTCCACTGGTGACAAGACGCTGCCCCCAGTCCCACCCATAGTGGTAGGGCGCTTTTCGGGTGTGTACGCTGGTACGGCGATCCTGCGGTGCAAGTTCATTGGTAGCGGGGATGAGATACGGCGTTGCATTGAATTTTTTCATTCCTTCTTTGATCGGAGAATGAAAATATACCCTTAATTCATTTTCTCCTGCTCTCAGAAAGGGTTTTACGTCCACCTCCCAAACGCGAAACATATTATCGGCTGCGAGTACCAGCGAGTCATTGACAAATACTTCGGCGTAGGTGTCCAGTCCGTTAAACCGTAGTCTCACGGCATCCATTTGCAACACCTTCTCGTCTGCCTGAAACGTAGTTTGATATTCCCAGTCTTCGTCTTCAATCCACTGAACTTCCTTCTCCTGTGTTCTGTATTGAGGATCGGGAATCTTTTAAGACTGAGCAAGTCGCTGTGGACGATGCCGGGAACCGTTGCGGGCATCCAGGCATTTTGAGATACCTGACGAAATTGCCAGCCGGAGTTAATGGGGATGCGGAAAAACTGCATAGCGGGATTTTTACACGAGGGTAAAAGAGAAAATAAAATCAGACCGGTTAGTATGTGCCAATGGTACTTCATTATCTGAAAATTGATTTTACCCGGAAAAAAGTAATAATCGGTAAAATTCTGCTTTTCCACCAAATATTACTGAGAATCGGTCAACGTTCGAATGTATTATACCGGGGTCATTCTGGCAGATACATACCCTTATTTTTATTCGCTCTTTGCGATAAGTTGTATTTTTCAGGGGAAAAATGATAATTTGAGTGCTTTCATATTGCTACATCCAACAACTATTACTCATGAATCCCAACCGCCGCATTTTCCTCAAAAACAGTGCAATTGCAACTTCCGGAATTATTCTCGCGCCCTGGCTGCTCGAAAGTTGTGATTCACCCTCCGGTAATCAGTCCGAATCTTCTCCCAAAGAAATGTTTTTCAAAATCTCTCTCGCCGAATGGTCCCTGCACAAAGCACTTTTTGCAGGTAAGATCACAAATATGGATTTTCCCGCTCTGGCTAAAAATGAATTTGGCGTGGATGGCATTGAATACGTCAACCAGTTTTTCAAGGACAAAGCAAAAGATACCGGCTATCTGACCGAACTAAAGACCCGCGCAGATGATCTCGGGCTAAAAACGCTGCTGATTATGATCGACGGTGAAGGCAGCCTCGGTGCACCAGAAGAATCTGAACGCCGCAGCGCAGTCGAAAACCACTACAAATGGGTAGAAGCTGCGAAGTTTCTCGGCTGCCACTCCATCAGGGTCAATGCGCACGGCGAAGGCACTGCCGAAGAAGTCCACGCAGGCGCTGTACAGGGATTGAGCAGTCTGGCTACATTCGCCCAAGATTACGGTCTCAATGTCATTGTCGAAAACCATGGGGGTTATTCGTCTGATGGAAGCTGGCTCACCAGCGTTATGGCGGAAATCAATATGGAGAACTGTGGCACATTGCCCGACTTTGGCAATTTCTGTCTCAAACGCACGGATGATGGCTGCGCCGAAGAATACGACCGATACAAAGGTGTCACCGAAATGATGAAATTCGCCAAGGCTGTCAGCGCGAAAACCAATGATTTTGACGCATCCGGAAATGAAACCCATACCGATTATAAGCGAATGATGCAGATTGTAAAGGACGCCGGCTATCGCGGATTTGTGGGTATTGAGTATGAAGGCCGCGACCTGGATGAATACGAAGGCATCCGCGCCTCCAAAGCACTGCTGGAAAAAGTCGGGGCAGAATTGTCATGATCTAAAGCATATACAAACCAGCCCCTAACCTCTGTGTCTCTGCGGCCTCTGTGTTTAAAACTCAACATTACAGAAAAAGGAACACAGAGAAACAGAGAAACGGAGCAACTCCTCTGTGTCTCTGCGGCCTCTGTGGTTAAAACTTAACACTACAGAAAAAGAAACACAGAGAAACAGAGAAACGGAGAAACTCCTCTGTGTCTCTGCGGCCTCTGTGTTTAAAACTTAACACTACAGAAAAAGAAACACAGAGAAACGGAGAAACAGAGAAACTCCTCTGTGTCTCTGCGGCCTCTGTGTTTAAAACTTAACACTACAGAAAAAGGAACACAGAGAAACAGAGAAACAGAGAAACTCCTCTGTGTCTCTGCGGCCTCTGTGTTTAAAACTTATTACAGTCCTTTCATTTTCTCTGCAAATTCGCGGATAATGCGGATAGTGCTTTCATCTTTATCATAAACTGAATACCACCCCTGATATTCGTGTGGCGGGTCGCCGATAAAGTCATCACCAGCTTTCCACACAGCATGAGGTTCGCGTGGGCGGCCTTCGCCTCCCCATGCCCAGAAGTTGACACCAGCCACCGGTGTGCCAGATTCGGCGAGCTCGTATATCTGGCTAAAGACAAATCGGTAGTACGAATCCCTGACAGTGGCAGGCGAATCAGCTTCGTGATTGTCGTTGTCGCGTGAGATGCCAAATTCTTCCAGCACAAGGGGTTTGTGAAGGCGTTTGGCCTGCTTTACATGTTTGAGTAAATATTTTCTGGCTTTAGCTTCTGCATCCGGGAGCGATGCTTCTCCTTTATCGGGATCATACCATCCCCAGTTTTGTACCCAGATATGTATAGTGGTATAATCAATATTGGGGATTGCGTGGTCTTTGGGGAATCGGGTACCGGCAAACTTGCTGGATGTTGCGCCCTCGCTGCCAATGGTGACCAGATGGTTTTTATCGAGGGTTTTGATAAATGCTGCACTTCGTTCAATCCAGGTGCGGTAGGCTTCGGGTCTGAGGATACCGCGGGGTTCGTTGGCAAGTTGCCAGGCCATAATGGCCGGATCGTCGCGGTAAGCTTTGCCGGTATAGGGGTTTGTCCGCTGAATGATAAAAGCCAGGTAATCTTCGAAGGCCTTCATGGCCGACTCATTGGTATAAAAACCGGTAGTAAACACTTGGTAGGTACCCCAGTCGCCACCTTCGGCTGGCGGTGGGTAGGGAATCCTCCCGCCTTTTTGCCATACGAGATATTGAGCCATCCCCCCTGACCAGGGCCAGAAATTGTTGAGACAGACTACGGCAAACATCTTCCTTTTTCCCATTTCGGCCAGCAGGAAATCCAGCCCGTCGAGAACCTCCGGGTTATACACGCCCTGGCTGGTTTGCAGTGCAGGCACCATTCGCCAGGGCTCATCGTCGGGGCCTTCGCTTCCTGCCATTATCCGCAGGTTGGTGATGCCCATTGCCTGAAGGCGGTCAAGCTCGCGAATCAGCCGGTCGCGGTCTCCTCCCGGGCCTTTGGAACCCAGATTCAGGCCATACCAGAAATTGGTGCCCATAAAATAGTAGGGCTTTCCGTCGTAGAAAAATTGTGTCCCATCTGTCGTAACATAGGAACTCTGACCATTTGCCATACGCAACACACAGGTTATTGAAAACCAGAAAATAAAGAATCTTTTCATAATGCCGGAGGGTTGGTACGGCAAATGTAAAAAGAATCTGCATTCGGCCATACCGGGGTGACAGGTTTGGCGTGAAATCGCAGGTTTTCTGCTTTATTCAATGAACAGCCAGCGGCGGTCGTATGTGATTCCCGTAAATATGCCCAGCCCTCCGGAGATATTGGACTTGATGGTGGCGGGCTGCCCGAAAGGATTAAAATTGGCATCAGTGGCCGCTGCGCTCGTCTCCAGATAACGGTAATAGTCTTCGGTGATATGATAAATGGTGCGTATCAGTGTATCGCCCTTCTCATATTCGTATGGCGTACCAAAGCTGAATTCCTCGCCATTGGTGATTTCATCATCCACAAAAAAGTCCTGATCGGGATTGTCATTGAGGTTGTGTCGCTGAAGCACTACCCGGTAAAAATTGGCCCTGTCAGGATCGTCCTGAAATTTGGTAAGCACAAACACCTTCTGGTCGTCATTGTACTTGTAGGTCATGGTGTCGATTTTCACCGGGGGCAGAATCTGGGTGGAAGAGGTGAGTACCGAACCGTCGGGACGGGTGATTTCGAGGTAGAAATCCTGAAAATAATCCTCAGGAACCACATCAAAAGCTACATAAGTGTAGATCGTGTCTCCGATAATGGGCCTGAGCACGCCCAGTTCGTCGAGCGTATCTGGAATCGCTACCCCCAGACGGTTGAGGGTAGTCACTTTTCCGTTGTGGGTGATTTTGACAGTGGCGTCGGTTACGTATTGTATGCGGATATTGTCGTAATAAGGCACGCTTTCAATGAGAGAAAGAATGTAAGGTTGTCCCGGCTGCAAATAACATTCTACGACCATCTGACCATCATATGGAGGAAGTTTCAGGTCAACTTCTTTTTGCATGTCGCACGAAGCGGCGATTGCAGCGAGGAAGATCAATATATATACGGTTAGCTTTTGCATGGCTGATTAAAATTTGAAATTGTAGGTAATAGAAGGTATGGCCGGAAACAAGGCTACCTGCTTGGCCTGCTGCCCGATAATGGGGCGTTTTGGTCGCGTACATTGTCGGGATAGATGAAATATGGATTCCGGCGGTTGTAGGCGTTGTAAACACTGAAAGTAAGGTCAGACTCGCCCCATTTGGGGAAAAATTTGCACACAATGCCTATATCCAGCTTGTGGTAGGGCGGCATGCGGAAACTGTTTCTGTCCACATATACCGGTACAATGTTTGGGTCAGAAAAATTGCCGTCAAAAAATCCCGGGCCAAACGAAAAATACCTTCCGACAGCCAGGGTCGTAGCGTTTCCTGTGCGAAATTCCCAGGCTGAACTAAAACTCCACCGTTTGGTAAGCTGGTAAATTGCGACGACAGATACGTCATGTCTTTTGTCATTTCTGGGGTGAAAGGGATTTCCCCCGTTGATGATGTCCTCGGTTTTGACTTCGCCGTTTTTGTCCACTCCGTCAAACTGCCGCCAGGCCCAGGAAAGGGTGTAGCCGATCCATCCGGTGAGACGACCGCTTTTCTTTTCCAGATAAAATTCATTTCCATACCCCCAGCCTTTGCCAAACACAAATTCTCTGTCCAGATTGTCGTTGACAAACAGGTTGGCGGCATCCCGGAAGTCGATCTGGTTGTGAAGCCATTTGTAATAGACCTCGTTGCTCAGAATCCATTGTTCTCCCAGTTGAATGGTGATTCCGGCGGCAACCTGATCCGAACTTTGCGGCTTTACGCGTCCGTTGGAAGGATACCAGACATCTGTCGGAAGTGATGCCCCACTGCTCGCCACAAGGTGGAGATATTGCATCATCCGGGCATAACTTGCCTTTATCGAAATTTTTTCGGAGAGACTGTACTTTGCAGAAATACGCGGCTCCAAACCATAATAAAAACTGCTGTCAGCGGCAAAACCTGAAATCCTCAGGCCGGCATTTATTTTCAGATCCTCGTTTACGTCAAAATCATCAGAAATATAGGCAGCCAGTTCTGTTCCGTAATAGTTGTTGCCTGCATTAAACTGGAAAATGCTGTCTGCGGCGCCTGCATCGAGGCGGCCTACAATAAACCGGTGATAAATGCCTTTTGCACCAAATTTGACTGTGTGTTTGTCTGAAGGCAGCCAGGTAAAATCTGTACTCAGACTTCCGTCGGTGATGCGCGATGAGAGTTCGAAAGAAAATATATCAAACTCATTGCTGATTTTGTATTGGTAGTCAGAATAGCTGGCTGAAGTATTGAGGAAAAGGCGGGGAGTAAAAATATGGTTCCAGCGGAGGGTGGTATTGCTGTTGCCCCAGTCAAAGTTGAAATCAAAATCTCCGTCGTCAAACTTAAACCTATCCCTGCCAAAGTATCCGCTGAGAAACAATTGATCTTTGTCGCTGATCTCGTAATTGAGTTTGGCGTTGAAGTCATAAAAAAAGTAGTCGGGGATGGGATTAAACTCGGGATTGTCCTTCTGGGCTTCGTTGATAAGGCGGGTAAATACGTCCACATAGGTACGCCTTCCCGAAACCATAAAGGAGGCTTTGTCTTTGACAATAGGGCCTTCAAGTGTAAGCCGGGAGGCAATCAGTCCGAGTCCACCCGCACCTGAAAGCTGCTTTTTATTTCCATCGTTCATTTTTACATCAATGACCGAAGAAAGCCTGCCTCCGTACTGCGACGGGAACCCGCCCTTATAGAGTTTGACGTCCTTTACTGCATCGGAGTTGAATGTGCTGAAAAAACCGAAAAGGTGGGAAGGGTTGTATAAAACGGTATTGTCGAGGAGAATAAGGTTTTGGTCGGGCCCGCCACCGCGTACATAGATGCCCGAACTTCCTTCACTTCCCGAGGATACACCAGGTTTTAGCTGAAGGGTTTTGATAATGTCCACTTCGCCAAAAAGTGCAGGCAGGATTTTGGCTTCGGCCATACTGATGCGGCTGACGCTCATTTCTGTGGAGTTGAGCTGCTCCTGGAAACCTTCGGCTTCAATCAGCACCTCTTCCAGGCTTTTTACCTCCAGCCCCACGTCGATACGCTGGTCGGCAGCAAGGAGGATGCGCTGAATTTGAGGTGCGTATCCTGCAAAAATATACCTTATGGTAGCAGAATCATTGTTTGCGGGAAGTGTAAGCGAATAAAACCCGTATTCGTTGGTGTAGGTGCCTTTCTGAAGGTCTGGGGCTGCAACGGTTGCGCCTATCAGTGTTTCCCCCGACTCAGCCATTTTTACATATCCGCTGATGGTGATGGTGGATGATTGCGCAAAAATCCATATCGGGAGAAAGGTCAGGAGGAGCCCTGAGAAGAAGTATTTCATTGTAAATATGTGTGGGTAAAACTGCGGGGAATAGTAAATTTATCCCCATCCTAAAAACGACAAATCAGCCACTTTGTTAGCCTCATAGTTTTATTTTAATATCAACTTTCTATCAACCCACCTGTTTTCTCTGCCAAACCGGAGAATGTTTCAACCTGAGTCGTCAGGGCTTCAGGGCAGGGCAAAAAAAAAGCCCCCCGGTTTCGGAGGGCTAAAGCACAGTTAAGAGGAATGTTATTCTTTTACAAATTTACTGTTCAGGATTTCTCCGGTGGTAGTCACTCTGATGAGGTAAACCCCTGCGCTGAGTCGTGATACATTCAGCCCGGTTCTGATCTGATCAGCAGAAGCTTCCATTACCCGCTTTCCTTCCATCGTATAAACTGCAACAGAGACGATTTCATCGGCTGCTGCGATATTCAGGTAGTCGGCTGCAGGCATTGGGTAAAGCTGAATATCTCCTTCGAAGCTGGTTCCATCGGCAGCAAAACCTTCTGTTTCATTCAGTCCGCCTACTTCTTCGAGCAGAAATTCTGTTCCGCCTGCCAGTGCAGGTGCAAACGCAGTCGTACCAGTGATGGTAACTGCATCGATATAAATCAGATCGCTGTTGTCGCTCGCATCACAGCGGAACCGGAAACGACCATTGCTGGTGAAGTTGTAAGACGAGCCATCCAGTGTAATGGTCGAATGATAAAAGGTATTATTGTTGATATTGGTTCCCCGTACATAAGTAGCTACCGTCTGGTAGCCGGAGCCGTCATTGTACTGAAGCCAGAAGTCTTCATTTACTTCCATACTGTAAACATAGAAGTAAAAATCAACCTCTACCGAAGCATATCCGCTAAGGTTAAATGCATCGGAGGTCATAGACGATGGTGTACCTGAGTTGTCGCGGATGTAGATGGAATAGGTTCCTTCATACGAACGGGTGCCCGCATAACGTCCGCAGTCGCTCCCTCCGTCGTTCCAATCGTCCCATCCGGTCTCAAAGAAGCTGGCAGAAATGGTCGTTGTACCACCGCCTCCGGAGCTTTGGGTTGTTACATTGACGGTGTTGCTTGCACCGGATTCATTCCCGGCAGCATCTGAGGCTGTGACATAGATTGAATAAGCCGTAGCAGCGGTAAGTCCTGAAACCGTATAGGAGGTTGTTGCGGAAGTTCCGTTGAGAACGCCGCCTACATACACATTGTAGTGATCAACGCCAACATTGTCAGTAGAAGCATTCCAGGAGAGATCAGTACTGGTTTGAGTAGTGTTTGAGGCAGCCAGGCCAGAAGGATTGGAAGGCGCCTGAGTGTCAGCAGCACTTTGTGTGGTTACATTGACCGTATTACTGGGGCTTGACTCGTTGCTGGCTGCGTCAAAGGCCGTTACATACATACTGTAAGTGGTAGAAGCAGTAAGGCCGGTAATATTGGCCGAAGTACCCGTTACCGAGCCTATATTGGATCCGTTGACATAGACATTATAGCCTGTGACCGCTACATTATCGGTTGCGGCATTCCAGGAGAGGGTGGTACTGGTTTGTGTTGTACCGGAGGCAACAAGGCTTGTCGGGGCCGATGGTGCCTGGGTATCTCCGCCACTTCCCCCACCAAAATCGACGGTATAGTCTTCGACTTCACCATAGCTGAAGCTTTCGCACTGGGTTTGAGATGCATTCCACTTCATCGATACCCGCATGCGGGTAGGGCCGGTCGGATTGGCGGGTACGTTGATGGTTCCGGTTTTGGTGGTGCTGGTAAGGCTTCCAGCATCAAAGGCGAGTTCGCCCACGTCGTCAAAATCCCCATCGGCATTGTAGTCAATCCAGATTTTCCAGTATTCGTTGTAGGTGGTAGAACTAAAGCCTGGAGTGAGACTGATATTTACGGAGGCACCGGGAGTAAGGGCAACCGTCTGGTTGGTGAAGTTGCTGTAACCTGCTGCGCCTGAACTATTGGTAAATGAACCGATTGTTACGCTGGCAATCCATTCGTAAGTGGAATTACCGCCACCGGAAGCGCAGTAATTGGGTGTATTATCGCCGTAAGCATTGCCAACACCTACTGCGTACCATGCGTTGGTGGTTGCGATTTCTTCGGCACTACCTGCACCATAAAGGTCAATGGCAGCCTGAATAGCACCCGAACGTGCGGCAGCGTAATTGGAAGAAGAACTCAGATAAACCGTAAGATTGCGGTAAGCGATGGCAGCAGCCTTGTCTCTTCCAATGCCACTGACGGTATAGCTGTTTCCGAGGTCATTGGTTCCTGATTCGCCGACTGAGAGGATATAAAACCACTTGTTTTGCACCCCCGAGTTGATGTGAACGCCGCCGTTGTCTCCTGTACCGGTGTACCAGTTGAGCCCACCGTAGGTATCAGGATCGCCAAAAGCGTTGGGATTACTCATAGACCGTAGCGCGCCGGAGCCACCGATACCAATATCATCGCCCATCAGCCAGTCGTTGACTCCACCTGAGAGCGCCTGGCGACCGGCGTACTCTACCATTTCCCCGAAAATGTCAGAAAATGATTCGTTGAGCGCACCTGATTCATTTTGATATATCAGGTTGGCCGAGTATTCGGTCACACCATGTGTGATTTCATGACCGGTAATATCGAGTGATACCAGGGGGCCGTAGTTGACTCCGTCACCATCGCCGTAGGTCATGCGTGTACCATCCCAGAATGCATTGACGTAGTTGTTGCTATAGCTTACATAAGAGCGAAGCACGCCGCCGGTTCCGTTATAAGAATTGCGGCCATGCGCGTTGAAAAAATACAGATAGGTCTGCTCGGCGCCATAGTGTGCCTGAACGCCGGTGGCGTTGCCTGTAAAACTGCTTGTGGTACTGGTAATATTGGCAGCGTTGGTGTAACTGGTTCCGTTGTTGAGGTCATATGTCTGCACGCCGCCACCCATGGCAGTCTGCTGAAGGCGGAAAGCATTTGCCGCCGTCTGATCTGCGGTAAAGGGAACTGTTCCATTATAAAGGCTGGTGCCGGTTGCAGATACATTGGCATGGTGGATACGGGCGTGTTCGGTTATAAACTGGCCGTTGTGAGCATCGATGAATACATATGCACGGTAAAGCGGTTCGACGGCATAAATGTCAAATTTCCACGCAAGCCTTGCAGGAACCCTGCTGTCAGGATCAGGTAAAACCACCAGTTCCCCCTGCGGCATTTCTTCTGCGGGGTGGCCGGCAATTGCCGGTTCCTGCCACATATAGCGGGTGGCGCCTACGTGTCCCAGTGCAGCGCTGAATGCAGCCTGAGCCGAAAGGGAAGGCGAAACATTTACATCCTTTACATCCGCAAAAAAGCCTGACATAAGCTTGATATTGCCGCTTTGGGAGTGGATGGTGTAGGTAGCACCTTCTACTTTTACGCCCTGATAATATTGCTGAAACTTCTCATGAGAATACCCCAGATTATCCTGAAAAGTATCCATAGACCGGAGTTCGTCAGTCTCTTTGAGCGATAGATTCTGTTCAAAACTTTCCTGTGCCCGGGTCAGTGGCACTGCCTGGTCAAATGTGATAAATTGTGGTGATTTTGCGGGCACTTCCGGCCTTGTACCTTGTGCATGGGCCATGATCAGCCCTGACAGCAATACAATGCTAAGAGAGGCAATTTTCTGCATAATAAAAGCTGTTAATGGTGTGGTTGGTGAGTGAAAATGAGAAACAAAAAATTCAATATAATTTTTTTTCTTCCATAATCAATACCTTTCTGCTTTTCCTCATATAATGACGATGATGTATCTTTATACACAAAGCCAATCAGCATGCGGAAACGGATCCGGTTACTGGAGTTTTTCTTTGTGATTTTTTCCGGAGCATTATATGCTCAACCCCAGGGCGTTTTGTTGCTTTCACCTGATCGTGATCTGGCAGACATATCCGTTGCCGAACCGCTCAGGGTATTGCCCGATGGTTATTCTGAGGAGTTGGATATTTACGCCCGCAAATGGAAAAAAAAGTTCCCTTCCGGCTTTTATTCTGGTTTTTCGGCCTGGATTACAGGAAGCTTATGCAACGCAGGTGATACGGCGGTCGAATTGTTTTTTCTCAACTACCGCTTTGACCTTCAGTGGTGGGCACAAGTAAACGAAAATGAACCTCTCCGGTGGGAATTTACTGGTCAGAATGCGATACATCCCCGGGGGAAACCCATTGAAGAGCGGCATTCGTTTCGGATAGTGGTTATGCCCGGACAGGAAGTGAATTACCTGGCATTTCTTGCAGATAAGAATTCTGTGCAGGACCAGTTTACCCTGGATGTATATAGTAAAAGGGGGCTTTATTCACGGGCGTATCAGAGTTTTTTCGAAAGAAAAATATACCTGTTCATATTTCTTTCTTCCCTGGCTATCATGGGGTTTCAAATCATTTTTGCGCTTCTTTTCCGGATCATTGTCCAGCAGCGAATGTATGTGTATTATGCCTGTTACATTGCTTCCCTTGCATTTTCTTTTATCATGCAGTATGGGGATTATCTGTTTATGTACATTCCTTTATACAATTTTTATTCGCAGATAATTTCTCACCTATTTCACTTTATAGCATTTGCCTTTTACTTTTTATTTGCCGACAGTTTTTTTCTATTTCACAATCAGGCGGAAGAGGCAAATGGCTGGTCAGATCGGCGCTGTATGGCATCGCCTTATACTTACCCATAAGATTGATTTTGTTATTTTATTTCAGTGAATCGGTTTCCTACCTGTTTTACTTTGTGTTTTCGCTGGTATTGCTGGGTATTAGTATAAGCCTGATTATAAGCGTTTTTCATAAAAATGATCTCTCTTCACGACTGACCATTGCAGGCAGTATTGTCTTTATGATGGGTGCGCTGGGAAACATGTTTTTTCCCCTTTTGAATATGATGGGACTAAACTTCAGTCTCCTGGGTTTTTATATCAATTTCCTGTTTTTTGCTGTCCCCGTCGAACTATTTTTCTTCTCCGCAGCCCTGGCTTTCCGGCTCAGGCAGGATGAAAGAGATAAAATCAGGGTCCAGGAAGCCCTGATTGCCAAACTCAAAGAAAACTCCCGGCTTTCTGAGCAGATTCAGGGGATCAGAGACCGTGTTGCCCGCGATCTTCACGACGATATCGGCGCGACCCTCAGTAGTATTGCCCTGTATTCGGAGGTAGCGCGAATGGACGAATCGGTCACTTCTTCCACACAATCTGTACTGGAGAAAATCGCGGTTCAGGCACGTGAAATGGTCGGGCGCATGAGCGACGTCGTTTGGGCTATCCAACCCCGCAATGATGGAATGAAAGCATTGATAAGCCGCATGGATGACGCAGCAGCCAACCTGCTCAATCCCGCCGGCATACGCTGGCAAATGCACCGGGCAGACGATTTTCAGGATATTCCTCTGACCCCCGACCAAAGAAAAAATATTCTGCTTATTTTCAGAGAAGCCATCAACAACACCGCCCGCCATTCAAAAGCCCAAAATGTTGACATTACTATTCATAATGATCCCCATCTGTTTTCTATTAAAATCACTGACGATGGAAAGGGTTTTGACACAGGCACTGCATCTGTTGGCAACGGATTGCAAAGCATGAAGGCACGGGCAGATGAATGTGGCGCAAAATTTTCGGTTACGTCTTCTCCCGGCAACGGCACCCGCCTAACTTTTATACTAAAATTCTGATTTTTTTTTGTAACACCATGTTACGTTTTCTTTTCGGTGTGATACCAATGACTGTATTCCAATAATATTCACCATTAGAAAAAATAGTCATGAAAAATCTTATTGTTCTCACATTCGCATTTTTTGCCCTTTTCGCTTCCCTACACGCACAAAACATTGCAGGAACCTATACGATGAAATTCAAAGGGAATGAAGTTTTCCTGGATCGTACCCCGGTGGAAAATCCGCTTTCAGGAAGTACAACTTTTACCATTACTCAGAGCGGCGATGAAATCACCGTTACCATGAGCGGCTTTCAGTCCGAATGGTCAGCCCACATCATGAAAGGCCGCGTTGGCAACAACCGTTTTGTGGCTGTACTCGCCAATGGAAGCAAATCTGTCTATATGATTCAGGGTACTGTCAACGGCAATACGCTGTCAGGCAACTATGCATATGTCCGTTATGGCGACAGCAGCAGCGGAATTGTACCGGGCTGGCACAATATCGACTACATCGCAACCAAATAGTGATTTGCGTTGAAAATCTATTGCCGGAGGTATCCACTGCCTCCGGCTTTTTTATACCTTCCAATGGCGCCTTAGTTCGGGGTCTATTTCAAAATATCTTCCCTTGTATTCATCAAAATACCCCACCATTTTTTCCAACAGGTGCGCGGCCACTCTTTCCATCATCCTTCTGACCGGTTCCTGCTGGTCTTCCATTTTTTCGGTGTAACTGAAAATAAACTGAAGACTCCGGGGAAGTAGCCAGGTAAGACAGCCTTTTCGCACTTCTATATCCAGTGTTTTTGCCATTTTGTCTCCTACCAGATACCGCATCAGTATCTGAGGAGCCGGGTCAAGTACTTTTCCCGGTGCCGCGTCCTGTGCAAATGCAATCAGCGCCTGCGAGAGAAGTCTGCCTTCTTCCGACGGCCCCGCCTGACGACTGAGAATTCTATCATGCAGGAAGCGGCCCTCAGCCAGTGAGTCGGGAAGCAGCGCCGATTCCAGCCCCAGTATATGTCCCGCCGTTTTCCACGTATGCATAAAGGCCGCTGCCTCACCTTCGGTGAGGTCCAGTCCAAACTTTGGCAGCGCGTCGATCAGGCTTACCGAGAAAGTCATCAGCGCAATGGCCATGTCTTCCTGGTTGATCGGTTTTCCTTTTGCGGCGGTATCCCATTCTCCCAAAAGCACAAAATGCCGGATCGCAGCGTGTATGAGTCTTACTTTGAGTATGGCATTTACTCCTTTGCCGCCATCTGAAAGCCCGTCTTTTGTCATTACATCCAGCAAAAACTGACCGGTTTCGGCAATTCTCCGGGTAAATTTTGACAACCCTTCGCGGTCGATAGCCAGCCGGCCGGTATGTGTCAGTACGGCTGCACCATTTTTGCAGGCGTAAAGGGTAGGCAGGGACTTATAATACAAAAATACGAGAAACTTGGGCCCGTGGTCGAGGAAAACTTTTTCTGCCAGCGCAATTTGATCTCTGTCTGCCCACGCGGGAAGCGTCTGATGTTGCGCAAAAAAAGCATGGGTCTCGGCGGGCAACTGCTCAAGCGGAATGTCCACGTTGCGGATAAGAATATCGAATATTTCTCTCGCCTTTTGGGCGCCATAAACCGCCATCACGTGTTCGATCACCGTGTCGGCAGCAGGATCGGTGCGCATGCGGGCCTGATCGAGCCAACTATCTGTCCAGCGCTCCTGATAAGAAGGAATTTCTTTCATCGTAGTCGTTGTTCGGCGCTCAAATTAATCGAAATCGCGGATTTTGACTACTGCTGCGGAAAGAAGATAAAAAATAATACTGGTAGGAAGTTGTGTAAGCGCCTGCTGGGGGTAATTGGCCAGCGCCAGTGCAAATATAGATGCAAGAAACACCCCTTGATAGCGCCGGAGGTGTGGATTTTTGATGCGGAAATAGTTGATCGTTCCTGTTGCCAGAATGGTGAATATCAATCCGAGATAGATAAACAGGCCGATCCACCCGGTTTCTACCGCTATACGCACATACCCGCTGTCTGGCGGGAACTGAGAGATCATGGTATCGGGAGAAAATTTTTGGCCCCAGATTCCCGTACTTCCCATACCGATACCGATAGGGCGCGAGCGGATATAGGGTTGAATGAACTCGTGGTTTTGCATCCGGGTCTGGAAGGATGTCGTTTCCGTAGGGTGAAAAGTACTTCTAAACCGGGTGAGGTGATAGTTATCGGAAGGGAAAAAAACCAGCACCAGCACTATAATCAGTCCGGCACTCCGAGGATAAACAACCGCCGGTCGAGGGTGAGAAAAGTAAGAAAGGCAAACCCGGCGGGAAGAATGACAAATGCCGTGCGTGTACCCGAAGTAAACATGGCAGCCAGCAACACAACTGCGGCAAGTGCAAGCAGACTGATTTTTCTTTTGGGTATATCGGTACCAAATATCAGCCCCAGGCACACCAGACTGCTAAGCCCCATGGTAACGCCAAAACTACCAGGGTCGGCAAAAATCGAAAATTTTCTGACTCTGCCCAGAGTAAAAAACTCTTCAAACCGGCTGTAGTCGTCCATCAGCCACCGCCACTCAAACCCACTCAGACCAAATAATTCCTGATATATGCCGTAAAGACCAGCGAAAACCGCAATCACCATCCAGACGATCACCACTGTGCGGATGGATTTCATGTCACGGAAAGTGTAGGTTGCAACAAAAAACAGGAACATAATCCCGCTCAGACTTCGCATGGCGAAGTACCAGGCTGTGGTAGAACTTGCCCAGGGGTTGGAAAGCTCGAAGAGGCTATATACGGCCCAAAGCAGAATCATGGGGCTCACGGGGTTCCATGCAAAACTCCAGTCCCGTTGGCGTGACTGCCTGATAAACAAGCCAAACAGCATGATGACCAGCGTACTGTCGAGGAAAGTTTCGAGGTTAATTTCAGGTACAAGCCGTTTTAGTCCCATAATCCCGAAACCGGTAACCAGCAAAACCGATATACCAAACCGGAGGTTGAGCAGTGTGCCGAGTAAAACTGGTATCAGTGATACTACAGCAAAAAAGATAACAGAAAACATCGGGCCGTTTTTGCCGATGACAATTGCTACTACCCATGCCAGGACGGACAAGAAAATATATCCGAAGGGAGAATCGAGTTTATAAATCGTGATTTCTTCTTTCAGCCACTGGCGTATCGGGGCAAGCACAGAAGTGCCGCCAGACTTATGTCCTAGCTGAAAGAGGGAAGGTTTCATATATCAGACAAATCTAAAGAAAGACGATTTTAATAAAAAAACCCACACAAAAAAGCAGGCAGAATAGCAGGACAATTTTCTCATGGATTTGCTCAGGCCTGGAAAGCACATGCTGTCGCTCTTTTTTCTGGAAATTTTTCATATACCTGTACCTATAATCACTTCCCTTAGTTACCAAGAATCTATAACTTAAAAAAAGCAATTGGTTCGGGTTGTTAATATTCCGGCGCGATTTGTCTTTTTGGCCGGGTAAATGATTTTCGCAAATGGTCAGGAGATTGTACATCTTGTAATTATCTCCTCCAACTGCTTCACCCGCGCCGACCAGTCATTTTCTGTGGCTACGGCCATTCGCTTTTGTTTATTTTCTGGCGAATTGTCTTCCACGGCTTCTCCCACGGCGGCCACAAAATTATCGTGGTCTCCTGCCAGCCGGATATATTCTCCAAAGGCTTCTATATCAGGAGAAAATGGTGTCGAAACCACCGCCTTTCCTGCTGCCAGATACTCATGGAGTTTGAGCGGGTAAATGCTGCGCGTAAGGGCGTTGCAGCGAAACGGGATGATCGCACAGTCGGCGTGCTGAAGGTAGGCAGGCAGCGCCTCCAGTGGTTTCGAACCGGTAAACCGCACATTGTCCATTTGCCCCAGCCCCACTTCTTCATAAGTAGCGGTTACCGGCCCTACCAGCAGCAGCAGTTTGTCGCTATGTACTTCTGCGATCTTTTTCATTAGCTCAAAATCATTTCGCAGGCCAATGGCTCCGGTATAAACAATCACTTTCCGCGTCTCAACCGCCAGTTCGGCAGGCCTGGGCAATGTAGCCTCCATCGCGGTGCGAAACAGCCCAACATCAGCGCCGTTGGGCAACAGATATACGGGTTTGTCTGTATGGGTTTCACAATATTTTTGCAATGCCGAAGAGGTCGCAAGACATACATCTGCCTCCCGCAGCATCCGCTTTTCAAGTGTTGGGCCGTGTTTTTTTATATAGACCGATTCGGCGATGGCATCCACGGAATAATACACTGATAATGCCGGGCGAATATCCGGGGGAATGTCAAAACCCACAAAGGGATTAAATACGTTGAGGAGGAGATAGTTTTTAATATCGTTTTGCCGGAGAATTTGTCGCAGGGTGCGAATGAATTTCTGGTTGTTGAGCCGCGAAAGCCGGTTGTACGTCGCTCCGGGCGACAGCCAGTTGGCCGGCCAGACGGGCGGGGGCGTTACAACCGAAAGAAATGGCGGGGTATCAGCGAGATTTGTACAGATATTGTTGTTGAAGAGGAGTGCGTTTTTCCTTCTGTTGATCTGTTCTGTACGCCAGCCTGCAATCACATCTTTCCAGGTAAACGGATTGTCGAAATAAAAAACCCGACGGGTTTGGGCAAGTGTTTTTGCCAGCGAAAAGGCTGTGGAGGAATATGGGCCATCCCAGCGCGCCAGTGCAGGCATGATAATAGGCAGATCAGTTTTCATCCGGAATTGCCCCAGCTAAACAGCTTTTTCTTCAGCAGAATAAACCCATTGCGGTACACATCGCCTGCATAGATAAAAGCCTGAGCCGTGCGAACATTAATTTCGCGATATAAGATAATCTGATTGATAACAAATACAATGCAATAGGTGATCAGCGTGGCGTATGCGGCTCCGATGACGCCCCAGTAGATGATAAAAAAGTAGTTGAACACGATATTCAGCAATGCACTGGTCATCACAATCAGGAAATTGACATGAGGTTTGCCCATGGAGTCGAGCATCGTGCCAAACTGCCTGGCAAAAGGCACAAATAACCCGTACAACATCGTAACCTGAAGCAGGCGGGCAGCTTCCAGATAATCGTCACCGGCGACAATTTTCAGCACCCATTCGGGAAACAACAATACAAAAACTACCCCCGGAATGATCAGGGCGAGAATTACGCCTACCGATTTTTCATAGAGTATTTTAACCGACTCCTTCCCTTCTTTTTCAATCTGCCGGGCGCTCTTGGGAAATACAATAGCGGCAATTGACTGGGTGGGCACTTCCACCAGATTCGATACTTTGATAGCCGTACCATATAACGCTACTGCAACAGGAGACATCATAATGCCCAGCATCAACTGGTCGATACTTTTGATAAACATGGAGCCCAGATTGGTACCAACGACAAACTTGCCGTATCCAAACAGCCACTTCAGCCACCGGAGATCCAGCCGCGCCGAAAACAGCAGATATTTGCGGGCAGTAAACCAGGCGACTACTGATCCTGCAAAAGCGGCCACTACCTGAAAAGCGGCCAGATGAAGCAGGCGAAATGGATAATCGGGATCCAGATAGCAGAACAATACATAAAAGAAAAATAAACCCTGCCTTACCACATTGCTGTAAAGGATTCCCCTGAAATCGTAGTTGGCCTGAAGAATAAAGGTAAACTGAAAAAAAGGAACGAGAATAATCGTGGTGAGAATATAAATGTAAATCAGTTCGTCGAGCAGGGTTACATTCCAGAAAATATGTTGCAATTGTGCCATGACAAAAAGCACAATGGTGCTGATCAGCGTAATGAGGACATTGAGTACGAGTGAAGCGGTATTGATTCTGCCTTTAATCTTATCATCGTCGGTAGCGGTGAGAAATTTTACCAGCCCGTTTTGGATCAGTCCCATACGGGTGACTTCGATAAGGGCACTGAGGATGAGGAAAATCGTCCATATACCGAAATGTTCTTTGGTCATTCCTCTTACAAGAAAATAGAAACTACCAAAGCGGAAAATCTGGAGAGAAAAACGCTCCAGAAAGGTATAGGTACCGGATTGTAACCAATATGAGCCCTTGTTTAATCGCATAAATCAGCCCACAGAAATCGCACATTTTTGCAGGAAATCCGGGAAAACGCGAAAATCTAAGGATTTTTGGGCGGTTTAGAAAACCAGTATCTCACAAATATTTGATTATTTGAGAAATTACACCGATTTGCGCTGAAAAATTGCAGGTATCGTCAGCAAAAGGATTTTCATATCGCTCAAAAACCCGCCGCTGTCAACGTAAGCAACGTCGAGTTGTTTGCGCTGTTCTTCCGACATTTCTGCCCTGCCTCGCTGAGTTACCTGCCACAACCCGGTGATGCCGGCGGGTGCAAGAAACCGCTTGGACCAGAGGTCGGTGGTGAGTTGCTCCGCCTCGTACAAAGGCAGTGGGCGATTGCCCACGATCGACATGTCTCCGATCAGCACATTAAACAACTGCGGCATTTCGTCGAGACTTGTATTTCTGAGAAAACGCCCGAAGCGGGTGATTCGCGGGTCATTGTCGATCTTGACAAAAGAATTTCCGTTTGCGCCGTTACCTTTGGTAAGGGTTTGTTTTTCGCATACTTTCACGCCATTTTTTTCTATCTGGGAAGTACAACTGATACCATTGACAATGCAGTCGATGCAGAGTTCTTTGGCCACAAGCGTGGATTCTTCGGCGGTGGCGGTATATTGGTTGAGGTGAATGAGTTTTTCCAGTTCCTTGTCTGCGCCTGTGCGCATGGAACGAAACTTATAAAAATCGAAAATGCGGTAGCCTGTTCCCGCTCTTTTTGCCACGTAAAATACCGGCCCTTTGGATTCGAGTTTGATGATGAGGGCAATCAGCAAAAGGATCGGACTCATCAGTGTCAACAGAATAAAAGAGAATGCGATATCAAAAATGCGCTTCCCTGGCGGAACGCGAAACTCGGGCATTGGCGCGGCCTCGGTCTGGAGGCGGATCGTCTCTTTTTTAAACTCTTTCAGGAAGCTGATCCGGTTGTGCACAAACTCGGGATTTACACTTACCGGATAAAAATCATCCACGCCTGCTTTGAGGGCTTTCAGCCGCGCAGACTTATCTGCTTTTTCGGAGATCACAATAAAGGGAAGCGTGCGCAGGTGCTCGTCTTTCCTGATCTGGTCAAAAAGGGAGAAGGCATCGCCGTCGGGCAGGGTTTCATCGCAAATGACCGCATCGGGCAGGTCATCGCAAGGTTGCTCCATTTTAAGGGACCAGGCATAAGAAAGGCTCATTTTTTCGAGCCAGCAGTAAGCTTTGAAGGAAGTACTGAGCGAGAGCCCCAGATAATCGAGCTCAATCATATCCCTGCATATTCTCCGACTGTTTTCGCCTACGTACAATAGCTTTTTGATCGGCACCCGCGGGCGGGGTTCGATGATAAGCTCAAAGGCTTTGTCTTCGGGAGTTTCTCCCTTATGAGACCGGAGGTCTGTCACATTGGCAGGTAATTTTTTATCAGCTACTTTCATGGATGCTAAACCCGGCTTTGATTTTCAGCCAGTTGTAGTGCCTTTTCAATCGTCTGGAAAATGGTATCCGGATTAAATGGTTTTACCAGATACTCTATGGCTCCCTGCTCCAGGCATTTTTCCCTGATTTCTGTGCTCTCAAACCCTGAAAGCATAATCACCGGAATTTCCTGAAACAGCCCGCTTTCACGGATATTTTTAAGAAAATGATACCCGTTTAGCCGGGGCATGTCGATGTCGGCGATAATCAAATCGGGAAGATTACCCGAAGCAAGCCATGACATCCCACTCAGCCCGTCCTCACGGGTGACTACCCGGTAGTATTTGTGCAACAAAAATTCCAGCAGCATCCGGATATTCGCATCGTCATCTACTACCAGAATATGTTTTTTTTTGTTGCTCATTATGTTGTTTGTTTTGTGAATTTGCATGGTTTGTACAACATAATTTAATGCGAAAATTCCATTTCTTTACATAGTTAAGACGAAATCTACGAATGAAGTTTTCTTTGTGTAATAACTCCTGTTCTATCGTTGATATTCTACACCTCAATGGTTTTTTTCCCTCACTGAACGGGTAACTCAGCGCGCTTTTTTATTTAGCCTTTCCGTTACCCACTTTTTAGCTTTGTATTTCGTTTTGACGTAAACAACCAAAGAAATTATGACCGGCAATTCATTAAAATATAATTTTTCTCTTCTTTCATTTTTCACCGCCACCTCCTTCTCTCCGGATGTAAGGAAGATCCTGCGAAAAAGAAAAAACTTTCCTGCGAAAACGGTGGTGTTTGTAATGAAAGGAAAATGTAGCTGCCCCGATGGGTATGCAGGTCAACCTGTAGCATTAAACTCGATCCCTGTCTTCAGAAGCCTGTAACCAGGAAGGCACAGGCCTGTGTGGCTGCCTCTGACGATACGGCGATCTGTGAATGCAAACGAAAACCCGGATACGAAACAACCTCTGCCAGACCAAATGGGAGGAAAAATTTACGAGCAATTTTATCAGTTCTGAACTGTGCAACGGGCAGAATCTGAGTTATACTATGATGATTACCCCCGGCCCCAATCCCCGGCAGATCACTATGGCCAATTTTAATGACCGGGCATCTCAGGCCACCACCGCCAAAGTCGTCGCCAATCTTATCAACGGATCGGTGTTTGATATTTACGAGCAGTTTATGGCTTTCGGAAAAGTGTCGGGTGCCGGCACCATCGATGCAGACCGCCGCATCACCCTCAATTTTCAGATTATCAACGGAACCGATACTTTGGTCTGCAATGGAATCTTGTTCCCCAATTAATTGTCTAATGTTTTGAAGACAGTTCTCTGTGATATACATTTGAGGAGAACCGAAAGATTAATTGGTTATATTATGATGAAGAAAGTTTTAATCGGACTGGCTGCCGTGCTGGTAATCATCCAGTTTATCCGCCCGGCCAAAAATGTTTCAGGAGAGAGTACGTACGATATTTCGACCAAATATCCCGTACCGGAAGAAGTGGCGCATCTCCTGAAAGTCGCATGTAATGACTGCCACAGCAACACGACCGTTTACCCCTGGTATTCCAACATTCAGCCCGTCGGCTGGTGGCTCAGTCAGCACGTCAACGACGGCAAACGCCACCTCAATTTCTCCGAATTTACTTCACGCCGTATTGCTATTCAGAATCACAAGTTTGAGGAAACCATTGAGATGATTAAGGAAGGCGAAATGCCGCTGGAATCTTACACCATGCTGGGCCTTCACGCCGAAGCGAACCTCAATGATGCTCAAAAACAACTGCTCATTGACTGGGCACAGGCGCAGATGGACACACTGGCAGCCCATTATCCGCCCGACAGCCTCAAAATGCCCCGGCGTCCTCCGCCATCTCCCGAAAAATAGTCTATTCTGCACCAAAAGATTACCCTCATGAAAAATACCCACCATACGCAACTCGACAAGCTCTCAGGCGGTAAGCCGCGAAATCTGATTTTCTGCTTTGACGGTACCTGGAATGATCCTTCTGACAAACATGAAAAAGGCTCAGACATTACCAATGTACTGAAAACCTATGAAGCAGCCGTGCGGGACGATAGCCAGATCGCCTTTTACTACTCGGGCGTCGGTACGCAGGGAGGGAAGGTAGATGAGATTGTCGGTGGCGCTACCGGTGCCGGTGCCAACAAGATTCGCAATCAGGGATACGTGGATCTTGTAAAAAATTACCGGCCCGGTGACCGGGTATTTGTTTTTGGGTTTAGTCGTGGTGCTGCCATTGCCCGGCTATTTGCCAATCAGGTGCATGGCGAAGGAATTCCCGAAACCATTCACTACTCCGAAGGCAAAAAGAAATACAAAGCCGAAGGCGACAGTACCTCTATCCCAATAAAAATGATGGGAATCTATGATACCGTGGCCTCTTTTGGCATCCCGGTAAATATCGCCGGAATCCCTTTTCAGCAAATAGACCTGGGAAGGGATCTGGCGATCCCTCCTAATGTGGAAAAAGTCTTTCACCTCGTAGCTTTCCACGAAGACAGAAATACCTTTCGCCCTACCCTCATCGAACACGCCGATAACGTGGAAGAAATCTGGTTTCCCGGCGTGCATTCAAATGTAGGCGGTGGTTATGCTGACAACGGTATTTCTGATATCGCGCTGAAATTCATGCTCACCCAAGCGCAGGAAAACGGCATGCGCTTCAAGCCCGATCGCCTGGCTGCTATTCACCCCAATATCACCGGATGGATTTTCGACCGGCTGAAGGAAGACTATCCGCTCGGATTAAGTCCGCGCGATATTGTGGTCATTGAAAAAGGCGATGCCTCCAGCCGTCCACCCAAAATTCACTATACCGTATTTGACTGGGTAAAAAGGTTTGCCAACCGCACACCGCCCCAGTTGGAAAAACTCAATGGGAACTACCTTTCCGTGGGCCAGGATTTGGCCTGAGGATTTACTTCACCACAATATTGCACTGAGGAAGCGTCTCGCGGAGTTTTTTGATATCTGCGGGCTGAAAGTTTTTGCCCGAAATCTCCAGATGGTGGAGATTGGCAAGGTTGTGAAGCGGTTTCAACTGACTTACCGGAGTATTGAGGAGCGAAAGTTCCCGTAGGGCGGACATAGTTTTTAGCGGTGAAATATCGCTTACGGGCGTATTGTCAAGGTAGAGTTTGGTAAGTGCAGAATTGGCGACAGGGCTCAGATCTGCAATAGAAGTTTTCCGTGCTGAGAATATTGACAGCTTCGGAAATGCTTCCAGTACCTCAAAATCAGTGACCGGACAGTTGTCGCAGTTCAGGCTCCTGATCGCGGAAATATCTCTGATGGGTTTAAGCGAATTGACTTCTGTATAATGAATACTCAAATCCTGTAATCCCGTCAGAGAACGCAACGGGCTGAGGTTGTTGATTTTGGAATAACCACAGGAAAGTGTGTGAAGCCCGGTCAGTTCGCGTATCGGACTGAGTACAGCCACCGGCGTATTGTTGAAAACCAGCGTATGCAGGTTGCGGAGTTTGCGCACCGGATTGAGGTCTTTGACCCGTGTATGGTGGAAGTTGGCTTTCTCAAGGTCATACATATTGTAAAGCGGCCCAATATCTTCCACATAAGTATTGGCAAAACTGATCAGGCGCAGCCGGCTCATGCCCTGAAGCGGGCTAATATCAGCGACGCGCGTATCGTCGAGGTTGAGTTTTACCAGGCCGGTAAGTTGTTGTATGGGTCTTAGGTCCTCGACAGAGGTATTGCGGAGATACAGTTCCTCCAGGTCATTCATTGCCTGAAGGGCTGCAATATCTCTGACCTGAGTATCGTCGAGATACAGGCTGCGCAAACCGGTGAGTGGCCGCAGGGCATCCAGTTCGCGGATATCGGTGAATTTGAGATGCGTGATTTTTTTAAGCTCCTGCGGCGCAACAGATCCGGGGTCGCGGACTTCGTTTTCCCCTATGCGAAACTCTCCTTTGCTTTTACTTCGCTGAAACAACGGGAACGTATTCCGTGAAAGGCAGATTTCGTCAAAAAATGTGCGTGCCAGATCCATGCCTTCATATGTGAGGCTTGCGGCAAAACCGGAATCTTCGGTAGCTTCTGCTGCCAGAAAGTATTCGAGGATGGATTTGTGGGCAAATTTGTACTGTCCCAGCGCATTCCGGTTGAGCAGCGAGCGGCTTTTCATTTCAATCTCTTCCAGCTCAATCCTGTGTTTTTCCGCCAGTTGTTTGATTTCCGGTTCACCGATAAACAGTCCGTTCCGGAATTTGCGGTTGCGGTAGATATTGAGAGCCACCTCACGCGAGAAGCGGTACAACTCCTCGCGAAATTTTTCTCTTCGCTCCTCGGGCACACGCCCAGCTTCCCGGTTAATCCATTTTCCGATCAGTTCCTGATAAAGCTGGGAGGTGTATTCAAATTTTTTCCCTTCCTGGATCAGATCATCCATATAACTCAGGATCATGGGTCTGACCATGAGGTTGGGGGACTGTTCGATGATTTTTTGCGCCTTGCGTTTTTTTCCCCTCTGAAACCAGCCGTACTTTTTGGAAAGGTATTTTTCAATATCTCTTTCACTGAAAGGCGAAAGGTAGAGTTTGGCGAAGGTCTGGTATCCTTGTCTGCTGCCAAATTTGACCACGCCTGTTTCCCTGGGTTCTTCTTCTTCGGATGGAAAAAACTGCGTGCGGCAGGTGAATACCACCACGCGGAAGTTCTGAACTTTGGACAGAATTTTTCCCAGCCGCTGTTTATAGTCTTTTACTGCTCGGGGATCTTCATCGAGGCCGTCAAGCAGGAGGATGGTATTTTCCTGATCCGGAATGCTTTCGATGCGTTTTAGCACATTGGGATAGCCGAGGGGCAGGAGGTGAATATGAAATTTGGGCCCGCGGACAAACCATCGGGTAATGTATTTCATATACAGATTGATCAGGAAGGTGGTTTTACCCATCCCCGATCCTGCCAGAATCATATAAAACCGCTGCTCTGAGTGTGTAGGGCTGAATGCAAAATTGAGGAAGAAGGGAATGAGTTTTTGCCGGGCAGTGACTTTATTGGCCTGGATCAGTTCGTTGTGCTGACTGGGGGTATTGCTTTGGAAATGTGTGGGAACGTAAAACTGAGTCGCACTGCGAATGTCAGATTGCAAAAAATAGGGATGAAGGTCTTTTTTCAGCCGCTGTTGTCTTTTTCTGCGGATGCCCCATACGATCAGGCGCCAGATGGTTGTAGAAATACTACCCAGAAGGCCGATCATTACAATCAGGATGATTGAATCCACCTCCCAGCTTTCCTGCTCAATGAGGCTGTCAAAGCCCATCTCAGCAAGCCATTGTTTGATAAAGAGGATAAAATCTCTGAACATAGGTGTGGAGCCACCCACCGGACTCGAACCGGCGACCTGCTGATTACGAATCAGCTGCTCTACCAACTGAGCTAGAGTGGCTGTTGAGTGCGGCAAATATACAAGTTTTCTGCTGAATACACAGGTTTCTCCGGAGTATTTTTCAGGCAAATTGTCCTTCTGAAATCTGATATGCCAGCGGCAGGCAAATGATCACTTCAGTGCCTTCTCCTTCTCTGCTTTTAACTTCAATTTTGCCATTGTGCTGGCTGATAATACCGTGGCTGATCGATAGTCCCAGGCCGGTACCTTCCCCTACATCTTTGGTAGTAAAAAAAGGCTCAAAAATCCGTCCCTGAATCGCTTCGGGAATGCCCGTTCCGGTGTCTTTGATGCGTATTTCTGCAAACTGAGGTTGCAGCTTTGTAGTAATGAAAAGGGTTCCGCCACCGGGCATGGCATGGATGGCATTGTCAAAAATATTCATCAGCACCTGATTGATTTTTCCGGGAAACCCTTCTATATCAGGTATTTCTGCAAAGTTTTTTTCTACCCGTATGTTGCTCATTTTGTGTTGCAGCAGGGCAAGGGTGGAAAGAATGCTCTCCTGAAGGCTGAAGGTTTTCCGGTCCTGTTCATCCAGGCGGGCAAAAGAGCGCAGCCCGCGCACGATCTCAGCCGTGCGGTTGGCGCCTTCGTCAATGCCTGCCACCAACTCGTTGATTTCTTTGGTTACATAGTCAATATCCAGCTCTTTGCGGAGTTTTTCGACCTGCTCAAAACGGCTTTCCAACCCGGTATTTTTTACGGTTGTTTCGTAAGCTTCCAGTATGGTGAGCAAATCCTGCACATCGTGTTTCAGCGGCTCTATGTTTCCGCTGATAAAATTGACCGGGTTGTTGATTTCGTGGGCTACCCCGGCTGTAAGCTGCCCCAGCGAAGCCATTTTTTCGGCGGCCACGAGATGGGTCTGTGTCTCCTGCAACTGATGGTGGGTATTTTCAAGGTCTTTAAAAGTGCGGGTGAGGGTGGAATGCGCCTTGCGTTTGTTGAAAAACAATACCGAAAGCAACGCGGCTGCCACCAGAAAACCCAGCGCCAGGATGCGGTTGCGCTGGGTGCGGAGTTCTGCTTCACGGATATTTGACTCCTGTATTTCCTGTTCCTGCTGAAGCAGCCTGATCTGACTCAACTGATCTTCAAGGACGAAGTTCATTTCCTGCGCTTCCAGTTCGCGCTCCTTCTCCATGCGCATTAGTTTTTCCTGGAGGTCTGCATAACGTTTGAAATAGTCAAATGATTCTTCAAACTTTCCGTCCCTGGCGAGTTGTTCGGCCTTTCCCAGGGCATCTTCTTTCTCTTCGATGGTTCTCAGTTCCTCGGCAGAAACCTCTCCTGTTGGACTTGATCCTGTAAATATGTCGCGGAAATCTTTATAAACCCTGACCATGTCTTCCTTTCCGTCCGTATTTTTGTTTATGGCAGGAAATTTCTGTGCTGCAAGTGCGTAATATTTAGCCGCTTCCTGCCTGTTGCCCATTTGCTCGTAAAGCCGCGCGATATTTTTGTAAGAGGCCCGTAGTTGTATTGTATCTCCTGCGGATTCGTAGTATTTGAGGTTCTTTTTGTACAATTCCACAGCTTTTTCCAGATCGCCGTTTTTCTCTGCGTTTTTGCCTAGTGATTCGTTGGTCCCGACAACTACCTCTTCGATGGTATTTTTTACTGCATGGGTGGTCGAATCTTCCTTTACCCAGCTATCGACCTTAGAAACCTGATTTTTGATCCATTTGGAGGCTTTTACTTCGAATCCTTCGTCTTTACCATTTGCGGAGAGGCGTTCGTCTGCAAATTCAGCTGCTTCAGTATAATCCACCCACTCAGCCATACGGCGGGCCTGCCGGTAGTATCTTACTGCTTTGCGGCTGTCGCCGAGTTTTTCCAGTGCCAGGCCACTGTTGTTATTGGCGTCTATTTCGCAGATATAGATTTGGGTGAGTGTATCTTCTCCGGGGTTGGCGGATTTCAGTTCTTCGGCGATTTGCAGCACCTGGGCACTGTGCCCCAGTGAGGCGCCTGCAGAAGAATTTAAATAAGCCGCTGCAGCCTGGTTGAGCAGTTTCATCTTCTCAATTCCGGTGGTTGCATTGGCACGTGCAACCAGTACCTGAGGATCCTGCGCAGTTACCCTGCCCGCCAAAAGCAGGAAAATAACCACAGGTATGTACACCATTCGTAACATATCGGTTCCCTTTAGGAGCTTACCGTTAAAATACGGAATTTCTGCCCGATTAGTCTAATCTCTATATAGACAAGGATTTTTACGAAAGGTTTCGTCGAAAGAGGAAATTGGTTTTTGCGACGAAAAGTCGCCGGAACATCCCCTTTTTTGCGAATACAGTGGGAACCGAAAGGGGAGTCCGGCGTTGTACCCCAAATGATCACAGGATCGTTTGGGACAATTTCCTATATTAGACGGGTATTTTTTTCTGACCTGACCGCTTCAATTACGATTGTTTATCATGCGATTTACCCGGTTTTTCCTTCTGATTTTTCTGATTCCCTTTCTGTGGAATTGCAAGACACCCCGCAAAGGCCCCCCCAATGTCGTGCTGATCCTCACCGATGATCAGGGATATGGCGATCTTTCCATTCATGGCAATGACTCCATCGATACGCCTGTCCTCGATCAGTTTGCCAGCGAAGGTGCCCGGCTGGACAGGTTTTATGTGAGTCCGCTCTGTGCGCCTTCGCGCGCCAGCATACTTACCGGAAGGTATCACCTCCGCACAGGAACCTACTGGGTTACGAAAGGGACAGAGACCATGCGAAGTGAAGAAGTGACGTTGGCCGAAGTATTTAAGGCCAATGACTATGCCACCGGCTGTTTTGGCAAATGGCATAATGGCGCACATTACCCTTACAACCCCGCCGGCCAGGGATTTGATGAATTTCTGGGGTTTTGTGGCGGACACTGGTCCAATTATTTTGATCCCATGCTTCAGCGACAGGATTCGATGGTGGCGACCAAAGGGTTTATCACAGATATTCTCACCGATTCGGCCATCGGGTTTATTCGCAGGCATGAGGACAAACCCTTCTTCTGCTACATACCATTCAATGCACCCCACGCACCTTTTCAGGTTCCTGACCGGTATTTTGACAAATACAAATCCCGCGGGCTTACCGACAAAAATGCCGCCATCTACGGGATGTGTGAAAATATTGATGACAATGTAGGCCGCCTCCTCGCTACGCTCGAAGACCTCGGGCTGGATGACAATACCATCGTCATCTTTATGACCGACAACGGCCCCAACGGAGACCGCTACAACGGCGGCATGCGCGGGCGCAAGGCGCAGGTACATGAAGGCGGGGTACGCGTTCCCTGTTTTATCCGCTGGCCGGAGGTTATTCCTGCCGGTACGGTGGTAGAAGAACTCACCGCCCATATCGACATTCTGCCTACCCTTGTGGATCTCTGCGGAATCAAAGCCCCCCGTATGCCACCATCAGACGGGGTAAGTCTGGATAAAATCCTCAGAGGCAAAAAGGAAAAACTCCGCGAAAGGGAAATCTTTACCCATGTGAGCCTGAATACACAGATAAAGCCTGTACCCGGAGCTTTGCGCAGCCAGCAGTACCGGTTTGTACTGGAAAAAGAAAACGAACCCCAGCTTTACGATATGACTGCTGACCCGGCAGAGACTAATAACCTTGCAGAGGCAGAACCGGCGGCAACGCAGCGGTTTCAGGAGACTTTTATGACCACCTTTGGAGAAGCGATTACCTATATGACACCTGTTCCGCCTGTGCCGTTTGGTTATGAAGCCGCGAAAACCGTGATTCTCCCGGCTCATGAGGCTGCGATTTCGGGCGGAGTGGCCTTTAAGTTTGCCCCTCAGGGCTGGGCGCACGACTGGCTCGTAAACTGGAAATCACCCAAAGACCAGGCTTCATGGGATATAGAAATCATTCGCCCCGGAGACTACCGCGTGTCGGTGTTATATACATGTAAAGCCGAAGGCGTGGGTACACAGTTGGAAGTGTCTGTTGGCGGGCAAAAAGTATCCGCAACGATCAGTGAAGTTTTTACCCCGGAGATCTCAGAAAACCGGGACAGGGTACCTGACAGAGTGGAGGCACTGGATCAGACGTGGGCCGAACTAACCCTCGGAACCGTAGCGCTGGAGCCCTGGTCGGGCAAACTGATACTGCGTTGCCCTGCGATCGTCGGCGAAGGCGTCGGAGAAATCAAGGCAGTAGTGGTGCGGTATGAGTGAAACCAGAGAGGATCAAAAAGCGCCAATAAATAATTAAAGCAGAATTTCCACTGCTTTTTCCAGTGTCTGAAATTTATTCCGTTCAGCTTTGTTTAGCTTGTCTGTTTTTTCAAACAACGACTTCTTAGAGAGAATAAAATCTTTGGTAAGTGAAGTAACTTCCCGGCCATTCATAAGGAAGTCCATTAATTTTATCTCTTCGCCTGCTAATATTGAAAAATAAGCATTTAGAAGGTCTTTCTCAGAAAGGGTTTTGGGCAAGAATCTGAATAAAGAGTTTGCTGCATAAGAAACATCCAGTTCAATGCTATGCCATTTTCTCTTCAACATTTCAGCTACTGACCCTGTTGTGTTTGAGCCACTGAAAATATCAACAACAAGATCGCCCTTGTCAGTCAAATATTTTATAAAAAATTCAGGTAACTTAGAGGGAAATCTTGCCGGATGCCCGCTTAAACCAGCTTTCTTGCAATTTGCCAAATAATGAGAATTGGATTCGGAGTTTGGAATTTGGAGCAAATTGGGGGGAATTGCGCCCCCATTATCTATAAAATTTGCACCAATATTATGGCCTGATGGTCTTTCTTTTGGGGTGTAGTAGTCTTCAGGGTTTTCCAACAGCTTTTTCATCCGGTCGCTGTAAGGAACTAAAACTTTCGTGACATCGGCTTTGGGATAGGGAGTTTTGGAAAACCACCAAACATTATTTACTGCATCTTTAACTCGTATCTTCTTTTTATTTACCCACTCTATAGGACTAGGAAGTTTGGAAGGATTGTACCAGTAAAAATCTTCAGCAAGATAAAATCCTATTTTATCACAAAACTCAATCGGAATCCTGAAATTATATAAACTTCTCACTGGCAGCCCGCTTTTGTATGCACCTCCCAGATCAAGAACAAAACTCCCTGTGGGTTTCAGTTTTTCAAAAACTAAATAACCAAACTGCGATAACCATTCGATATAATCTGATTGGTCTTCATTCCCATATTCTTTTTTTCGCAGAAGGGCAAATGGGGGACTGGTAAAAACTAAATCAATACTATTGTCTGGATAACTCCTAAGAACATCTAAGGAGTCGGCAATGATCTGAGAACCGTATTGAGTTGTGTATGCTTTTCTCATGATACAAAGTTAGTGAATTTTCCGAATATATTCGGAGGAAATCTCCGAATATATTCATCATTTTTGCAAAAAAATGCTGTGCTTAACAAATTAGATCATTTACTGCATATCATTGCACAAAATGTGATCAGGTTTCGAAAAGAACTTGGGCTAACCCAGGAAGCACTGGCTTTCAGGGCTGAAATTGATCGCACTTATATTGGCTATATCGAAAATGCTAAACAAAATATTTCTATTGAAAAGCTTTGTGCAATTGCTGCTGCATTAAAAATTGATGTCGCCCATTTGTTAAAAGCAGAACTTCCAACAGGGAATCCAACTATTGAAGAATCTGACACTACTTATGGTGAAATTGAAATATTTAATATGATTTACCCTTCCTTACAGATGCTCCAGGATCTGGCATCAAAGCATGGAATAAACGATATATTTCAGGATAATGGTGGAAAATTACTTCAGGTTTTACTAATTACCGGATTAAAAGACTTGCCCGGACGAGAGGGAAACGATGCGATTGATGCAGACGGGAATGAGTATGAGTTAAAATCAGTAAACGTTTCCCTTACAAAGAGTTTTTCGACTCATCATCACATGAATCCTACTATAATTGAAAAGTATAGGAAGGTTGACTGGATTTTTGCTGTGTATAGAGGCATTGAAATATTAGAAATATATAAATTATCTCCCGAAGATTTGGAACCTTATTTTACCCAATGGGAAACAAAGTGGCATCACGATGGTGGTAAGGATATCAATAACCCTAAGATACCTCTGAAATACGTAAGAGAGGTGGGAGTTTTGTTGTTTGAAAGTGATGGTACTGGAAAAATAAGAAGAATAAGTTTGAAGGAATAACCCCCAAATTTTCTACCCTCACATTCTCCCACTCCTCGCCTGAACCAGTAATTTCCCTTCCTGATTTTCAATTTTGTGGAGGAAAAAACTTTCTCCGTCGGGGCGGGTCTGGCAGCGGAGCTGGTCTTCGTATCTGGCTTCAGCCTTAAAGATAATGTCTATTTCTCCGATATTTTTTCCGGATTCTTCGGGAAGCGCATCGGCAATCCATTGAAAATAACGGAGGTTGGTGGCGTGGCCGTTGATGTCGAGGTCGTGGCGGCGAACGTTAAAAACCATTTCCAGTGGAAAATCCCCTTCCGTGGCGAATTTACTTTCGGCACGTGGCAGATGGGTAACCCCTTCAGGCGGGCGGATGTCGCGGGCGAGTTCGGGCCGGAGGCTGAGCCGGCGCGTCTGCATATCAAACATCAGCCAGGTGCTGGTTGCCTGGGCGAGAAGTTTTCCTGACTGATCCGAAGCCCGGTAGTCGCGGTAGAAATAAAACTTCTCCCAACCCGAGGGCCAGGTCTGGATATTGACATTTTCACCCAGGGCGGGGTAGCGGAAGATTTCAGTTTTCATGCGGTAGAGCACCCATGCCACGCCTTTGGCGTGGAGTTGTTCCATCGAAGCGCCCAGCGCTGCGGCATGGTGGGCAGCAGCTTCCTGCATATAACCAGCAAGAAAAGGCAGCGTCAGACAGCCATTGGCACCCATTTCGTAGGTGCGGACTGTAAAATCGGTGGAGAAGATGGCGGTTGAGGGCATGAGAGAATGAATATTGGAATGAATGTTGCCAACTTATGTCCTCTTCCCCAAAAATCCTCACCCCACCCGCTTCTCAAAACACACGCTGTTTTCCACCCCGATATATTGCCCGTAGTTGGAGATACGGCGGTAGCCACTTTTTTCGTAGAGCCGGATGGCTTCGGGCTGTTTGAGTCCGGTTTCGAGGACGCATTTTGGGTAGCCCATCTCTGCGGCCCAGGTTTCGAGCTCTGCCAGTATTTGAGCCGCAATTCCTTTTCCTCTGTACTCAGGGAAGACATACATTCTTTTTACCTCCATCGTGTCGGCAGCAAATTCTTTGATCGCTCCGCACCCGATGGCTTTCCCGGCTTCATAAGCAACAATGGCGTATTTGATATTTGCGATTCGGTTGTACTGCGCATAAAAGGAATGGTCTTCGCCATCCCTTTCTGCCAGTTCGCGGTCAAGATGCCTTACCAATTCGATAAAATCGCTGTGGGTGGCGTCGGTTCTGATAGATGTCATCATCGAGGTGTGTGTCTGCTACCGAAAACGAATGCCGACAGCAAGTCCTGCATTAAATATACGGTTATCATTGATATTATCAAACTCATTGATTTCCCGGAAAACCGAATTCAAACTATAAGCTATTCCAGGTTCAACGTAGATTTTTCCTGTTCCGGAAAACGCCCATTCATAACCGATACCGAGGTTCCCGGTTACTGTCAATGGTGAATAATCATACACAAGCTTACTGCTAACTCCTGTATCTATACCACATTCCATAATGTCAAAAGTGCCCGAGCTGGCGATTTTTATCAGTGCTTCTATTCCCGCCTGAAGATAAAACCGGTTTTTATTCTGAGAAAAAGCAATGCGGTTGGAGACCGGAATGGTCAGGTATGTTACCGTTTGTTTTACCTCTGACCATGAATTGAGCGAATCTATCCCCTGATTGTGTATGTCGCAGGGCAAAATCATTTTGTAATCCTTATAATCCATTTGCATGAGGTTGATGCCCAGGCCGGTTTTCAATGTGTAAGTGGGGGAAATGTCGAAAAATACTGTGCCGGTGAAAGCGCCTCCCAGGCTTGGGGCAGATTCTGCGAGGCTGCTGTTTTCAAAAACCTGCGACACGATTTTTGGCTGTACTTCTAAACCAAATCCAATGGTGCGGGAATTTTCCTGACCATAAAGGCCGGAAGCCAGGCACATCATCAAAGCCGCGAGTTTAAAGCGTAGGTTGATCATAATACAATAAGTTTCACTTTTAATTATTGAGATCAAAGAAACATCTTCTCTGTCGAAATTTTCATACCAAAAAAATGGTATAAAGGCATTCTGATTTTTTTTATCTACCGTGTTACGTTTTTACGAAGCTGCTGAACCAATAAGGGTAAATCAAAACTTTTAACAACATTTAAACCTCACTTAGTTATGAAATCATCCAATGTCATCTTCCGCTTCTTCCTCTCCGCTTTTTTTGCGATGCTGATTGCTTTTATGCCCGAACAATCTGTTTCTGCGGCTCCGGTTGTGAAAACTGACGGTATCCAGACTTCTTTCGGTGAATCCAAAGTTATCATCAAAATCATCATCATCATCAAGCGCAGAAAAGCAGGTATTGCAGAAATCGAAAATATCCGCCTCGCAGGTGATTCCAAAAGCCTGGTAAACAATGAGGTACTGGCTGACGCTTATGTAGAAGGTGGAAAATTGTTTATTCTTCCGCTGAAAGGCGAAGGCGTTCAGGGACAGTTGCTGGTTCCCGCCGGATTTAAAGTCAACAACGCAGTAGGGCTGAAACTCGGAGAAAAAGGCGGATTTGGACTGAAAGCCGGGAAAATGGATTTTGGTCCCAACAAAATGGGCAATTTTGAAATCCAGGACTAATCTGCATAACAAATTATATCACTGTTCCCATCTCTTCTCCGGAGGTGGGAACATTTTTTTTGCATTATACTTCAAACTTATGATGATCCGGCGTTCTCAGT
>JAWKNL010000027.1:0-78038 GCA_041391725.1 Bacteroidia bacterium
TACAGAATCTGCTCATAGATCCGGTTGTGGATTTTGACTGTTCCGTTTTCCTTAAACACCCCATAGAGCCTTCCCAGGCTGATTGTCGGTTCATGCGGGTCGAAAGGAACCCGCACTCCGTTGATGATAATCGAATAGGAGAGATCGTAGAGATTGGGATGATTTTCGAGATTTTTGATCAGGCTGTCGAAGAGGGTATTGTTTTCCCGAAGCAGAAGCTGTACCGCTGTTTCGAGGTCATCGAGGGTCCATGTGCGTTCGTTTTTTTGGGGTAGAATCTTCTCTGCGAGGGTTTTGCAGAGTTTAGAGACGAGGAAGGGATACCCTGCCGTGAAGTAGTAGAGTTTTTCGGCAAAAACGGGAATATCAATGTTGACATCTTCGGCGGCGGAATAGTCCACGAGCATCGGCGCGATTTCGTGGGGGTGGAAACTCATATCCACCTCAAAATCCGTGGCTATATTCCACGGGCTGTTGTATTGGGGCTCGTTGCCGTCCCGGACTTTCAATTTGAGGCTTTTGATGTCGTGGACCCCCGCGAGTACCACGCTGTGAAAGGTGTAGTTGCTCGGCAGAACCCGCCGCAGATATTTATTGCGCAGCATACCCAGAAAACGCAAAAATGGGTCATGGTTACCGCTTGCGTCCACTTCATCGATCAGCAGCACCAACTTCCGGGGAGTCGCATGAACCAGATCAGTGATGCGATTGGAGAGATGATCCATATCTTCGATTTCCGGTAGTGGTTCCAAAAGTGCCGCTAAGGAAGGATCCTTGAGTTTAAGTGATTGGTGCAAAAGCCGAATAAACATGGTGGCAAAGGCACCATCGGAGGCATGCCATTTTTCATCCACGCCTTGAAAATTCATTTCTGCGGGCAAATAATCGGAAGATTCTTTCAATTGCTCATAAAGGGTCAGCAGCGTGGTAGTTTTCCCATATTGCCGCGGACGATTGATGATGAAATATTCACCACTTTCAATCATGTTCATTACCCCAGCCAGCTTCGCCTGGTTGTCCATCATGTAATGCTGATCGGGATAACAAGTGCCAGTGATGTTAAATTTCTTCTTCATGGGGTAAAGTTAAGAAAATCCTGCCTCACACCCACACGGCAAAAATCGCTTTCCCCCGGTGTGAAATCTCCTCCTGCCGCCCGCTTTTTTCTTTCTGCCCTTCAAATATCACCAGAAAACCGCTCTCCAGTTCCTGCCGGTCGAGATAGTCGGCCAACTGATCCAGCCCCCGCTGATGGACCGACTCCCCGTACCAGCGTTTGAGTTCTATCACGTATTTGTTGCGGTGGTAAGTAACCACTACGTCCAGCCGTTTTTCTTCCGAAATTTCGACTTCTTAAAGTCGTGTCCCTGTCCATTGAGGATGGGCTTAAAAGGCCAGGAACACCAGTCTCCACTCGCGTTCGAGGAAGTCCTGGTCTTTTTCGCTGTACTGCTCGCGGAGAAATTGCTGGAAACGCTGCAACACGCCTTTGAGGTTCAACGTCCCGTCTGCCTGCGCATACGAAATGGGAAGGTAGGGGTGTTTTTTGGCGAACCTGATCCTGAAGGGTGCGGGCAACCATATAGTTGTAAATCCGCTGTTCGTATATGCGGTTGTGGATTTTCACCGAACCATTCTCCTTAAATACCCCATAAAGCCTTCCCAGGCTAATCATAGGTTCATCGGGGTTGAAGGAATCACCTGTCCGTTGACGATAATCGAATAAGTGAGATCATATAATCCGGGATGATTTTCGAGGTTTTTGATCAGGCTGTCGAAGAGGGTATTGTTTTCCCGAAGCAGAAGCAGCACTGCGACTTCGAGGTCGTCGAGGGTCCAGATTCGCTCCGCCTTTTGGGGCAATATATCCTCGGCTACTGTTTTGCACAGTTTCGAGACCAGGAAGGGGTAACCCGCAGTGTAGTAGTACAGTTTGTCAGCAAAGGCGGGGATATCGATCACTACCCCTTCGGCGGCGGAATAGTCCACGAGCATTGGCGCAATTTCGTGCGGATGGAAGCTCATATCCACCTTAAAATCCGTGGCTATATTCCACGGGCTGTTGTACTGCGCGTGGTCATCTTCACGCACTTTGCGTTTGAGACTTTTGATGTCGTGAACCCCCGCCAGATACCACGCTGTGAAAGGTGTAGTTTTGGGGCGAATAGCGGTCGAGGTACTTATTGCGAAGCATTCCCAGAAACCGCAAAAATGGCTCGTAATTGCTGCTCGCATCCACTTCGTCGATCAATAGCACCAGCTTTTGCACGGCTTTGTGCGCGAGGCGTGTGAGGAGCCTGGATAATTCGCCCATGTCCGTAACCTCATTTTGCTGGCTTTCCAAAAACAGATATAAATCGGGAGAACTAAATTCGAGGAAATCTTTTGTCAGGCGAACAAACATTCGGGCAAAGGCTTCGTCCGAAACGTGCCATTTTTCGTCCACACCCTGAAAATCCAGGCGAATAGGTAGATAACCCTCCTGTTGCGTCAGAATCCGGTGTAAGGCAAACAGCGTCGTCGTTTTCCCATACTGCCGTGGGCGGTTGATGATGAAATATTCACCGTCCTCTACCATCCGCATGACATCCGTCAGTTTGGCGCGGTTGTCCATCATATAATGCTGATCGGGGTAGCAGTTGCCTGTGATGTTGAATTTCTTCTTCATGGGGTAAAGTTAAGAAAATCCTGCTTCACACCCACACGGCAAAAATCGCTTTCCCCGGTGTGAAATCTCCTCCTGCCGCCCGCTTCTTTCTTCTGCCCTTCAAAATATCACCAGAAAACCGCTCTCCAGTTCCTGCCGGTCGAGATAGTCGGCCAACTGATCCAGCCCCCGCTGATGGACCGACTCCCCGTACCAGCGTTTGAGTTCTATCACGTATTTGTTGCGGTGGTAAGTAACCACTACGTCCAGCCGTTTTTCTTCCGAAATTTCGACTTCCTTAAAGTCGTGTCCCTGTCCATTGAGGATGGGCTTAAAAAAGGCCAGGAACACCAGTCTCCACCTCGCGTTCGAGGAAGTCCTGGTCTTTTTCGCTGTACTGCTCGCGGAGAAATTGCTGGAAACGCTGCAACACGCCTTTGAGGTTCAACGTCCCGTCTGCCTGCGCATACGAAATGGGAAGGTAGGGGTGTTTTTGGCGAACCTGATCCTGAAGGGTGCGGGCAACCATATAGTTGTAAATCCGCTGTTCGTATATGCGGTTGTGGATTTTCACCGAACCATTCTCCTTAAATACCCCATAAAGCCTTCCCAGGCTAATCATAGGTTCATCGGGGTTGAAGGAATCACCTGTCCGTTGACGATAATCGAATAAGTGAGATCATATAATCCGGGATGATTTTCGAGGTTTTTGATCAGGCTGTCGAAGAGGGTATTGTTTTCCCGAAGCAGAAGCAGCACTGCGACTTCGAGGTCGTCGAGGGTCCAGATTCGCTCCGCCTTTTGGGGCAATATATCCTCGGCTACTGTTTTGCACAGTTTCGAGACCAGGAAGGGTAACCCGCAGTGTAGTAGTACAGTTTGTCAGCAAAGGCGGGGATATCGATCACTACCCCTTCGGCGGCGGAATAGTCCACGAGCATTGGCGCAATTTCGTGCGGATGGAAGCTCATATCCACCTTAAAATCCGTGGCTATATTCCACGGGCTGTTGTACTGCGCGTGGTCATCTTCACGCACTTTGCGTTTGAGACTTTTGATGTCGTGAACCCCCGCCAGTACCACGCTGTGAAAGGTGTAGTTTTGGGGCGAATAGCGGTCGAGGTACTTATTGCGAAGCATTCCCAGAAACCGCAAAAATGGCTCGTAATTGCTGCTCGCATCCACTTCGTCGATCAATAGCACCAGCTTTTGCACGGCTTTGTGCGCGAGGCGTGTGAGGAGCCTGGATAATTCGTCCATGTCTGTAACCTCATTTTGCTGGCTTTCCAAAAACAGATATAAATCGGGAGAACTAAATTCGAGGAAATCTTTTGTCAGACGAACAAACATTCGGGCAAAGGCTTCGTCCGAAACGTGCCATTTTTCGTCCACACCCTGAAAATCCAGGCGAATAGGTAGATAACCCTCCTGTTGCGTCAGAATCTGGTGTAAGGCAAACAGCGTCGTCGTTTTCCCGTACTGCCGCGGACGGTTGATGATGAAATATTTTCCTCGTTCGATCAGTTCAATCACCCCAGCCAGTTTGGTGCGGTTGTCCATCATGTAGTGCTGGTCGGGATAACAAGTGCCGGTGATGTTGAATTCCTTCTTCATGAGGTAAATATACATCCGTAGCCCCACAAAACAATCTGATAGAACGCGGTTTTGCCGTAGGAACTTTGTACGGGATTTTGTACCTTCGATTAAGAAATCGGAGCGTATCAGGCATATCTGAAAAAAAATTCATTTATTTGCGTGAGCCAGTCCCTGAAAATATCCGAAAACCGGTATCTTTGGGGCCCGAACCAAACTTTTGAGTTGAATACCATGTTTCCAGAAAATGAGAACCCGGAATTGTCGGATTTTGAACAGAACGAAGAACTGCAAAATACGACTCCACAGGAACCAGAAATGACAGAGTCAGAGCCGGTTGTTTCCCCCGAGCCAGTCGATGAGGTCAAAGAAGTGATGGCACAGACTGAAACGGAAACGGAAGCTCAGGAAGATGCGCAGAATACTGAAGTATCTGAGCATCTGGAAGTTGCACATATTGAGGCTGAAGAAGAAGTCGCTCCTCCCCCACAGGAACTGCCTCCGCTCAATGAAGAACTACTCCCCCTGATTGAAGCGCTTGTGGAAGACAAGAGCAATAACCTGAGTGTGCTGGAGGGAGCTACCGTAGCCGATCTTATTCAACTGTTGGATATGTACCGGGAGTCGGAGAATGTGCTGCCACTCATACCCAAGGTGGGCCTGGTGAAAAGAACCTTTGACGCGCTGGTAGCCGCCGAAGAGTCCTTCCCCGATGAGATTAAGACCCTCTTCCACAATGCACTGCACAGTTTCAACCGCAAACGCAGTGAAGCGCAGCAGGAAGCAGAGGCCGAAAAGGTGGCCAATTCCAAAAAGAAACAGGAACTTCTGGTTGAACTGGAAAAACTGGTCAGCGCAGAAGACCCCAATCTCATAAAAGAAGTACGTGCGATTCAGGATGCATGGCGCGATGTGGGCCACGTCCTGAAAGAAGATATAGAACCCCTCTATCAGCAATTCCGTGTGCTGCTGGACAAGTTTTACCAGCTACGCGAAATGCATTTTGAGCTACGCGATTACGACCGGAAAATTAACCTCCAGGAAAAAGAACGCCTCATTAAGGAAGCGGAAGAACTTATCCCCCCCGATGAGGAAAGAGAAAATGTCGAACTCTGGCGTGAACGCATGGATATGCTCCACGAGCTCCAGCAAAAATGGAAGGCTGTTGGACATGTTCCCCGCGAAGAAATGGAGCGGATCAATAACGAATACCGCGACGTCATTGACAAGTTTTTTGAAACCCGACAGGGTTTTATGCAGGTACAGGATCAGGTACGTCAGGAAAATGCGGATAAAAAGCTCGCTATTCTCGAAGAAATGGCCTCCTACGCCAACTTTTCTGCTGATAAACCCCGCCTTTGGAATGACGCCACCCGTACCCTTCGTGAACTTCAGGAACAATGGAAACTGGTAGGCCAGGCCCCCGGCAATCAAAACAGTGAACTCTGGGCCAAATACCGCGAAACCTGTAACGCCTTTTTCACCAAAAAAGCAGATTTCTTCCGTACTTATGACGAATTCCGCTCCGAAAACCTCGTCAAAAAACGTACACTGGTAGAACAGGCAGAGGCCCTGAAAAACGGGGATGACTGGGAAAAAGCTGCAAGAGAACTAAAGCGCCTCCAAAAAGAATGGCGACAGATCGGGCCTGTTCCGGAAAGGCATTCCAACAAGCTGTGGGCCCGCTTCCGCGAAGCCTGCGACGGTTTTTTTGAAAGCAGAAGGGATCACTATCAGGAAGTCCATGATGACGAAAATACCAATCTCGAAGCTAAAAAAACCTTAATTGATGAAGTGAGAAAACTAACCGCTAACCCCGAAGGTGGCGTGGATAAGGCCATTGGCAGAGTAAAAGAGCTTCAGGCAAAATGGAAAGATATCGGAAAAGTTCCCTTTAAGGAAAAAGATAAAATCTGGGATGAGTTCCGCGCCGAAATCGATAAATTCTTCGGAAGCCTCGATATGAAACGCGAACAGATTCAGGATATAAAAATGCAGGCCGCCATCGAATCTGTCGAAGACCCTGATGAACGCACCAAAGCTATCAAACAGCGAATCGCTAATATTCGACGCAAAATCTCTGCATCCGAAGAAAAAATCAACCAGTACAGCACCAATATCCTTTTTGTCGCTAAAGGCAAGTCGGGCGATACCCTCCGCAATCAGATTCAGGGAGAAATTGACCGCGAATCCAAACTCGTCGAAGAATGGAAACGCAAAGTCAAAAAACTGAATGAAATGCTGAAAAACCCGCCTGCCCCCAATGAGGAAGCCGAACTGGCTGACGATGATGACAGCGACAACAGCTGATCTCTCCTGTAAAAATAAAAACGGCTGGTATGATTCTACCAGCCGTTTTCTTTTTATGTATTTCTTTACTGCCGCAATCCGGGCCGCCCACCTTGCAACGCCGGTCTCTCGGCCTGTCTCCGGCGAATTTCCTCAAGAATCTCTTTCTTAAACTCAACCTCGGTTTTGTACAACATCAATACCTTTCTGATAGGCAGCACGGTCTTAAACTGGCTGTGATATTTCTCTGCGATTTCCGATTCTTTTCGTTTCAGCCCGATAAACTCATCCGAAAGCTTTTCCAGTTCGCGGTTGTCATCGCCCATAACCGCACTCTGTGCTTTCATTTGCAGCGCCCGGCGCGTCTGTCTCAGCTTTTCCTGTTCGTCGAGAAAGGCATTGTAAACCGGCCAGAATTTTTCTGCTTCTGCCGGGGTCAGGCTTAGTTTTCGGGTAAAATAAGCAACCCGGAATGATTCGATTTTTTCAGCCCGGGAGTATGAAATATCTTCATCCTGAGCATAAACACCAGTTAGGGTGACTATCGCCACCGCTAGGGTAATAATCCATTGTCTCATCGTGCAGTCTGATTAAAAGGTGGTGTAGTTATTGTTCCATATCTTCCAGAAGGCCTTCCAGATCAGAAATATCCAGCTCTTCCAGAATTTCATTCAACTCCTGTCCATGGGTGTCATGTAAACTGGTGTTTTCCAATGCCGAAATGGCTTCGTCTCCTACTACCTCAAGAATTATGTTGAGATCAACTTCGGCCAGGTCCACACCTGTCATCAGTTCTTCGGTCGAAATATCCGCCAGCAGTGTTTCCGTTTTCGGTGAAAGTGGAACCGCTGACCATTTCGCCCATAAAAACACAGCTATAAGCAGCGCAAAAGCAGCAGCCACTGCGGCCATCAGCCGCAATGACCGGATACTCCCCCCGCGCAACAATTTCCCTTCCGGCACTTTCTGTGTCCGTTGAGCTATCTTCGCAGCGAGAGATTCAAAATACCCTTCCGGTATCAGAAATATATTTTTCTTTTCCAGTTGATTGAGAACGGGTGTTTCCGGATCAGGAGTTGCACCTTCCCAGATTCCCGGGAGATTTTCAAAATAGTCATCAGGTGTCCGGAAGATATTTTCTTTCTTTAGCGACCGCAGCAGCGGTGTCTCATTCAGTTCCTCCTTATGTTTATCAAAGTCTTGCATCGTATTTTATTGACGGTATAAACGTCGTTCGGTTTAATCTGTGGTTAAAAAAATTTCAATTTTCTTTGCCGCATGGTGATAATGGGCTTTGAGTGTACCAGTCGAAAGCTCCATGATTTCGGCAATTTCCTCGTATTTCAATTCGTCATAATAGCGCATATTGAATACCAGCCTTTGCTGGGGAGGCAGGGTGAGGATGGCCATCTGTAGCTTCTTCTGTATTTCATCGCCGTCAATATATTTTCCGGAAGAAATACTATGCCTCAGGTTATTTTCCAAATCCTCCACATCGCTGAATCCTCTCTTTTGTTTGTTGGTAAGAAAGGTCAGCGACTCGTTGGTAGCAATCCGGTAAAGCCAGGTTTTAAGGGAAGAATCGGCGCGAAAACGGTCAATATTTTTCCATGCTTTCAATAGCGTATTCTGCAACACGTCATCGGCATCATCATGGTCAATCACCATGCGGCGGATGTGATAATACAACACCCGCTGATACTGCCTGACCACCTGGCCAAATGCCTCACTCCGGGACAAGGGATCTCGAAGCTTTTCGAGTAGGTTTTTTTCTTCCAGTGCTACCATCGGCAAGTTTGACTGATGGGAAAGAAAAAGGTTTAACAGAGAATAAAAATATATAGAAAAAATTCATTATCAGCGTTTTGCAGGTCGCCGTTTTTTTCGCAATTTTGCGGCAATTTTCCGCGCATCTTATCCCAACCCATATATTTTGAAAGAAGAATATTTAAAATGGTATTCCCCGACGCTCAGCATGGATATCGAAATGCTGATCCACGGGCATGCAGGTTATCCTGTGATTGTATTTCCTACCACAAAAGGCAGGTACTATGAAAGTAAGGATTTTCTGCTGATTGAATCTGCCCGCTGGTTTATTGAGCAGGGGCTGATCAAAATCTATTGCCCGGACAGTATCGATGCCCATAGCTGGTACAATAAGTCCATTCACCCCGCCGACCGCGTCAAAAACCATATGTGGTATGACCAGTTTATCGTGGACGAAATTGTGGATCCGATCCGTCACAATCACGGTTTTCAGAAAGTATGTGTGGCCGGCGCCAGCTTTGGCGGTTTCCACGCGCTCAATTTTGCATTCCGCCACCCCGAAAGAGTCAGCCACTTGTTTTCGATGAGCGGCGCATTTGATGTCAATTCTTTTATGGATGGTTACTACGACGAAAACGTCTATTTCAACAATCCGGTTGACTATATGCCCAACAACAATCACCCCGACCTCTGGCAAATGAAAATTGCCCTGGGTGTAGGCGAATGGGATATCTGTCTCGATGCCAACCGCCGGATGTCCGAAATCCTCAGCAGGAAAAATATCCCTCACTGGTTTGATCTCCGCCGCTGGGCAAAACACGACTGGCCAATCTGGAGAGATATGTTTCCTCATTATTTATCACTAATGTAATTCTGCTTATATTCACACAAAACACCCTAAATCCCTGCCATCATTATGAAAAAAATAGGAATCCTCTTTGGTAAAGAAAATACGTTTCCCTGGGCACTGGTAGAACGAATAAATGAGAAAAAAATCAGCGGAATTGTCGCTGAGCCTGTCAAACTCGATCTGGTACAGCAAAATCTGCCCTCAGACTATGCAGTTATCATTGACAGAATATCTCAGGATGTGCCCTTTTACCGCGCATTCCTCAAAAACGCCGCTCTCAACGGTACGATCGTCATCAATAATCCTTTCTGGTGGAGCGCCGACGAAAAATTCTTCAACAACGCCCTCGCCGAAAAAATCGGTGTACCGGTACCCAAAACGGTCATTCTCCCCTCCTACCAACGCCCGGCAGACACCGACGAAAATTCCTTCCGCAACCTCACCTACCCTTTTGACTGGAAGCGCATTTTCGATTATGTAGGTTTTCCCGCCTATATGAAACCCCACGCCGGCGGCGGATGGAAAAGTGTGTATAAAGTCTATAACCCCGAAGATCTGTTTAAAAAGCATGCAGAAACCGACCAACTGGTCATGATGCTTCAGGAGGAAATTGTATTTGATTCCTATTTCCGCTGTTACTGCCTTGGAGGAAACAATGTGCATATTATGCAGTACGAACCCCGCAATCCTCACCACCTACGCTATGTGAGAAATGCACCGCCCGTTGAGAAAAAACTTCTTGCCCGGGTCGAAAAACAAACCAAACAACTCAACCAGGCATTGGGTTATGACTTCAATACCGTCGAATTTGCCGTTCGCGATGGAATTCCCTATGCCATCGATTTCTGCAATCCCGCACCTGATGCAGATGTTCACTCTGTAGGTCAGGAAAATTTTGACTGGATCGTAGAAAACGCTGCGAACCTTGCCATTGAAAAAGCCCAAAAATTCAAACCCGGCCAGGTCAATCTCACATGGGGAACCTTCATCAGCGATATTTTTGCAGCGCCCAAAGCATCCCCCGCTAAAGCGGCTGCTACACCTAAAAAGTCTGCCGTCAAAAAAGCTCAGGAATCCAAATGATGAATAAAATGCAATTTACCCTTGGTATCGAAGAAGAATATCAGGTCATCGATCCGGAAACACGCGAACTGACCTCGCATGAGCAGCGTATTGTAGAGACAGCCAACAAATTTCTCGATGAACAGGTAAAGGCAGAAATGCATCAGGCAGTGGTGGAAGTGGGGACCCGCATCTGTAGCGATATCAACGACGCCCGCGAACAAATCATCTACCTCCGCAAATCCATATCGGAAGTGGCGACGAGTCTGGGCTATCGCATCGGAGCAGCAGGAACGCACCCTTTTTCGGCCTGGCAAAAGCAGTTGCTGACCGTTCACCCGCGCTACGACCAGATCGTGAATGAATTGCAGGATACCGCCCGCTCAAACCTTATTTTCGGACTCCATGTGCATGTCGGTATTGAGGACAGGAATATGGCTATTCACCTGGCCAACTCCATCCGGTATTTTCTGCCTCACCTGTTTGCCCTTTCCACCAACTCTCCTTTCTGGGAAGGAAGAAATACGGGGTTTAAATCTTTCCGCACCAAGGTATTTGACAAATTTCCCCGTACCGGAATCCCTGATTATTTTGAAACCGTCGCCGAGTACGACAGTTATATCAACCTTCTGGTGAAAACCGGCTGTATCGACAATGCAAAAAAAATATGGTGGGATATCCGGGCGCATCCTTTTTTCCCCACTATCGAAATCCGTATCTGCGATATTCCGCTCACCGTCAATGAGACCATCTGTATTGCGGCACTGGTCCAGGCACTGGTGGCAAAACTCTACAAACTTCGCCAGGCCAACCTCAACTTTATGATCTACCGCCGTGCACTGATCAATGAAAACAAATGGCGGGCCTCCCGCTATGGCATTGATGGACAGTTGATCGACTTTGGGCTGGAAAAAGAAGTTTCTACCCGCCATCTGCTCCACGAACTTCTCGATTTTGTCGATGATGTGCTGGACGAACTTGGTTCCAGAGAAGCCGTACAATATATCCACCAAATACTTGAACACGGTACCGGTGCCGATCGCCAACTAAAAGTTTATGAGGAAACCGGAAGCCTGGAAAAAGTAGTGGACTACATTATCAGTCAGACCGTAGAAGGCGTATTATAATGCAAACTCATCCCCTCCGCCTGGCAATTCTGGATATGAACAACGGCCACCCCAATCAGGGAATGCGCTGTATAAGGGAAATTGTGGATGATTTTTCTCATTCTCTGGAATGGGACGAATTTGATGTCAGGGTTACCGGAGAGGTTCCGGATACCAGCTACGACATCTACATCGCCAGCGGAGGGCCCGGAAACCCTCTGGAAGGAGACGGAATCTGGGATAAAAGATTTTACAGACTGATTGACAAACTCTGGTATCACAATCTCCAGCCCGGGGTACGTAAAAAGTTTATGTTTTTCATCTGCCACTCCTTTCAAATGGCCTGCAACCATTTTGGGCTTGGAGAGCTGGCACCGCGCAAATCCACCTCTTTTGGCGTTATGCCTGTACATAAAACGCAGGCAGGTATGAAGGACCCGCTGCTGGTGGATTTGCCCGATCCTTACTTTGCCGTAGATAGCCGTGACTGGCAACTGATCCAGCCCAACCTGAGGGTATTTGCCGAACACGGAGCAACGATCCTCTCTCTGGAAAAAATCCGAACCCATGTTGAATACGAACGGGCTATCATGGCGGTGCGCTTTTCGGAGGAGTTTGTCGGCACACAATTTCACCCCGAAGCTGATCCCGTAGGTATGATTGCCCATTTCCTCCAAGAAGAAAACCGGCGAAAAGTTATCGACAATTTCAGCGAAAGGAAATACAGAGATATGATGGCACATCTTGCCGACCCCGACAAAATTGCCCTCACACACAGTACCATTTTACCCACATTCATCAAAGGCGCAATAAGCACGCTCTCATCTCCGATGTATGATCCCATCACTCCGCGAATCGTTTAACCGGGAATTTTCCCAGGAAAAATATCAGCAGTTTCTGCAAACGGTATATAATACCTACAATTACCGCCCGCCGTTTCGTATTGCAGAAACTCCGGTGTTTATTCCCAATGATCTGAAAGAAAAACTTGCCGACGCCATCGCTGATATCAACGATGTCATTTGCAGGCCCGACTTTAAGGAACTTACCCGAAATGCCATTCGCCCTCCGATGGAACTTGTACCCAATGAGGATGCGCATACGCAGTTTCTTCAGATGGATTTTGGAATCTGCCGCGATGAAAACGGTGATCTCACCCCACAGTTGATTGAAATTCAGGGATTTCCATCACTATATTTTTTCCAGGATTTGCTGGCAAAATCTTACCGCCAACATTATTCGATTCCCGATAATTTTTCGTCCTATCACGCCGGCCTCTCACCCGAATCCTATATACAACTTCTCAAAGAAGCCATCGTCGGAGACAGCGACCCGCGCACCGTCGTTTTACTTGAAATAGAGCCCGAAAAACAAGCTACCGCGATTGATTTCTGGGCCACCGAAGCGCATCTGGGTATAAAGGTGCTCTGTGTTACCAAAGTCAAAAAAAGAGGTAAGAACCTGTATTATATCGACGATAACGGAAAGGAAGTTCCCATTCTGAAAATCTACCACAGAGTGATTTTCGACGAACTGGATCAGCGGAAGGATTTAAAACTGGAGTTTTCCTTCCACGAAGAAATCAATGCGCAGTGGGTCGGGCATCCCAACTGGTTTTTCCGAATCAGTAAATTTACGCTGCCGCTTTTTCAAAGCCCGTATGTTCCGTCCAGCTACTATCTCGAGCAGCTTGACCAATATCCCGACGATCTGGAAAATTACGTACTTAAACCGCTGTATTCTTTTGCCGGATCAGGAGTAAAACTTCATATTACCGCTGCCGAACTGGACGCCATCAAAGACAGGCAGAATTTTCTCCTTCAGCGCAAAGTCACTTACGATCCCTGTATTCACACGCCCGGAGAGCCCGCCAAATGCGAAATCCGGATGCTGATGTTGTGGAAAAAAGGTGAGCCCCGGGCACATACGGTCAACAACCTCATGCGGCTTTCCAAAGGGGAAATGATCGGGGTGCGCTACAACAAAGACAAAGACTTTGTAGGCGCAAGTATCGGTTATTTTGACGGTGGGCTGATCTCCCGCGACTAGTTGTGCGGGCGATCAGGTGCGGGAAGACTTGCGTGAAACTCTTCTGAAATTTTGCGGGTATATTTTTCCAGCAGTTCAATTACCCGTTCCTGCGAACCGGAGCGCACGATAAGTCCGATATGCCAGTCTTTTTTCATTCTCCAGACAATCTCCGGATCATTAAAAGCGGAGTCATCCGGCTGTTGATACCGGGAAAGCGAAACGACAATACCCGAATAATCATTGCGCACCGGCGGCAGTTCATAGGTTTTTTTCGCAGCAACTGAAGTCTCAATTTTTGCCCACTCAGCCCAAAGGTTGATACCGGCAGAAGCCTCCACCATCTCGGCGAGATTGGCGCCACCTACGCGGGAGGAAGTTTCCAGAAAATAGTATTTCCCGTCTTCTTTTCCCTTGATAAACTCAGAATGGGAAGCACTGTACTGCATCCCGAAAGCCTTCATCACCTGCTTATTGAGTTTGGTAAGCTCTTTTTCGTCTTTCGAACCAAATGCAGCCGTAACCGAACGGAAAATTCCGCCGCCATGCGCCACTTCAAACGGCGTGTCGAGGTATTGGCTCACGCGGGAGAACAACACTTTCCCCTCCAGATTCAGCGTATCCACGTGAAACACATGGCCCGGAGCAAATTTTTCGACCAGATACAAATGGCGCTGATCGCCCAGTTTATGTACTTCCCGCCAGAGCGACTCCCGGTCATACACCTTTACGATACCTGTTGCAGAAGCAGCAAACCGGGGTTTGATCATCCACGGGCCGGGGACGCGGGAGGCATAGGCCTCAATATCTGCATCGTGAAACAGGCCCGAAAACTCCGGAACGGGAATGCCTGCTTCATGCGCTTTCATGCGCATGGCCAGTTTGTCGCGGAAATAGTGCGCGGTGGTTTCTCCCATTCCGGGAATACGGAAAACCTCGCGGATATGGGCCGCCTTCTCGACATCAAAATCATCGAGTGCGATAATTTTATCAAATTTAATCCTGCGCATCTGCCAGGCAATGCCGTCAACCAGATGTTGCATCTCCCATTTACCTTCAGTATCATCCATGAAGAACGTCTCGTCAATGGATTCCCATGGCCAGGGGTGATTTTTGAGTTTGTTTCCGGTAATCAGATACACATGATTGCCGGCAGCTTTAGCTGACCGGAGGAAGGCTTCTCCTTTAAAAAAGCTGCTGATACAAAGTAAATGCAGAGGGGTTTGGGACATAACAATCAGGATAATGAAATGAGTTGTTTCATAAAGGTAACAAGCAAACGGACACCGTAACCTGTACCTGCCCGCATTTTTGTATATTCGAGTCTCCAAAGGCCACACCGGCAATATCGAGGTGCGCCCAGTTGGGGTGATCTTTAATAAATACTTCCAGAAATTTTGCCGCGGTAATCGCACCGGCAACGGGTTTTCCGCTGAAGTTGCGCACATCAGCCACGTCAGAATGAAGGTCTTCCTCAAAATCACTGTACATCGGCAGGCGCCATACGCGTTCATGGACTGCACTTCCTGCGGCTGAGAGCTGCCGGGCGAGCGTATCATTCTGGGTAAACATACCCGCTGCCGAATAACCCAGCGTCATAACACAACTGCCGGTAAGGGTAGCCAGGTCGATGATCGTTTCGGGTGAATACTGTTTCTGAATCCATGCCAGGCCGTCTGCCAGCACCAGCCTGCCTTCGGCATCGGTATCTATTACCTCAATGGTTTTACCGGAATAAGACGAAATCACGTCGCCCGGCTTTACGCTCGCAGCGTCCACACTGTTTTCTGCCGAAGGCACCACCCCGACAATATGAATGGGCAGTTTTAACCTCGCGGCCAGTTCGATCGCACCTATCACCGCAGCCGCCCCTCCCATATCACTTTTCATATAGTGCATATTGGTGGATGACTTGATCGAAATCCCGCCGGTATCGAAAGTAATTCCTTTGCCCACCAACCCCAGCCGGGGCGTTTCAGTGTTGATGCCATCCGGCTTGTACTCCATCTGTATCAGCACCGGCGGATACTGACTCCCCTGCCCTACAGCCAGCAGGGCGTGCATGCCCATGTCTGTCAGTTCTTCACGGGAAAAAACCCGGGCAGAATAGCCGTATTTTTCTGCCGATTCCATCGCAAAGCGGCCCAGCCATTCAGGATATTTGGTGTTGGAAGGCGTATCGACCAGTTGCATTATCCGCGACTGGGTGCTGGCAGTGATCCCTCCTTCTTCTATCTGCATAGCCGCCGCGGGATCATCGTGAATAAAATACGCGGTCTCCGCAACAGGTTTTTCCTTCTTATCGGTTTTAAAAAGGTCGTTTTTATAATTCCCCAGTCCGGTTCCCAGTGCTGCCGCCAATGCCATTTCCACCGGAAGATGAGAAAGATAAATTGCAGGAACCGCGCCCCACTGTTCTCTGAAACGAAAAGCCAGGCTGCGGAAAACCTGCGGTGCTTTAGCTGATTCCTTTTTTTCGCCCAGGCCTGCCAGATAGATTTTCAGAGGTTTTTCAGGGTGAAACAAGGTTACAGTTTCTTTCAACTTCCCTTCAAATTCGGGGAGAAAATTCACGCCGGAAAACCTGCGAATGATGGCAACATCCACTTCATCTTTAAAAAAGGGCAGTATCAGCGATGATACATTCTCGGGGATATGATAGGCGTGTGAGTAGTTCATTCCGTTGATTTATCGGGAAAAGTATCTGGGAAAATACAGCCATTCGACGGCTTTTGGAAATTCTTCCCGCCACCAGGCTTCATTATGTGTGCCTTCCGGATTGATGCTCAGGTGAAACCTGAGTTTTGACTGGTCGGTAGTAGAGCCAAAGAGCGAACTTTTCAGCCGCCTTACGTTGGACACATGGGTAGGACTTTCCTGCTCTCCCGCATATACATACATATCGGTAGGCTCTTTGGCTACAAAATTGGAAGAGTGATAATACACCTTGGGCGAAATCCACAGGCTGGGAGAAAAGATCATCATTTTGCTGAATACATGATGATGAATCAGCCCTGCATAAAGGCTGATCAGACCTCCCATCGAACTCCCTCCAATACCTGTATGCAACCGGTCGGTATATACCCTGAACTTCCGGTCAACATAGGGTTTGAGCGTTTGTTCCAGAAACTGGAGATACAGTTCGCCGCTGCCTTCGCCAAACCGGGGATTGTAATAGGGTGAATATTCGGTCACACGCTCCTCCCCGCCGTGATCTACAGCGATCACGATAATGTCTTTCATTCCCTGTTCTGCCATGGTTGCCAGCGACTTATCAATCGCCCAGTTGCCATACATGGCGTGCTCATTAAACAGGTTCTGACCGTCGTGAAGATAAAGAACGGGGTATTTGGTATCCGACTCTTCGTAATCATAAGGCAGGAGGGCAGAAATTCTTCGCCTTCTTCCCAGTTGGGGAATCTCGTAGTCCTCCTCAATCACACGGATAACAGGAAAATAGTTTTTTTCCACGTGGCACAATTTGAGGGGCAAATGTAGGGATATTGCACATAAAATAATATGCTTATTCTCCCACATTTACCTCTCCTGTATTTTATTTTGATTTACCGCCAGGCTATTGTACCGGTCAGAATGAACCCCGGAGGGTAATAATCCAGTTTCTGCCCGGCGCGGAAATATTCGAGGCAAATACCCGGTAGTTCTGATCCAGCATATTTTCACACGCCACCTGAATACTCGCTTTCTGACTCAGTTTTCCCGTCAGGCGGCAGTTGAGTGTCGTCCAGGCTGGCATCCCCAGTTCTGTTGCATAAGCGAGATTATCTTCTCCTGAAGGGCTGTAATCCTCAAGTTTTTTCCAGCCGCTGTAATTGACAAAAACCTCTGCCCTTGCCTTGCCTTTGGTCATATTCAGGCTTAGTTTGCCAAATACCGGAGGAATATGATCAAGTGGAACTGTGGTCTCATTTTCAATTACTCTTCCGTACGTGTAATTCACCGTTCCCTGAATGGAAAACCAGGGATTGAGATTTCCTGAAAGTCCGCCTTCCAGACCGTAAATGAAAGCCGTACCCGCATTGACGGTGGTAGTTACCTGGCTGAGTTGCCCGTCATACGTGATGGAATCCCGGCCATCAAACAGCGAGGGTCTTACAGCAATGGCATTGAGATACCGGGTATAATAACCGGTTGCGGAGACCACTACCTTTTTTTCGATGGTATGCGAAAGGCCTAGTTCGGCGGTATAGGTATATTCAGGGCCCAGGTCGGGATTAGGAATAATGACATTACCCTGCACAGACTCAAATACCTTGCTCAGATCATCTACATTCGGCGCTCTGAAACCCGAAGCCAGATTGGCTGTGAGCCTCAATGCCGGGGCTGGTATAAAGATCACTCCCAGGTTTACGTTCAACTCGTTGTGGTTTTGCTTTACCTTATCAAAAGGAAAAGGAAAAAAGGTTTTGTCTTCAAAACTGGCCGTCAGGTTGGTGTAAGTAAACCGGATTCCATCGTTGAGAATAAACTTGTCAGAAATCTCCCAGGTATGCGTTCCGTAAATTGCTGCGGCACTCAGTGCCGAACCACCGCTGGGATAGCGGGTATCGAGTGGCGCCTGTTCACCTGTGGTAATATTTTCCTTATACGCAGTTGATTCTACCAGATTCATATAGGCCTCTGCTCCGTAGCGAAATTCATGCGCACCAGACACCTTATCAAAATCGGCATTGAATGAAAAAATATCCAGCTTTTCGATTCTGTGGTTAAGGGTAGGATTGTTGAGGCGCCGGTCATGTCTGCTTTCCTCTATATTCTGGTAAGCGAAAATTAAACGTCCGTGGTCAAATGCGCCGGAAACATCGGCCAGCCTGAGCGTATAAGCGCTGAGAAGACGGTTTTGCGGCCCGTAAAACCATTGGGCAAAACGTGGCAAACCACCTGCAACCTGTGTAAGGCGGTCATACCTGGGCACGTCAGACGAAGTGGAGTATTGGACGTTGACCAGATGGGTTACTTTTTCGTTGGGGCGGAAAATGATTTTCTGCAAAAAGTCGTACTGCTGATACCCCGATCCTATTTGTACATTGGAATCAGGATTTACAATGACTGAATCCCGGCTTCCGATTCTTTCGACATACCACGGCCTCGATCCGAAGTTGCCGTAAAATGGATTTCTCACAGCCCCTTGTCTTAAATCCCCGAATGAGGAATAGGTAAATGAGGTGAGAGAGCCCCATTTTTGCCCGCCAACTGTAACGTCTCCATGCGCTGCGTAACCGCTTGCCGCCGAGTTGTATCGCGCAAACCCGTTGCCTTTTACGGCTGCTTTCCCGTCAGCAGAAAGCTGAGGATCTCTGGTATAAAAATGCATCACCCCGCCCAAAGCATCTGAGCCATAAACTACCGACCCCGGACCAAAAACCAGTTCGGTGCGCTCCAGAATCGAATTGTCGAGGGTAATCACATTTTGAAGGTGGCCGCCGCGGTAAATGGCATTATTCATCCTGATTCCATCGACTACCAGCAAGACCTTATTTGTCTCAAATCCACGTATTACCGGTGAACCTCCGCCAAGCTGGCTTTTCTGAACCATGACATTTCCACTGAAGGACAAAACATCTGCCATAGAGGTCTGATTTATATGCTGAATTTCGCTGCCCCGCATCACCTGAATCTTCTGCACCACATCCCGCTGCTTTTCTTCAAAACGACTGGCCGATATGACGACTTCATCCAGAGAAATACCTGTAAGGCTGAGATAAACCATAAATCCGGCATTTATAAGGTCTGCTTTACCGAGGGTACGGGGCTCATACCCGGTAAGCGAAAAGGAAAAACCTTTTTCACCGGGGAGGCCTGAAATGTCGGCCTTCCCTGTTTCATCAGTTACCACAAATTGGGAAGTTCCTGTAACTGTTATTTTTACCTGCGAAAGGGGATTACCAGTTTCCTGGTCGGCAATCTTTACGGTCTGGGTAAACGCAAAGATACCTGCTCCAAGGAAAAACCCCAGAATAATACATTTTTTCATCATGTGTTGGATAAAGAATTAAACCAAATCCGGACACCTCCTCGATCAGAGAGGATTATCCGGAAAAAACGCATATGGTTTATCCTTTTTCGGGCGGCGGTACAGGCGGTGAAAAGCAGGGCGAAAGTCTGTCAAAACCATCGTTTTTCAGAAGGTATGCCTGTCGTGCACTGAAAGACAGGCAGAAACGGCTTTCTTCGGTTTTAAACAGGTTATAAAAAAAACTGATAATTCTTTTTTGGCTTTCTTTTCTCGCCGGATCGTCATTCAAAGCGCCGGAGGTAAGGCGTGCGATTTTCTGGTTTAACACAGATTCTTCCAGATCAGGCCAGCAAATAGCAATGATCGAATCTTCAGACACGCGGAGAGAAACCACATCGTACATCCTGCCATCCAGTTCAAACTCTCTGGAATGAAACCAGCGCAGAGCCAGCGGCGCCTTGTCTCTGGCAAAACGGAAGTTTACCAGTTCGGCCTCGCCGAGGTGAGGGAGCAAGCGGGATTTGATCTGTTGGCGAAGGAGAAAACATTGCAAATGCAAAACCGTCCATGCACCCGTAAAGGGCATTACCAGGCAGAAAAAAAGAAAAACACTGACGATATTTCTTCGAACAGGGATCACGCTGCAAAATAGCAAAAGTCCCCAAACAAAAAACGTCAGCTTTCAGCTGACGATTCTGTACCTACGGCAGGATTCGAACCTGCGACCTTCGGTTCCGGAGACCGACGCTCTAATCCCCTGAGCTACGTAGGCATTTTCAGGGCGTAAAGGTAATACAATATCGCGGGGAAGGCAATCTTTTTTATTTTTTGTTGAGAAAATCTGCCAATCTTGGCATATTTCCCGAATGAAAAATATACAAATCAGTTTTGGGCTTGCTCTCCTTTTCGCGCTTTCGCTGCTTTCCTGCCGGAGAGATACCGATTCAACTCCGGTTTTTTCCAGTTTGTGGCCGCAGACACAGCGCACCTTCCTCGGCCCCGATTACTGGGCAAACCGGCTACAGGACTGGCAGATCAATGCCGGGCGGATCGAATGCCTTGTCAGCGGCCCAAACCGAAACGTATATCTCCTCACACAGGAGATTCATCCCGATACAGCCATCGCGGAAATACGCATCCGCATGGGTTTTTCCAACCCCGGTGAAAACACCTCCCGCACAAACTGGGCAGGGTTCAGGCTCGGGATTAAAGGGAAATTTGATGACTTCAGAGATAATGCTGTTTATGGCACAGGACTGGAGGCAGGGGTAACTGCCTCTGGAGAATTGTTTATCGGTGAACCGGGTTCCGCTACAGCATCTTCGCCGCTCGATTATATGAAAGAGATGGAATTAGGTCTCCGAATAAAGCCCGATTCAGGCGGATATTCGGCGACCTTTTCGGTTTATAATCCCCAGACAGGCATGGTCTGGGAATCGGTAACCATAGACAGTATCGCAAAAGAAACCCTTTCGGGCGGGCTGGCACTCGTCAGTCATTTTGATGGCGTTGCAGACGGAATGACCCGGCCCAGTGTGTGGTTTGCCGACTGGCAGATCAGAGGAAATGAGCTGAAAACTATCCCGGAAAATGCTTACGGCCCGATTATGTTTTCCCATTATACCCTGAGCCGAAACATACTGAAAATGACAGCGCAGATGGCTCCCGTAGGTAAAGCCGACGATCAGGTAGTACATCTGGAAGTGAAAGTCGGGGAAAACTGGGCAGAAATTGCCGAAGCCGCCATAGACCCTATGGCGAGAACCGCCACATTCCGGGTGGACGAATGGACCAGCGGGGCGGATATCCCTTTCCGGCTTCGCTATCATATGTTCACTGGCAACGCAGAGAAAACGCCTTTTTATCACGAAGGTACGATCCGCAAAGACCCTACAGACAGCGAGACGCTGGTGGTGGCAGGGTTTACCGGAAACAACGACCTCGGGTTTCCCAACAAAGACCTTACAGAAAATGTAAACCGTCAGAACCCCGACCTGCTGTTTTTTTCAGGTGACCAGATTTACGAAGGGGTGGGCGGATATGGTGTGCAGCGGGCTCCAATTGAAAAAGCGACCCTCGACTACCTGCGAAAGTGGTATATCTTCGGGTGGACCTATAAAGAACTTTTGAAAGATCGGCCTTCAATTAGCATCCCCGATGACCACGACGTGTATCATGGCAATATATGGGGTGCCGGAGGCAAGGCAACCGGAGATGAGGGAAACGACTTTGACAAACAGGACAGAGGTGGCTATAAAATGCCGGCAGAATGGGTAAAAATGGTGGAGCGAACCCAGACAGCTCATTTACCTGACCCCTACGACCCCACACCTGTACTTCAGGGAATTGGCGTCTATTACACCTCTATGGTATATGGCGGGGTGAGTTTTGCCATCATTGAAGACCGGAAATTTAAGTCCGCTCCCAAGTCTCTTTTACCCGAAGCAGAAATCAACAACGGATGGGCGCAGAACCGTGAATTTGACGCAAAAACACAAAGCGATGTGCCCGAAGCCAGCCTGCTTGGCCAGCGGCAGCTCGATTTTCTGGAAGCATGGGCAGCAGACTGGTCAGGAGGTGCAAAAATGAAATGCGTGCTTTCTCAGACCATTTTTGCCAATGTGGCCACTTTACCCGAAGAAGAGTACCACGACAATATTGTGCCCCGCCTTCGCATACTGGAGCAGGGAGCATACGCCCCCAACGACCGGGCGGTCTCCGACATGGACTCCAACGGATGGCCCCAGACCGGGAGAAACAAAGCATTGAGGGTGATTCGCAAAGGGTTTGCCTTCCATCTTGCGGGAGATCAGCACCTCGGCAGCACGATTCAGTACGGAATAGATGACTGGGGAGACGCCCCATACGCGCTCTGTGTTCCTTCTGTTTCCAATGTCTGGCCCCGGAGGTGGTATCCTCAGGAAAGCGGCGCAAACCAAAAGCCAGGCGGCCCAAAATATACCGGAGATTTTGAAGATGGTTTCGGCAACAAAATGACCGTTCTGGCGGTATCCAATCCGGTCTTTACAGGCAGAGAACCTTCCAATCTTTACGACCGGGCTACAGGGTACGGAATTGTGCGTTTTCAAAAGCCGGGGCGAAAAATCACTATTGAATGCTGGCCCCGGGATATTAATCCACAGCAAGAAAATGCGCAGGAGTATGAAGGATGGCCGATTACCATTCACCAGATGGACAACTACGGAAGAAAGCCCGTAGCCTGGCTCCCTACGATAAAAGTATCGGGCATGTTTGAGCCGGTAGTACAGGTAGTCAGAGAAGGTACCGGAGAAACCATATATACCCTCCGGATTCAGGGAAACACGTTTGTGCCTTTTGTATTTGAGCAGGGAAAATATACCCTGCGGGTTGGAGAGCCGGGCACTGCCCGCATGAAAGTATTCAGCGGACTGGAGGCACAGGCAGAAAAAGGAGGAAAAAACCTGGAAGCAGCCTTTTAGCGTTCGCCCAGTTGGTGTAACTCATCAGAACTAAAAATAACCTTCTCCTGAGGAGAATTGGCAATGGCGATCATGGCTTTGGCGACCGTTTTCCCGGCAATCGCGCGGTATTGGCGAGCCGGGCCGACCAGGAGCGGAGAGAACATATTCATCATCAGTTTGCCAATATCCTCTCCCAGCCTTTGTTCTTCCCTTTCACCCAGGAGAAGCGAAGGGCGGAGAATAGCCACCTGCTCAAAAGGGTATTTCTGAATAGCGTTTTCTACCTGCCCCTTTACACGGTTGTAGAAAAAAAACGACTTTTCATCGGCACCCATTGCGGTTACAATCAGAAATTTTTTTACTCCCTGGCCAGCGGCAGTCGCCGCCAGATGTACCGGAATTTCGTAATCTACGAAGAGGAAATCCTTTTTTGAACCTGCTTTGCGAATCGTTGTCCCCAGACAGCAAAACAATTCATCCCCTTTGATCAGCTTTTTGTAAGAACCAGGGTCGCTGAAATCCACTACGTGAATCTGTACTTTTCCGGAAGCAGAAGGGATTTCTCTTCGCGAGAATATATGAATGGTTTCATACCGGTCGTCCTGAATCAGTTCCCTGACCAGATGCCCGCCGACCAGGCCTGTACCGCCAAAAACCAGCGCAATTTTTCCTTTCATTGATATATTTTTAAAATCCGGTACACATATTGCAATAAAGAAAACGAAAGGGGTTCAAACACGCTTTTTCCCCATTCAGACACGAATATTAATAATTCGAAAAAAAGAAGTAACCTTAATCATTAAAATACGGTAAAAGCTTTGTAAGTTACATACCGAAACAGACTATACCGATGAATTTAAAACCTTTACTTATCGCCCTGGTATTTTCACTCTCTCTGCCCGCCTTCGCTGCGGATATTCCCACACCAGATGCCTATGAAAACATAACAGGCTGGCAGATTGAAACTTCCGTTTACCCTAACCCCTCCAACGGCAGATTTCATCTCAATATAAAATCAGACAGCTACACCACCTATCAGGTAAAAGTTGTCAACCTCATTGGCAAAACGCTTGTTGAAAAAGAGGTAGAAGCCAATATGGAAACAGAATTCGATCTGACCGCTTATCCCAAAGGCGTTTACTTTATTCAGATACAGCTCGACCAGAGACAGATCATTAAACGCATCGTCGTTCAGTAAATCTGTTTTCTGCGGTAGGTAACTATGGTATAGTCTGTATATTTCTCCGAATCCACAACCTCCCACTCCCTCTCTGAAAACACAGGGAAATACGCCACTCCTTTAAACTCTCCCTCAATATAGGTGAGATACATCATGTCAGCCTTATTGATTGTCTGCGCATAAATTTTTGCTCCTCCGGCAATAAATATATCCTCCCCAAGGCTTTCAGCCTGCCTGAGTGCCTCATCAACATCCTTACAAACCACATAATTTCCCGGCGGAAAATCGCTACTGACGACAATGGTATAACGGCTGGTGAGGTCGCGCCCCACCAGTTCATATGTCTGCCGCCCCATAATGACGGTTTTCCCGCTAACTCTGCGCAGGTATTGGTTGTATTCCTCGGGAATGTCCCAGGGCAGGCCGTCTTCCGTGCCGATCAGCCTGTCGTGTGCCATAGCCGCAATAATGATTTTCAATGGCATGGACAAAATCAGGAGAAAAAGTTTTTAACCGAATTTTTGAACTCGCCAAAAGCTTCAGCTACATCCTCCGTAAACTCCTCCCAAGACTCTTCGGCTTCCTCCTTTTTTTCTTCAATTTTTTTCCGGAATGCGGCCATGGAAGCGGATATTTCCTGCTGTTTTTCTTTCAGTTCTTCTTTGGCTTCTTCAGAGCCGAGTGCAAACTGTACATGAAACATATCGAGTTTGGTGCGAAACTGCTCAAACTTCCCTGAAAGGTTGCCCGACAGGGATTGTTTTTTTTCTCCAAGAGAAGCCATAAACTCCTGATATTCTTCTTTTGCCTCATCTATGGCAGAATCCAGTTTTTCCTTTTGTTCGTGATAGGCCTCCATGGATTCGGCTTTTCCCAGCGCAAGCTGTACCTGAAGTGATTCAAGTTTTCCTTTTAGTTTTTGAACTCTTTCATCAGAGGATATTTCACCTATTTTGGACTTGGATTCATTGATAAATTCAAAAAAGGCGGCCTTTTGTTTTTCATAGGCAGCGACAATTTCGTCCTCACCAAGCGAAATTTGCACTTCGAGGTCATCGAGTTCTTTGCTCCAGTCTTCGAGATATTGATTCATTGTGTGATTGATTGAGTTTTGAGGGATAAATATAGTTAAAAATTCCAGGCAAGAAGGTTGACGTAGTTGAGAATCAGTAAAAATACAACGCCTGCCAATGCTGTAAACATATATTGCAGTCTGGTGGCAAGATTCCAGTAGCGCCTGCGGAAAGCAATCGGCACAAAAATGAGCATAATCAGGGTGAGTATTCCTCCGACCACAGGCAAGGTCTGAAATACAGGCAACAATGGCGGAATACCATAGGCAACACTTTCAAAAAAGTTGCTGACCATTGACCCAAACCCCACTGAAAAAGCGAGATAGGCCAGGCTGCTGAATCTTCCCGCAAGCAGGGCGGTATGTTGTGTGCCGGTTCGGGTTTTTCCGCCCGAAACACGTCGTACCTGATGTACATACATTGAAACCGGCCACAAAATTACCATTAACAAAAATAAGCCGAGGCAAATGGATAAAAGCGTGATAAGCAAATAGGGCGATTCATACCAAGAGAGTTTGTCATAAGCCATTATGGGCATCTGAGAGGCAAATCCATGGGTAATCTTCCCCAATTCATTTTCTTTAAATGCTACTCTCCTGTCTTCATTTTCTTTTTTGAATATGCGGTCGCCATCTGGAATAAATGTGGATTTATTCCCCATAAATGGCCCGATTTCCAGGTTGCCATTTTCTCCGGCCTTGACCTGCATGACTGATAATACACCAAAAACTTTTTCGTAGGAGGAATAGACCATCCGGTTGGAGCGGTAAAACCCTTCGTATTTTTCTGCTTCTTCCGCAGAGATGGATGCTTCGCTTTTTGTTTCTTCTTTCGGGAAATAACGATCCAGAAATGCATTCATTACCGGCCCTCTTGCTTCGGGCCCGTTCTCACTGTTGAAAGAAATAAATATGCCGGTTTTCTTTTCCGGAATCAGCGTGAGTTGAGAGTGGAAATAATGCGTGTCTCCGCCATGTCCCACCATTTTCAGCCCGTTTTGGTACATTTCATAAAATCCCAGGCACATACCGGGAAAAGCGCCGACATGGGTAAACTGTCGCCTGTGCATCTCCGCGAGGGTGTGCGGGCTTAGGATGGCGGCAGAATCGGGTTCCTCAATCTGAAGATGCGCCAACATAAATTTTGCCATATCATCGGCGCTTGAAGCCAGAATTCCCGCCGGGCCGACCTGAATAAATTCAGGATCACCCATATAAAATTCGCCGTCGGTCCAGGCATAACCTTCTGAGACATGATCGCGCAACGCTTCGGGCTGAGGCTGCCGGAATGTACTGTATTTCATTTGCAGGGGAGCGAAAATATTTTTCTCCACATATTCCTCAAACGGTATTCCCGAAATCACCTCCACAATATAGCCGGCCAGGGCTGCACCATAATTGGAATAAGAAGCTACTTCTCCGGGTTTTCTCACCCGTTTGGGCATATTCTTTTCCAGAAATTCACCCAACGGTTTTACCTCTTCCGCGTTTTTCGCAAAAATGCGGTACATATCTTCAAAGCCCGCTGTATGGGTCAGAAGATGCCGTAAGGTAATGGGTTCCTCATACGTATCGGGAATTTTAAAACGGGTGAGATAGTCGTTTATATTCTTGTCAAGATCGAGCGAATCTTTCTCCACAAGCTGCATCACGGCTGTCCATGTAAATAGCTTGGATACAGACCCGACCAGAAACAGAGAAGTCTCCGGGTTCACTTTTTCTTTATTTTTTACATGCGAATAACCATACCCTTTGGAGAAAAACAACCGCCCGTCCTTTACAATGGAAACTGTCGCTCCGGCAATGTGATGGGCATTCAGATGGGCCTCCATCATTCCGTCAAAAAACGCTTCGGTATTGGCGGGGTTCCAGATATCACCCGTATCTGCAACAATTACAGGCACAACCCGAAGGGTCACCGAGTCGAGAAAAACTGCCCCCGGCTCATTCTGAGTGGTGGCAGGTTGTTGGGCGGGTGAATTAATGGGCAATAAAATCAATAAGTAAACGGCGATAGCGGAAAGAACACGGGTATAAATGGGTTTCATATCTCTAGGTTAATTTAGGCCTTGGCGCGTATTAATTTAGTGTATTTTCAGAACTTTAGACAAATATTCTCCCCGGAAGTAACAAAATTTGGCTTCTGATCTTGAAGAATCGCCGGAATTTATTCAAATTCACATTATGAAATTCTTACTAACGGTTCTGTTTGGCTTTCTTACCGGCTACCTTGCCTTTGCCCAGATTCAGGTTGACAGGCAGGTAATCGGAAATGCAGGGGGGTATGCCTCTGTAGATAACATGCTTATTGCTTCCACAGTCGGAGAAGCAGTTACTGCAACCGCTATTTCCGGAACGTTCTCCTATGCTCAGGGTTTCCAGCAACCCGATGGAAGCGGAAGTGTCGGTATTGATGATGAACCAGACTTACACGCTCGTTATTCCTTTTTTCCCAACCCGACAGATCAGTTTTTGTATATTTCCCTTACCACAACCCGACCGGCTCAGTTGACAATGGAAATATTTGATATCACCGGAAGGTTAACTCCCGTAAATATTCCCCCCCTTCTTATTAACGGAACCCTCGATACCCGGGCTGACCTCTCCTCACTTGCAGACGGAACCTATCAGCTCGTGCTCAAAAATACATCCGGCCAGGCCGTCCACTCCGTCAAGATCCGTAAAATCCACTAAAACACGGTTTTTTTTCCTCCGGCCACGCTTTTTCACCCATTCTGCTACACTATACATTTCTGCTAACATAGTATCTGTCCGCTGGTTATCATGCATCCAAATACCCACCGGCCACACTTAATTCTATGTTTATGCAAAAACTACTTTTACCCCTTTTCACACTCTGGGTATATCTGCTGGCATCGGGTTGCACCGCTCCGATAAATACTGCCCATGATCCTTATGCGGCTTACCGCAGTCAGACCAGCACGGCTTACGCATCAAATGATAACCCCCGGAAAATACAGATTGCCCTCATCCTCGATACTGGCCCGGGAATGTCGGACATGCTGGAATACGCCAAAGGCACTTTCTGGATTCTGACCGATGAGTTGCTGCAACAAACCGATCAGTATTACACCCCCGAAATTGAATTTGCCCTTTATGAATATGGCAACCGAAACCTCAGAAAACGGGATCAGTTTATTCGCCTGATTGTTCCTTTCACGTCTGACCTCGACTGGATATCCGATGAACTTTTCCGACTTAACAGCAGTTCCGGCCGCCGGGGTGTTTCCTATTGTGGAACAGCCATACAGGCCGCTACCCAACAGCTCCACTGGAGCGATAGCCCGGAAGCGCGTAAGATGATCATTATTGCGGGAAACGAACATTTTGGCAAAGGCCCCGTGGACTATCGACGCGCGATTGCTATGGCTGCGCATAAAGATATTGCGATCAATACCCTTTTTGCAGGAAATTACAGGCGGGGTATTCAATTGCTCTGGCAGGATGCAGCATTTCTGGGAAATGGCTTATACAGGAATATAGAGTCGTCAGTTTCTCCGGAGCATTATTTTTCCCCGGGCTATTTCGACGTACAAATCAGCCTCTACAATACCCAATTAAACCAAACCTACCTCCCCTACGGAAGCAGAGGTAATTATTATCACAACCGGTGTATTGAACTCGACCGGATGGCCTCCCGGTTTGGCGATTCCTACCAGAGAATCCGTACCCTTGTCAAATGCAGATCAGGTTACCGGCTCCCGGGGTGGGATCTGATAGATGCGATCGATACCGGAAAAATGAAACTCGAAGACATTGCGGAAGTTGACTTACCACAGGAAATGAGAGGAATTGGCCGTGAGGCGCAACTGGCCTTACTTGAACGAAAAAGAAAGGAGCGGGAAGAAATCAAGGCCCGGGTTCTGGCACTTCAGGCCCAACGCGAAGAAGATATCAAAAGACAGGGCGGCGGTATCCGCGAGGTACCGGGAAACCCGCTGCCGGAACTGGTAAAACCAGTTTTCCCCGCTTCGCCCATTCAAAATACTGGAGGAGATAATATCAACATTGCTCCCCGTACACAGCGGCAGCCGGATACAAAAGAAAAGCCAACTATTATCCGGGAACCTGAGCCTGTTCGCGAAGTTCTAATTCCCCGCCAGGAAGCCGAACAGGATTCGTACCGTCAGGCAGAAGAAGCACGGCAAAGAGCCGAACAGGAGTCGTACCGTCAGGCGGAAGAAGCACGCCAAAGAACCGAGCAGGAGTCGTACCGTCAGACGGAGGAAGCACGGCAAAGAACCGAACAGGAGTCGCGCCGTCAGGCAGAAGAAGCGCGCCAAAGAGCTGAACAGGAGTCGCGCCGTCAGGCAGAAGAAGCGCGCCAAAGAGCTGAACAGGAGTCGCGCCGTCAGGCGGAAGAAGCACGCCAAAGAGCGGAGCAGGAGTCGCGCCGTCAGGCGGAAGAAGCACGCCAAAGAGCCGAACAGGAGTCGCGCCGTCAGGCGGAGGAAGCACGCCAAAGAGCCGAACAGGAGTCGCGCCGTCAGGCAGAAGAAGCGCGCCAAAGAGCAGAACAGGAGTCGCGCCGTCAGGCGGAAGAAGCACGCCAAAGAGCTGAAAGAGAACGACAGATGCAGATTCAACGTAATAATACCGGAATTAGAATAGAATAACGGAATTATAAAGTAATTGGGATGCAGAGACTTTTTGAATGAAAAGGAGTAACCACGAAGAACACAAAGGCCTCATCTGCTAAGGCAGACGCACTAAGAGGCTTTTTCTTTGTGATCTTCGTGACTGCCTTTGTGTTCCTTGTGGTTTATATCCTTTGTCCCAATAAGTTTATAATTCCGTAGAATAAAGTTCTGATTTTGGCGTGATCGTTGCAGCATCACAAGATTGGGTAAAAAAAAGAAACCCCAAATCAAAAACTTTTATGAAAATAACCAGATTATTGCTTCTCCCCTTCTGTGTTTTTTGGGTAAGTTTTGCTTCCGGACAATCTACCACAAAGTCTGAGCAGGCACTATACGATCTTATGGATTCGGGATTTCTGAAGACCTACAAAGATTACCGCTACGAAATAGAAAAGCATATTGCGATTGTCAAATCCCGGCAAAATGAATATGAGCCCGAGGAGGTAGCTGAAATGAGAATGACTTATTCCCGCACCAGCGAAGCATTTGAGGATTTTATTTATGTCACCCGAAACGACTTTCTGGACAAAAAAACACGCAGGCTTATCAGAAAAGATACAGAAGCTTATGTCAGAGCAAGGCTTGAGAAATTGAATGATATATATGTTGAATATTATATCGGAAAGTTTATGCCTGTTTATACAGCTATGAATATCAATGAAAATAATATGATAGCTGAAGGCGGAAACCGCACCAGTCTGCCTCCCGAAATTCCGGTAGCACTGATTGTACCGGTAGCAAAAGCGACCATCGAACTGATTGATTTTCTCGACAGCCGCAACGATAAAGATATCGCTTATCTGAAAGATCTCCTGGAAAAGGAATGGGTAAAGCCCAACCGGTTCAGGGACTGGAGTGAAATTTAGTGATATAATATAAAAAGAAACCGGTCGGATTTTATTGATCCGACCGGTTTTTTTATTGGCGACTGACGCAGAAATCTATCTTACAATCAGTTGCTTGAATGTTGTTCCCTGAGAAGTGGTAACCATCAGCATATACATGCCGGTTCCCATGTTGCCCAGGTTAATGGTTTCGCTGAAGTTTACAACTCTTTTGCGGCTGGATTCGGAGATTACTCTTCCGTTCATATCAACTACAGCCAGTCTTACATCGTCCATTTTACCCAATTCTATATTCAGGTTGAAAATAGCATCAGACGGGTTGGGGAATACTTCAAACCGGGTAAGACCGGCAGCGATATCATCTTCGATGCTTGTCTGGTCAAGTACATCCACAGATTGGGTAAGAGAGCAACTGTTGTCATCTGTAACGGTAACCGTATAAGTACCGGCCTGAAGACCTGTAACAGAAGCAGAATTAGAGTTGGAAGGATCATCCCACTGATAGGTGATTGATCCTCTCCCACCGGTAACAACAGCAGAAACGGCACCCTGTGTGCTGGTAGCTGTATTGAAGTTTACGGCGGTCAGATCCACATTAAAGTCGCGGCAGGAAGCAATCACCGGCCGTATAAATCTCGCGGTCTGAATATTACTGGCAGTCCATGCCGGAGCAGCTACGTTTACGGTGAAGAAGTTGACTCCGGGGGTAAAATAATTAAGGGATTGCTTCAGGTTGATAGTGGTATTGGCACCTTCATAAACACCCAGAGCCCAGGTATCACCGGCATTAACCGGAAGTTCAGAACCAAACTCCATATAATATTTGTCCTGCGTATCACTAATAATAACGGTATCTGTGAAAAGCAGCGGACCACCGGAGGGTTGACCCTGATTGGTAAACACGAGTACGCCATAAGTAGTATCACCGGCTACGGGAAGAGCCAGTTCAACCTCAATACCCTGGAGATAAACTTTTGCATTAAACTGGTGAACTACAACAGCATACCCTCTGTTTGTGGCGGATACCGCATAGCCATTACCACCTGCGTGTACCCCATCGTCGCGACCGAGTACAGAGTCAGTTACAGCAAAAGAAAGTGCATCGCCGTTATTCGCAGGTACTTCATCCACCTGCGCACCGGTAGTAACAATCGCTGTTGCAAGATAATTGCCCTGAGTGGTAGGTGTAAAGGGTCCGAGTGCAAAAGTTGATGAACCCAGGTTTGCGAGGTTAGAAATGGTCGCTGTGTCAGAATATACGGAGGAGCCATTTGCGGTTACATTGAGAATAACCTGAGAGGCGATAAGTGTCTGTGCGCCGAGGTTGGTGATCTGTCCATTCCATGACATCGGGCTGGTCATACGATCCGGAATTTTTCCCAGAGCAGGTGTCTGAAGCAGATAGTCCAGTGAGGCATCCACCTGAATCGGAACGAAGTTGAGTTCGTATCCAAACAAGCGGTCGGGACCAGCCTGAAGAATTCCTCCCAGCGTGGTTTTATTGGGAACAATGCCTTTGGCGATAAAAAGGCCACCGGCAAGTCCACTAAGACTGCCAAGGTTGGCGTCAACATCAAAACTCACACCTGTTGGTGTCCCTGCAGGGAGTTTCAACTGAGCGATTTCAGCACCAGATGAGGTTCCTCCCTGATGGAATACCCAAAGGTAAGGCCCCCCCTGGCTAAATCTGTCCACTGCAGCTCCGTACATACCGCCCAGGCCGTGGATGGAAGCGGGAATACTGCTCAGGACTGAACCCGTACGGCTGATCAGGGTGATGTCGGTGTTGAAGTTTCCAACCCAGAATCCGCCATTATTGTTATTGGCGGTAGAGTCATAAGTGATAAAACGAATATTACCAGCCAGAGGGGCTGTAAATGTACCGGAGATAGTCTTGGTAGCCGGGTTAATCTCATAAACGGTAGTGGTATTGTTACCAATGTAGATATGAGTTCCGTCGGTTGTCATGGCCCTTGTCCCGGAAAGCGTAGCTGCACCATTAGGAATGGTGAAAGTTTCCAGCACGGAGCCCATTGCGTTCATGCGGTAAAACGTATCTACTGACCAGCGTGCTACCCAGAACTCTGTTCCGAGAAATACGGCACCGGCAAGGCCGGCAGTGCCCGTGCTGTCTGTTGCACTGTAATTAAACTGAAGATCCCACATAGCCTCAATCGGAGGATTGATATTACCGGGTTGTTCGATGGTCACACCCTGAGAAGCGCGTTCTTCAGTAATGATGGAAGTAGAGCCGGAAGCAGTTGAATTAATACCCGGAGCTTTTTCAGCGGTCTGGGCAAATCCATTTCCGGAAATCAGGAAAACCGCAATCACTGCTGCGAGGATTTTTCCTGTAATTCGGGTAAAATGTAACGTCATTTTGGATTTTGTTGGGTTAAGGTAAGTGAAAATACCGGGTAAATATATAAGAATCTTTTAAAAATCCATGCGCAAAAACTGCAAATTACTGTCGCTGGCAAACAATAAGTTTACTCCCGCCATACCCATTTTCCCCGACGAGTTGCAGAATATACACGCCCGGCACCACTGCCGGAACCTCCAGTGTAAATATATTCCAACCCGGAAACTTCAATAATTTTTCCGACTCCCAGATTCTTTTTCCTGAAATCTGCTGCAATATCAAGTGAAAGCTACCTGCGGTTTGGGTATCAAACCCGATATTTAGTGTATGGTCAAAAGGTTGAGGAAAAACATTCCAACTTATCCTTTCGCTTACATTTTCGATGGCAGTAAAACTTCCGGTTTCTTCCAGTATCAGCGGGGAAAAACCCAGTTGGCGGGAAAACAGATTCCCTGCAGCCACAACTTCCTCCTCAGCACTTTCAACTCCGGGCTCCGTGATGACCGATAACACGCTGAGGCTGTCTGTCATCACCGGGATCATCACCGTCTCGCCATTGGGGATTTCAGGAGTTTCAGTATGCCCTCCTGCCTCACTCCAGGCTACAAGACAGGCTGTCCCTCTGACTCGATCAAACCGGTAAACTCTGGTATAAGGATTGTCGCTCACCGGGAGCCGGGCGACAGATGTAAAGTCGTGCAGTTTTTCGATCAGTATCTTCATCGTCCAGGCCGACGGCTTCATGATGTAATTGGTATTTTTGTGTCCGGTCATACCCGTCCACCGCCAGGGACCGGTAAAGAGATTATAGGCAGGATTCTGCGGATTAGGGTCATTGGTCATAGAATAGCACACTCTTTCTGCGCCTTCTCCGAAAGTCGTGGCAAAACATTTTACCGCCTCACGCGCCGTTTTGGCATTGTACCAGTTGATTACAGCGGAATCTCCATTGTTGGTTCCGGAAATCAGTGCCTGATAATCAGAGATCAACTGATTGGGAAAATCTCCTTCAATTGAGTCCCCTCCGATAAATTGCGTAAATCCGTCGTTGGGTTGGGTAGCTGTAAACATGGCCGACCACATATCATCGACAAAAATGGGTTTTCCGGGGGCAAATGTTTTGACAAAACGCAGCGACTGATCCGTGGCTTTCCATCCCATGTGGGGATGCCAGCCAATGTAATCGCACTTTACACCACCACTGTCATTTCCCAGCCGGGAAATCAGATAGGAAAGGCTGTCCCAGCTTTGTGTGTACAGGCTTCCGCCCAGGTTGTCTCCATTGAGCCGGGCCTGAACTGTCGGTCCGTTTATATCGGGATAATCGGGAAAATCTGAATACAGATCAAACCATAAGCCACCACTACCTACCAGTTTGGAATTTCCCGAAGGATCGGCGTCTCTCATCGCCTGCCAGGTCACTTCATGCAGTCTGATAAGGTTTGCCATATTGTCTTCCCAAAAGCCCTGTCCGGCTTGTTCGCTGGGATCGCCATTGCCTGTACCGTTGACATAGACTTCCTGCTCCATCACATAAAACCGGATAGGAATTATCAGGCCGGGCATATCTTCCACGCCATCTCCGTCATAACGCTCCACGACTGCTTTTACATAATTGTACCAGTGCTGCCAGTGGTTGGAATCAGGGGCGCATTCTTCCGGAATCAGGGAAACAACATCAATACAGGTGCGGTTGTCCGGATACGACCAGGGAGCATTGGCGACAAAATAGAAAACAAACTCAAAACCGTATTTCTGAAAGCGTTTGACCCAGGCATCCGTTTTGGAAAAATCAATGGCCGACGTATCGGAATCCTGCATAAGATCCCAACTGATCCCGTTGACGTTGATCCCACCCCTGATCTGCTGAGCTTCACTTACCCTGGCCATACGGCTGAGAAGGGTGTCATGGTGGTGTTCGAATATTCCTATCAGGAAATTGGGCTCAGTTTCATCGTATTCAAAACCAAACCGCCAGTCGGGGATTTGGGAATACAACGCCGCTGCCTGAAAAAACAGAAGCCAGGAGAATAGCTTTTTCATAGTCCGGATGATCAAATTGTAATCGAAGTGTTTCCTTTTATACAAGACGATCACCAGGTCAGGAATGTAGAATTCCGCTTACTCTGGTAATATCCAGCCGTTGTGGTATTCGGGGTGAATCAGCTTATTTGCGTCTTCGTCATTTTTGAAACGGCCTTTCTCAGCATCCCAATACAGCTTTCTTCCTGTTTTTTATGAGATATTGCCCATCTGCGCATTGATGGCAGCAACACTTCCCGAAGCGATGGGTGTATGGAGGATAGAAGCCTCATTTTTTTTGATGGCTTCCACAAAGTTTTGTGTATGCAGGTCAAGGTAATTCAAATCATCCGGTTTTTTATATGCTTCAATGGCTTCCATTTTTCCTTTTCCCCATCCGCTGTATCCCTGCGCTTCCCGCTCCTGAATGACTTCATACCCCTGCCGGTCAACAACCAAAGTCCCATTATTACCGATAAATGCAATGCCTTCTCTCCGGTTGTAAGGGCCATTGTCTATGCCTGTTGCATGTTCCCAGAGCATGTTAAATTTTTCATACTGAAACACAGTCTGAAGCGTATCAGGTGTTTCGGAAGCATCGTCGGGATAGGCAAACTTTCCGCCCGAAGCCATGACTGAAAGCGGAGCAACCGCACCCATGGCGTAAAGGGCGATGTCAATTTCGTGTACGCCCCAGTCGGTCATAAGACCTCCTGCATAGTCCCAAAACCAGCGAAAATTAAAGTGGAAGCGGTTGGGATTAAATGCACGTTTGGGCGCCGGCCCCAGCCAGAAGTCGTAGTCCACCCCTTTGGGTGCGGGGCCATCGGGCTGAACCGGCACGGGTTTCATCCAACCCTGATAGGCCCAGACTTTTACCAGGCGGATATTGCCAAGTACCCCTGATTGTACTATTTCGAATGCCTTGCGGTAGTGTGGCCCGCTCCTCTGCCACTGCCCTACCTGCACAATTTTACCCGTTTCATTTGCTGCACGCACCATCCGGTTACATTCTTCGATGGAGTTGGCAAGAGGTTTTTCCACATACACATGTTTTCCGGCTCGTACCGCATCCATCATAATTTTACAATGCCAGTGGTCGGGGGTACCGATCACGACTGCGTCTATTTCCGGATTATTGATTAATTCTCTGTAATCGGAATAGGTCGAAGGTTTATTTTTGCGAAGTTTGCCGTAGTCTTTCACACGGGATTCGACGACGTTCTGATCCACATCACAAATCCCGGTAAGGGTGACGTCTTCCATTTTCATGAGAGAACGCACATTGCTCCATCCCATGCCATTGCAGCCTATCACGCCAATCTGAAGCTGATCATTGGGCGAAATCAGTTCCCGGGCAGCCTGCATAACGTTCGGGGTCAATACCAGTCCGCCGACGCCGGCAGCAGCAGATTTGTAAATAAAAGTCCTGCGTTTCATTGTAGTAATTCCTTTTTGGCAAGGTAATGATTCATTTTTAAAACCCATAAAAAAAGCCCCGGCTCAGAAGCAAACCGGGGCGGGAAAGGATCTATGTAGTTAGTGAGCCTTTATTTATCCCACCATACTCTGGTATCGAGGTCATCATGCCCATACGGCTGATAGCAGCCTGAACATTGGTGCGCTTGACAGAGATTTCGAGTTGGGATAAGTCATTCTTCGGATAAAATCTCCTTTAATATCTTTACCGGGAAAAGGATTCGGCGTAAGTGCCGGGTATCCAGATCTGCGGAAGTTGGCAAAAGCTTCGGGGCCGTTGAGGAAAGATGCGACCCAGTACTGCGCATTGATTTGCTCAAGGGCATTGGCAGCATCATAAGGGTTAGCCAGCATATAGGCATCAATGGCATTCTGCCGGAGCTACGGTCGTATTGGCGCCATAAGCACTTAGCTGTTCCATATGTGCTCTGACACCATTGTTGAAGTATTGTTCGGCATCACCACCAATCCATCCGCGTTGGGCAGCTTCGGCAAGCAGAAGCTGGGTTTGGCATAGGTAACCAGAAACATAGGTGCAGTATTGCGGGTCATACGGGTGCGATCCACCTGACTGAAGTCATAAAAACTGGCCAGGCCCAGATTGGTTGCTACGGCTTTGATCGTGTTATTGTCGTGGCCCATCGGCATTCCTATCTGAACTGAAGGATCTGTAGAAGCCCTTGCGGCATTTTGTTCCGGCCCGGAAGTAGCACCTACATAACGAACTGCGATAGCAGCCAGGCGGGGATCGTTGTTGTCTTTCAGATAGGAGACAAATGACTCAACCAGATAGAAGTTATTGGCTTCTGTACTGTTAAGTGTAGCGCCCTGTGCATTCTGGTAGTTGGCATCATGCCTAACCACACAGTTGTCGGAGTTGTTTTCCATTACCCCGCTTTGAAAGGCCGCACTTACAACCTGAGCTGCTTTTGTCGGGTCAACTTTTGAGAGGCGCATACCCGCCCGAACCAGAATGGAATTGCCCAGTTTTTTCCATTGAGCCACGTTTCCATTGTACATAACATCAGCGGTGGCAATGGTTTTTCCGGCATCCAGGGCAGCAGTTGCTTCCTGTAGCTCCTTTATGATGTCGGTATAAATTGCCTGTTGGGTATCGTATTCGGGGAAGTTGATCTGATCGGTATAACCTTTACCTCCCTGAGAATAAGGAATATCTCCATAAGCATCTGTCAGAACCATAAAGGCATACGCCTGCCAGATACGGGCCATATTGGTCAGGTTGCTCTGCGAAGGATCGTCCTGCGTCTGATCGATCACATCACGGGTATTGCGAATGACTGACCGGAAATACCGCTGCCACAATTCCTGAGACGCATTACGGTTATCCTGATTGTAATTGGCACCGGTAAGTACGCCTGAGTTGGGAGAAATGATCTGTTGTACAATCCCAATATCGTAAATCAGGGTACCGTTGGGAGGCGAAGTGTTGATGATCGCACTATTGAGAATAAAGTTTGGATTAATAGCGGTGGGAGAAACTTTATTGACATTGAGTTCATCAAACCCCTGATCACAGGAGGAGACTGTTATCAATAAAAGGATCGGCAGTATATATGAAATTATTTTTTTCATTTTCAGTTCTGGTTAGAATTTAACATTCAGGTTGAAACCCAGCCCGCGGGTGGTAGGAAGACCGGTTGACTCCAGTCCGACCAGGTTGTCTGAGCTATAGCCATACGACTCGGGGTCGATATTATCCACCCATTTTTTCAGCATCAGCACATTATTGGCTACGAAGCTCAGGCGCACAGACTTAAGCGGAAAGTCGGAAGGCAGCAATTTTGCCAGGTCATACCCGGCAGTAATCTGGCGCAGTTTCCAGTATCCACCATTATAAATAATAGGCTCAACCAGTGCCTGAGAGCGCACAACTTCCCAGTAAGGCTGAACATTTGCGACAACGGTATTGGTTTCGCCGTTTTCATTTACCCCGTCACCAATTACGCCACCTTCCCGTCCTTCCAGCGTCATCTTATGCAGCCCGTGACGTACTGCGTTAAAGTTGGTACCAGACATCATCATATTGCCCAGTTTGAAGTCGATGAGGAAGGAGAAGTTTACGCCGCCGATCTGGAAGGCGTTGTTGATACCGCCAACCCATTTTGGCAGAGCGCTGCCGAAGGAAATCAAATCAGGCGTGCGAAGGGCAATTCCATTGGCACCAAAAATCTGGCGTCCCTGTGCATCGCGGCGATAGCCAAATCCGTAAAGCTGGCCCATTTCCTCACCTACCACCTGGCGCAGTTCGCCGTTGAACACGTGCACACCGACGGTAACTCTTTCACCCGGGGCATCTGTGAGCAGGCTCAGCACCTTTGTAATGTTGTAGGAGCCGTTGAAAGTGAGATCCCAACGGAAATTGGCTGATTTTACGGGGACAATATTAATCAAACCTTCGATGCCCTGGTTACGGCTGCGACCGCTGTTGATCAGAGTGTTGGTGAAGCCTGATCCGTCGGATATTTCGGCAGAAACGATCTGGTCGGTTGTAATCTTGCGATACACGGCCATGTCAATTCCCAGGCGGTTGTCAAACAGTTTCAGTTCGAGTCCGATTTCTGTTTCTGCGGTACGCATGGGTCGCAGATTCGGGTTGGGAAGAACATTACCTTGCGAAGAGCCTACGGGCTGCAAGCCTCCGGTAGCATTTCCGAAAAGGTTGGCGTTGATACCGTAAAACAGCACATCTGAATAAGGCGCAACGTCAGTATCGCTACCCACTTCAGCATAAGCAGCCCTGATTTTACCGAATGTCAGCCAGTCGGGAGTAGATCCAAAAGATTCGGAGAAAACATAACTTCCCGACACAGAAGGATACAGAATGCTCCGGTTTTCAGGAGAAAGAGTAGAGAACCAGTCGTTGCGAAGGGTACCGCTCAGGTAAAGGAAATCTTTGAAAGAGAAGTCTGCTGAACCATAAATTGAGTTTACAGCTCTTTCTGACAGGCTGTATTGAGGGTCTTTGACACGACCATTGGTAACAGTATATAATCCCCGCACCACAAAGTCAGTTACCTGAACACTATTGAGATCGGAGCGACGGTACATACGGTTTCCTCCGGCAGAGACATCAATGCCAAAATCGCCAAAGGTTTTGGATGCAGATACCAGAATGTCGGAGTTTATTTCCCTGAACCTGCGCGAATCCTGGGTAAATACGCCATTGACAAACCCAGCGGGTGCGGGGCCACGGGATGCCTGACCTGTAGGATAGTTGTTGTACTCCTGATCTCTTGACCAATAGTCCTGCCCTACCCTGCCCTGCACAGACAGCCAGGGAAGAATATTGTATTTCACCGAAATATTGCCAAACACCCGGTCGCGGATGATGTTTTGAAACTGCTCCGCCATGGTGAAATAGGGATTGGTACGATTGCGGAAGCGGGAATAGACAAATTCGTTACCGTTGGCATCGTATTTTTTCTCATCCATCAGTTCCAGCGGCATGGAGTTGGCCAGGTTGGAAAGCGTGGTGGGAATGGAGTTATCCTGTTCGGCGATAACGGGCGGATTTTTGTTGTACTCGTTGGAGTAATTGATATTACCGGCAAAGCTGAGTTTTTCACCCAGTTCCTGGCTGAATCCCAGGTTGATGGTCTTACGGTTATAGGTATTGTTGGGCACAATGCCTTTGCTGTCGAGATTGGACATGGAGAGGTTAAAACCGCCTTTATCATTTCCACCTGAAAGCGAAACGGTATTGGTGAGGTTTTGTCCGTTGCGGTAAAAATTCCTGATCCGGTCGTACTGCGGTTCGTAAGGAACGGTTACCCCGTCAAACAGTACCTGTGTCATTCCGGGCTGAAACTTTTCTCCAAAGGACCATTGACCGGAAGTAGGGTTGGCAGAAGTGGGGCGGACGCCGTTTTCTCCCTGTCCGTACTCATACTGATAATCGGTAAAGTCGAGGGGCGTTTCATTGGTGTAGTTGAGGTTGTAGGAAACGCCGATTCCCTGGCCCGAACCCCTTGTTTTTGTCGTGATCATGATTACCCCGTCTTTGGCACGGCTACCGTAAAGCGCCGCTGCGGCAGCACCTTTGAGGATGGTCATGCTTTCAATATCGTCGGGGTTGATGCTGGAAAGACCATCACCGCCGTCGGAAGTATTACCGCCACCTCTCACACCAATAGAGTTGTCAGAAGCGCGGTTTCCGGGGTTTGTACCAAAATTGGTATTATCGATCGGAACACCGTTGATAACGATCAGCGGGTTGTTTTGGCCGGAAATGGAGGATTGTCCACGGATACGGATTTTGGAAGTACCTGCGGGGCCTGTACCCAGTCCGGAGATATTTACACCGGCAACTTTTCCCTGAAGTGCATTCATAAAGTTGGGGGTGCGGTTGACAGAGATTGCCTCTGCGTCCACATTGGTGGTGGCATAACCCAGCTTCTTCGCATCTTTTTTGATACCCAGGGCGGTAATGACGACTTCATCCAGTGCAGCATCACTGGTGATGAGGGCGACAGACACGTCTGTGCGGCCATTGAGCGCAACCTCCATGGTTTCAAACCCGATATAAGAAACCAGCAGTGTATTAACATCGTCGGGGACAGTGATACTGAAACGTCCGCGCTCATCGGTAAGGGCGCCCTTATTTACGCCTTTTGCACGCACAGTTGCACCTACCAGTGGCTGCCCATCTGCGTCAGTAACTGTACCGGTAACCGTTTTGTCGGGAGGGATCAGTTTATATACAGAGTGGGCAATGGTATTAATCCGCTGAATGCTGTTATTACCGGCGCGCTGCACATCTATATTGCTTCGCTGCTCTATATTCTGGATTTGCTGGAACTTTCTTTCCAGTTTTTTCAGGTCTTTCGTACCTCTTTGATCGGCTTTATAAATCACATAATACTTACTTCCCAGAAACTTATACCCAAGGCCGGTGTCAGTCAGAAGGCGGTTGATGGCCACCTCCAGTTTTTCTTCGGATTTGATTTCAAAATCGACGACAAGCCCATCCAGAAGTTCTGCATCAAATGAAAATATCACCTGATAAGTTTCACTCAAGGTTTCCAAAACTTCGATCAGGGGGCGCCCCTGTAATACGGCAGTGTTTTTGGGGGACAGTGTATCAGCCCGCAGGGAGACACTAAATCCTGGCAATAACACCAGAAATACTGCCCAGGTTTTGATGAGTAGTTTTAATCCCATAATTTTGAAAAGATTTACAAATGTTAGTGAATTGTGAACGGGACGGGGGCAAAATGGCAGTTTTGCTTTCCGTCCTTTTAATTTATTACAAAATTCCTGTCGCTGTTTTTGGTGATTTTCAATCCCAATACACTCTCAATCGTCCTTAGCGCGATTTCCAAATCCTCAACGGGTATCCCCATTGTCATTTTTCTTTGTCGCAGTTTTTCGTTGTTGAGCGAAATAGTCACCCCGTAGATTTCTTCCATCTTTTCTACGACTTCCTGAAGTGGAGTCTTGTCAAAAAGCTGAATTCCTTCCTTCCATGAGCTGTGAAGTTCCGGGTTTACCTTTGTTTGTACCAGTTGATTGTCGTTATGGTCATAATCCACCATATCTCCCGGGTCCATCAGAATGGGGTTGGCTTTCTCATCGTTGAGCATAAGTTTGATCTGCCCTTCATTGAGTACAACCCTTGTTTTTTCTTTTCTGGAGTTGACATTAAACTTTGTACCCAGTACCTGCACCACCATGTCACGGGCCATGACCGAAAACTTTGTCTGTGTTTCAACCTGCCGGGTTACTTCAAAAAAGGCCTCTCCATCAAGCCACACAAAACGATCCTCGTTGTTTTTCCAGTTTTTTGAAAAACACAACCGGGAATGGCCATTTAATATCACCCTCGAATGATCGGGAAGCTCTACAGTAAGGGTTTCTCCGAATGAGGTTTCATAGATCTGATGCTGGTTTCTCTCCCAGTAATTGTAAAAAATCGTTGCACAAGAAACCAATAGGGCAACAACGGCTGCATACCTGAGAAATCGGGGCGTTTTACTGGTGGTTGTTATCGCATAGGATGTCTCTGCATGGATTTTTGCCAGAATATTTTCGTGCATCAGATCCTTCTCTGCTTTTGTCAGTTGCTTACTGGGCTGTAATTGTTGCGCAAGAAAAATCATCTCACGGGCAGAATTTATTTCGCTTTCCTTATAGGGATAAACAGCCATAAACTCCTTCCAAAATGCATCCTCCTCCGGAGAAGGGCTGACAACCCAGCGGATAAAGCGATCATCCCGGGCAAAATCTTCTGCACAATAATCCTCGTATTTCCCTAAGTTCATCGGTTAGCGATTGGTTTCAGTAAGGGTTTTTCTTATAAGTGCACCCCAACTGAATTTCCTAATCACTTTCAGGAAATTTTTTTTAAAAAATCAGAATACAGCCTTGAATGTCACACTTACAAGCAGCAATGAGGGCAAGATATAACGATGGTCTGTCATGATTTCCCGAAGTTTGTGAATGGCACGGGAAAAAAGATTCCAGGCGGCCTGTTGTTGCAGCCCCATGATTTCGCCGATTTCTTCGTAGGTGAGGTTTTGGTAGTATTTCAGATAGATAATCTCCCGCTGACGCTGGGGAAGGTGGTTTAATTTATCTGCGATATATTCATTGCGAATATGCTCGGATTCGGCTTCAATGAGATGGTCTTCGGGCGGGAGAATCACCCCAGCATCAGAACCTGCCTGAAAAAACCGCTGTTTTTCATCCTGCCTGATTTTCCGGAAAAGCACCCTTCGGAATGCCTGCAGAAGGTACGCATTGACCTTTTCAAGCTCGGCCAGTTGGTTTTTTCTTCGCCAAAGATCGAGGAACAATTCCTGAATGCAATCCTTGATCAGATCCCTGTCGTGGGTCAGAGTATAACCATAGTTTAGCAGTAAATCACTGTATCTGTAAAACAAAAGGGAAAACGCCCGTTCACTTCCCTGACGGAATTCATTCCAATGTGTCAGATCATTCCTTCTGCTATTCATCCGGGGTAAAGTAGTAGTTGTATATCCTTATAAATTAGTATTAAGATACGTAACATTTACCTAATAGTCAAACTGCCTATCAAAGGTTTTGGGAATCCATTCAGGAAAACGAAAACCTTTAGATTGAATTTCCCGAACAGAAAGCGATATTGTATAAAAAAGCAACATGGATTCACTGACCGGTATCAAAAATTTTTACCGCCAGGCCCGGCTGGCGGCGCTCAGTCAGGAGGTGTCTAAAATTCCCGTTTATTCTCCCCTGTATCCGGAGGCTTTGATATATAAAATCCGCACGCTGATTGAATTCGGGCTGGCAGGACAGGCGGTAAAAGAGTTGGAAACAGCAATACCCGATGTCCAAAATCCTGAATTCCTCATGCCGATGTTGTGCATGGCAAAGTACCTGCGGGCCCTGCACACTGATACAGAAGGAAATATCCGGGTGTTAATCAGTTGGATAGACAAAACGTTACAAACCATTGATAACAAAACAGTTGCCTTATACCTTCGCGACTTCCAGATGAAGGCAAGGGGTGTCAGGCATGCACTCGGGCGCATGACACGCGCACAATGGATATCCTATCTCAACGAAAATGAAACCATAGCCCGCGACCTTTTCAACTCCGGTCAGTGGGAAGAATCATGGATTGCCCTTCGACGTGGCGCCATGATCTGTATAAAACGTCCGTTTCAGGATCACCCACGGGCGATACATTGGCTTTCCCAGATAAAGGAAGAAGCCAAAGCTAAAGGGGATGACCTGTTTGTTGGAGAAGCTATCCTTGCCATGGGTGAAGTGGCCTTCCATCAACACTGGAACAAGCAGCCCATTGAAAAAGAACCACAGGAATACTTCCGTGAAGCAGCCGACTATTTTATCCGGGCAGGTCACGCATTTCCCGAAGAAAAATCACTGGCAGTTTTGGGAGAGTATCTCCTCCAGCATGGCGTTGCGGAGGGAGTGCAGATTCTCGAACAATGTATGCCCGGTCTTGAGCAGGCGGGTGATTTCCGTATCAGGCAGTCAGCCTGGAGTGCCATGAATCTGTGGTTTACCAAAAACGGAAACCCCGAAGCCGCTGCTCATGCGCTGCAAGAATCACGAAAACTTAATGAAGCCATGAATCTGGGCATTGGCCTGCAGGTAAGCGTGCTGGGAGAAGCCGAAGCATTTTTCCGACAGGGGAAAACCAAACAGGCTATTACGGCTCTCGATTCCGTCATTCGCAGAGAAGAAACCACTATGCTTTCTGTCTCAGCAGTGCAGATGAAAAGCAATATGCTCGCCCAGGCGGGTAGTCATGCAGAAGCTATTCAAACTTTATTGCGCCTCCTCCCAGATCTGGAAGAAGAGGGAGAAACCCCCTTTCTGGCTCATTATTACTACCATCTTTTTATTTCCTCTTCCCAAAATCCCCAACTAGCCATACGATGGCTATCAAAGGCTGTTTCAATATATGAAAATATGGGTGATACGCTTTCTGCCGGTCAGGCTTATGCGCAAAGAGCTTTCACCTACGTGCAGACTTACCTGCAAAAAGGAATGACCGAAACAGGAACGATTCCTCCGGAAATCACTGCTGACTTTGAAGCTGCCCGCAACCTGCTCCTTTTGAGACAGGATATGGAAACTATGGAGCAAATGGGTAACCTTTGCAATTATTGGGGACAGGCGGGAATGGTTTTTAAGGACTATAAGGCTTGTGGGAAATGGTTGTCTGAAGCGGAAAATATTTATCGCACCTTTTCCAGAAAAACCGAACTCGCCTTTACCCTTGTCTATCAGGGGCTTGTGCTGATTGAGATCGGAAGAAAAGGAAATTATTCGCTCTTCGATATTGCCGGGGAAAAATTTGCCGAAGCAGCCGATTCCTTCCGGTCAGCAGGTTTGGAAGGCGTCCTCTGGCAGGCAAGATTCCATCAGGGGCTGGCAAAATATGAATATGGTTGTAAGGCCACGCCTAAGGACCCTCAATCGTCTTATTTTGAGGATGCCGCTGCCATTTTTGAAGACGCTGCGGAAAAGGTAGATGCGCTGCGAAACTTTGCCGGAAGCGATGAAACCCTTTCCGGCCAAATGGCCGGGATGAATTTTATGAAGGACAAGCAGGTACTGATGAGGACAGGTTTCAACAATGCTTTCTTTTACAGAAATAGAAACGATGAGGCAATATTCTGGCTGGAACGAATGAAAGGACAAGCTATGCTCGATGCCCTTTTTCGCCAGTTTGGCCCGGAAGATACGCCTCTGTCCATGGCTGTTTCAGCACAAAAAACCGACCGCAACCCGACAAAAGTTATAAGGTGGGAAGAAGTAAAAGAAATTCTTCGCACAGAAAACAACAAAACCTCCACCCAAACCCTGATTGTCACCTATTTTTGTTCGCCCGACCATATCATAGCTTTTGGGTTCAGGGAAGACTGGGACACCCCCCGGTCAGCATTTATCCAGCTTGATTACACGCAGCTCCGTCGCAGCAAAGAATTGTTTGGCAACCAGGTAAAAGAATTGTACCGGTCACAATCGCGAAGCCTTGAGTGGGATACAAAATATTTGCCCAGTCCCGACGAACAATGGGCACAGATAGCACCGGTTATCGAGCCTGTATCCAGGTGGTCCCAGCCCGGTGATACGGTATGTCTGGTGCCGCATAGCCTGCTGCATGATCTGCCTCTTCACGCATTGCCCATTGAAGATATGGCGCTGATTGAAAGGAACCCGGTCGTTTACCTACCTTCTCTCTCCCTATTGCCTTTTGTAAAGAGTTCTCTTGCGGCTATGGATTTACATTCTGCCAAAACCATTTTTTTTGGCAACCCTACACTTGACCTTCCCGGTGCGGAGTCTGAATGCAGTTCCCTTGCAGACCAATATGGCGGCAGTCTTTTTCTCGGAAAATCTGTGAACCGGCAGAAAATACTTCAGGGATTTCGCGACTTCGATATGGTACACTATGCCGGCCATGCAAAGTTTTCTCCCGAAAACGGATGGAATTCGGGCCTAAACCTCTCAGGAGCAGAACAATTGCAGACCAAAGATTTTTTCGGCCAGCCGCTCCGAACCAAAATTGCAGTATTAAGTGGCTGTGAAACTGCATTAAGCACAGATTCGGAAGGCGATGAGCGGGTAGGTCTGGTAAGGGTATTGTTACTTTCCGGCGTAAAAAAACTTATTGTAAGTCAGTGGCCGGTGCACGACAAGCTCACCAGCCAGTTACTGACTGATTTTTACCGGCGGCTCTTCAGCCCCGAAAATCCGCCGGTTGCCGTTGCCCTTCAGCAGGCTATTATCAGTCTCAAAAATAACCACCCTGATATGCCGGGTATGTTTCACTGGGCACCTTTTGTACTGACAGGAAGCTGGATATAATTTCTTCACATCAGAATTATTCTCCGTAATTTACCTGCATCAATCTACCCTATGCCTCAACCGCCCGATCCTTCCGTTCCCGATCCGAAGATTCTGATGGAACTGGTAACACATAAAATGCCTTTTGGCAAATATCAGGGTCGCTTGCTTTGCGACCTACCGGTATTTTACCTCGAATGGTTTCAACGGGAAGGGTTTCCTCCCGGCAGACTGGGAGCACAACTGGCTACCCTGTACGAAATCAAAACCAATGGCCTGGAAGAAATCCTCCACCGCCTCAGAAAGATGCGCTGAGAATCAGTATTTCTGCAAGAGGGTGAGCAGTTTGCGGTCGAGTTTATGCCCATACCAGTCCTCATAGACGATATCTGTACGCCCTGAGTCAATCAGGCCAAAACTGCCTCTGAACTCCCATAAGGCGTAGCCGATATTGTTTTCAGTAAGGATATCAAGCACATCCTCAAACCAGGCGAGAAATACGCCATGCGGCGTTTTGTTCCAACATCCGCACTCTCCGCAGTGTACGCCTACGCCCTTTTCTGCCAGTTCGATCCACGGTTGGTACATGTCTTCGAGCATCTTCCGGCTCAGGTACTGATCCCCGACTTGTCCGGGCCATACAGGTTCGGGAAGGTTTTCGGTGTCCTTATATACCCAGGGCGCTTTATAGTGGGAAATAATCCCCGGATTGTATCCCCGGCAGCTTTGAGCGATATTGAGGTCCGTGATTTCGGGGATCACATCGCGCCCTACATTATTGCCGTCGGCAATGATAAAATGGTCAGGATTTACACTCCAGATTGCTTCTGCCGCTGCCTTCGCCACTTTTCGGTACAATCGCCCGGTACAGCGCTGCGTTTGGAGTGCTGGTCATTCATATCTTCCCGCATACTGGGCTCATTGAGCAGGTCAAAGCTGATTTTGTCGGGGGAAACATTTTTAAACCTTTTGGCCCAAAACTTCCAGTGCCAGCAAAAATCGTCAAGTGCTTCCTGATCTTTCCACAGGTTGTAGGGTTCATAAAAACCCGCATTCACACAGTAACCCGGCCCGCGGTGGAGATTGAGACTCACATGGAGGTTGTACTTATGCGCAAGATAGACCAGTTGTTCGATCTTGTCTGTAGCTTTCCGGTCAACCTTGCGGATTCGGTCGGTGGTGATGTTTTGTGTTCGGTCAAACTTCAGGTACGATGGATAGGCCATGGGAATTCGCACAAAATCAAATCCCCAGTCAGACATCCATTTGAAATACTCCTCACTCGTTCCATCGCGTGCAGTGGCAGGATCGGGAGAAAGAAATCAAGCAGATTAAATCCTTTCCAGCGGGGAAGTTTGTTCTGTGGTTTTACTGCGGAGGAAAGTGCCTGATGCCCGGCCAGCATCATACCGCCAGCCAGAATACCCGATTTTTTGTACACAAAGGAGAGATCAAGAAACGTGTGCATGAAATGTATCCATAGTAGTCAGATGTTTATCTTATACAGCAATAGTCTATTTGTTCTAAATTTAAGGAAAACCCTTTACTTATGAACCTCAAACGCCGAAAATTCCTCTCAACTTCTGCCGCGGGAATCGGATTGGCCTCTCTGCCATTTTTTTCCTGCCAGCCGTCTCCCCCTTCGCCTGTGAGGGAAACAGACTACGCTCTGCTTGATGAAGTGCTCGCCAGCCCCGTGCTGAAAAAAGAATGGTTTGCCACACCCCTTATCATCGAAAGCCTGGAGTTGCTCCGCTACGAAGACAATTTTATCTGCCGGGTGAGAACCCGCGACGGCGCGGAAGGCCTTTCGGTGAGCAACAACGATCAGATGGTTTCCCTGTACCCGATATTTCTCAATCGGTTACAGCCATTTTTTATCGGCAAAGATGCCCGCGATTTGGAATCATTGCTGGAAGAGGTGTATGTCTATCAAAGCAATTACAAACTCCAGAATCTGGCATTGTGGGTTCCGCTGGCGACGATCGAGTTTGCTTTGCTCGACCTGCTGGGTAAAGTCGCAGGAAAATCTATCGGCGAACTTATCGGAGAAATTCATCATCCGAAAATCGCGGTCTATCAGGCCAACAACTACCGGGGCAAATCGGCGGAAGAATCTATTGTACTAATCCAGAAACATGTGGAAGAGACCAAAGCCAAAGCCCTCAAATTTAAAGTAGGGGGGCGAATGAGCAAAAACGCTGATTACCCTCCGGGCCGAACCGAAAAACTCATTCCTCTGGTAAGGGAAACATTTGGCGATAATATGACCATTTATGCCGATTCCAACGGTTCTTACGATGTAAAAGAAGCGATCAGGATAGGTAAAATCATGGAGGAATACCGGTTTGACTTTTACGAAGAACCCGTGCCATTTGACTGGTACGAAGAGACCAAAGCCGTTGCTGACGCGCTCAATATTCCCGTCGCAGGGGGAGAGCAGGAACCCAGTTTGCATCAGTTTCGCTGGCTGATTGGCAACAACGGTTTACAGATTGTGCAGCCCGATATGTTTTATTTTGGGGGAATGATCAGGTCGATGCGCGTAGCGCGGATGGCTGCGGCAATGGGAAAAACCTGTACGCCACATATTTCCGGCTCAGGGCTGGGGTATTTGTACATGATGCATTTTGTGTCCGCAGTACCTAATGCAGGCCCATTTCACGAATTTAAGGGATTCAACCGGGAGATTCCGCTGGAATGCAGCACCTCCTCGCTGGAAAGCGAGGACGGGGTAGTCACTGTACCTACCGGCCCGGGTCTGGGCGTTGACATTGACCCGGACTTTGTGGGGAAGCATGTGGTTTTGGGGTAAATACTATCATTTGCCTGCTTTAAGCAAAACATCGCTATATTTGAAAAACCAAAAACGCGATTTTCAGTAGTGTTTTTGAAAGGCATACGTGCAGCGTATAAAAGTTTAATGATTATGAGTCCGGAAGAGGTAAGCCTGCTTATTAGCAAAGGAGAAACCAGTAGTGTCCAGTTCAAACTCAATGTGAGTAATGAGCTCTCGATTGCTCAGGAAATGGTTGCTTTTGCAAATGCCCGGGGAGGAAAGATACTGATTGGGGTGGATGATAAAACATGGAACATAGAAGGCCTGAGTGATGAAGACATCAGACGATTAACCAATTTACTCGTCAATGCGGCCAATGAACACATAAAGCCGCCTCTTTTTATTGAAACAGAAACCCTGATAGTAGAAGGTAAAAAGATCATTTTAGTCGTGGTTCCGGACGGTAATGACAAACCATACAAAGACAAAGACGGTCTTATTTTTCTCAAAAATGGGGCAAACAAACGCAAAGTAACCAGCAATGATGAAATCCTCCGCCTGCTGAGCAAAGGAAGAAATCTTTTCGCTGATGAGTTGCCTGTATTACAAGCTACTATAAAGGATATTAACAAAGACCGGTTTGACGAATATTTCTTCAGAGAATTTAAAGCAGAATATGAAACTCTCGGACTGAGTTACGAAGAAGCATTACGGGCAAAACGAGTTATAAAAGACGGGAGAATTACTTTGGCGGGTTTTCTTTTTTTCGGGAAAAAACCGCAAGATATTAAACCTGCGTTTTGCATAAAAGCTGTTGCTTTTTATGGAAATAGTCTGGGCGGCACAGCCTATCGCGACAGCCGGGATTTGAAAGGTACTGTTCCTGTATTGTACGATGAAGGCATGGCATTTTTCAGACGGAATTTGTTTCATACCCAACAAGACCAAAATTTCAATTCTCAGGGCATTCTTGAAATATCAGAAATCGCTTTACAGGAACTTCTGGAGAATGCTTTAATTCACAGGGATTATGTCAAAAATGCTCCTGTGCGGTTATTGATATTTGACAATAGAATTGAAATTATCAGCCCCGGCAGCTTACCGAATAGCCTCACAGTAGAAGAAATCCGCTATGGCAACCCTGTGGTTCGCAACAATTTAATGGTTAGTTATGCCATCCATACGCTACCTTATCGCGGGTTAGGTTCGGGGATCAAAAGAGCGTTTGAGTATCAGCCCAACATTGAACTGATCAATGAAGTGGAAGCAGAGCAGTTCAGAGTAATCATCCCCCGGCCGGAACCGAAAAAAGCGTAATTTTTTCACAATCCTAGCCTCTCACCCCAACCCCGGCAAAATCACTTCCAGAAACTCCATCAATCCACAGACAATCGTGCCATCAGATCGTGGGAACGCTTCTCCCTCTGGTACGATTACAAACTGCCCTTCGGGTTGAAGGTCTTCTTTTACCTGAAAAAAACCTCTGCTAACCGGAGCAGACAAAGCGCGCTTGATTTCAACGAGGTATCGTTTACCTGAAGGGCTGAGCATGACCAGGTCTGCTTCTGCGCCTGCATGAGTACGGTAAAAAAACAACTGCCATCTTTCAGGGATAGTACGGCGGATCTGTTCAATGACATACCCTTCCCAGGAAGCGCCCAATGCGCGGTGATTGAGCAATTGTTCGTAGCTGTTGAAATACCTGCCAGAGCATGAAACACGCCCGATTCCCTGAAATAAAGCTTGGGGAAAAACACTGGCGACGTTTGCTGACATTGGCAAAAAACGGAGGTAACCAATGGATCAGAAAACTTCCTCAATATATCCAGGTAGCGCCCCAATGTAGCAGATGATATACCCAGAGAACGGCTGATTTCACTAATATTCAAGAGGTTTCCATGTACTGGAGTCAAAAGCATTAATAATGCTCTCCTCATGGCTTCGAACAATTTCGTAACCGAGCATTCGAAGATCACGCTCCAGAAATGTATGAATAAAATTATCTATCCACCGCCATGCAATCACAGGGTTATCCATCAGCAGAGGTTCGGGAAATCCGCCTTATCCAATGGTCTTCCATCATGACTACATTCTTTACTTCACGGAGGGAAAATGGAGTGAGTTCTGAATAGGCGATTCTTCCTGCCAGAGATTCGAACTTTCCCACAATACCGGGTGAGGCAGAACCTAAAATTAAAAATCGGCCTGGCGTACGTTTTCATCCACCAGTGCACGCAGAAGTGGGAAAGACGAGGGAGCCGCTGGATCTCATCAATCACAATCAATTTCTCCTGATGAAACCGCAAAAATGTTTCGGCATCATCCAGCTTAAACAAATCGCTTTCTAATTCCAGATCCAAATGGATAACCGGCTTTTTTAATATCGTTGATAATCGCCCTGGCAAGGGTAGTCTTTCCAGCCTGGCGGGGCTAATTATACCTGTAACAGGAAAATAAGACAGGTTTTTCGAGTACGATACTTGCGATTTCTCTGGGAATCATACTTAAATATACCCAACCTTGAAAATTGATACATTACCTCTTAAATTTTCAGGGTTATTATTGATTTTAAAAATAATCGCCTGATAAGGCAACAGTTGGACGTTATTACCTTCGATCTCGCAGGCAGGATAATTATTGACCACTATTTCGGAAGTGTTGCTGATTTCGGAAGTTTAATTGCCGATGTATCTCCCTTTGAAAAATTTAACACCACCAGCAGTTTCTTCGTCCTAAGGTTCTGGTAAAAGCATAAATCTGAGGATGTTCTTTCTGGATTAACTCATGAAATTGGCCATACACCAGGGCGGGATTATTTTTCTTATTGCGGTCAATTTTCTAAAATGATTTAAAATGCCGGGGTTTTCATTTTACTGCGACATTGATGGCAGTATAGTTTTCATTGACCTTTTCCACGGCGTACCTGTCGTAAATCCTGCATTTGGGGAGTCATCCCATTGCATGGGCGTACGCCCGTTTTCTCTCGAATAATAGTTGAGTTTGCTCCATGAATTCGTCCATATCTTTTCCTTGCTCCATCGCTCTCTGGTAATCGCCAAGGGCAGCTACATCAACATATTCTTCGATATTTGGCATATCAATATTGGTCATGCCTATTTGATATCATAATATGTATAAGGCGTCCCTCTCACTCTTAGTAAAGCATGTGAGCATCACACGGTCACTCTGAATTCGGATGCCTAGGTTCCAAAACGATCGACTAAACGAGAATTGTCATGAATTGGATAAAGATGGCTATCAACCTTTCTCTGCAAAAGCACTATCCCACTCGACTGAATATTTCCTTAGAATTCAGACAACTCTATCTTTCAACTGTTGTCTTCGACATATCTACGAATTCAAAATGATAAGCCATTTGAAGTTCCTTCCGGTCGGCATCTACCAGATCATGTGCATCCTGAAAGGTACTGCCTGCATATTCAGCTGCAATTATTGTATTTGGAAACCACTTCTTCATTCATTTCCTTCAAATATTCGTGTAATTGAGGCCGCACGCCATACCATTTAGTAAACTCTTTCATGTCCTTCAGGAAATTCCGACCCGAATTAGTATCCTTACTTGCAAACTGGAAAGCATCCATTCTAAAACCATCTACTCCTTTTTCTGCCAAAATTTCATAATGTCATAAACTTCCTGCCGCAGTTTCGGATTTTCCCAATTGAGGTCAGGCTGCTGTTCGGCGAATGTGGAGATAATAGGCATTGGTCAGAGAGTCATATTTCCATGCGCCTTCCGGGGAAAAGACTATATCAGAAAGGAGGTTTGCCTTTTTCATTTCGGCCACCAATGATAGTAATCCCACGATAAGATTATCCATGAACTTCGGGATTGTTTAAACCATTCGTGTTCATTGCTGCTGTGATTGACCACGACATCCAGAACGAATTTTATGCCTCGCTGATGAAAACCGTCCAACATTTGCTGAAAATCTTCCATTGTCCCATATCGGGGATGAATGGCGCGATAATCCGCAACATCATACCCATTGTCTATTAAGGGAGACTCAAAAATGGATTCATCCTTTGTCATCCTCCCAGACTTTGGATATAGTCCAGATTTTTCGATCACTCCTTTAAAGTCGCCAAATCCATCTCCGTCTGTATCTTTAAAACTTTGAGGATATCGATATAGAATTCCTTCTTTCCACCACGTTCTTTCTTCTCAAGCCAGAGATTCTGTGTTTATCTCGATTTCTTTTGATCAAACAGCTGGCAGACACCAGGGCTACCAAAGCCAATCAGCAGCTTTTTTCATCTTGTTAGTTTTAAATGGTTTTCTTCAACCCGTAAGAACGTTCTCTACTTCGCAGTCCAGCCATCGTCAACGGTGAGGATAGATCCTACCATATAGCTGGCGGCGTCTCCGGCAAGTAAAACGCTGCTCCCTGTATTTCCTTTAGTTCGGCCCAACGGCCAAGGGCAGTAGCGCCTACGACAAACTGTTTGGCTTCTGCGCTGTCGGCTATGAATATTCATTTCGGTAGAAACGGCCCTGGGCAGATGGCATTGACCATAATGTTTGAAGGCGCGGTTCGAGGGCAAGTGCAGGTCATCTGCCACGGCCCCTTGCTGGAAGCTGTGGGGTGTGCGGTTGGCAAGGCCTACGAGGCCGAGCGTACTGGCAATATTGATAATCCGGCTGATGCCGACTTTTTTCATAAAAGGCACAACTGCACAGGATGCATTCCAGACGCCGTTGACGTTGACGTCCATGACTTTTTAAAATCATCGGGTGAGGTTCGTCGATGGGCCCGCGGATATTGATGCCAGCGTTGCTTGATGAGGATGTCTATTCGCCCGAAAACCGCTATTGCCTTTGCTGCCATCGCCTCAGTCACAACGGATGTCAGTTACATCTCCGCCAAAAGCAATTGCCTTTACGCGTATTTTGTTTCTATTTCGGCTGCGGCAGCCTGTCCCTGTGTTTCGTCGCGGTTGACCAGCATGATGTTTGCTCGGCGGTGCCAGTCCTTCGGCCATGGCCAGGCCCAGGCCTTTTGATCCGCCTGTAATAATGGCCAGACGTCCGGTGAGGTCAAACTGTTTATTCCGGGGAGTGGTGTATTTTCCATAAGTCGGTTCCTGTTAAAGCTGAGGGTAAACTACAAATAAACAGTTGCGGAAAGAAATTTCTTCGAAATTAGGCTTCCTACGATAGCTACACCTTTAAATCACATTTTTTATGAAACGGCTACTGCTTCCTTTTGTCTTTTTATGTTCTCCTCTGCCATTTGGGCGCAGACACCATCTGCCCAAAAATCCCAGCCTTTGTCAGAAGCCTCACGCCGAATCCAGTTGATATGTCACCTGCCTCTCGCGAGTGTGACGCGATGGCAGGAGCTTGATTGCCAATGGGGAATTACCCGGGTTGATTGCACTTGTGGCGAGAAAGGAAAAATTGTTTACTTCAAATCATTTGGCATGGCCGATATTAGAAACGGGCAGAAAGTTTAAAAATGACGATATCTTCCGTATCTTCAAACCAAAGCGATTACCGCAACTGCCGTGATGATGTTGTGGGAAGAAGGAAAATTCAGGCTCGATGACCCATTTCCAAATATATTCCCGAGTTTAAGCAAACGGGTGTTTGAAATCGCTTTCGCTACTCCGATACAACTTTTACGACAGGCCCGTCAAAAAGCGAAATCACTATCCGCCATTTGCTTACCATACTTCCGGCATTGGTTATGGGTATTGACAGTGATGAGCGTTTTAAGATGATATTCAGCAAAGCGGGCATTATCGACGGGTTTACTACCCAACCTGTTACGATCAAGGAAAATGTAAAGCTTGGCTGCCATGCCCCTGCATTTCATCCGGGAGAACATTACCTTCCTGATGAAGGGCTGGATGTGCTGGGAGAACATTTTATCAATTATCTCCGGAATGCCTTTTGACCAGTTTTTGAAAAAAAAGAATTTTGATCCATGGGGATGAAGGACACTTATTTTTACCTGCCTGACGACAGAGCTGCACCCGATTGATTCCCGTACAGCAGCTGTCAACGGGAAATGGGTTAAAATTGCTACCAATGGTTTTTTGATGCCGATTATCCTGATAACGGAGCGAAAACCTTTTTTGCAGGCAGTGCAGGACTTTCCAGCACAGCAAGATTATGCAACGTTTCTGCAGATGTACGTTAATGGTGGAGAACTTAACGGCACACGGTTTCTCAAGCCGCACGACATTGGCGACCATCATGCAAAACCAGATCCAGTGATTTTTGGAAAGACCAGGGAAAAGACTACGGGCTGGCTTTGCCGTGGTGAAAAAACGTGGCGGAAGGAGGCCTCTGGGAAGTATCGGAACCTTTGACTGGGTGGTTATTTTATGCCAAGTATTTTGCCGACCCGAAAGAAAAATAGTTGGGATATTGATCAAGCAGACTGTCGGATATGCCGGAGATAAATGGCGAAGTTCATGTGGTGTTTCAGGCAGTGGATGATTGAGGAAAACGGTTATTCAGCCAGCGTACCATAAATATTTAGAAGGAAATTGGCATTATAGGGAGCTTCGGATGCATTGAGCCCGAAGTGGAGGTCCATTTGCGGTTTGAACGGTTTGGGCAGAAAACATGGCTGCTTCTACCAAAAACGGCGATTTTTTCCTGTTCCCCTGCATAATGGCTCCTGAAAAAATCCTTCAGCAGAAAATGTCGGAACAACCCCCACGTTGGGGGTTACCGGCTCTTTCTGTAAGATATTGGCGGTCGCTGCCAAATGAAAGCAGAGATATTGCCCCTTCCGGAATACGGAAAGCTGATCCGGTGAAGGAAGTGACATACGGAATCCCTTCTGTCAACGGGTGCTCAGCCAATGCGCTGCAGTTTTGGAAAACCGTGAGGGCCAGTTGTTGCGATTTATCAATTTCTGCGTAACCATTTAAAAAGTAAAGCCGAAGGCAGAGGCCAGTTCGCCCGCACAACCAGGAAAAGGCATGTGATCGACAGCAAGGAGAATAACCTTCCACCGTGGTAAACCCAGTTGAAAAGCGAATCGATTTCAGAAGAAGAAAAAGCGAACGTTGACAGCCTGCCAGTCTAGCGTAGCCGTGCCGGCATCGAGGGCATTGGCAATCACAAAAATATCATTTAATCGAAGATTAAGCCTGTCAAACCCTTCACGGTTGGCATTCAACTGATAGCCATCTGCGTTCGCCTTTGGCAAAACCACAATAACGCCCGAGCGTATGAAAATTGTGGTGAGCCTCATCTATCGAACCTGTGGGCCCGTACCGGCAGGATAACGAGGATCGGCTTTTGTGTAAAAAAAGGTGGTGTCACAAGTTTGTACTCCCTGTCCGTGAACAGAATGAATCAGGAAAAAACAAGCCAGCATAAAGAAAATGACGCGGGTACGATACCGTTTATTCATGATTTGTGTTTTAGAGAAGGGGAAAATAGGAAATATAGGAGAATTCCTGCAAGTGGGGGTGTGTCAGGGTTTAGGTGAGGTTTGCTAATTATGCTTTAAGGTTGCGGGGAAACCTATAACCGAGGGTTTTGGGGGGCAAGTCGGAAGGGCTGATTTGGGGGTTATTCGGTTTCCAACCGTTTCCAACCGTTTCTAACCGTTTCTAACCGTTTCTAACCGTTTCTAACCGTTTCTAACCGTTTCTAACCGTTTCTAACCGTTTCTAACCGTTTCTAACCGTTTCTAACCGTTTCTAACCGATCCTAACCGTTTCTAACCGTTTCCAACCGATCCCTGGAGGATTCTTCGATTTCCAACCGTTTCCAACCGTTTCCAACCGTTTCTAACCGTTTCCAACCGTTTCTAACCGTTTCTAACCGTTTCTAACCGTTTCCAACCGTTTCTAACCGTTTCCAACCGTTTCTAACCGTTTCCAACCGATCCTAACCGTTTCTAACCGTTTCCAACCGTTTCCAACCGTTTCTAACCGTTTCCAACCGTTTCCAACCGTTTCCAACCGTTTCCAACCGTTTCTAACCGTTTCAACCGATCCTAACCGTTTCCAACCGTTTCTAACCGTTTCTAACCATTCCAACCGTTTCCTTCGTTTCCAACCGATCCTAACCGTTTCCAACCGTTTCCAACCGATCCTAACCAGTTTCCTTGTTCTAACCGTTTCTAACCGTTTCTAACCGTTTCTAACCGTTTCTAACCGTTTCTAACCGTTTCTAACCGTTTCTAACCGATCCCTGGAGGATTCTTCGATTTCCAACCGATCCTAACCGTTTCTAACCGTTTCCAACCGTTTCTAACCGTTTCTAACCGTTTCCAACCGTTTCCAACCGTTTCCAACCGATCCTAACCGTTTCCAACCGTTTCTAACCGTTTCTAACCGTTTCTAACCGTTTCCAACCGTTTCTAACCGTTTCTAACCGTTTCCAACCGTTTTCCAACCGTTTCCAACCGATCTAACCGTTTCCAACCGTTTCCAACCGTTTCTAACCGTTTCCAACCGTTTCCAACCGTTTCCAACCGTTTTCAACCGATCCCTGGAGGATTCTTCGATTTCCAACCGTTTCCAGCCGTTTTAACCGTTTCAACCGTTTCTAACCGTTTCCAACCGTTTCTAACCGTTTCCAACCGTTTCTAACCGTTCTAACCGTTTCTAACCGTTTCTAACCGTTTCTAACCGTTTCTAACCGTTTCTAACCGTTTCCAACCGATCCCTGGAGGATTCTTCGATTTCCAACGGATTGAAAAGCGGATAAAACATTGATTATCAATAATACCAACTATCAACCAAAAATACATCGGAAACCCGGTGTCGAAACGGTTCGAATCGGTCTGCTTCATCTGTGTTTATTCCTCCCCTCATACTTATTTCCCTCGATTCCCGCATAACGGACCTGAAGCATCGAATCTACAGGCAAGGTCCTGAGCAAATACACCGCCAGGTCTTGCATAGCGATAACCTTAAATCCTTCTGTCTTCAAGTAATTCATATATACCTTAAAGCTATCGGGTGGTGTATGTACATGCAAATGCGCGGAGTCTGGCACGCCGTGAAACTGAAGTATGACGATCTTTCCTTTTTCCGCGCGATCCACGACCTTTTTAAAGTGTGCGAGATTCCACGATGGATACGCATCACCAGAAGTGGGTATCAGCAGGGGATGATGCACCAGCAGATGAATGGCGGTCCTGGCTGAATTTCTCCGTAGTTTCTCAGGTTGCATCCCCCTGCGGGCAAACTGAAATCCCTGCTCCTAGCCAGTGTTTGCCACGCCTCCGGTCCGAAAAAATTGCCGGTATAGGCGAAGCTCACAGAGGGCGGAACTCCTGTTTTCTTCAATTCTGCTTCCACCTGCGCAAGTTCTTCTCCAGTCGGGCTGCATTTTCAGGCTTGCCAAAATTGTCATGAGTCCAGAGTATGATTGCCAATCTCAAAACCCCCATCTGGTTGATTTCGGCAATATCTTTCAGTTCATAAAATGAACCGTGTCTTCCATCCATTTGTGAGTCTGAAAAATGTGGCACTTAAGAAGCCATCTTTCAGAAACGGAGCGACAAATGTCCGATGAGATTTTACGGCATCGTCAAATGTCAATACTGCAATTTTGTCTGTCTGCGGCTCCTGCCCAGGACTACAACTAATCCAAAGCAGAAGGCCGCAGCAGCACAAACAAAGATATCTTAAAGCCATATTATTTCCCGGAATTGCTGACAAACGAAATATGTTTGCTGTCCGGCGACCAGGAAGGTACATTGATGGTTCCTTGTCCGCCATAAAGGTAGGCAATCGTTTTGGGTGCGCCGCCGCTGGCAGGCATGAGCCGGAGCATTACCCGCTTGTACGATGGGTGATCGTTGGGGGCAACATCCAGCCCGAAAGAAATAAATGCGATCATTGCCATCGAAGATATGTGGAAACCAGTTGTTATTGCTCGTCAAAGGTAACCTGCTCTTTTCCGAACCGTCAGGTTTCATCCGCCACAGTTGCATTGTGCCGGTATAACAGCGTTGAAATACACATATTTCCCGTCAGAGAATATTCGCAGCCATCTACATGCTCGCCTTTCTTATTGTCTGTCAGTGCGACTTCATTTTCCGTCAATGGTATTTTTATACATTGTAAACTGTGCTTCCATTCCGCTGCGCGACAGCCACTACTTCTTTATTGTTGGGTGCTTCATCCGTGGAAGTACGAAGGTATTTTCGGTAACCATCTGAGGCGTACCGCCTTCGAGGAAGGACATATACGAGTAGAACACCACCAGGTAATCCATCGCGATGGCTGCTGATCGCCAATAGTTTTCCGTGGATATGCCGTGGTATTGTTGCGGGCAATATCCCCCGGTGTTAGGGATTTTTCGATTTCCCCCGCCTTCGACAGAATTTTGTACAGGGAGCCGTCCATATTAAACAGCAATTTTTTCCCGTCGGGCATCCAGTTGGGCGCTTCAAACCGGCCATTCTTTTCGTGACTTTCCGTTTCCATCAAATACATTCATCGTTTCCATCCGGCAACCCGTATCTCCTTCTTTGCCGGGATTGTAGGTTTCGGCTACGGGTTTTGTCTATACGTACACATTCCATATACGGGCTTCTTCTACAACATCGGTTGAGCATATAAACAAGGCCGGCTAGTACTTCCTCCTGCAGATTTTCCATCACGTACTCCTGATCATTTGAAGAGGTTCGCCCACGTGTGCAGCCCGCATAATAAATTTTTTACCCATACGCTCCACCTGGATAATCTGGTAATTGCTCTTTTTGGCAAAGATTTCGTCTTCCGGATCTCGCATAAATGCGCCGCGAAGAACACGCCATTGTGCAACCATCAGCCCATCGCCATGGGCGACTGCGCTGAAGTGGGACGCTTTTTCGTCGTTATTGGCGCGAACCATCCAGCCGATTTTGCGATGAGGATCGGTTCCGGCCCCCACAAATTCGAAATTGGCGGTAAGGATAAAATCGCCCTTGATTTTATTGTAGAGGTAGTGAAACTCGTCGCGTTCAAACCAGATATTGTAGCCTGCGCCTTTGAGCGTATAGGTTTGTGTTGCTGGATCAAAGCTGGATGATCCTTTAAGTTTTGGATTACCAATATCCGCAGAAGCTTCAAATACACCTGCGCCTGATTGGGCATTTACAGCGACCATATAAAAGCAGAAAAAAGATAGTAGTAGGTATTTCATAGCGGTTAGTATTTTGGGAATAGCAAAATGTAAGGAAAAAAGTCTGAATAAAACTAACCGGATCATGAAATTCCTTTATCCTGTACTGACAGGTTTACAGGTTTCTCCTCCTTACTTCTCTTGCCAGTAGTTCTACTTCTCTGCTTGCCTGTCCCTGAATGGAAGTATTTTCTTCTGCCCTGCGGATCAGGTAAGGCATGACAGCTCTGACTGGGCCATAGGGAAGGTATTTTGCCACATTATAACCTGCTGCTGCGAGGTTAAAGGATATATGATCAGACATTCCAAGAAGCTGGGCAAACCAGACGTGAGGGTGATTGTGGGGAATGGATTTTTTATCCATGAGTTCAGCCAGAAGGCGGCTGCTCGACTCGTTGTGGGTTCCTGCACAAAAAGCCACATGAGACACCGCATCCAGACAAATACGTATGGCTTCATCGTAATCCCTGTCGGTGGATTTTTTATCAGGCTGCATGGGGTTGGTATAACCCATTTCTTTGGCGCGGAGGGTTTCTTTTTCGATATAGGCGCCCCGCACCAGTTTTACCCCGAGAAAATACCCTTTTTGTGCTGCGCGTTCGACCAGACTTCTCAGATACGCCACACGGTCATGGCGATAGAGTTGTACTGTGGTATAGACTACCGGTTTTTCTTTGTTGTATTTTTCCATGGCGGCTTCTGCAAGCTGATCGATGACATCCTGAAACCAGCTTTCTTCGGCATCGATAAACAAAGGTGTAGCGTTTTCGGAGGCAGTTTTTGCGAGCATATCCACCCGGGCTTTTACCCGGTCAAATTCTTCTTTTTCTGTCTGTGAGAGTGCCTTTTTCGCCTGGATTTTCTCCAGCAGTTCATTCCTGGCCATGCCGGTGAGTTTGCATGCGCAGAATGCCACGTGAGGATGGGTTCCGCCGTGAACCAGGGTGCGGGCGATTTCACTGGCTGTTGCATCAAATCCGGCTTCGGTATTGCCGCCCTCGACCGAATAGTCGAGGATGGTTTTTACGCCGTAGGCTGCCAGTTCTTCCATTCTCTTTACCGTTCCCTCAATAGACTCCCCGCCCCCGAAAAGTTGAAATAAGGTTTTCCGTACCAGCCCTTCAACCGGCAGCCCGATGGCAAACGCTGCGTTGAGAAGTTTGGGACCAAGCCAGGTGATAAAAGGGGAATCAACTACCCGCATCAGGCGGTAGTCTTGCCGGAGCCGGCGATCGCTTTTTGCTTTGAAAGCCAGTTCTGTATTGTTAAAATCGAGGATTTGACGGGTTTTTTCCATAATGGTAAATGGCTATTGGCGTGGAATGGATCGGTCCTCGGTGGATTCCAGTGCATCTTTGTCTCCCCTGGGGGGAGGATTAAATATGATAGATTCGGGTTTTTCGCTTATGTAAAAATACTCCAGGGTCTTTTTCCCTTTGGCATAGTCCACCTTGTTTTCTGATTCTTTGATGATATGTGTCCCATCTGCCAGGGTGGTATCGGTTCCCACAGGAAGTGATACCAGCAGGTGTTCAAAGGATCGGGAAAAGTAGGAATGTGCATGTAAAAATATACCCGGCTCCCCATTGTCCAGAGTTACAGAAGCAGGAATCTTTTCAGAAACGCCATCAGGGCGAAGCCTGAAATACTGATCGCGCCGCCACCCTACCACGAGATCATCGGAAGTGGCGGCATAACCTGAATCGGAAATCACAATCTGTACTTTGCCCTCTTTCATGGGAAATGGCTGTGCCTGCGGCACGCTGTACTCAATTTTCACCCAACCGCTGTATCCCTCAGGGATGTAAAAATCTCTGTTTGGTTCCTTATCCATAATCCAGAATGCAATCAGGATAAATGCGGAAAAGGAAAAGGAGATCAGAATAATTCTTTCAATCCTCGAAAGTTTGCGTTTTGCCATATCTGCCCGCTCTGTTTAAACCGGCAAATTACTCAAGTTTCTCTCATCTGTCAACTAAAACGCGACGGTTCAAAGATTGATTTCCTGAATTTATCTGAACGATGTACAGGCCGGGGCTCCAATTGCCGGTATTGATGTTTGTTTCGGCTGCATTCATCCTGCCCGTAAACACAAGCTGGCCTGCCGGGCTGAATATACGGCAGGTTGCAGGCAGCAATTTCGAATCGCTTATCTGAATGGTTAACTGCACATTTACCGGATTGGGATAAATTCCAACTGCGGCACGAAAGTCATCTTCCAAAGCAGTATTGTCAATGATTTCTGCGGTAACAGGGATAGTAACGGTAGCCTTTCCGGTGGCATTGGTGGCAAAACTGATCTGTGTGCTGAGTGTACCGCCTGTCTGAGGCGTAAGTTTTACCGGGAGGCTCATCGCTTCTCCGGGCGCAATGGTTGCGGCATTTCCCGTAATATTTTCAAAAGTTAGTTGCGCATCTCCCGACGTAAAACCGGAAAGGTTCAGTGGCTGATTGCCGGTATTGGCAATGACCAGCCCGTAGAGGGCATGATCGGTAAGTTTCAGTGTGTCAAAATCAATTTCTGTATCAGTAACCTCCAGGCTGGTAAGCGCAGGCGCTGATGAAGTAGCGGAAATGGAGGTGATGCGATCTACAAACTGAGGATAATCGATAAAAGGGTTGCGGTTGTTCTGAACTGCATAAATGTCTTCATTGCGCTGCCGGTTGATCTCCGTCGGCGGAAAGCTTTTGTGCCACTGGCGGAGAATCGCTTCCTGGCTGTCAAGAAAATTGAGGTAATTCTGGTAACGGATGACAAAATAAAACATGGCCCTTGCCACAGTTCCTTTGTGTACATCGCGGGGCTCAAATACGCCATCGCCCCTTTTGCTCCCGCCATTTTGCCAGGCGACATTGGACACGACGCCAAAGGGCAGGTTGCTGCGCTGGGTGTTGGCCGTTTCCCATGCAGGGAAAAGGTGAAAAAGATCTGAACGCATGGGCAGGTTTTGGGAAAACAGGCTCTGCGGCCAGGTATGTTCGGTATTAAATGCCATCAGCTGCGCATTGGTGCGGTCGGTAAAGTTGGTAATGGTAGTACCGGTGTAGATACATTCCAGCGTATTTACCGCTGCGCCCTGGCCATTTACCTTTTTATTGTCTATATTCATAAACATCTCGTCCCGGGCTTCATTATAACTTTTCTGAATATAGCCCTGTGCCAGGCGGTTTTTCAGTGCGGTTTTTAACGCTTCTTCACTCAGATTCTCGGTGGAGTTGTAATAGGTATTCGAATATTTTCCCTGTCCCCTGAGATCAATGGACAAATCGCCCCGGTTACCATCTGTAACAATGACCATTTCGGTATTGTGTGCGACATTGTGTACCGGAGAGAAATACACAAAAACAACCTGAGAATCGCCGGGTGCAAGGGCAAAAGGTGGCGTTTTCACCGAAAAAGGGGTGCTTTTAAAAATATCGTAAAATCTGATTTCCTGAATATGAACCGAGTCGGCAATCTGGTTTTTCAGTGTTACAGGAAGGCTGTCTGAGGTAATTTCATATACAGTCCCGAAGTCCAGGGAAGAAACACTGGCAGAAAGGGAAGACTGGCCGGATATATGGAGGGAAAACAACAGGAGAAAACTCAGAATAAAAAGCTTTTGCATAATTTTGGAGATTTTGGCGGGAGGCAAAGGTATAGAAAATAAAAAACTGAAACCATAACGAATGAATTTCCCTTCTATTGGGCAGGCTGTAAAGAGATTGTTAATTTTGTAAAAACGAAAGTTCAAAAACCTAATGGTCATGCAAAAAAACCGATTGTTTTTTTCTTTTATCGCGATTCTTATTTTTCAGGCACAACTCACTCAGGCACAGGATGATACAACACATGCCAAATACAGCCTTCTTACACCGCAGGAGACGGTTTCCCGCCATCTTTTTTACCTACAGCCTGAAACTTATGACGCTGCGCTTTCTTCAGATGCAATATTTGGCGAAGGTATTTCAGCAGAGGAAAAAATCAGGATTGCTGTACAGATCAAAGAAATTTTTGATGCCAGGGGCGACTATGTTTATCTGAATCTGATCCCCGATAATCCTGACTATACAGATTCGACCACTGGAAAAAACCGGTATGTAATTTTTCCCGATAAATACCCCGAAATCTATGTTGAAAAATATGGAGACCAATGGTTGTATTCGAAAAAGACCGTCGCCAGTCTCGGAAAAATATACAACACTGTTTTTCCGCTTGGCTCCGGGGTTTTAAAGCAAATCACCCCCCAGTTTGCCCAAAAGGAGTTTCTGGGCTTAAAGGTATGGCAATATGAAGGCATCCTTCTGACGATCATCATTTGTTTTATCGGCTACCTTCTTTTCAACTGGATTCTGGGAATACTGGTAAGAAGGGTTTTGCCCCGGTTTTTCGAAAAATCTTCGATAAATGTGGCCACCATCCCGCCACTGGTAAAGCCGATGAGTTGGTTTTTGCTGGTTTTACTTCTCTCCAATTATTTTATGCCGCTGCTCCTTTTGCCGATTTCTATCGGCAAACTGGTAGCAATGATACTTAAAATCGCTGCGCCAGTTTTTGGTGTGCTGGTATTTTATCGCCTTGTAGATGTGCTGGCATCAGTTTTTGCCACCATTGCCATTAAAACCGATTCGACCATGGATGATCAACTGATTCCACTTCTGGCCAAATCGGGGAAGATTATTGTGGTAGTATTTGGAATTCTGTTTGCCCTGCAAAACCTCGGGGTAAATGTCAACGCGCTCCTTGCAGGGGTTTCTATTGGCGGGCTGGCACTTGCACTTGCGGCACAGGATACTGTGCGCAACTTTATCGGTTCTATCTCCATATTTGTGGATCGCCCCTTTATGGTAGGAGATTTTATCGATACAGGCAGCTTTTCGGGCTCGGTCATCGAAGTAGGGGTAAGATCAACCCGCCTGCTGGCGGTTGACGGGGCGACGATCACTATACCGAATGGAAAACTGGCAGACCTGGTAGTCACCAACCACGGCATGCGCACTTACCGGAGGTATGTAACAAATATCTCCATTACCTATGGAACTTCTCCCCAAACAATTGAGAAATTTGTAGCAGGTATCAGAGAGATTATTCATGCACACCCCGATACCCAAAAAGACAATTACGTCATCAACTTTCACGAAATGGCCGACTCATCGCTCAATATTTATTTTTCGGTTTACTTTAGCGTTACCGATTATGGCAGATGGCTTGCAGCGAGACAGGAGATTTTCCTGTCTATTATGCAACTGGCAGAAAGTTTGGGCGTTGATTTTGCATTTCCTTCCACATCGGTATATATCGAAAGTATGCCGGAAAAGAAATAATATTGCCCCATATGGCAAATCCGAATGTAGAACATATCATCACCAAAGATGGTTCTTCCACGCTCTATTCTCCCGGCTTTCACGAACACTATCACTCCATACATGGAGCGATCCGGGAATCCATGCACGTATTTATTCAATCGGGCCTGGATCTCCTTGAGGACAAATCAGAAATCAGATTGCTGGAAATGGGCTTCGGAACGGGGTTGAATGCACTACTGACTTATTTTTGCAAAGGCAACCGGCACATTCACTATACGGGAATAGAGGCTTACCCTCTTTCTGTTGAGCAGGTAATGAATCTCAACTACCCCAAAGAAAGCGGATTTGACGGGGCGGAAACTATATTCAGGAAAATGCACGAAGCTGAGTGGAATCTTCCGGTTTCGATCGGAGAAGGATTTACTTTGGAAAAAGTCCATACCCAACTTCAAAACTTCGAATCGGAGAAGGCTTTTGACCTCGTGTATTTTGACGCATTTGCCCCGACTTCTCAACCTGAGTTGTGGGAAGACGCCATTCTGGCCAAAATCTACGAAATGTTGTCTCACGGAGGGATATTTGTCACCTATTCAGCCAAAAGCAGCGTTCGGCGAAGTCTGATTGCGGCCGGTTTTGGGGTTGAAAAAATCCCCGGCCCTCCCGGAAAAAGAGAAATGCTGAGAGGGAGGAAATGATTGAGACCGGAAGCTATGAAAGGGCAATATTCCGGAAAAGATTAATCTTCCTCCTCGTCCTCTCCACCTTTTTTACCCATCAGAAATGCCTTGATAAATTCGTCAAGGTCTCCATCCATTACAGACTGGGCATCGGTTGACTTTACGCCTGTACGCACATCCTTTACCTGTTTGTAGGGATGGAAAACGTAGTTCCGAATCTGAGAACCCCATTCGATGGCCATTTTATCGGCTTCAGCCTCCTGACGTGCAGCATTCCGTTTTTCGATCTCCAGTTCGTAGAGTTTGCTTTTAAGCAGTTGGAGTGCTTTTTCCTTATTGCGAAGCTGGCTTCTTTCGGTCTGGGCAAAAATAGTAATTCCGGTAGGCAGGTGTTTCAGTCTTACGGCTGTTTCGACCTTGTTGACGTTCTGTCCGCCTTTTCCGCCGGCATGGGTTGTCGTGATTTCAATTTCGGCAGGATTGAGTTCGATATTAATCGTATCGTCAATCAGCGGTCGCACGTCCACGGAGGCAAAGGTAGTCTGCCGTTTTCCCTGTGCGTTGAAAGGCGAGATGCGCACCATTCGATGAACCCCCTTTTCTCCCTTGAGGAAACCGTAAGCAAACGAGCCGTTGATTTCCAGTTCGACACTTTTATAACCCGCAGTATCGCCGGGGACTTCATCGAGCAGAGCCCATTTGAAACCGTGTTTTTCGGCGTACATGATATACATCCGCCGCATCATGCTTACCCAGTCCTGGCTTTCCGTACCGCCCGCACCTGAGTTGATTTCAAGGATACAGTCGAGGCGATCCTCTTCTTTGTCGAGCATCCGGCGGAATTCCAGTTCATCCAGAAGCTCAATTGCATGGCGGTAGGCAGCGTCCACTTCCTGGTCTGTGGCTTCGCCTTCTTTGAGAAACTCGTACAGGATTTCCACCTCCCCCGCTGCATTTTGTAGCTTTTGGAAGGCATCGGTCCACACTTTAATATTGGATATTTCCTTCAGCACCTTCTGGGCCTCATCGGGGTGTTCCCAGAAATCGGGCTGCTGGGTTATGGCTTGTTTTTCTTCTATGGTAGCTAACTTTCCAGCCACGTCAAAGATAACCTCCCAGCACGTAAGTTCGTGCCTGAAGTTCCTTAAATTGATCCTGTGTCATTATATTTTTTCATTAATGCCGGGCAAATATAACCCCATCTCTGAGAAATCCCAACCTTTTACCAGTCGGGGTCTGTCATTTGAAATGCATCTTCAATGTGATGGATCAGCGGATGCTCCGGATTGTCCATGCCAATGGCAATAATATCAAACCTGACAGGGACGGTAAACAGTTGTTTTTCATAGATATAACTATCTGCCACCTTAAACATCATGGCCTGCTTTTGTTTGCTTACCGTTTCCTCCGGAAAGGTATGGCTGGTATCAGAGCGGGTGCGCACCTCCACAAATACCAGTTCGGCTGGCTCCAGTCTGAGCGCTACGATATCCACTTCGCCTTTGAGGTAGCGGTAATTTCTGTCCATGATATGATATCCCTTGGCTTCGAGCAGCCCGGCGGCAATATCTTCACCCATTTTTCCCAGATCGTTGTGTGCAGCCATACAATCAGTAGCGGTAATCCCGTTTTTTTACCTCAAAACCCGCCGGAATACGAAATTGTTCGGAATCAAAAGGTTTGGGAGTGACTTTTGTGACGGTTGTTACTACGGTGAGACCGGGTTCCTGCATCACTGTCTTCAGCGGTATTCGCCCGTCAAGGCCTGCTGCAAGAAAACTGGCTTTTGCGCGGGTATTATGGGGATAAAGCGTGGTATTGATCCTGTATTTATCACAAACATAGTAGGTGAAGAGGGCATTGCCTTTTCGGAGCTTATACTCATCACAGATGGTGCCATTTACCTCGGCCTGATTGCCGGTAGCTTTGGCAACCGGTGCTTCTTCGGGTTCGGGTTTGTTGAGGTCAGAATAAGAAGAAAACCGGAAAGCCCGCTGATTGGCCATGTCGATACTATACTCGTAATTGGAATCAGCAATAAAAATGAATGTCTTGGGATACTCACCACCGCTGAGTTGTACGATATAGTTTCCTTCCTTGAGGTGCATCAGCAGTTGATTGTTGGGCTTATTTTCCTTCAGTTCATCGGCTTTGGGCCCTTTCATCTGCACTTCAAACTGAATACTTCCTTCAAAAAAACCGGCTGGATCTGACTGGGCAAAAAGGTTGGGGCCAATAAAAATCCCTGCCAAAAAAATGATCAAAACATACTTTGCGTCTTTCATATCAGAATAATCCTATTTTGTACTAAAAGATACGCGCCAGCCCGGTTTTTATTGAAATTCAAATTAGCTTAAATCTCTCCTTCTCCGACCATATCGCTGTAAGAATGGGTAAGTAAGTCGCGCTGTTCTATTCCCAGCGTTTTCATATAGTGGTTGCACTGGGAGAGCAACTGCTCTTCGCTATACGTCCCGTCGGTATCAATGGCTTCAATTTCGACAAAACTTCCCAGGTTCTTTACCTGGTCGATATGGAACTTCACATTTCCAATAAAATAGATTTCTCTGGCTTTAACCACTACTTTCCAGACGCCCAGGGCCGCACTCAGCAAGCTTCTCAACTCATCTCCCGGGCTGGTTTTGTGCAGCATGACTTTTGCAGTTTTGGGACCGGCCTGGTTGTTTCGGCGGTAGAATATCAGGTTGTTTTCTATTTTACCCTGGCGAAGTTTCATGCGGCCATTGGGGCAGAAAAAATAAGTGTCGGTCTGATTATCTGTGCCCAGATCTTCTGCCCCGAGATCACGGAGTATCTGTCTGATTTCATCTGCACGCCGGGTTCGGGCTTTAATTTCTACATTGAGCGGCATAGTCAGTGATTTTCGGGGATAATGGCCGTCACTTCAATTTCCACCACCAGTTCTTCTCTGATCAGGGCATACACTTCCACCATAGTCGCTGCGGGTTTGATATTGCCAAAAACTTCTGCATGCGCCTTTCCCACTTCCGGCCATGTCATCATATCGGTCACATACATTCGGGTCCTGACGACATGCTCCATTTTTGCGCCGGCATCGTGCAGCGCCTGCTGAATTTTCAGCAGGATGTAATGCGTCTGATTGTAGGCGTCTCCCGGAAACAATACTTCATCATCGTCCACGGCGGTTGTGCCCGACACCTCAACGATATTGCCTACCCGCACGGCCCGTGAATAGCCCACGACTGATTCCCACTCTGTATTAGAAGATATATTGAGTCTTTCTTTCATTGAACAAAAATAATAAAGGCTTACATAGGGTTTATAAAAATTTAAATGACGGGAAAAAAAATTATCCCTATACTTGTACAAACCCGCAGACTATGATGGAATTTTTCCGCCGTATTTTTCGATTTATTTTTGGGGGCAACGAGACAAAACCCATTGATGAGGCACCGGTTTCCCAACCAGCAGAAACAACTATTCAGCAGGAACCACAGCCTGAACCCCGTGCAAAGTTACCCGCAGAAACGGAAAATGAGCCCGACCTGCCCGGAGATTTCACAACCGGGGGCGTTGATATTCGCCTAGTAAGATTTGATTTTGGCAAAGCAGATACGCTGGGCAAACTATATATCAACGGAAAATTTCAGTGTTATACGCTGGAAAACAGTGAGGCGGGAAAACACCTTCTTCCCACAGGGAGCCATTCGCTTTCGCTCAATACCTCGGGGGGAAGGCACGCCACCTATCTTTTTCGGTTTAGGGATTTGCACAAAGGAATGCTCGCCATTACAGGTGTAACCGGTTTCGACAGCGCCTGTATCCATATAGGCAACCGGGTAGAGGACAACTCCGGATCGGTTATGGTTGGAAATAAAATATTCAGACAAACAGAAAGTGATTTCCGGGAAGTCTGGTATAGTGATAAAGCGTATATGAAAATTTACCCCGCCATTGCAGAGGTTCTTGTAAAAGGCGGGCAGGTATCGATCAATATCTCTTAATGCAGCACGCAACCGCCCGTTTAACCTGCTTCTTTCTGGTTCTGTTTTTTTCCCTGCCTTATGTCTATGGGCAGAATGGGGCAAGGCCCTTTCATTATCAGCACGATTTCAAAAATCCGCAATCCTTTTTCCAAAACAGCCTACAACTGAATCCCCGGAGAAAACGTGCATCCACTTTTATCGGGCTGGGTACATATGCAGTCAGTATGACGTATCTTGGTACAGCCTGGTATTCTCAGGAGGATTTGGGATCGTTCCACTTTTTTGACGATATGCACGAATGGAAGCAGATGGACAAGGCCGGCCATATCCTGGGCGGATACCACTGCACCCGCCTGATGACCGATTTGTTTAAATGGTCAGGAGTAGAAAAAAAGCAGGCTGTGCTGGCAGGCAGCCTTTACGGGTTTCTGGCGATGAGCAGTATCGAAGTATTTGATGGGTTCGGGGAAAGCTGGGGGTTTAGCTGGCCTGATATCGGGGCCAATTTTCTGGGCGCTTCACTCGCTGCAGGGAATCAGCTTTTGTGGAATGAAGACCGCATACAGTTAAAAGTCTCCTATGTACCTTCAGTATATGCCGGCGACCCTGATTTTGAATATTTATTTGGTTCCAACTGGACAGAATGGATACTCAAAGATTACAACGGGCACACGATGTGGATGAGTTTCAGGGTTCATTCTTTTTTGCCCGAAGGAAATTTCCGCAATCACTATCCCCGATGGCTGAACCTGGCGATAGGTTATGGAGCAGAAGGTCTCCAAGGAGGTTACGATGACCCGACCAAAGCTTACCTTCAGAGAGAGTACAGGCAGTTTTACCTGAGCCTCGACATTGATGTCAGTCAGATCCATACCCGGTCGGGGTTTTTAAATACGTTGTTTAGTGTGGTGAATGTGGTCAGAATTCCGCTGCCGACTGTACAGTTTGACAAAACCGGAGTGGGATTCCGGGCTTTTCAATAAAAAAAGCAGTCCCTTCTGTGGAACTGCTTTTGATTTATTGTACATCAAACTATCAAATAAAGGAGAGCCTACGTGTTTGTTTTTTCTCCCCCATCGCCACTTCCAGCAGATAGATGCCTTTGGGAAGAGAGCCAAGCCTGATTGTGTCTTTATATTCACCCGGATTGGAAGTAATCTGATACCTGTAAACTTCCTTTCCAATCAGGTTGTAAACTTTTATTGATACGACATCACTGTCGGAAAGGTTGGACACTTCCAAAGAAAAATCTCCGGTCGTACTGGGATTGGGATAAACGTTGAAACTAATGTGAAAGTCAGCCACATGCTGACCAAATACGGGAGCATAGCAGGAGAAAAAAGCCAGGAACAACAAAATAGTAAAATAATGCCGCATACTCGCCTCAATTAAATATCTAATCGCAAAATCTAATCGCACCTGTTTACGTAAAGGTACTTGGTAGCCCTTACTGAATCAAGCCTATGTAAGGAAATGAATATCTTTTCGTAATTTTGAAATAAATTGGCTGAAAATGATTCCATCGCTCCGTGAAATACCGGGGAGGAAAGTCCGGACAGCATAGGGCATCCTGCTTCCTAACGGGAAGGCATCACTTCGGTGGTGACAGCAAGTGCAACAGAAAGTAAACCGTCTCTTTATGGGATAAGGGTGAAATGGTGGGGTAAGAGCCCACCGGTCCCGGTGGTGACATCGGGAGCCAGGTAAACCTCAGGAGCTGAAAGGCCAAATATACCGGCGATGATCCTTAGGGATTGAAAGGGCTGCCCGCCCGATGCCGGAGGGTAGGCTGCTAGAGGTGTCAGGTGACTGACATCCCAGATAAATGATGGAAATTCCTTTCGGGGAAAACAGAATCCGGCTTATGAGTTTTCAGTCAGTTTGGGGGAATCTTCGGGTTCCCCTTTTTCATTAAAAAAGCGCCTGCATTTTCTGCAGGCGCTTAAAACACACCACCAAAAGACAATTTTTATTTTTTTAGTTTCCTCTTCTGATTGTCGAAGGGGAGGCTGTTCTGCTATTACTGTTACTTCCGGAAGAAGGACGGCTTACATTTCCACTATTCCCGCTATTGCTCCGGGGCGCGCTATAGGTATTGCTCCTCTGCTGCGGAGACGATGAAGGCGTACTCCGGCGCTCAATACTGCTTCCGCTGTTGCTATTGCTGCGCGGCGCACTGTAGCTGTTGTTATTTGAGCGCGGAGCGGTGTAAGTATTGGTTCTTTCGGGAGCCGAATAGGTTCTCCGCTCTACATTGCTTCCGCTGTTGCTGCGCGGTGCGCTGTAGGTATTGGTTCTCTCGGGAGCCGAATAGGTTCTCCGCTCTACATTGCTTCCGCTGTTGCTGCGCGGTGCGCTGTAAGTATTGGTTCTCTCGGGAGCCGAATAGGTTCTCCGCTCTACATTGCTGTTATTATTGGGCGAATTGAGATTTCTGCTTTCCCTTTCATAGCCTGGAGTAACATATCGGGGCTGGCCAGCCTGACCGTTACCGGACTGAGAATTGCGGTTGATTGTGGTAGCTCTTCCGGAGGTATTGGAATTGGAAGGAGCTGCGAGTCTTCCGCTGGTTCCGGAAGTGCTACGGGGGGAAAGTTGTCCTACTCGTTCTTCTCCGTTGTATCCACCGGTATTTCTACCGCTTACGCCCTGGCGCTGAGGCGCATTATTGCGGATATTGGAGTTGTTGGTGCTTCCGGCATATCTGGATCCGGGGTTACCGTTTCCTGATCGTCTGTACCAGTAGTCGTTGGAATAACCACTACCTGCAGAAGCATAACCATTATTGTATCCGCGGTAATATCCGTTGGCATAACCGTTGTTGTATCCATTCCTGTACCCATTCCGGTAACCGCGATTATATCCCCGGTTGTAATTGTTGGAATATCCCCATGATGAACGCCAGGGCCGGGAATAATAGGTTGTATAGGAGTAATTATAAAATCCGCCACCATAGGCACAATAGTCGTAGAAAAACGGATCATATCCCCAGGGATTCCAGCCGGTAGAATACACGACATTTGTGGTAATGATGGTCGGTCCCCAGGACCAGGTGTTACTTACCGCATACCGTCTTCTGAGTTGCCACGGGTCGTAACGTGAACACCACAGATTCCAGTAAGGGGTACCAATCACAAAGTAGATGTCATTGGTGAAGTAGGGATCGTAATAACTCCAACCCGCTCTGGCAGGCCGGGTACTGTGAAACCGCCTCAACCTGCGGGAATAATAAAAGTCGTCGTCGTAATCATAATAATAATCATCATCACCCCAGGTCAGGCCGCCGGTAGATGTATGCGTTTCAAATGAGGTGTTGCCAACGGAAAGTCTCGTGTCGAGAGAAAACTTTACGTCAGCATTAAAGTAATTACCTAAACTGATCCCGGCATAAGCACCGGAAAAAGACAATGTAACCAGAATCAGAAGTATAGTTAAATTTCTCATGGCCTAAACATTATGTACATCCAATAATACCCTAAAATACGGGAAATGGTTAGGTTCCAAAAGCAGGATTTACCAACCGTGTCATTAAGCAGAAAATTCGTGATTTACTGTGTATGAAAGAGAATTTGTCCCGCAACATTAATCTGCGTATCTTGGTGCGAAGATTAGACAATTAGATTAACCGGAGTTTGAAATTTACAGAATTAAACCTGGATGAAGCGCTTCTTGAGGGGATAGATTCCCTGCGGTTTGAGTCGCTCACCCCCATTCAGGAACAAGCCATTCCCCCTGCTTTAGAAGGAAAAGATCTGATCGCATGTGCCCAGACAGGTACTGGTAAAACAGCCGCCTACCTGATCCCAACCATTCAGCGGATTCGACAGACAGATACTGACCATACCCGTGTACTCATTCTCACCCCCACACGTGAGCTTGCAGCGCAGGTAGATCAAAATGTGGATGCATTATCCTACTTCGCAGGCGTTTCATCTTTTCCGATTATCGGTGGAAAGGATGCTGACAATTTCTCCCGCCAGAAGGCCGGAATTGTCAAGGGAACCGATATACTCATTGCCACTCCCGGCAGGCTGATGATCCATATGGCATTGGGTTATCTCGACCTCACCGGAATAGAGGTCGTCATCCTCGATGAAGCCGACAAGATGCTCGATATGGGCTTTTATGCTGATATTATCCGCATCATTGACACCATTCCTAAAACCCGCCAGACGCTGATGTTTTCGGCCACCATGCCGCCCAAAATCAGGGAACTGGCAAAAAAAATCATGATTGATCCGGTTGAAATCAATCTGAATATTTCAAAGCCCGCAGAAAAAATCAATCAGATGGCCTTTATGGTCTATGATGAACAGAAGATTCCGCTTCTCGAACATCTGATCCGTGAGCGGGAAATCGACAGCATGATCATCTTCGCCTCCAGCAAACTCAGTGTGGACGAAATCACGCGCAAGCTTTCCCGCCTCAATTACAATGTCAAAGCCATTCATTCTGATAAGGAGCAATCTGAAAGAGAAGAAACGCTGCGCGAATTTAAAAATAAGTCCTTCCCTATTCTGGTTGGTACGGATGTGCTTTCCCGCGGGATCGATATCGACAACCTCAGTCATGTGCTCAACTACGACTGCCCCAGAGACGCAGAAGATTATGTGCACCGCGTAGGCCGTACGGCAAGAGCCAGTTCCTCCGGAGAAGCCATTACCTTTGTCAATCCCAAAGACCACTACAAACTTCACCGCATACAGAACCTTATCGGCTATGAAATCCCCCGGCCCGAAACACCGCCGGAGCTGGGCGAAACCCCGGCTTATAATCCTTCCAAAGGAGGAAGAAACCACGAGGGCGACAGAAGGGAACATTCTTCCGGCAGGAGGGGAAACAGCCAGCGGAGAAATAACCACAACCCACAAAACCGAAACAACCAGAGAAATCATAATCATTCTCAGGTGAAAGGCCCGCAAACACCACCAACAACAGGACAGACCGAAGGAATTTCTGCCAGTACAGAAACAGGTCAACCACCCAGAAGAAAAAAACGTCGCAGGCCTTCCCATAAGCCCCGAAATGAAGAAAATTAATTTTTTTTAAAGAAAATGTGGTAAATGCTTGCGTGAATGATATTCTCCTTCTACCTTTGCAAGGCTTTTGAATTAAGGCACATCACGAAGGGAGTTTAGCTCAGTTGGTTCAGAGCACCTGCCTTACAAGCAGGGGGTCACTGGTTCGAGCCCAGTAACTCCCACCCTGAGAAAAGCGCTTATAAGTAATCACTTGTAGGCGCTTAATTGTTTTTATTCGCTCCCCCACCTCCTACCGCAAAATCATAAACAGAATCTGCGCGATCACGATTTTGGAAATCAGGGCAATGGGAAACATCATCGAAAACCCAAACTCCGGTATCCGGTTTCCCGCTTTGTTGGTAGCGAAATCGAGAATCGCCGGCTGGTTGGCGACCATACCCATCAGGAGTGTAAAGGGTTTTCCAGCAACCTTATACCCAAAAAATAAAATCGAAAATGCCGTCAGCAGGCTCATCAGCGCACTGGCAAGGAAAATCCACAATCCCTCCAATGAAAAACTATTGACAAATGCATTGCCCGACTTCACCCCGATACAGGCCAGCATAAGGATCAGTCCGATCTGATGGAGGGTCACATTCGCGCTAAATGGGAGTGCCCATACCACAGGGCCGGTACGCCTGATTGCGCCGAGAACCAGCCCCACCACCAGCGGCCCGCCCGCAAATCCTAGCTTAAAACTCAAATTCTCCCCGAAAGAAAATTGAATATTACCCAGAATCAGCCCCAGTCCGATTCCCAGACCAAAGGAAAACAAATTGATTTTACTCGAATCCTGATATGAGTCGCCAAACAACCGTGCCAGTTCGTCCAGATCCTTTTTCCGTGCCATCAGCCTGATCCTGTCTCCCTGCTCCAGAATTGTACTGCTCCGCGCCAGCATTTCAATATCTCCGCGCCGGATACGAGTAATGATGGCATTATATTTTTCCTGAATATTCAGTGCAGCAATGGTGCGGCCTGCCACATCCGGATTAGAAACCAGAATCTGCCTGCCTTCAAAAACAGTAGTATCTCCAAAAACTGTGGTTTCCACTTCCCTGCCCAAGACCTCTACTACTGCCCTGATTTCCTCCGGATTTCCCAGCACCGTAATAAAATCTCCGGGTAAAAGCGTCATATCGTAGTTGGTAAGACTGATCTTACCGTCGCGAAAGGTGCGCCCAAACACTACGTGCCAGTTGTACTTTCTGAAAAGATCGCGAACTGCTGTCTCCTGAATTTCGGCATTGGTGATTTCAACCACTACATGCGTAAGGCCTTCATCCAGCGGGTACTCTTTTCTCAGGTCGCGTTTTTCTTTTTCAAAATCAATTTTCAGCAGCTTCTCCATCACGACAATGGCAATGATTCCTCCCAAAACGCCCATAGGATAGGAAAATGAATAACCGACAACCACATCTTCTGCAATCCCCGCTCCTTCTGTTGTACCATATGAGTGCCCGATAAAGTCCAGCAGCCCTGCCATTGCGGCTGTGTTGGTAGTGCTTCCGGAATAAACACCCCCGATCATCGCCGCCGAAAAGTCAAACAAATACCAAAGCCCTACGGCAAACAGTCCGGATAGCGCCAGCATCGAAGCGATAAACACAATGTCCTGCAGTCCGTTTTTCTGATAAGACCTGAAAAATGCCGGGCCGGAACTCAACCCGATCGAATATACAAATAGCGAAAGTCCCAACTGGAGGATGATTTCGGGTATTTGCAAGCTTGCATCTATACCGCCAAAAATCAGTCCGGTAAACAAAATGCCGGAAACCCCCAACGCTCCGCCACGGATTTTGATGCTGCCGGCCAGATAACCCAGCGAGGCTACCAGAAACAGGAGGAGAATGGGATTGTTGTTGAGAATTTCAATCATTGGAAATGGCAGGTTCAGGAGGAGTGTGTTTTCAGTGGTCGAATATTACTCTTTTTATTCCGTCTTTCAGCCATTTTTCATTAAAGTTGATCAATAGACCTATTTTACATTTTGAAAGCTTGAGGTAGGTCATGATTTGCGCCATAAAAATCGGATGTATCGTTTCTACCGCCTTTAGCTCAACTATTAGCTGATCTTCTATCATCAGGTCAATGCGAAAAGAAGCATCCAGCTTTATATCTTTATAGACTACAGGCAGATACTTTTGCCTTTCAATTTTTAGTCCGGTTGATTTCAATTCCTCATAAAGGCAAATTTCGTAAACATTTTCCAAAAGCCCTGGCCCCAAAACTGAATGAACTTTTAGGGCACAGCCAATTACTATCTCACTGATTTTATTTATTTCCATGGTTTTGTTTTATTTCCTTCAATATCACTTTTAACGATATTCCCTCAATGGAAAAAAATCACCAAAAGTAACAATCCCTCTGTGTCTCTGTGTTTAAAACATAACATTGCCGAAAAGGAACACAGAGAAACAGAGAAACGGAGAAAACCCTCTGTGTCTCTGCGGCCTCTGTGTTTAAAACATAACACTACAGAAAAAGGAACACAG